>CAZISM010000012.1:25076-75025 GCA_964541895.1 uncultured Cytophagia bacterium
CCGGGTCACACCGCTGCGATAATAGTCGTGCTGATAGGTAGGCCAGTTTTCAGCACACAGCATGTTGCTCACCACCAGCAAAAATAGCATGGCCGCTCTGCGTCGCCATGGCCGGTAATAACTATAAGCACTTTGTCGGTTCACGACCTCTCCTGGTTCGAGAAGGATACTTTTTGCATAACCGGTTAAATTAAGAGATTTATTCATTATGCACAACGAAAAACCTTGGCACAGGGTGATCACGTTTCTTCGGCGGCGCGAACAAAATAGGTGTCAATGATCTCCATAATGGCTCGTTCCTGTTTGTCGGCCGTGTCCCAATAGTTGCCCTGGTAAGGCGGATTGGCAGTGGTGACGACGATCAACTGCAGATCCGGCACCATGACGATGTATTGCCCACCGTGTCCGAGCGCAAAGAAAACCGTATGGCCGCTCAACGTGCCGCACCACCAGTGATAGCCGTACCCCGGACTTGACAAAACACCCCACGGCTTAAAACCGCTATAGAACGGCCGGATTGATTGTTCTGCCCAGGCCCTGGGAACGATCTGCCTGCCACCGGCTTGACCGCCATCCAGATAGAGTTGGCCGAACCGCACCATATCTCTGGGGATAAAATACATATTGTTGCCGCCAAAATAGACCCCCTGCGGGTCACGATCCCAGCGTTTGCAGACGATGTTCAGCGGCGTAAAAAGATTACGGACGCCGAACTCCAGACTGGACTGTTTGGCCGCACTGGTCAGGATCGCAGAGAGCAGATGGGAAGAGAAGGTGAAATAGGAATATTTCTCGCCGGGATTGGTTTTCAGCGGCAGGTCCAGAGTTTTCTGCACCCAGTTGCTGGAGGAGGCCACGGTTTCGTAAAGTATCTGATCAGAGTCATAACCGGCAGTCATAGTCAAAAGGTGCTTGATGGTGATTTCCTGTTTTCGCGGCTCCAGAGTCCGCAGATCATAATTGGATAAATACCGGGTCATAAGATCGTCCAGGCCGAGCAAGCCCTTATCCATGGCAATGCCCAGCATCGCAGACAGGATGCTCTTTGAAACAGAATGCACTATGTGCTCCCTGCCCCGTTCAAATCCGTTATAGTACATCTCGGCGACGAGTTGGCCGTTGCGCTGCACTAAAAGCGCGTCGACGTACCCCAACTTGCCGGCTTGCAGAAAGCCCATGGACATCAACCGGCTGTTCATCCGGTGACCGGCCGGATCCAGTACCTGCCACTGGGATGGCACGATGGCTCCGGCGCTACCCAATGGCTCTTTGCTGGTCCGACAGGCCGACAACACGAAAAGCGATACCAGCATCATGAGCGGGTATAGGTACCATCGCCGCTTTGTGCAGGTCGACGGAATTCGCATACAGCCTCCCACAGAGATAGAACATCCGGCACCAACATTTCCGCACCTGATCCCCTGATTGATTCAAACTCTTCCAATATAGGGATTTTTCGCCATGGCAGCAATCATTTCATAAGCAGGCGTGAAAAATAGGTTAGAAAATGGTTGCGTGGAGATTAAGCTCGAGGTATATTGTTGTGTTTATAGTGCTTTTCGCACAAAACGGTCAAACATTTATAACGCCGAAACATGGTTGGCTCTATCAATTCATTTCGGTCATTACCCACTGCTCGAACATGAGCGCTATGTTCTGACCTCGGACCATTCGGCTATCCTTGCACTGGATGAACAAACCATGGGACACCTATGAAACGACCATCTCTTATTTTCCACCTTGCGTGCCTGATCGCGATCGCGGTCAGCAGCGGGCACTCGCTCGCAGCCGTAACCGGTGCGCGCGAGACGTTTATGCAGGACCAAGCCGCGTCGGTCACAGTAGGCCGTGAAGCGCCGGGAACGGCGATATACGCACTCGCCGTTGGACCCGAAACCGCGCTCGTGGTCGCCAGCGAAAACGGTCTCTGGCAACAGAGCGCTGCCACCTGGCAAAAGCTGGCCCCGCCGCCGTTTCCAGTTCGAAAAATGGCTGCTGACAAAAAGCTGTTGTGGATTGCCAATGGCAGTACGGTTGCCTGTCGCAGGGACGACCGCTGGCAGCAATACCGCCTGCCTGAAAACAGCGCGGTCACGGCTCTGTGCCCTGTGCAAGAGTTCTGCCTGGTGGCAACCACGTCCGGCCTGTGGCGCCTGGCGGGCGGAACATCTGTTCGCTTGACCAAAGAGAACATCAGCGTGCTCTCTTGCGCGGTTTTGCAAAATCAGATCATCATCGGCTGTGAACAGGGCCTGTTTTCTGCGCCGCTTTCCCGGAACAAGACCCTCGTCCTCTCGCCTCTTTATCCAGCAGACCAGACCTATAGCTGGTGGCCGCGCCAGGTGACAGCGCTGACCTCGAATGCACAAGGGTTGTGGCTCGGCTGCCAGGGCGGCGCCGCCAGGCTCGCAGACGGACAATGGACGCTGTTTGCCGGCCAGGAGGGACTGCCCTATGATCACTTTACCTGCGCCGCCATAGCCGCTGACGGCGCAGTCTGGTTCGGCACCGAGCAGGGCCTCTGTCGATTCGACGGCCGGCGCTGGGCGTATCGCGCCTCCAGGCGTTGGCTGCCCGATAACCGGGTCAATGCCATCGCCGCCACGCCGGATGGCTCGGTCTGGATTGCCACCCGCTCCGGCCTGGTCTGTTTTCGCTCGCAACCGACCACACTCGCGGACAAGGCGGCAACATTCGAACAGATTATCGAGCAGCGGCACACGCGCATGGGATTCATAGTCCGCAGCACGTTGAAGCAAGAGGGTGACTTTAGCACCGCCTGGATCAACCATACGGATAACGACGGACTGTACACCGCCATGTACGGCGCCGCCGAAGCCTTTCGCTACGGTGCCGGCAAAGAGCCGCAAGCCAAGGCCAGAGCCGAACGCACCTTCAAGGCGTTAAAGCTGCTGACCGATGTTACGGGCATTCCCGGCTTTCCGGCGCGGTCGGTCATTCCGGCCGACTGGTCGCCGAATCCCAACGAAAAGATGACACCCCAGGTCAACCGGCAGTTAAAAAACAGCGATCCGCTGTGGAAAGAGATCTATCCGCGCTGGCCGAAAAGCAAAGATGGCCGCTATCTGTGGAAATGCGATACCAGCTCGGACGAAATCTGTGGCCACTATTTTTTCTACGCTGTCTATTATGATCTGGTGGCGGAAACTGAAGAGGAACGACGGCCGGTTCGTGCGCTGGTCAAAGCCATAACCGACCACATCGTCGATCACGGCTACAAACTGGTGGATTGGGACGGACAGCCCACACGCTGGGCCAACTGGTCGCCGGAATATGTCAACGCTCCTGAGGGCTGGGCGGACCGCGGTTTGCAATCCATGGAGATCCTCTCCTTCCTCAATGTAGCCCGTCACATCACCGGAGAAGAAAAGTATCTGCAGGCCGCGCACTATCTGTGCCAGGAACACTCGTATCACATCAATGCGATTTCGGGACGCGCCGTGTTTCCACCCAATCTCGTGGTGCCCTGGGACAACAACCTGGCGTTTCTCAGCTATTATGGTCTGTTGAAATATGAAAAGAATTCCGATTTGTTGAAACTGTGGCAGGCCAGCATCGAGCGGAACTGGCTTTTCGCCAGCAGGCAGAACGATCCCTTTTTTACCTTTGTCTACCGCATCTTTAAGCCGGATCAAGCCAGCCCCATACTGGAAGCCACGTTACCCGACATCAAGGACGCCATGGACAATGCCATAGGCACCTTGTGCGCAACGCCGCAAATTTTGCTGGGATGGGAGATGAAGAACAGCCATCGCCTGGATGTGGTTCTGGACAACACGCCCGGGCAACGGCCGCATTATGGTTGGTCGGTTTCAGGAAACGCCTTGCCCATTGACGAACGCTGTCACATCCGCATCAACAGCGACCATTTCAATCTTGATCATGAGCAGGGCGGCGGATTCTGCGAGTATGAAGGAACCCTGTTTTTGCTGCCTTATTATATGGCGCTCTATCACCAGCTGCTGCAAAACTGAGGCATCAGGCCCTGCGGCCGCCGCCGAGAACACGCGCCGGCAACAGGAACAGGGCGCGCACAAATTCGAGGACGCCTTCAACCGCAAAGCCAAGCAGTCGAAACGGCAACAGCAACAGCCACACCAGCGGATACAGGATCAGCGCCAGCAGGGCGATCGGCCAGCATATGATAAACAGGATCAGCCACAACAAAAATTTTGCCATCGTAATCTCCTGCGTACAAACCCTTATCTCTTTGTAATAGTGTACGCAAAAGAGGCAAAGGGGTTACATGATCACGGCCAGTTTTTGCACCCATGCCGACACCGAGGTCTCCAGCTTGTAGAGATACAGGCCCGATGGCAGCCCGGCGGCCGAAAAGGGGTATCGATGCGCGCCGGCGTCCAGCGTCTGATCCACGATCGTGGCGACCTCTCGCCCTAAAAGATCGTATACCGCCAGACGGACGCGTTGCGAGCGCGCCAGCGTAAACGAGATAAACGTCTGCGCATTGAATGGATTGGGATAATTCTGCTCCAGCCGGCTATCCAGGTCGATCCTGTTTTTCGGCACACGGGTGGAGTTCTGTTTTACCTGAAAGCAGTGCACCACACATTTTTCTTCATCAGCCAGGCGCTCGAAAAAATAAAAAAGGCCACGGCGGCGGTCAAAGCAGCAGGCGCCGACGCAGTTGGACTTGTAGCGATCATGTTCGTACCCGGGACGGATCAGGTACGGATTCAGATTCATCACTGCATAGGGCTGCGGCCACCAGGCCGCCTTTTTGCCTTGCGCCACCTGCGCCAGATCCTGGGGATCATAAAAAAGTATCTGCGCCTGTATACTGTCAGCCCACCAGCCGCGTTGATCGTGGGGAGGATCCGACACCGGCGGATAGGGTCCGTTTTCAGGCCACACCACACCGTTGCTGAACCCATACCAGCAATGTCCCATGGCTTTGGTGCCGATAAAAATGACCGCCGCCTGCCCGCCGGCCGTCAGCCAGGCGCCGCCGGACCACTCATCCGGATGCTTGCAATATGCCATATCAGTGGAATCATTATTGGCTACCTCCGGACTGCCGGGCTGCAGCCGGCCATAGGTCAACAGCTGGGTGATCTGCACGATCTCGCTCTGTGGCGGCGGTGGATCATCGCCGGCCCAGGGCGCATAGGCAAACAGAGCCGGCCCGTGGCCGCCCCAGCCGCCATCCCGAAACCGGCCGGTGGCCAGCCGCTTGCCGCCGGCATACGCATTCGCCCACTCTTCGGGTATTTCAAAGAGATAATCGTTGGTGATGTAATTGGTCAACTTCCCCATAAACCACGGACCCTTTGGTGCCGGCGACGACAAACTCAGTTCACACCAGCCATGGGACGGCACCAGGTCAAACTGAAAATGCTGCCCCCAGCAAAAATGCAGTTTTCCGGTTCGTTGCGTGCCCATGGCCGGCAGATATTCCAGGTCCGCCCGGGCGATTTCCAGCGGCCCGAACATCTGGCCGGTGATATCGGCAAACGGCTGCAGAGTCGTGGCGACCGCTAACTGATTCAGGTCGCGACTGCTCCCCGGCACCGGGATGCTGATCTCAGATACCTGCTGATGGTGATCATGGCCGATGGCAAAGATAGAGCCGGGGAAACCGTCGTTTGCGCCGCCAGGGTCACCTCCCGGATAATAGGTGGCGCCATAGCCGCTAAAGTTCCAATCCGAACCGCCGGAAGGCCCGGGCAATCGAAAAGCACCGAGATAGTTCAGATCCGACGGTTGCAGCCGTTGCGAAAAGGTCGGCGGGACCAGGGCCATCACCATCAGTGTCAACATCATTCCACAGCTTTTTCTTTTCATTTCATGCACCAGACAGGTTAATCCCAATCCCCGATGGCCGGCCGAATCGCCCGTTTGTCCCTCGATTCGGCCGGCAGCGTCTGCTTTCATTCTCCCCACAGAGAACTGAGAAATGACAATCCCGGCTATTGCAGCAGGATCATTTTTTTAATGGCCGAAAATTCATTGATGTGAATTTTATAAAAATAAACACCGGAAGAGAGGGTGTTATTTCGATACTTGATTTCATGCCAACCCGATTCACAGGTTTGATCCAACAGCACGGCGACCGAGCGGCCGATAAGATCGAACAGTTCGATGCGCACCCGACCAGCCTCCCTGACGCCGAACCGTATGGTGGTTGACGGATTGAACGGATTGGGATGATTTTGCAGCAACGCGTATTCCACCGGCGCCTGGGTTGTTTCCTGCCGCACGCGTGTCGTCACGCCCCGGGAAAATTCCGAGGTATTGCCCGCGGCATCGGTGGCGGTGGCGGTAACAACCGGTCCGGCCGGCATGCCGTTCCAAACGAATCGTCCGTCTGCGTCCGCCGTCACCGACGCTTCAAAGATATCGCCCTCGTCATCCTGGGTGGAAAAGATTTCCACCACGCTGTTAGGCGGCGCCGTGCCGCTGACCGGCGACATGCCGGTGATCGTGGGAGCCGCCAGTCTCTGATTGCCTGCCTGCAACTCGATACCGATATAGCCATTCTGATAGATCCGGTTTTGCGTTATGGTGTTAAAGGCGGTGGCCGGTTCCATAACGCGGACTCCGCATTCGCCGTTAAATGCAATATGGTTGCCGGGACCGATGAGGTTATGATTGGCGCCGTATCCCATAAAAACTCCCAGAGTCCCGTTCGGCAAAGCCACTGTACCGGACGAATCTGTTCCAATAAAATTTCCTGCTACCTTGTTGTCGACAGCGCCCTGGCCCATATAAAACCCGGCCCGGCCATTAGCGGAAACAACGTTGCCTTGGCCTGGTTCCAATCCTCCAATGATGTTAATGGCGGAGGTTATGAACACTCCATAGTCGCTGTTTGGCAGCGGCGTATCACCGGCCGGCCCCACACCGATATGGTTGCCCTGAACGGTGCAAAAGGTGCTCCAGATTGAACCTAATAGAATTCCTTTTCTGTTACCGGAGATGAGATTGCGGTCACCAACCTGGGCTCCACCTATGAAAGCAAATGCAGCCGAGTCGTAGACGGCAACGCCGGTGCTATTCCCCAACGCCATTCTCCCGTCCGCTGAAGTCCCAATACGGTTGCCGATGATGCGGGTGCTGTCACAGCCGCGACCATGCAGCGCTACACCTTCCGTCACATGACCGGAAAGAACGTTGCCAGGACCGATGATATTGCCCGAACAATGAGAAAGAATCATAACGCCGATCCCACCTTTCAGTGTATCATCGCCCGTTCTCTTTAAGCCGATATAATTGCCCAGTATTTGATTATACCTAGAGGCATTTTCCAACTGGATCGCTATACTGCGCAAACCGGCAATGATGTTGCGCTGCGAAGGATCGAGGCCGCCGATGATGTTATAACTGGCGCTTGAGCAAATGATGGCCGTTCTCGTATTGCCCTTGCGTTGCATCCCCGACGCATCGGTGCCAAGATAACAGCCCATGATTTTATTGCCATCGCCATCCAGTTTCAGCAACGTGCTGGTAAAGTTGTTGAGCACCAATCCCTGCAGAGTGTTTTCATTGCCGAGCAATCCCACCGCCCAGCTGTCCGGAATCGCGGTGCCATCGATGACAATTTCCGGTCCGTTGGGATTGACATCGTAGCCGATGAATCGAGACTGTGACGCGCCGTATACGATAGTTCCGGTATAAAAAAGATTCAAAGGATTGGAAGTGGGGCGTATGGTCCAGGTACCGGTGGCGGCGTCATAACCTGGGTCGGAAAGCGGGATCCTGAACAAAACGCTGTCAACGCCGGCGTGTTCGTCAGCCTCTTTGAGGGCCTGGCGCAACGACCCGGCTCCCGAGTCCTTGGTGTTGGTGACCACAAAACCGGAGACCACTGTGGTGGGCAAAGCCAGATGGAGTTTCCCCAGCGCCTTGGCCGATTCCCAGAGAAAACCGAACGGCCACTCTGCCGCATAGCCATAATGGTAGGGATAGAAATGACCCGGGTCGTTGATCCATATGGCAAAACCCATGGTGCGCCCGGCGGCGTTGGCCACAGGGATGGCCAGTTCGTACTGCACATGACCGCTGGCAACGGAAATCTTGGCCGGCAGAGTGGGCAAGGCCACCGGGGTGGCAAAGGTCAAATGATTGGGATACTCGCCGGCATAACCGGTGAACCAACCACCGACCGAGTTGACAATGATGGCGCCTTCATTACCCGGCAAAGTTGCCGGCCAGGCTTCGTTATTATTGAAATCATAAACGATGTCCAACTGGTTGTTGCCATCAATAAAAGTATCAACCGTGTCGTCCACGGCGATATAGAGCGTATTTTGGTTGTTCTTTACCAGTAGTTCGATGGCCACTTTGGAGCGGGAAGTGACGATATCGATTTTTCTGGCGTCATACCATTCCATCGGATTGATCACGCCGTCGATGGTGGGCTCAGTCACAGCCCATAACGAATTAAGACGCTGGCCTTCTGCATTCGGAATTGCACTGACGATCCGGGAGGGCCCGTCGGTGCCGGCCGCATCTGCAGCCACCTTGTAATAATAGGTCGCACCGTTACTGACCGCTGTATCAAGCCAGTCCCGCATGATCGCGCCGTGGCTGCCCCGCAGAGTCAGATCCACTGCAGCGACCTGTACGAACGGTCCACTGTTGGAGGTGGCTCGACTGATGGTATATTTGGTGATATCCTCACGACCATAGGGCGGGTCCCAGGTTAACGGCACCCGCCCGTTGAATCCGGAGCCGGCGGTTACATTGAGAGGGACTCTGGCGCCGTACCAATTGCCATAGATGTCGCTATGGCCGTTGCGCATGTCCGCCCAGGCCAGGGTATGGATCCCTTCCATGCCGATGGCCAGACAGGTTGCATTCTTGCTGCTGGCGGTCTCACTGCGACGGACATGAGCGCCTTCCGGATTGCCGGCATGGTCAAATGATCGTGTATAGATATTAATCAAGCTGGTCGATTGGGCGGCAAAGGCAATCACATAGCCGTTGGACAGCCGGGGCGATATGCAGGACATCTGTGCGACCTCAATGGGATCGCCGGCCGTGGCATCAGGCACTCTGAATTCCTTATCGAGGGCATGATTGGTAGCTGATACGAAACGCGCATACACCGAAGGCATGGCCCCGTACTGCCACGATACCATATAATCACCATTGAACTGCAGGGCGACGGAAGGTCGCGAAGCCATGGGCGCGCCGGCGGCATGGTGGCTGACCAGCACATTCCCCTCGATGGGTGTGCCCTGGGCCGAATATCGCTGCGCGTAAATGGCATAGGTTCCTGTCGGCGGCGTATAATCCCGGCCGTCCTCCCACACCACGATGAATTCATTATTATATCCTGTCGCAACGGCGGGAGCCTGCTGAGCGCCACGCGCCTCGCTGTTGATGCGCAGGTTGCTGCCGGAGGCCCGATACAGATAATCGAAACGCTGCAGGTAGACCTCCGTTGCGGCGCCCTCCCTGCTATCCTGCCAGCAGACGATGGTGTTTTCATTATAGTCTACGGCCACTGCGGGATTCATGCGGCCGGCGCCGGTGACCGAGTTGACCTTGATGGCGGATGTCAAGGCCACACCGTTGGCGGCAAACCATCTCACATAGACGTCGTTGCCGGTGGTGCTGCTGTCTTCCCAAACCAGGGCAAACTCGCCCCGCTCTGAAACGGCCACACGCGGCCGCACCTTTTTACCGGCTGTGGTCGGAGTGAGCAGCAGGTTGGTGCGGATCCGTTGCCCTTTCGGGCTGACGATTTGGCCATAGATGCGCGGCGATCCATCCCGATAATCCTCCCAGCATAACACCAAAAATCCTTGAAGGTTAGCCGCCATGGCCGGATTTTTTTGCACCGTGGTGCCGGTGTCATCGTTCATTCGTTGATCAGCAGCATGCAACGAAAAAACAATACTTTGACCCAACACCAGCAAAAGAGGAAATAGCCGTTTCATATTCTGCTCCTTTTAAAGGTCGGCTGGTTGGCAGTTACAGCTTTACTATTAGTCGAGCAGAACGGGACCGATTTTTAATGATTTCGAAAAATTCTGCGACGCGAGAGGCCGGATTCCGACAGATCGATGGCGCCGCTTGAACCTGGCATAGGGGGCTTGCCGGATCAGTCGCCTATCAGTACGAATCCGCTCCACATCATGGGAGCGGCTGTGGCGGGATTTTTTATCATGGCCAGTTTAGCTGTACGAGCGGCCGCCGTACAGGAGCGATCAGCCAGCAGGTCTGCATAAAAAGCGGTCATAAAATCCCGGGTATGACGATCAGAGATCTTCCATAATGAAACCAGGACCCGTCGCGCGCCGGAATACAAAAATCCCCGGGTCAACGACATCAACCCTTCGCCGGCTCTAAGGGTACCCATGCCGCTTTCACAGCTGCCGAGCACCAGCAGATCGGCGTCCAGCGCCAGATTGAACGTTTCCGCGGCATAGAGCACACCGTCTTCTTTGTGATCTGTGTCCGGAGAAAAAATCAATCCGGACAGTTGCGGCACACTCTCGTTGATCAGGCCATGGGTGGCCACATGAACCAGGCGATGCGCCCCTGCCGATGCCTTGAACTGTTTTTCGGTAGCCTGATCGTGCATATAGCCGGTCGCCTTTTTATTCTGCTGTTCGAACAGCGCCATAATGGTCTGAACTTCATCCTCTGAATAGCGCAGTTCATTGAAACGGCGGCCGTCGATGCTGATGGAACGATAGCTGCTGTCGTACGCGCTCCTGCTTCTCAGCTCAGCCAATACCGGCGCAGCCAGTGTGCTGTCCCTGAACACCGGAGCAAAGCCGAGAAAATCGCCGCGCTCCGGCCGGAGCGATGCACCGCGCTCCTTCTCCATTCCATGCCGGTAGAGCAGGGCGGAATAGTGGTAGCTGATGTCAAACCCGTTGATCAGATACGGCAGGCTGGAATAGTTGGCGTTGCCGGCCTTGACCGGTTTTTGCAGGAGCGCTTCAAACGGCACCTTGTACAATTCGCCGTGCGGAATGATGAGCAGTCGCGTGACCGCCGCCAGGTTCTTCTGCTGCGGTCGCAGCAGCTTTTCATGGAGCCGGTGGCTGTGTGAAAGGAACCCGCCTTTATCCATTTTTTTGATGGAGCGGGTCAGTGCGCTGATGGTGTTGACAAAATTCGAATCAATGGCGGTGACAGAGCCGTCGAGTCCCTTGCGGGTGACTGTGAAGCAGTAGAGGGTATTGGCCGAATCCATATAGTAATCCAGCAGCGCGGTCCCTTCATTCATGCCGGCCTGCAGGGAGGCTATGTTCAGCGGTCGGGCATCCTGGAACAGTTGCGCATATTCGGGATATTCACGGCCAAAACGGACACGGAGGAGGCGATGGCGTTCGTGAGCGGCAAAGAGATTATCGCTGTACTCCCGCAGTCGAAGAGTATCTTTTTTTACGCCCTTTTGCTGTTCCTTCTGCTGCCTGGTTTCATAAAAGGTAATATCGGCACGTGTCTCACGCTCCAGATTCAGCAGGCTGTCCGGTACTCCGGCAAACCTGCGTGCCTGGGTTTCCTGAACGAGATGCCACAGCACGGCGGATTTCGCCTTTTCACACATGACAAAGGCGGTCTGCAGAAACGAGTTCTCTCCCGTGTTTTTCCACAGCTGCATGGCGGTGCGGACGGCGCGATCATAGATAAAATTTACCTCTTCTGAGGTTTCCAGTTTTGATTCTGTCCCTTCATAGCGATCCAGCAGGTGATCGAGCAGATCCGCTGCCAGGGTGCAGGTCTGCAGGCAAGCTGTCAGGTCCCCCTGGTCCAGGGTCACCCGGTGATAATACTCTTCCAGCGTCCGGCCTTTTTGGGCCAGGACATCAACAACGGCCCGGCTGGCCTGCAGCGATGCCGGCGCGGGATTTTCATGATAATGCTGCGGGTGGAACGTTCCCGAGAGGCGGCAAAGCGCCGCCTGAATTTGCGCAAAGGTTTTTCCCCACTCTTTTTGTTCCATGTAGATCATAGCCCGCCGCCGGTCAATGACCGTAAGCGCCGGATAGGCGGTGCCCATCGCGGCCGAGAGCAATGAATCGGCGCGGTCGTAATCATGCAGGGCTTGACTCCATTCCTTCCTGGCTGCGTGCAAATCGCCCAAATCCTGATGGGCGTGGCCGATCATATAATAGCGTGCCCCGTGCCGGGCGACGAGAAGGTCGATCCCCTTGTCATAGTGGGCAAGGGCCGAGTCGAGCTGACCGGCTGCGCTGAACATATCCGCCACCTTGTTGTGTCGTGTGGCAACCAGGGGATGCTGTTCACCCAGCACTTTGCTGTCGATGGTCAAAGCCTTTTGTGCAAAAACGAGAGCGGCCGCCGGCTCACCCTTGCGCAAATAAAGACTGCTCATCATCTCGTAACAGCGCGTCACCTCCACATGGTTTTCACCGTAGGCTTTCAGGCTGATGGCGAGCGATTGATCGAAATACTGCAGCGCGAGATCCAGATCGCCGCGCAGCTGGTAGGCAGAGCCGATCTTTTGGTAGCTGCCGGCGATCACCGGGTGATGTTCCTTGTACACCTGCCGTCGCAGCGCCAGGGCTTGCCGATAAAAGTCCAGCGCCTGGTCATAATCGCCGCGCATATAATGCACATTGCCCACATTGTTTAAAGAGTTGGCGATGCTGGGATCGCTCGCCGGCATGGTTTGCCGTTTGAGGTCAAGGCCGCGCGTGAAATCATCGAGGGCGCGATCAAAATAGCCCTTTTCAAAATGGATGATGCCGCGATTATTCCAATACTGGGCCATGTGCGCGTTCTCTTCGCCAAACAGGGCTCGAATGACTTTGGCCCCTTCCTCGTAGCAGGCCAGCGCGCGATCGTAATCGCCGCGGGCATACCGGCACACGCCCAGCCGCTGCCAGGACTCGCTGACCTTGATATGGATATCCCCGAGATGTTTCTTGCGCAGCTGCAGCGCCGTTTCAGCCATGGCCGTCGCTTTTTCATATTCGCCGCGGTCGTAGAGAATGACGCCGGTGCTGGCGCAGTTTTCTCCGTATTCGGGGCTGTCTTCCCCTTTTTGAAGGCGAATGATGTGGGCGGATTTCTCCAGGTAGGCCAGGCTTGATTTATAGTCCCCTTGACTATGAAACGCGGATCCGATCAGATCGTACACCTTGGCGATGAACAGAGAAGAATCGCCGTTCAGCGTGCGGTAAGCCGAGGCCGCCTGCAGAAAGGACTCGATGGCCTTGCTGTGATCGTTGCGGCCGTTATACCAGGAGCCGTAACAAACGTAGAGATCGGCTTGTTGCGGAGTCAGGGACTTTTGATAACGTGCGATCCACTCTTCGGCCACCTTGATGGAGGCCATGGCGGCATCGTACGATCTGAGCCTGATCAGGCTTTTGCTGTAGAGGCTGCGGCAGTCGAGCGTGCGCGCTATCGTTTTGGCCGCCCGTGTTTTTTCCGCTGCGGCCGTAAAATCGGCCAATGCTTTTTGGGAGTAATAGTGGGCGCTGTCGTATCGAACCGTATTGTAAAAGGTGCCGGCGCGGCGAAAATTCTCATGCGCCTCCAGGGTGTCGGCAACGTGTGCCCGGGGGTGTGAAAAAACCAGAGCAGTCCAAAACCAGAGTAAAACGGCCAGCCTTCGCCATTGTTTCATATCGCATTCCATCCCGTTAGAATTCGATACTGCCAGCCGCTGTCAGAAGGGCTGAAAATTTTCAAGGCCTGGGCAGCGCGGCAGGGTATGCGCCTGCCGGCCGCTCAGGCCTTTGCACGTGGAATCGTGGCGCCTGTTATGGCAGCGGTTTTACCTTGATGTCCTTGTAATACACCAGGCTCTTGGGATCGTGTCCCTGAAAACAAAACGTACCGCTGGAGATTTTTCTGCCCGGCCAGCCCTTGTAATTGACATTGTCCGGTTCGGTGAAATCGACAATCACTTTGCCGTTGGTCTTGACAATGACGTGCTTGTCTTTAACGATGATGGTCTGCTCAAACCATTCATTGTCTTTCGCCGAGGGTTCCTTGATGTTCAGGACATCGTACAGGCTGCAGGTCCGGATCCAGTCGGTGTGGCTGTTGTTGATCTGGGTTTCGTAGCCTTTTTTCGGCCAGTCGGTCTCCTGGTATTCGGTGTGAAAATAAATGCCCGAGTTGGAGCCCGGCGTCGTCATCACCTTGGCCTTGAATTCAAAATTTTTAAAATTGGCGTTTTCCACCGGTCCGACATAATAGAGATGGCTGCGGTTGCCGTGCACGACGATCACGCCATCCTTGACCGAAAAGGTGTCTTTATTCTCGCTGGCCTTCCAGCCGTCCAGATTTTTGCCGTTGAACAGCGTGTACCATTTTTCTTTTGCCATCAGGGGTGCACACAATAGTGCCAGCATCAGAAAAAAAACGACTGCTTTGTTCATACTTGACTCCGTTGCTTTAATGGGGATCCTTAGTTTGTTTCGAGCTATTTATTATCGTATCACAAATGGTGTTTCGCGCAAAAGGTCTTTGAATTCCGGGTGTCGCGCTTTCGCGACCCCGGGTGTTCCATAGCTGCTTGATAATGCAAAGCGGGACACCCGGCGTTGCCGCCCCCGGCTATCGGCACCAGGCCGAATACATATCAGCGATCCCGGCCGCTTTATGATCGCCGCCGTGGACCACCACCCGGTACTGCAGGGAGAGGGTACCCTCCTTCTTTAACCGATAGCCCTCCGCCGGCAGCCATTCCATAGGGGTTGGCGAAAAGAAACCGTAATCGCGCGTAAACCAGGTGCAGGGATACCAGGGATTTTGCGGCGAATCGAAAATGGCCAATCCTTCCTGCACGCCGGCATGGGTTCCGCTGTAATCACACCAGGCCGAAGGCCGGCCAAAGGTATCTTTTTCCGAGCGCGCGCCTGCGGCGTTGATCAACACGCCGCCGGACTTGACCGACAGAGCCGGGACCACACGAGCGGAAAACAGAGCATGGTTGGTTTTTTCAATGTGTATATCGGTCAACGCCTTGAGGACGACGGTGACATCGATGACGCGCAGGGTTCGCGACGGCGCCGACAGGGTATAGGTTCGCTGATCCAGAATGATCGGCGCCTGCCCGGGAATGGCCCAATCACAGATATCCTGCAGGATCACGGCATCCGGACCGTTCCTGACCAGCACGGCGCCACGGGAAACGATCTGACCCCGTTCATTCCCCTCCTGCCAGAAATTGCCGCCGTTCACTTTATCGCAACCGAAAAAGAGGGAGCGATGATGAGGATACGGCAGCGACGACTCGGTCGTCACCGACAGGCCGGAGAGAGGCCCGTTTACCGGGTAAAAATAGGGATATTTCTGGCCGCTGCCGAATCGATACACCGTAAACGTCTCTTCATCGACGCGGACAATCCAGCGATCGTCCAGCCGCTCCGCGCTCAGGACGGGGAGCTGCGCCGGCAAGGAACAGACCAGTGACAGCAGCAAACAGGCAACCCGACATAGTCCTTGCATTACATACCACCTTTTATTTTTCATTCTGCGATCGGCCGTTGTCTCGTCTCGGTGAGTCCGCCGATTCGCCCGCAAAGCCTCAACCGACCTGGTACGGCGCCCGTTGCGGCCGGGCCAGCATGCTGTTGGCTTCGTCGTCATTCTTGAACCGCTCCAGCCACGGATCCCAATACAGCTTGCGCTTTAGTTTCATGGCGATATGGCTCACCAGACAAACGCTGGTGGAGCGGTGGCCTACTTCTACCGGCGAGATGGGCTGCTGCCGGCTGCGGATGCATTCCAACCAGTTGAGGTGCTGGTCTTTGCTGCGGGTGACGCGGTATTCATTTTCACCGATTTTGGAGGCGAGCACTTTGGGATCCCCGGCCGACAGACCTTCCTGATTTTGCGACATGGTTTTGGGATCACTGGCCGTCACCGCATAGTTGCCGCGGGTGACAAAGATCCACCCTTCGGTGCCCTCAAAGCGAATGCCGGTCGGAAGTTCGTCGCTGGCCTGAACCTGGACGCCATTGGCATAGAGCAGATCCACCACGTATTTGCCGTGCACGTTCCACAACCCTTTCACCGGAAACTCGGCGCGGGCCGACACTTCCACCGGACCGGTGTACTCGGTGCCCATGCCCCAATGAGCGATATCGAAATGGTGCACACCCCAGCCGGTGATCATGCCGGCGCCGAACTGCTCACAGCGCAGCCAGCCTGGACGGGAAAAATCGTTTTGCGGATGCACCCGCTTTTCCGTGTAATAAACCCATGGCGTGGAGCCCAGCCACATCTCATAGTTCAAATTGGCAGGAATGGGCATTTCCGGCTCTTCCTCGCCGCCCGGATCTATGGGAAGACCGACCTTTACAGACAAAAGTTTGCCGATGCGGCCGTTGCGCACCAGTTCCACGGCGCGCTGGAACTGATCGATGGAGCGCTGCTGCGTGCCCAACTGGAAAATCACGCCCGAGCGATGTACGGCATCGCTCATAGCCCGGCCCTCCGCAATGGTGAGAGAGGCCGGTTTCTGCAGATAGATGTGCTTGCCGGCGCGTGCCGCTTCAATGGCCGGCTTGGCGTGCCAATGATCGGGCGTGCTGATCACGACCGCATCGATGTCGGCGCGAGCCAACAGCTCGCGATAATCGGCAAACATCTGTACGCCGCTGTTGGCGATCTTTTTGCTGCTGTAGGCCTGTTCGACAAACTGCTTGCCCAGACTGCAGCGTTTGCTGTCCAGATCGCAAACGGCCACAACCCTGGCCAGGTCGTGCTGCATGATCTCGGGCAGATCGTGTTCGCGGGAGATACGGCCCACGCCAATGGCGCCGACATAAATGCGATTGCTCGGCGCCGTGGCGCCAAACACGGTCGACGGCACGATCGTTGGCGCAGAGATAAAAGCACCACCGGCCAGCGTTGACTTTATAAAGTCACGACGATTGAAATGTGATGGTATCATGTGAGCTCCCTTCCATAATCCTGTGCACACAGGGACACGGTAATAATGCGCTGCTAATATACGTCAATTTATCGTTCACTTCAACCGGCAAATTCAGATATGCGGTCGGCACTATCTCTGCCGGCGCACCTTGTAATGAAACCTGCCGCCTGACACCGGGATCACCACGCCATCGCGCTCGTGACGACAGTTACGATCCCGGGTCAGTTTGCGACCGTTCTCCAAAACCGATTCGATGGCACGCCCGGGAACGACTATCTCGGCCGTCATGTGGACGGGGATATCGATCCAGGCCTGCCAGAATTCTTCACTCTGTCGGACGCGCACCTTGATGGGGCCGCGCAGGGTGGGCTGAGTCATGCGCGCTTCCGCCAGAGCACCAACCTGAGGTTTGATGCGAACCTGCTTGAAACCGGCTGCCAACGGTTCGATGCCCATGACCCGGCGGGCGATGATGTTGGCCGGCGCCGCCCCCCAGGCGTGATTCCAGTCCTGATTTTCTTTGTATTTGTTGTCCCACGCCTCGGTGGTGATGGTGCTCTTCATGTCATAGATCATGTGCGCCCAGCTGCGATCGTGCGTCGCCGTCAACAGCGACAGGCCATAATCCGCCTCCCCGGCAAGGTAGAGCGCATCCAGCAAATGCTGCGCACCATAGACGCTGCACGCCATCCCTCGACTCTTGATGAACTGCACCACAGCCGCAACGCGCTCCTCCGGCACCAGGCCAAAGGCCAGGGGGAAAAAATTGGCGTGCAGGGCGCTGTGTTCGCTGCCCTCGCCGTCGATATAGTAACCGCGGCCGGGATCCAGGAACACCCGGTTAAAGGCGTCGCGCACCCGCTCGGCTCTCTCCTGCCATCGACGCGCATCCTCCTGCTTTTGCAGCACCTGCGCGATCCGGCTCATCAGGTTCAGCGTATGATAGTGAAACGCATTGGCGACAGCGTTGACCGGCCGCATGTCATAACCATCCCGTTCGCCATAGCGGCTGTTTTTGGTAAAATCCGCCGGCGGCCAGTCCACCAGGATCCGCGGCGGCTGGGTCAATCGCAGGGAACGCAGCAACTCTTTGCTCATCCGCGAACGATCCTCGACCATCAGGCCGTCATCGCGAGTCAGGGCCAACAGCGTTTTAGCGGACAGATCCTGGTAATAGAAAGCCAGCAGGTCGCTGCGCCCGGTGTACATATAGTCGGCCCAGGCCATCAGCACCATATGCTGTTGCCACTCCACCGGCCAGGTGGGATGATGAAAAAGATACTGGATCGTATAACGGGACAGGGCATACTCGGCATCGACGGCATAGTGTGACAGCTGATTAATGTAGGCGTCACCTTCATAGGGAATTCGTTCGCGATCGCCGTCCACATAGACGCCGAGAAAACTGGTGGCTTTGATGGAATATTTGCACAAATCCCAGATATCGTTCAGGACTGTGCTGGAGGAAGTAAAATCAGCTGCATCATCATCAAAATAGTAGTGGAGCGCGACCTGCCTGATCTGCTCCGGGTTCAGGCGAGCCGGCACGTTTTCCAGCTCCACATAGCGAAACGGCAGCACCTCGAACAGTGTACGCGGCACCAGGACGGCCTCGCCGCCGGTATTGCGTTTATCCCCGGCGATACGAAGGAGGTCACCGCTGATCTCTGCCTGGCTGCAGATCATTTTTCGATAACGGCGGGAGCCGCCCGGTTGACGATGGATGGAATCGGCTTCGGCCAGCACCTCGCCCAGATGAATCGTCAGCGATTCACTGCCGGCGATATAACGGGGAAATTCCAGCGTGGCGAACGCCGCACGGCCGAAATCGAGGAAATATCGGCCCGGACCTTTTTGCACCACCCGTTGCGGCGTAAGCCGCGTCTGGCGCAAGGCATCTCGATCACGCCAATCGTTGTTTTCCCGGCTGAACAGATTGGAATCCTCTGCTGCTATACGAAAGGTCTGCACCTGCGAATACCGAGTCGTCTGCAGCGCCGCCGTACGGATACGTACCCGCCAGCAGTAGGTCTGACCGGCCATGAGGCGCGGCCCGCCATAGCCGGCGTGCACCGGCTCATCGGATTGAATCCAGCCGGAATCCCACACATCCGCCTCGGCATTCCTGGCCCGTGCCGGAGTAGAAGAGATTACGATCTGATACGCCGATTGCCGGTCGGCAAGCCGCTTGCCGTCCACAAGCCATGAAAAATGCAGCGGCGGATAACTGACCACGCTCGGCGACGGATCCCGTACCAGATTGCAGCGCAGGGCATAGGGCGCTTCCACAGGCTGTGCCAACGCAGCAAGAAGGAGCGTGAGGATTAAAGATCGTTTCATGTGCCGTATCCATCTTAATCGGTTGCAGAAGCTGGAAAGTCCTTTTAATTACAGCAAAATCAGAACAAATTGCAAGAGAAATTCTTGCGGCGCGGAGATGTTATTGTTGTTTTTTATCGCAGGAATGCTAATATTATAAAAATGTATCGTGAAAGGGAAAAACCTTCGATGCAATCATTCGACCTGTGCATTCTTACCGCTGCCAACGAAGTTCAGGCAAAAGGATACAAAGCACGGCTGGCGGAATTTAAAGCACGCCAACCCGGCTTGAAAACCGAATTTATGGTCATCGCCGATCCACGGGGACAGCGCATCGGCTCCGGGGGCAGCACGCTGTATGTCCTGCAGACGATCTATGCCCGTGCGCAAAAGAATTTCCGCAAAGCCTTTGCAGGCCGCCGCATCCTGATCGTCCACTCGGGCGGCGATAGCCGGCGCTTGCCCGCCTACTCCGCCTATGGAAAAATCTTTACCCCTCTGCCAAGCCCGCAGCATCACACGGTGTTTGATATCATTCTGAATACCTACGCCTCGCTGCCGGGCCATCCCGAAGGGCACGTCATCATAACGTCCGGCGATGTCCTGCTGAATTTCAGCAGGGAGCGGGTATACTTTGCCGATAAAGGGATCACCGGAGTGGGCTATCCGGATGACGCCGAAGCAGCCAGTCATCACGGTGTTTTCGTTCCACAATCGCAGGCCTATGACCGGGTGAGCCGGGTGCTGGACTTTTTGCAAAAACCTGACCGTGATATCCTGATGAAACATCACGCCATCGATTATCAGCAGCGCGTCTGGGTGGACACCGGGATTCTTCATCTGGCTCCCGATGCCGTCGAAACCCTGTTGCGCTGCAAAAAACTGCTCGCCCACGCTCTTGAGGAAAAACGGGACATCAATCTTTACGATCATATCCCGTTCGCCATATTGGGCAAGAAAAAAATACCCGATTCAGACCAGCTGCAAAAATTGAAATTCCATGTTTCGCTTCTGCCTTATTGCGGTTTTTTTCACATCGGCCGAAGCAAGGAATTCCTCTATAACCTTTTTACCCTGACCCATGCCGCCGCCGAGTACGGCTTCAGGTCCGGAATCCGTTCCAGCGGTGCTGCGGATCTCAAAGCCAAAAAGGTCTTTGTCTATAACTCTATTGTGCCTGCGCTGCCCCATCCCAAAGCCGCCCCGGTTCTTATTGAAAACTGTGTTTTGGCCGGCTCGCCGTCCCTGGAAGGCGACAACATCGTCACCGGCGTGCCGGAGGGAATCCGTGCGATCCATCTGCAAACCGGTGTTTGTTTGACGGTATTGCCGCTCAAAAACGGCTCCTGGACAGCTCTGCTGTATGGCATCGAGGATCACTTCAAATCTGGCGTCAGAACGGAAAACAACCTGTTCCTCAACCAACCTGTCGAACAGTGGCTGCAGCAGCGCAACCTGGCTCCGGAAATCGTGTGGGATAAAAATAAAGGGGATGTGTGGAGCGCGCGTTTGTTTCCTGTCTGCAGGAGCGCTCAGGAAGCCGTTAGCGTGGTGCAGAGCCTGCAGCGGAAAGACGCATCCCTGGCAGCGTGGATCCAGGCCGACAGACAGTCGCTGCAGTGGATACTCCGCTCCGTGGATCACGACCAAATCATATCACAGCAGAAATTCGTCGAACGATCAGTGATGCTGTCGTCGCTGGAGCACATCCTTATCGCTCACAGCGAACTGGGCTCGCAACAGCTGCTCGATCTGTGCCCGGATCCATCGTCGCTGAAAAATCTGGCCCAACGGTTATTCCGCATGGCCGCCACCCATCCGGACATTCTGCTGCAGAGCCGCCTCTATTTTTTGCTGCATCGCGTCCTCAACGTGACCGGCCGGCCTCTGCAAAAAGAATTCAAACAAATGCATAATCTGACCGCGGACAAGAGCCTCGATCTCTCATTCAGCAAGATACGCAATGCCGTAAGCACGCCGCTGCTGCTGTCGAACCAGCAGCAGCCCCACACCATTTCCATACGATCCGATGAAGTCGTCTGGGCCTGTTCGCCCGCTCGTCTTGATTTCGCCGGCGGCTGGTCGGATACACCGCCCTATTGCCTGGAAAAAGGTGGAACCGTCCTCAACGCCGCGGTCACCTTGAACGGTCAATATCCGATTCAGGTGATTGCCAAAATCAATTTTGACTATACGATACGCATCAATTCCATCGATCTGGGCATGACGCGGGTAGTAAACGATATGGAGACGCTGGCTCAGTTCACCAATCCCGGCGACTGGCTCTCTCTGCCGAAAGCCGCTTTATGGGCGACGGGTCTGTTCAGACTCGGTGAAAAAAAATCCCTCGATCGTTTGCTGCACCAATTCGGCGGCGGTATCGATCTCACTCTGTTCAGCGCTTTGCCGGCCGGCTCCGGTCTCGGCACCTCCAGCATCCTCGGCGCCACCGCCATAGCCGCGGTGTCAAAAATGTTCGGCATCAGCATGACGCGAGAAGAGTTGTTTCAAAAAACCAGTTATCTGGAACAGCTTATGACTACGGGAGGAGGCTGGCAGGATCAGATCGGCGGCATCGTCGGTGGAGTGAAAATCATCGAGACCGATCGCGGCTATGAACAGCTGCCCACGATTCGTTGGACCAGCCTGGCCGACGGCCCCGACCACCCGTATCTTCTCTATTACACCGGCATTCGCCGGATGGCCAAGAACATCCTGCGCCAGGTCGTGAGCAGGTATCTCGACAGGGATCCGGAAGCTTTGCGAACTCTGGCAGAGCTCAAAGCGATTGCCTATGACATGAAATTCGCTCTGGATCAGCGGGAGATACAGCACTTTGGCAGGTTGATTGGTTCGGTGTGGGAATGCAACAAAAGGCTGGATCATGGCTCCACCACCGAGGCGATCGAACAGATTATCGAACGCATCTCGCCGCATATGCACGGCGCCAAGTTATTGGGTGCCGGCGGCGGAGGCTTTCTTTTTATCGTCTGCAAGGGGGCTAAAGAGAAGAAAAAGATCATGGCCGATCTGCAGAGCGATCCGATCAACAATCGGGCGCGGTTTTTCGATTTCGCCATCGATCCGGCCGGATTGCGGGTAAACGTCCTCTAGTCCGCGCCAGGCGCCGGCCCGCCTTTTCCCGGCTAGACCGCTTTTATCACCACCACGGTCTGGTCGTCCAGAGGCGTCTGGCGGGCGGAATAATCGTGAACCTGGCGCAGGATCTGTTTGCACAGGTCATCCGCCGATGCATGGGCGTTCGTTTGCAGCAGCTGCTGCAGCCGGCTTTCGCCGAATTCCTGCTCCTGCAGATTCCTCGCCTCGGTGATCCCATCGGTGACAAAAAGGAACACATCCCCCACCTCATAGGGTACCGCCATCACTTCCAGTTCTTTGCCGAACAGTCCGTTTTGATCCAGACCAAATCCGATGCCGCGCGGTGTCAGCACGTGGACCTGATCGGAGTGGCGGCGATAATGGAACAGCGGCAAATGACCGGCACGGGCTACCAGCACCTGCCGCCGGTCCGGCTGAATGTCGGCTGCCAGCGCGGTCACAAAAAAGTTTTTATTCATGTCGCGGCTCAGAATATCGTTAAGCCGCAAGAACAGATCGGACGGCGACAGATTAAAGTCGTACAGGGAGCGCAGAATCCCCTGCATCTTGGACATATACAGCGCCGCTGATATGCCTTTGCCGCTCACGTCTCCCACCACGACCATAAGCCGCTGCGCCTGGCTGTTCAAAAAGTCATAATAATCTCCGCCCACCTCCTGCGCCGGCAGCGAGGTGCCGGCCAACTGCAATCCCGGCCACTCTGGAACGGCTTGCGGCAGCGAAGCCAGTTGTATGTGCCGGGCGATTTCCATCTCCCGGTTCAGCCGCTCCCGTTGCGCCAGCTCTGCATAGAGAAAGGCATTTTCCAGAGAAACTGCCGCCTGGCGTGCCATGGCTTGCAGAAAATGAAAATCCTCCTGATAAAAAGGGGTTTCCGACAACTTTTCGCCGATAAACAACACCGCAAGCAAGCGGCTCTGCGAGCGAACCGGTATCACATGTCTAAATCCCAGTTGAAAAATATCCCGCCGGATGGCGTCGGGGAAATAGTCGACCGTCAGCGGTTCGTCGCCGCTCAACTTTGGCTGCAACGCAGCCAGGATCTCGGTGGTGCGGTCGGAAAAGGCATTCCAGTCGGCCAGGCTGACGCCGGTGACGTCACCATGCGCCAGACGCGGATCTTCATGGCGCAGCAGCAGCCCCACCTGGCGCACATGCATCAGATCACCGATCCCGCTCACCAGGGTCCTGGCCAGGTCCGGCGGGCTCACAGGCTGATGCAGGACGCCGGACAAGAGATCGCTCGCTTGCCGATAGTCGTAATGGTCACGATGAAAACGGCGATCGAGAAAGCGGATCCCCATGCGGCCCGTTTTCCAGATCACCGCCAGCACCAGCATGGCCACCACCATCAGCACCCCTTTTTCCAGCGTGCTCTTTTGCACGGCAGAGGCCGGCGAGTCCACGATCTCCAGCGAGGCGCCCGTGATCTGAAAGTTCGGCAGGTTCAGGGTCAGTTTCGGAAGCGTCCATACCAGGAGCAATCCCAAAGCCAGCAACAGTGAAATCCAGAGCGTGTATATGATCGAATACCGGATGTTTCTCCGAATGCGAATGTTCATATCGAGCAGCCGGTAGCGGCCAATGGTATACAGGAGAGCGAGCGGGAAAATGATCAGGGGAAGGCCGATAAAGCCGGATTGAAACGGTTTGCCGAAACGGGCGAAAAGCCCGGACAGCAGCAGGAGAACGATGACAACGACAAAGGCGGCCCATGCCAGAATACGAGCCAGCCTCTTGTTCTCCGGATTGGCTTCGCGGCGATACAACATTTTAACGGCCATCAAAACGGCGATCATGATCAAAAGGAACAGATTGATGAACCGCTCGCCGAACATCCATGTCAGCCCCAGAGCCGTGGTCGCCATCACATAGGGTAACCATGTCAGCCAGCGTCTGGCCAGCAAGGCAGGCGACGGTTTTGGGAAATGCAGGAAGGCATGCGTGAGGGTGGCCGTTCCCAAAAATCCGGCCACGGGCAGGGTTATATCACGAATCAGGACCATAATATCAAAGCCGGAGTCCCGACGAATGGGGGCGACGGTCATGATATAGCCCAACAAAACAAAACCCAGGCCAAGAAGTCGGGCGGCGGCGAGCTGCGGCCGCTTGTAGCCCAGAAAAAATCCAACCGCCATATAAATCAGTCCGGTCAGGACGATGCACAACAGGGAGAATGAAATACCCCAGCGTGCCAGGGTCACGTGCAGAACCAGAGTCTCATTTTGCCGCAGCACTTTGTAATCGATGCTCTTGCCGCTCTGGCCGCTGCGCAGGATGAGATCAGCTCCAGCGGCGTTCGTGAACGTTTTGCCGTTTATCTCCAGAAGCAGGTCACCGGGTTTCATACCTGCACGATCCGATGCACCTCCGGGGATGACATCAAAAATGAAAACCGACGAGGGCGAAGGTTTATAAAACGGGGAGGTGATGCGCTGGGTCAGTCGGTACGCTATGGATTGATTATACTGCGGCCTGATGACCTGCACCGTTTCGCCGGAATCCGGCATGGCCACCGAGTTGCCATGGCTCCCTTTAGCCATTCCCTTTTTTGAATAGCCGGACACGATGAGGTCCCCGACCAAAATGCTGTCAGCCACCACCTGCAGAGGTTTTCCAAAAGCGCGGCCGGACTTTACATGCACAAACTGAGCCGGAACGCTCCGTGTGACATAAAACCGCACCGGCGCATCGGTAAACCAGTTCTCATCGGTCGGCGAAGAGGTAAACCTGATAAAATTATAAACAGTGATCGTGGTTACACAAACCAGCAGCGCAGTCAGCCAAAGGCGAAACCGCATCGAGTTTTCATCAAAATAGTTCATCAGACCGGGCACGTTGTGATTACCGAACAACATCATGTACTAGGTACGAATGGATCCGCAAAAAGGTTCCAGAGAAACCGGGCGTAGACTGGCCGAGATAACCGAATCCACAAAAGCCGGAACCAAATGATTTGCGTCAAAAAAAAAAGAGAGCACGCAAACGCCAGAAAGGTGTGCGGCCATGCCAGGAGCCCCCTGCCGATCCCCTACCCTTTAAGAATGCGTTGCACCCGTTGCCCCATGTCTTCGACCTGGGCAGGCGCATCAAAGCCCACCAGCAGCACATCGACTTTTTTTACGCTCAGGGCCAGACGCAGGCTGGCGTCGATTTTATCCGGCTCGGTTCGATACTTGCCCTCCCCGACCAGCTTCATGGCAATAACCCCTTTGCCGGCCTGATGCAGCTTTTCAATGGCTGTTACCACCGGCGCCGGATCATGGGTGTCCATCTTGATGCCCTCCGGGTTGAGGCGCACGTGCATCACATCGACCCAGGGTTCCTCGATGCCGGCATACAGCGCATCGAGGGAGTGCACCGAAACACCGTGGGCGCGGATGATTTTTTTCGCCTTCAGGTTTTCCAGGATATCCATCTGTCGACGAAAGATCTGCGGCCAGTTGGGCTCGTACATACAGTGCAGTTGCACGATATCGATATAGTCGGTATCGAGTTCTTTGCGAAAGCGATCCACGGCGATATCGGCATCCGGCCGTTCCGGCTCGGGAATGCCTCCGGGTCTGAACCAGAGTTTGCTGGACAGCACATAGCGCTCGCGCGGTATGCCCTGCAAAGCCGCTGCCACGTAGGGGTGTGACCCATAGGTATCGGCGCAATCGAAAAAACGCACCCCTTGATCATAGGCGTGACGCAACAACTTTATCGCCGCATCTTTTCCCTGTCGCGTCAGATTGGATTCTCGATTGATGGATTTCACGCCTGTACCCATGGCGATGCGCGAAACCTTGATACCGGTCTTGCCCAGAGGCACCATGGCAAAGGGGTCTGCGTCGGCCGAATACCCTTTGGGTGCAACCAGGCCGGCCAAACCGGCCAGGGAGGTTTGGAGAAATTTACGTCTGTTGATCCACATATACACCTTTCACGAACAAATCCCGTCAGGATGCCTGCTCTGCCGACTCATGCCAGCAGACGCTCCAGAAATAGGCGTGCCGCGATCGCTTCGGTTCTGATCTCGGCCAGAGTGCCTTTTTTCAAACATTCGATAATCAGCGGACCTTGAGAAAATCCTCCCTTGACCAGTCTGGACCAGACCGCCGGAAAGCGCACCTGGCCGCTGCCGGGTGTGATCTCGACAATCTTGGGATGCTGGTAATCCTTGACGCACATGCCGGAGACGATGCCGTCCACAGAGGCCACATCCTCTGCCGGATCCAGGGTGCCGTCGGAATAGTAATAAATATTGCCCGGATCGTACCAGAGCCGGAAATTGGCGTGGTTCACTTTCTCAATGGTTTTACGGCATTGCGGCCCGGTGGCGTTGAGTCCGCCATGCGGTTTCAGCACCAGCTGTACGCCTTTGTTCATGGCTTCCTGGCAGCAGTCGGCGACGATGCCGTAATAGGTGTCGTAATACTCGGCTTTGCCGGTGCCCCCCAGGAGCGCCGTTTTGCAGCGGCTGGCGACGCACAGGTCTATGAGCTTGCGCAAGCCGTCGATGCCCTGCTGGCGCGTGCCTTGCAGAGGGAAATCACCGACATACGCAGCGGCCACCGTCAAGCCGCGACGATGCGCCTCTTCGCCCATTTTCTGCGCCTCTGGCTCCGAAGTCGACAGGGACAAAGCCAACCTGCCTTTGGGCGCAGTGGTCATGAGGCCGATCTGCTTAAAACCAGCCGCCGCGATCTCATCCATGGCTGTATAGAGATCGAATTCAGACCAGGGTCTGGTAAAACAGCCCAGCGGCCAACGGCTGCGTCCCCGGCGTCCGCCGGCGCAGCCGGACAGCGCCGCGATACTCGCCGTGGCCAGAGCAGTCACAAAATTCCTTCTTTTCATCACCGCATCTCCTCAGGCTTTATGCAATTTACGTTTGATTGGATCATACACCACCTGGTAGCCCTTGTCATACGATTCCACGGCCATGATGCACGCCACCGCATGCTGATAGCCGGCTTCAATGGAAGCGTGCGGCTGCTTGCGGGAGCGTAAACATTGCAGCCAGTTGAGAAAGTGATCGGGCTGTTCGACTTCTGCTACCTGGTTGACGCCTTTGATGACGCCGCGATTTTTGCTGCCGCCTTCAGCTGTATACACCGGCGCACGCAGATTGTCCAGCTTTAGCGTCCCCTGATCGCCAAATATTTTAAAGCTGTTGCCGTATTCATTGCCCAGATTGGAAGAGTAGCTGACCATAAAGCCCTCCGGATACACCCACAGCGTCTGCACATGGTCGGGTGTGGTGAAGCGGTTTTCATCCTGCCAGGTAAAAGTGCCGCCTAAACAGACACAACTGCTCGGCAGTGTGGCGCCGGTGATATAGTGAACCAGATCGATAAAATGGCTGCCCCACTGCGGCACCGGGCCATCGCAAAAATGGCGATACCCGTACCAGCCGGAGTAGAGTTTGGCGCTGAACGGGGCTTTGGGCTTGCCGCCCCAGAATTCCGGCCAGTCCACCTCCTCGGCCTTCACCTCCTTGACGTAGCGATACCAGTAGGGCTGGGTGGCGTTGCGGCACTGTTCGATGCGGGCGACTTTGCCGAGCAAGCCGGTTTTATACATCTCATGACAGCCGACCGCGGTGGGCAGGCTGCGCAGTTGCGTACCGACCTGAACGATGGTGTTCGCCTCTTTGACCGCATCGTAGCACTTCTGCAGTTCCTTCATATGCCGTGCCAGCGGTTTTTCGCAATATGCATCTTTTTTGCCTTTAGCCGCTTCCTCGAGCTGACGGGCGTGATGAGGATCTGTTGATGCGATCATGACCGCGTCGACTTCCGGCATGGCCAGGAGATCGCGATGGGACACGAACGTTTTCGGGTCTCTGCCGTATTTCGCTTTGACAGATGCCACGGCATTTTCGCGGGCTTTTTGCCAGGGATCGCTGACGGCGATCACCTCGATATTTTCCGCCTCTGCAAACGGCTCGATGCCGGCCAGGTGCGCCGTTACCCCGCGGTCACCGCAACCAATCAGGCCGATGCGGATCCGGTCGTTAGCGCCGCGAATGCGGCCGTAACTGGTCGCCGACAGGCCGAGCGCAACACCGGCTACGGCCGTCGTTTTGACAAATTCCCGTCGTGACATAAGGTTTTCCATGAGCGAATCTCCTTCCCTGCTATATACCTGATCCGGATGAACCGGAGCCAACTATCTAATCCCTTCGCCGTGACCGACCCACCAAGCCCGTGGCGCCCGCCCTGTGCGACGCCGGTACAGCCACAGGCGTGAAAGCGGCGATACGGCTACTGTTCTACGCTGTATTCCAGCACCTGACGATCGGCCAGCAATTGCGCCCGCAGCGTCGCATACTCGACGTCCTGCACACCGCATTTTTTCTTTATGGCCTGCACGGCCGCTGTGGCGGCTGATTGGCCGAGAATCATGAACACCGGCTCCATACGGATAGAGCCGTAGGCCATGTGCGAAGACGACAGGCAAACCGGCACCAGCAGATTGGTACACTGCTGTTTTTGCGGAATGAGCGCACGATAGGAAATCTGGTACGGCCCGCCCGGGCTGACCTCCACATCGCCCTCGTTCATGACAAACCCGCGTACCGTCACATAGCGTTGCACATGGTGCGAATCCATCGTGTACGATCCCATGCCCACCGGTTCCGGCGTCGCGCGCAGGCGACGGCAATCCAGCTCGGTCATTACCGCATCGCCGATCATGCGGCGCGCCTCACGGATGTACATCTGATGGGAGAGAAAATCGTTGTCGACAAACTCGTCCCTGGCCCAGCCCCATTTTTGCATCTCGGTTCGAATAGCCGGCGGAACCCGCGGATGATGGGCCAGCGTCCACAGCAAACCCCGGGTGTAGGATTCGTGCGCTTTAATGATTTGCTGTCGCACGGCATAATCCCCGTCCGGGTATTGGTAATTCTGCCCGATATAATCGGTGCTGACGGCGTAATTGTTGTTGATGTCGGTTTTGCGGTTGGGCATCATGCTGAAATGCAGCGGCAGGCGGGTATCGCCGGCGGCATAGGCCCGGAAGAGAAGCTCGTACCTGGATTCATCGTAATCCGGCGGTTTGCTGAACGCTACCTGGTTCTCTCTGCGATCGGTGAGACAGAGGCGAAAATTATAGGCCTGAACCCGTCGATCCGCCTCCCCTTCCTTCCCGGGTCCGGCCGGATCGATACCGAACAGCAAACCGGAACCCGGATCGCCGGGCCGTACCCAGGGATCCACATCGCAGTTGAACTGATGGTATTTGGCCTGACTGGTTTGTACGCCGTTCAAGGTCTCACCATACTGGCTGTTGGCTTCACGGCCGATGGTGTAACGAACCTGCGCCGCCGCCATCAGATCCCCTTCATAGGAAGCGTCGATAAACATGCGGCCTTTAATGACGCGGCCCGATTCCAGACGGATGGACTGTATTGTGGTCCCGGATTTCTTTGCTCCCTGTTTCAAGTCCAGCCGTTCGTTGAACAGAACGGTGACGCCCGCCTGCAGCAGCATGTGCTGAAAGATCATCTCCGCCACATGAGGCTCAAAGGTCCACATGGCGTCCTCTTGCGGGCGGTATCGATCGTATTCGTTGCGATTCATCTGCCAGACGTTTGGATTATCATAGTATGCTTTTACGCGCTGATAGAATTCCCTGCTGATGCCGCCGATCACGTTTTTATTGCCGGTATCGGTGGAGCCCAGTCCGCCGCTGGAGAGCCCGCCGAGATGGTTGCCGTTTACAATCAGCAGCGCTTGGCCGCCCATGCGCTGGACCTGGATAGCGGCGCTGATGCCGGCCGAGGTGCCGCCGTAAATCACCACATCGTAACTTTTGGCTGCCGATAACGCGATGGTGGCTGTCCCCAAAGTCATGAAAAGAGTCATGCTCTGTAGCCATCGCACTATGAAACAATTAAAGCATAACTGCATCATGTTGCACCTCTTTGCATTCAGGTCTTTTTCGTCGCGGTTTCCTGACCTGCTGCACCGTGGAACAACGGATCCGGCGTCAGCGGGCCGATAAAGAGCAGGATAATGGCAATACCGATGATGGGGAAAACGCCATAACCGATAAACACCGGCGTATAGCCATACTGGTCGATGAGGCGGCCGGAGAGCCAGCTGAACAGCATGCCGCCGAATCCGGCTCCCATACTGGCCAGGCCCTGGATGGAGCCGACCATATTCTTGGGGAAAACATCCGCCGGCAACGAGAGCGCATTGGCATTAAATCCGGTATAGCCAAAAGTCCCGATCGATATGAACACGATCGTCCACGATGCCTCTTTGGCCATAACCGCCGGAATGGCTGATGTCATAAGCAAGGCGAAAAGGGTCAAGGTGATTTTTCGCGCCAGCGGCAGGCGAAGGCGTCGGCGCACCAGCCATTGCGGCAAGGCACCGCCGGCCAGATTGCCGATGTCTGCCGTCAGAAAAGGAATCCAGGCGGTCTTGCCGATTTGAATCAGATCGAATTGATGAACGCTGCTGAGAAATTTCGGTATCCAAAAGATATAAAAATACCAGACCGGATCAAGGAATACTTTGGCGATGGTAAGGGAAGCGAGAAAACGGGTTTTGAGCAAACGCCAGGCCGGCGCTGGTCTGGCTTTGACCTCTTTCTGCACATGGCCGGGGGTAAAATAAATAAACCACCAGCCGATCAGCCAGACATAGCCGGAGAGGCCGACAATCAGAAACGCCTGCGGCCAGCCCCATTGGATCACCAGCCACGCCACCAGCGGTGGTGCGGCCAGAGCCCCGAGTGCAGAGCCGCTGTTGAAAATGCCCGAGGCCAGCGCCCGTTCGCGCGCAGGAAACCATTCGCTGACGAGTTTAACGGCCGCCGGCCAGTTGCCGGCTTCGCCCATGCCGAGCAGGAACCTGAACAGGCCCAGGCTCAGAGGCCCGCGTGCAAACGCGTGCAGCAATCCGGCGGTGGACCACCAGAACATGCAGAGGGCGTAACCCAGGCGCGTGCCGATGCGGTCGAGCAACGGACCGGATACGCCGTTCATGACCGTATAGGCCAACATGAACGCCGAAATGATGAGTCCGTAGGTTTCGTCCGTCATGTTGAACTCTTTTTTCAACAACGGCGCCACCACCGACAGCGTCTGCCGATCCAGATAATTGATGACCGTGGCCACCATGGCGAATGCGATCATGAGCCAGCGCATACGTGCGGGTTGCGGTTCCAGGCTATCTGCAGTGGGTATCGACTCGGTCCGGTTCATCTCACCTTCCAATCAACTCGCAATCAGGGCTCTACGGCGCTGACACATCATGGCACGGTGGCGGTTTACGGCATGGGCTGCAAGCTCTCCCAGCGGACCAACCAGCGGCCGTTGTGGGGAAATCCCGGTGCGGGCAGGTCCGATGCGCCATCCCAGCCGGCCGCCATCATGGCCACCGCGGCCAACAGGGCGCCATTGCCCGGCAGATACAACGGCAGGCCATCACGTTGAAAATTGTGGCCATTGTTGAGATATCGGTTTTTCGAAGCGGTCATCAGCAACGCCTCAATGGCCAGCTCTGGTTCGCCGACGCGGGCAGCCGTCATGGCCACCAGGGGGAAATCCCACCCCCAGCAGGTTTCCCAATTCCATGTTTGCATGACCTGCTTGAGTGTGGCGCGCATGATCGTTGGATCAATGCCCGGGCCGGGCAGCATGCCCAAGCCGGCGATCAGGGTCGGGTGATCGCGCCGTTGCCCGGGTTCTGTAAACGTCGTCTGGATATTTTCCACATTCTGATACAGGCCGTCCTTGACCGGATAGTCGGCGAGCCGTGTTCGCACCGCCTCCCACTCGGGCCTTCGCGGCAAGCCCAGCCGCTCCTGCCATTTCTGCGCGATCTCTAAACCATAACGCCAATACGCCAATTCGAAACAGGGATTGAGGGTGACGGCGGCGGCATGTTTTTCCTGAGCCGGGATCAACGGCGGTCCCAGCACATAGCGTTGGCGCGTTGAATCCCAGACCGCAAACGAGGCCATAAAATCGGCGGTCTGATTCACCAGTTCCTGGTAGTCGCGGAGCAACGACGGATCCGGGTTTTGCCGATAGAGCAATTCCAGATAATAGAGAGGATGCGGCTGCTGCCAGATCAAAAACACGCCAACGCTGGAAGGGGATTCACGGCCGTCAAAGGCAACCATTTTCGGCCAGCGACAGCCTTTATAACCCTGCCGCTGCGCTTCGGCCACAGCCCGGGGCATGACCGCTTTATACCACGGCAGGCTCTTTGCCAACAAGCCGGTTCGGCCCCACAGGGCATAGTGCACGCTGTGCCACCAGTGCATTTCCAGATGAAATTTTCCGTGCCAGCTGTTGACGGTCAAGCCGGTTTCCTGCGGCGGTTGCGGCGCAGCATTCTGACATCGCATCAGATATTGCGACAGGATGATGCGGCGCTGCAATTCGCGGGCGCGCGGATCGGTACTGGCGGAGAGATCGACCATCCCGCCCTTTTTCCAGTAGTCGTGCCACATCTGCCGGCCGCCGGCAAATGCCTTGCTGACCGAGACAGGGCCGGTCGACGGGGCGGAACGAAACGCAATCACACATTCGCTGCGGCCGGATCGCGGCATCAATCGGATCGTGTGGGCCGGTTGTTGCGGCTCCAGTTGAAAATGGCGCCATGCCATCTCCACCTGGTAGGCGGTCTCATCGAGACGCCGATGCAGCACAAGCCGCTCTTTGCCCTGCACTGTCGCTTCCGTAACATGCCGCTGCGGCTGAGTCCAGTCTGCGCCTGAGCCGTTGGCAGCCGTTGAGCCGTACGGAAAGCGTACCAGCAGTTGCCAGCTCACCTGTGGCGCACCGCTGGTTTCGACGCGAACGGCAACCGCATCGTGGTCACCGGCACAGGTCGTCTGTACCCGAAACAGCTGCGATTGGATGCGAAAGGCGCTGTGCAGAATCCCGGTCCACAAATCCAGCGTCTGTTCGATATCGGTGAGCTCTTCCATAGCCACCGGCGTACCGTCGCGATGCCGGAGATCAAAACCGATCTGGCCCAGATGCAGACGATGGGGATTGGCGCGCAGCCACTGCGCCGCAGGGGTAGACGGCACGCAGGCATAGTCGACCATGCGTCCATAGGTATCAATCGCCTTGAACGCGCCGGACAGGGAATAGGTTACGCTGTCGGGAATGGCGTGCCATCCCCAATAAGACTGTGTGGACAGGGGTATGGACTTTTCATAGCGATCGGGAAATGTCTGCAGTCCGGTGACATCCGCCGTAAAAGCAAAGGTGCCGTTACCGACGGTAAAGGGAGACCAGACATCGGCGCTGTTCAAGGCAGGATTGTGGCGCCGAACCAGGCCCTCGCGGTCGATCGGCTTTATCGATTGGGCTGCGGCGAGCAACCAAGACAACAGACAGACAGCCAATACACTGCTACGAAATGACACATTACCCTCGCAAGCTGTTCTTCAGATAGAGTCGGACTCGGACCCGTTACGGCAGCGGACGGATTTTTATATTGCGGTACGAGACAGTGGCGCCATGATCCTGAATGAGAATATGGCCCTGTTTGTATTTTCCGAACTCTTTAAACTCGTTGAACTTGCTCAGCTTATAGGCATCCCAGAAGGTGGCGCTGGATCGGTCGATTTTGAGAACGCACACTCCGTTCAACCAGTGCTCACCCTTGTCGCCCTGAACGATAATGCGAAGCGAATTCCATTCTCCGATGGGCTTGGGCGTGGCATTCTGCGCCGGCAACAGATCATAGAGCGAGGCCATTCTCCGGTTGCCGTTTCGGCCTGCCTTGGCATCCGGATTGACGTCGTTGTCCAGAACCTGATATTCAAAGCCGACGCTGCAGGCGGGTTGAATAAAATACTTGATGCCGCTATTGGCGCCGACGGTCAGGCGCGCTTCCAACGTCAATTCAAAATTCGTGTATTGATCTTTGGTGACGATATCGCCTCCACCCTCACCTTTGAGAATGGTCAAGGCGCCGTCTTTGGCTTCCCAGCCTTTGCCGGGCGGATTGCCGCTGTCCAGCAGTTTCCAGCCCTGCAGGGTTTTGCCGTCGAAGAGCAGTTTCCAGCCCTCCTGTTTCTCCTGCTCGGTCAGGGTGTTCATCTGCGCAAAGACAAGCTGCGTGGTGCAAAACAGCAAACCTGCCATCCAAGCCATGCGGCGATTCTGCCGATACATTTCGACCTCCCTTGTTCTATTATCCCTTTTTATCTGACCTGATAACAACTACTTTAAGAAATCATCCCGGCGCGGCGTAAAAATATCGAGCAAAATCGAATCCTCCAGCGCGACCACGCCGTGCATGACGTTGCGGCCGGCATAAAACGAATCGCCGGCCATCAGGATTTTTTTCTCATCTCCCACCGTCACTTCGAAACGGCCATTGATGATATAACCGATCTGTTCGTGTTCGGCATGGCGGTGAGGCTCACCGATGCCGCCGGCCTTAAAGCGCACCTGGACGACCATCAACGCCGGCGAGTGATTGAGTATTTTGCGCGTTACTTTTTCATTGACCACTTCTTCTACGATATCCTGATACTGTGAGATCATGTTACAACTCCTGAAATGCTATGTTGCTCTCAGCCGCCACAGCGGCTGGGAAAACCATTTTCATACGCACAGGCTGAACGCTGCGGCGTCGGTCGAAAGGCGTTGCCTGTGCCGGTCACGTACGATTTTTTTGCGGCAAAGGACATCACAAACTTTGCCGACCAGGGCCAGCGGAGAGACGATCGACACGAACTCGTCGGGCGGGGATGCCGCTAAAGCCAGGTTACCTGGATTCATGATAATAAACCTCGCCTGGCGGGATAGACTGAAGAATCATCGTGAATATGGCCAGAAAAAAACCTGTCTCAGACAGAGCGGGAAGCAGACCATTATTTACTTTCTCGACCAACAGATCCGGTTGAGAGGCGGCCGCAGAGCAGAGAAGAGCCCCTGCCGCACGCCTCTACGACAGCCTCTAGACCGTATCCGATATTACAAACGGCTTGCGATATTTTTTTCGTTTTAAAAACTTGTTGGCCTTTTTGGCAAACGGCCCCGTGCATTTTTCCGCTTTGGCATCCCACTCCAGCCAGGGGCCAAGCGTAAGCGGATTCTTTTTCAAGTCGACTTCATTCTTTAAAAGATGGTCGAACACGGTGGCCAGTACCTCCTGGGCCTGGGCGCCGTTTCCGGCCGCCGCTTTGATCTCTTCCGGATCGCTCTCCCGGCCGATGCGATGGGAAATGTTGGCGATGTGGCAAAGCGCCGATGAAATATGGCCCTGCTCGATATCGCCATGCAGATCCTGGCGCCTGCGGCTGCGCACGGCATTGATAAAATTTTCCTGATGCAGACCGCCGCCGTCGCCCGGGAACTGCTGGATCCGTTTTTTATCGTTATCATAGATCGAGCCGCCGCCGCGGCCGCCGACAAAATATCCGCCTTCGCACTGAATCACATTGCCGTCACGGGTGCCGCGGACATGATCCATGGCGCGCTGCCCTTTGGCACGGTACAAATTGCGCACTTCAATAATGACCGGAATATCGTAATCAAAGATGGCCATCTGGGTATTGGGCGTCTGGCCGTCATCATCAAAGAGAAAGCGGCCGCCCACGCTCCAAACGCGCCTGGGATAATCGGTGATATCGAGAGCAAACCGGCAATCGTCGATCTGGTGAATGCCGATGTTGGCCATTTCGCCGTCACCATATTCCCAGAACCAATGCCAGTCATAGTGCAGCCTCTTGCGCATCAACGGCTGCATCTTGGCCGGGCCGGTCCACAGGTTATAGTCCACGCTGCCGGGAATCGGTTGCGGTTCGGTGACACGGCCGATGGACACCCGCTCCTTGAACCACACGCCATGGGCATAGAGGATTTTGCCGATATTGCCCTGGCGAATGTACTCCACGGCCTGGCGAAAACCGACGTCCGAACGATTCTGCGTGCCCGCCTGCACGATGCGATTGTACTTGCGCGCCGCTTCCACCAGCTTTTGGCCTTCCCAGACGGTGTGCGAAACCGGCTTTTCGACATAGACATCCTTGCCGGCCTGACAGGCCCAGATCGCCGCCAGGGAATGCCAGTGGTTGGGAGTGGCGATCGCCACCGCATCCACCTGCTTGTCGTCCAGCAATTTACGCAAATCCTGATAACCGACCACCGTTTCGTTACGGCTGGTGAACTTGGCCACCTCCCGGTTCAGGATCTCCTGGTCAGCATCGCACAAGGCGACCACGCGCACGCCCGGCACCTGCCTGAACATCTCGATATGTTGTGCTCCTTTCGAACGAATACCAATGACACCCACCCGGACCGCATCATTGGAGCCGATGATCTGCTGGTAGTGCGAAGCACTCCAGCTTACTTTTGGTACCGCTAACGCCGCACCAGCCGCTAACGTTCGCTGGAAAAATCCCCGTCGGCTTATGGTTCCCATTTTTGCTCACTTCTCCTGATAAAGACTGCTGATTAAAAAGTTAGGCCCCTTTTGCTTTCACGTACAAGTGCCGAATCATGCTCTAAAGGTACCAACACGACCAGCATTGCTGAGAATATATAAAATATACTGAATGGATGCAAGTTTAATAAATAAGACGGAGCGCGGCCGCTTTTGTTCTATCAGACAGCGCCGGCGAACTATTTCATAAGCAACAATTTAATGATTTGTCTCGACGCAGGCCCGGCCAGGACACAATGGTACAAACCCGACGGCAAAGCCTGTCCGCGGTCGTTCCGACCGTCCCAGATCAGTTGATAGTAGCCCGGTGCAACGTGTCCTCGATAGAGCGTTCGCACCGTTCTTCCCAATAGGTCATAGCTGAGGAGGTCGATGTGCTGCAGAGCGACTATCTGATAGGCGAAGGTGGTCTGCGGATTGAACGGATTCGGGTAATTCTGCTCCAGCTTCATCCGGGTCGGCTTTTCCGCCACAGCCGCAATCGGTCCGAATTCCTGGATGCTGCCGTCCAGCGCCACCGCTTGCAGTATGTAAAAATACTTTGCCCGTTTTCCCTGACAACGTCCCTGAATTCATAGTGTCTGTCTGAGCTCGGCCCGATGATCGATTCGTTGATCCGGGTAAAGGGTCCATCGGCAGAACAGCCGGAGAGGATATGAAAACCGGCGTTGTTACGTTCCTGCGCGCTGATCCAGGACAATTGGCAGACCCCTCGCACAGCGGTCACTCGAAATTCGTTCAATTCCACAAAGGTCATCATGTGGGCGTTCCAGGTGTATTTGACCGAATCACAACAGTCTTTGACCAGCCGTTACCGGCGTAGTTGAGGATATCTCGGATAACAGAGAATCGGGTTGCCCGGACAACGCCGAAGCAGTAAAGCGGGATCCAGAGTTCTGTAACGGCCCGATGCCGTCGCTGGATGCTGCCTCTACAGCATGTTGATTCACTCCCAGCTCACGACCCAGGCGAAACGATATGTGAGCGTTTCCATTTTGGCCGGTTGTGACCGAGGCCTCTCTGGTCAGAGATGCACCCAGAACACCGCTGCCCTGCACCACAGAAAACTGCACCTCGTGGCCGGCTACCGGCTGCCCTGCCCGATCGAGGACCCTGACCTCCAGAGGATTGCTCAGAACGGCTTCTGCCTGGCCGGATTGTTCATCGCCCGATATCAGCACCAGCTGAGCGGCTGCACTTGTTTTCGCTGATATGACAAAACGAACTGGTGAACCGACGAGGGAGTGCTGCGAGTCCGTGTAAAACTTTGCTGAAAAAATATTGACGCCCGGACCGGCCGTGCTGCCGAGATCCGGATGTGCCGCTGCCATGCCGGCTCGATCGGTGCTGACGTCGATAAAGGTTTGGCCTGCAAACGTCTCACCCCCTTGTTCAACGGCAATACGTACGCTGTGTCCGGAAATGGGATTGCTTCGTTCATCGGTAACCTGAACTTTTAATGGTTGCAACAGCGTCTGATTGATTATACCGACGCCACTGTCACCGGAGACGTATTTCAGAAGCGAAGGAAATAAAATGCGTTCGCCTGGACCAGCAGCGGTGATTGACTCAACGCGGCACCGTTGAACACGGATGATGCCGAAACCGAATATAATCCTGGGGTGCTGCCCAAGGTCAGAATCGCCTGGGCCATGCCCATTTCATCCGTCAGCAAGGAAAGAGATCGATGGCCGTTAAGATGGCCCTGTGCACTCTGCACCTGAAAGAGAACAGGATGATTCACCACCGGATTGTCATAGAGGTCTGTCACCCTCACCTGGAAAGGGCGTGGTAAGGTGGTCAGAATGGGTCCGGACTGGCTATCGGCTTCAGCGATCTTGTGCAGTATGGGCGGATCAGCGGCATGTACCTCCGCCGTGAAATAGAGCGACGAGCCGCTCAGGTGAGCAAAAGCCGAGTTTTCGGCTTCGGCGCTCATGCCCATACAGAGGTGACGAAAGCTCTCGATCTGGCCGTTGAAATTGTGTTCCTGCAACACCGTATCTTCAATGGTCACCCAGGCTTTGCCGATGGTCCAAATCAGCTTGAATTTGTATTTCTTGCTGGTGTAATATATATCGGCCTTGTCCGAATCCGGTTCGGATTTGGTATAGTCCCCGTATGGAGCCGAATTTTCACGCGGACCGCGGCCGTAAAACCCCTGCGACAACACCTTCCAATTGCTTTTATATTCGAAATTATATTTCGGGTTGGTTTCCGACATCAGATACAGGTAAGAGCCCATGGTCGAATACGATGCGCCATAGCCAAACCGCGGACGCGACCAGAGGGAAAAGGGGGGTAGGCGGTTTTGAGTTTCAGGTGTTTGCCGCAAGGTGGTCCCGGACGTATCCATAAAAGTGGAGTGTTTTGGATGGTGCGATGGTTGAGTATCCCGGAGTAGCGCGCCAAAATGGCTGCTATGAATTATCAGCAGCCGCACTGCCCCAAAAATGCCGTTTCAGCTGTTCTTCCCAGCCGCTTCTGTCGCCTTTAAGGCCGAGCTTTTCCCATTTTTGAATACATTTCTTTTTGTATTCTTCCGTGGTGGTAAGCACCCGCGCGGGCACGCCGGCCACTACGCTGTTGGGCGGTACGTCCTTGGTCACCACCGAGCCGGCGCCGACGATGGAATTGGGACCGATGGTCACATCGTACAAAATGATGACGCCGTAGCCGATAAAACAGTTGTCTTTAACCTCGATTTTGCCGAACACGTTCAAGTTGGGGATCTCTTTGCGAAAGAGCCCGGCGGAAGCGTCGTGGTTGACAAAGCTGACCGCCGGGGCGATGGTGCAATTATTGCCGATCTTGATCAGATACGGTTCGCTGCCCAGATTATCGACCAGAATACGGCTGTTGGAACCGATTTGCGTCCCCTGCTTGCGAAAATATTCGGCGATGGTATACTCGTTATGGCCATAGAGAGCAATTTTTTTCTTCCAAGATTTTACAATGGACTGGACTCGTGAAAAGAGGCTCATGGTCGATGCCTTTGTTATGATGGTTTTCAAATTACCACTGCGGCGATTTTTGCCAAAACACGACACCTTCACAAAGAGCGGTGTGCCGGATTTGGTTTTATCAGCAGCACGTTTATCACCGAAAGGAGCGCCACACCGGCAAAGACCCCAAAGATGAGATTAAGCGGCACGTGCTGATCCCGCAACGCTCCGAACGCCCAGTCCCCGAACCCGCCGCAACTGATGCTCACCAGATTCATGATGCCATAGCCGGTGGCGCGCCATTCCGGCCTCGCAATTTGACAGAGGATGGGCATATTGTTGCTGTCGAAAAAGCCCCAGCCGAATCCAAATACAGTGAGTCCGAAAATGGCCACCGCCAGGGTACCGGCATTTCCGACGCTGAAAAGAGCCGGCAGGAACAGGGTCATGCCTATGGCACTGGTAAAGATGCGCCCCCTGGGGGTGTGCCTCATCCAGCGATCTGCCAGGGTGCCGCCGACGATGGCGCCGATGAGGGAAGCGATCTGCACAAAAAGGATCGCGCTGACTCCGGCCTGGCCCTGGCCAAGGCCGAATTTCTCCTTGAGGATATCAGGCATCCAGTCCCGCACCACCCAGCCGGCAATGGCCGGCAAAGTAAAGTATAATACCAACAGTATAAAGTTGCGGTTACTCAGCAGACTGCGGAATACATTCTCGGTTTTCCCGGTTGCAGAACCCATTTCCGTGACCTGTTCGATGCGGACGGGATTTCGTAATAGCAAAAACAATGGTACAGCATAGAAAATTCCAATCAGACCGGACGTGGAGAACGCCCAGCGCCAGCCGAAATCAGGTGCATCCGCCACATAGCCGGCAAAACCGCCCAGGATCTGTCCCATATAAATACCCGTCTGATGCACGCCAACCGCCCGGGAACGGGTCAGGCTGGGATGGAAATCGGATATAAGTGCCAGAGCCGCCGGAATGTAGAACGCCTCACTGATCCCCATCAGCGCCCGCGCGGCCAGCAGCTCGTGAAACGAGGTGACATGGCCGGTCCACAAGGTCACGGCCGACCACACCAGCAGACTGGCGCCGATGACATGGCGGCGACTGATGCGATCGGCGATATAGCCGCCAAACGGGCTGAGAATCGCATAGGTCCACTTGAAACTGCCGAGAATGAGCCCCCAGTCCGCCTTGTTGGCGATGCTGGGGATATCGCCCACCATGGAGGACTTCATGGTCGCCAGCATCTGGCGGTCAAGATAATTGAGCAGCGCGACCGGGAAGAGCAGAGCCACTATGAACCAGGCATAGCGCAGTGTGTTGGTAGAAGAAGAGTTCACGAGTTGTTTATCCGTTGGTTTGGTTCAGGCATGAAGACATGCCGGCTTGGCAGCAGGAGCATTGCTTGTGATTCGCCTAATCGTGAAAATTAGCCAATCATAGTAGTAATTGCAAGGGAAAAGATAAAAGCGGGGGAAGGTTATTCCGGATGTCGCTTTGGGCTCGCTCGATCGCATCGATCGCCCGGGGAATGTTTCCCCGGGCGGAACCATGGATCGGGCATCTGCCCGAGATACAGCATGATTTTCCGGGCCGGCGTCTCGCAGCGGCCCTGAGCGGATCGGATCTCTGCCCCACCCAGGTATAAAAAAACTCTCCATGTCAATGGACCTGGCGAAACAAAACACAAAGGGCTGGAAACACCATGGTGCTCCAGCCCTTCCTGTCCTCTTGTCATGCTGAACAGCTTCCCCCTAAAACCGTCCTAAGGTCATAGGACACTATTTTGTCAATAACAGCTTTTTCGTCATTGACTGGCCACCGGTCTGCAGCACATAGTAGTACATGCCAGTGGTGACCGCCCGCCCCTGATCGTCGTGCGCATCCCATACCACCTGGTGGGAACCGGCAGCAAACGTTCCATTCGCCAGTTCGCGGACGATCTGGCCGGCGAGGTTAAAGACGCGCAGCTGCACGACCTGTGCCTTGGGCAAATCAAAGGCGATGGTCGTCACCGGATTGAACGGATTTGGATAATTCTGCGCCAGGGCAATAGCATCCGGCAGAGCGATCTGCAGCGAAACCGGGCCGTTGTCGTTGCTGCGGCCGTTGCGGTCGATATCCCTGATTTTGTAAAAATAGGTCCGGCCCGACTGCACCGACTCGTCCACATAGCTGTACTGTCCGTTCGCACTCACCGGAATCAGAGTGGTTGAAACCGGCTCATAGGGGCCGTCGCTGCGATCCGAGCGCAGCACCGTGAATCCCAGATTGTCCACTTCATGGGCGGTCTGCCAGCGCAGTTGCGCGGCATGGGCCAGGGCTGTGGCTTCAAAGGAGGTCAGACGTACCGCCATCGCCGGTTCACTGAGGAAGAGATGCCAGCGCACCGTGGTTGAGGCTTTGCCGTCGGATATCTCGACCTGCACCCAGTTCTCTTCGGGGAAATAACCCTGTTCGGGTTCCATCACCAATTCAAACAGATTCCCGGCAAAAATACCGTTTACCCGCCAGAAATACGTAACCGGCGTATTGTCCGGATCATAGGCCTGAACAGAGAACTCTATTCTGTCGAGATAATGGAGCTCCAGCACGCTGTCGCTCGGCGTCATGGACAGCACTTTCGGCGCCCGGTTCACCGATTCCACCGTGATGCGCCACACGGCCGTATCGGCAGCGGCAAAGCTGTCCGTGGCGATAAACTTTACATCATAGCTGGCGCCTGACTGCAGTTGCGAGGGCGTCCATTGGAACGCAAAGGTTTTGGTGGAATCAAAGGAAGCGCCGCTGGGCAGGTTCCTCACCTTGATGGTTATGGCGTCGCCCTCTGCGTCCACCGCCGTGATCACGGCGGCGACCAGCTGGCCGGGCAAGGTCTGCCTGGCGGCCGGCACAGACAATTTGGGTTTGGTGTTCACCACATTGGTCGTAAAGAAGAGCGGCGTTCCAGATGCATTTACAGGCGAAACTTTAACTCTTTGCGCGCCTGGCTGTCCCAAGCGCCACTTGATGCGGGCAAATCCGTTTTCATCGCTGGTTGCCGGCAACGTGCCCTGCAGCATGCCACCACCGGCCTCGACCGCAAAGGTGAGCAACTGGTTTTTCACAGGACGCTTGTAGCCATCCAGCACCTGCGCCACCAGATCCAGAGTCGTGTTAGGACGGTTGTTGGGCGGTATGTCCTGCTTGCTGAGAAATACAGTCAACTCACTCTGGACGAGAAAGGTGAATTCCACCGATTGCGTCAAACCTGGAACCGTGGCCGTGGCTTTGAATTCACCGAGAGCGGCACCGCCCGGCCGATAGAGCACAGCGGCCATGCCGCGTCGGTCAGTGCGTAGGGGATTCGGGCTCACGGCCTGGCCCTGTCCGGTAAAATGAAAATAGACCTGCAGACCTTCGGCCGGATTTCCGGTGGAATCCCTGACCACCACTTTGAACGAATCCGCCAGGGTCTTGTTGAGTACACCGATCTGTTTGTCTCCGGAGACCATCAGCATGGTGCCCGGATTGGGCGGCATGGCGATCGCCGAGTAGACGATGGGATTTCCCGACAAGCCGGTAACCACCGCCTGCAACGTCTGCGTGTCCACCTGTGATCCCAGCTGCCATTTCACCGAAGCCATGCCATCAAGATTGGTTTTGACCGGCTGCGGCTCCAGCACCTTGCCGCCGCCGCTGGTTACGGTAAAGGTGACATTAACATCCGGCACCGGATTGCCGTTGACGTCATAGAGATTCAAGCCCAACGGCATGGGCAACACCGTGCCGCGCAGAACCATCTGTCCTGATCCGAACGGCACGGCCTGCACCGGCGCTCCGGCGGTAAAGAGGACTATGGAGGTATCGGCCGGGATCATTCTGCCTTCCACCACGGTCCATACTTTGACGCGACCGGCGCGGGTGGAGGTTATTGAACCCAGGGTCGTTCCGTTCAGATCTGTGGCTGAATCCGGTTGGCGCACCTGGACATCCAGCCCCGTCGTATATATCTGCACGGTCTTGTTAGCGATGGCGTTGCCTTCAGCGTCTTTCAACGTCACACTTACTTTGGCGCTCTGGTAGCCGTCAGCCACCACCGGCGTCGTCACCTGCCGAGTCGATTTCTGTGCACTCGGCGGACCGATGACGGCCGTGGCGTCAAACACAAAGGGAGAGCCGGTCAAATTAGGATTGACGCCGTCATCAGTCGAGGCCTGAATGCGGATCGCACTGGGCGTCGCCGCGAGCTTGATCGCTACCATGGCGATGCCGTTGTTGTTGGACATGGCGGTAAACTTTGTGGAGGAACCGTTAATGGTACAGCTGCCCTGCGTCACCTCGAACGCGACAGGGTGCAACGATACCGGCACGTTGCTGTCGTCGACCACCCGCACTTTTAACGAATCGGACAGATAGCTGCCTACCACACCTTCCTGATTATTGCCGGACACGTACACCATCTTGCGCGCCGTGCTGCGTCGTCCGGAGGCAAAAAATTCCAGCGGGGCATTGCGCAGGAGCACCTCCTTGTAGGACGCGCGCGCCTGAAAGACATAATTGTTCTCACCAAACGCCGTGCCGATGGTGCCCGTGGCGCCGGCATAGCCGTTGGCATCGGTTTTGACGTCGAGCTGCTGCTTGCCGCCAAAGCTTGTTTCCGGATACATGACGGCGAAAAAGGAAACCGTGTGGTTGGCAACCGGCACGCCGTTGACATCCAGCACCTGAATCTTGAACGGTTGCGCCAGGCTGGCGCCCACGCGGCCGATCTGATAATTGCCGGACACATACGCCAGCGAGTCGGGATCTCCGGCACTGGTGGTGGCAACGAACACCACCGCTGCCCCAACATCCACCCCATTGTACTGCGTCGATGCGGTAACCTGATTAAGATAAGAACTGGTGCCCATCGTCAGCGTAACAGAAGCGCGGCCGGAGGTGTTGGTCAATGCCGACGCCAGACCCAGACCGTTTAGAGAACCGTTGCCGCTGCTGACTTTGAACTGCACCGGATGGTTGGCAACCGGATTGGCAAACGAATCGGTGACGCCGACCACAAAGGGGAAGGGCAACATCTGGCCAAAACTTCCCTTTTGCCGATTTCCGGATATTTCAAAAAACCGGGATGGAATTCCGGCCTGGGCCTCAGCCGCGAACGTTAGGGGCGAGCCTTGCAGTCCGGTGGCAGACACCGCTACGGTATTGGTGCCTACGCTCGTTCCCAGACGCAACGTTGCCGTCGCATAGCCGCTGGCATCGGTCAATACTTTGACGCTGCCGAGTCCATTGATAGTGCCCCCGCCAGAGGTAACGGCGTAATCGACCAGGTGTCCGGCTACCGGGTTGGCATAGGCGTCGGTGACTCTGACGATATAGGGCTTGGCCAGCAGCCGATTGACTTTGCCGGTCTGGTTGTTTAGCGAAACTTCCACCAGCTTGGCGGCGGTTCCGGCCCGGGCACCGGCTTTGAACACCACCGGCGAGCCGATGGCGGTGGCCATAATGGCATGAATGACATTGTTGGTATCACCGGCCGCCGTACCCAGAGTCACGGTGGCACTGGCCAGACCGGAACTGTTCGTAAAGGCCTCAAAAGTGGTTTGACCGGATATCTTGCCGCCACCGGAGATAATGGCAAAATTGACCTTTTCATTGGCAACCACATTGCCGCGAAAATCCTGCAGTTTAACCACCAGCGGCAGCGCCAGAGCCTGATTCACCGTGCCGGTTTGCAGATTGCCGCTCTGCATGAGAATTTGCCGTTGTGGTTCCACAGCGGTAGCGCGAAATTCCTGCGGCGAAGCCGCATTGAACGCTGAAGAAGCATTCACTTTTTGCGTACCGATAAGGGAACCCAGTTTCCACAGCGTCTGCGCCTTGCCCTCCGCATTCGTCATGGCTTCCGCATGCGAGGAAGCGGTGCCGTCCAGGGAACCGTTTCCCAGGCTGATATCGAAATTAACCTTATAGCCTGACACGGCATTGCCATAGGCGTCCGTAACTTTAACCACCAGCGGTTCAGCCAATAATTGACCGATATAATTCTGCTGGCCGTCACCGGATACTTTTTGCATGGTAGCAGCCGGACCGGTGGTGGCAGAAGCGGTAAAGAGCAGCGGCGAGTTGTCCAGCGCCGAACCGTCCTCTTTGACAGCGACGGCACGCAAGCTATTGTTAGCCGTACCGACCGCCGTTCCCACCTTCCAGGCTGCTCTGGCCAGACCGTGGTTATCCGAATAAACCTGTTGACTCCCGCTGCTGCCGTTAATGGTACCGCCGCCCAGCACCATCTCAAACGTTACCGGATAACCGGCCAGAACTTTGCCATCGATGTCGGTGACGCGGACTGTGATGGAATCCGTCAAGGTGGTATTGACAGCCGCGGTCTGCGCGTCGCCTTTTACCCTGGCAATGGCTTTAGGCTGTGTGGCAAACGGACTGATGTTGTACAGGCGGTCGGCTGAGACATTCAGATAAGAAAGGATTTTACCGCTGGGCAATTTGACTTTGATATCGACGGCCGTATTTTGACCCAGGCCAAAATGCTGCACCAGCGACGTCTGACTCTGATACCCCTGGATGGCCATGATTTCCCGGTATCCCAGGAGTGACCCGGCCTGGTCATAGCGTCCGGCGGGATACATCCACATCCTGGTACCGATGCCATTGACTTTGCCATAGCGGTCCAGAATGGCCACTCGAAGATAATGCTTGCTGTTATCGATATTGTTTTTTAAAAGTGCGTTTCGCCCATACACAATACTGCTGAGCTCATCCTGCTTGCCGCGCGCGGTGCCGAAGATGTCTACACGCCCGTCGTTGTCATAATCAAACAGCGAAGCACCGCGGCCGTCAATGAACAGGTTTTCCGCGCCGGTGCCGGTGAGTTCGCTGAACGTGCGATCACCCCGATTGAGAAAAATACGCGACGTCGGCGCAATATCCATGATCCGATCATACCGGAGTCCGTACAGATCCAAAAAACCGTCGTTATCAAAATCAGCAGGATATAAAGCATAGGAATCGATCTTGATGCCGGCCGCATCACTGGCATCTGTGAACGTGCCGGTGCCGTTATTGAGATACACTTTATTGAGCGGCGATTTGTCCGCTGTGGTGCCGCGAATCCCTATCAACAGATCCAGATCGCCGTCGTTGTCGATATCGGCCGCGGACGGATGGTTGGTTTTAGCCACAAAGGCGACGCCACGACTGGACGCTTCCTCACGGAAAGAGCCATTACCCAGATTGAAAAAGAGCGCACACGCCATATCCCGCCTTGTCATAAAGATATCGACATACCCGTCTCCGGTAAAATCTGCGGCAACGGCGCCTTGCACCGAACCGGTGGGGGCGGATAGGCCTTTGTTGACAATATCAAACAGGCCCGTACCCCGATTGACATATACTTCATGCGCTTGTGAGCCATCCATAAAGACCAGGTCGAGGTCGCCGTCGTTCTCCAGGTCGATGGGCAGGATAGCCCGAGTCTCCCGGCCCGTGCCATTCATGCCGCGAAGACCAGCCTGATCGCTGAATTGGCCGCCGCTGTTTATGTACAGCCGCGGCGCCGAGGTGCGACTGCTTTGCACCAGATCCAGATCGCCGTCTCCTTCCACATCGACCCAGACGGCAGGCCCCCAAATGCCGGCCTCGCCAATGCCCCGGGTTTCTGCTTCTTCCGTGAAAGTATGATCAGGGTTCTGCACGAACAGTTTGTTTGGGCGAGGAATGGTCGTCTCATACAGATAGACGCTATGCACGTCTTCCAGTCCATCGCCATTGACATCCATAACGGAGAGTCCCTGCGCACCGCCGGTGCGATCCGCATCCACCCCGGCGCTTTTTGTGACATCCTGAAACGGATATTTGGTGGCAGGCGCATATATTTTCAGACTTGTATAAATAGGTCCGGTAATTCCATCCCAGATGGTATTGCCAAGACACACATAGCCCAGACTCTCACGTAAATACTCGGAATTCTCGAACGATTTATAAGCGATCTGCACGCCGTCCAGCGTCATCCACACCGAGCGGCTGTTATAGATGATGCGGAACGTGTATTCCTTGCTGGCATCCCAGGGCAAATAATCGGTTTCAATCGTCTGCCGGGGATCCCCTGCAGCATCATTCATGCTGTGGGGATGAAGGCGCAGCAACAGCTTTGCCGTATTGCCGGTGACGAATTTTGTTTCTGTCTTGATATAAAAAAAAGACGCAGGCGTTGGATCCATCAAGAGCCTGTTGCCGTTCGGCTGCGACCAGACGCTGAATATGCCGTCACTGGCTTCTTCAAGTTGGCTGGGAGGATAAAAATTCTTGACTTTGAACTCGATCGTGGCCTCGGAGGGGAAAACGTCATAAAAATTAAATTGCAATTGAGCGAATTTGTCGCTTACCTGCCAACCCTGGCCGGCGATAAATTTACCCTTTACGTTCACCACCTCTGCGTGTGGCTTAATGCCATCGCTTTGCAGGTTGTCCGAAATCAGCAGCCTGGTATGATTGGGCACCTGGGCGGCCACCGCAGAGACCAGGGTCAACCACGCCAAAAACAAAAGCAATAACGATTTTCGATACATAACACCACCTTTACCTGATAGACGTTTCTCTGTCCACTAGCGTTTGCACACATCACCGTAGAGATAATCCTGCAGGCCGCACCGTGCGAATTCTACAGGAGGTTGCTGCTTCTCTTCCCTCGTTGCTATCATGATTGAACAGCGTACTTCTTGTAGCAGCAAAGAAGCAAATTTCAGGCCTAATTCTGTTTTTTCCCGCCGCGTCCGGGTGTAACCGCAGACAAGACTGCTGCAGTCAGGAAAGCTATAATTATAACATATACATTCAGTTATAACTTTTACTTCATCGCCGCCGCCCTGACGACCTGCGTACGGCAGGCGGCGGACAGAGCGCTGCCGTGGCGGAGCGGCCCAACAGACCGTTTGGGTGTACCAACGTCAAACAGTGTGTTTCAGATCGAAATAGTGAAAATTGTTCTGGGAAAAGAGTGCAAAGGATGTTATATTGTCGCTTAATTTTTTGCCGGCAGGCGGTCACTTTTGCAAGGGAGGTTTGGGCTTACACATACATAAAGTTTGGGGCTCTCTTTTACTGCTCACCACGAACCATGCACAAAAAGGAGATGCGTATGATAGTTCATTCCGATGGCCGGATCACTCCAGATAATGATATGTCCGTGTATACAGACGGGCAGCGAAAGCTCTGGTGGCGTGGTCTGTTGTTCATCAAGGGTATTGCCGCAGGCGAACCTTCCATTGGCAAGTTTTTTCAGCTCATCGATAAAACAGGACTGGCCGCGGCCTGCGATCAGGTTTCCGGCAATTTCGTAGCCGTTCTGCAGGATGACGGTTCCGGACGATGCAGCCTGTTTACGGATAACAACCGGGTGTCCCACGCCGTTTACAGCGGACAAACCGCAGCGACTTCTTTGTTGCAGTTGCTGCCCCTGGTCAAACCGACGGCCCGGGATCTGGATGCAGAGGCGGTGCTGGCTTTTATCATTACCGGACAGGTGTATTCACCGTTCGCATTTTTCAAATCCATCCGTTTTCTGCAAGCCGACGAAATTCTGCACAGCGGCCCGGACGGCTTTACGATTGAAACAAAACAATTGCGCAACCTCTATGACCTGCGCCTGACGCGTCAGGAACTGTATGGCAACCTGGCCGACATCGTCAAGTCGCTGCAGGGCTGCAAAATAAGCTTTGATATGTCCGGTGGCAGTGATACGCGCACCTGGGCCGGGGTGTTAAAACAACTGGGCCTGGATTTTGAACTGTCCACCGATTGTCCGCCCGGCTATGGCGATCACGACATCGCCGTCAAAGCCGCCGCCATTCTGCAAAAGCCGCACTATCCCACCTGGCACACCATCGACGGCGTAGATGTGATGGCCGAGCTGCAGGAGACGTTCAAACGGTTTGACGGCATGGCCGATATTCTGGCCTTCCATCCCACTTTTCAGAATTATGCCAAACGCGAACAGCGCCAGGTTGACGTCATCATCAGCGGTTTTGCCGGCGAAATGTACAAGGACGGCGGCTGGTGGCGGATGGCCATGCAGACGCTCACCAGGAGCGATTGGAAAGAGGCCATGATCCGAAAACTGACCTACAGCGGACTGGTCACCTGGGGTTTTGATCCAAACCTGCCGTGCGAATTGTTCACTCCGGACTATGCCAAACTGTGCGCCGGTTACAAAGAGCGGTTGTTCGATTTTCTCATGAAACAGTATAACGGCCGCAACCGCGCCGAACTGGG
>CAZISM010000013.1:0-74918 GCA_964541895.1 uncultured Cytophagia bacterium
CTGCTCGCGCGGCAATGACGGTCATGGGGATCAGAGTAATGCTGCCGGTGTTGAGGGCCAGGAACATGATCATGGAATTGGAGGCGCGATCCTTGTCCGGATTCAACGATTGCAGCTCTTCCATGGCTTTCAGCCCCATAGGCGTGGCGGCGTTGGAGAGCCCCAGCCAGTTGGCGGAAATGTTGAGCACCATAGCGCCGATGGCCGGATGATTTTCTGGAATTTCCGGAAACAATCGCCTGCTGATGGGTTTAATGAGACGCGCCAGGATGGTCACCAGGCCGGCCTCATTGGCGATTTTCATGATCCCCAGCCACATGGTCATAATGCCGATGAGACCGAGGCTAATGTTCACCGCTGTGCCGGCCGAGTCGAGTGCGCCTTTGGTGACCTCTTCGATACTCCCGGTCAGCGTTCCCACCACCAGTGCGATCATAACCAGAAAAAACCAGACGTAATTCATCATGTGGGCGATTCCTGTTGTTGGTCAGGTGAAATGTCTACTATTCCGTTAACGCCTATAGCGCGGATTGTTTCGCCAGCTGCTGTAAAAAATCCATTAAAAGGACACCTCTTTTGATTGCGCATTTTGGAGCCAATGAGGATGCGGCCAGCCGTCGCCAAAAGGCTTTCCGAGCCTGGTGCAAAAGCAGTCCATAGAAATCCTATCCGCCGGATTGTTGCTAAATATAGGGTCGAGCACAGACCGAAGCGGCCCTGTTTTATATCTCAGCCGCAATCATCAACCGATCAGGGCATCCACGTATGGCTTTATGATGCGTTCCATTCTGGCCTTTTGTGCGTACTCGAACAGTTTGTTCAAATTGGCTCGATGGGATTTCAGATAATTCCTGATGCCTTCCACCGCTACCGCTTCACCAAGCTTTTTACGATAACGAAAACAATCAACGATCGTTTTTTCCCGATCATAGATGGCGAATCGGCCTGATTTTTCAGAAATCGTTTTCGCGCCCAACACATAGAGGTGATGGGAAAAATAGAATATTTCTGCAGGTGGATAAAAATATTTTGGCGGCTTGGCTTCGCGCGGAATGGCTGCCATGGTCAGGGAGGGCAGGGCGCGAGTCAGCTCGTAATAGGCCAGTGCAGAGTGGAGGCAGATGACTGCCTTTGGCACGGCGAGCGTAATGTCTAAAAAACCCTGATGAGCGACCATTGGCATATCCAGCCATCGGTAGAGCCCAGGCTTTAGTTTTTCGATAACGCCATCGGCCATGGCCACGCTGATGGTCTTGGTGTGGATGCCAATATCCTTCAGATCCTGCAGGTACGCATAGCCACCGTGACTTGAAAATATCTTGTAAAGGTCCGGCATACAATGTTCCAGATTTCTGCACTTGTGAATATATGCAGATAAATAGAGCATGTCAATACATTAATTGACTGACCGCCTGCACTGCATAATCCAATAAACCGGAAACCAGTGACGGCCCCCGGCAAAGGGGATGTCGATGTTTTTTTGACCCCATGGCTTGAAAAGCAGCTCCTAACATACTATTTGTGGCCACCCAAGAAAATCTCTTGAATCCTTTTACAAAATTTTGTACTTTAAAAGACCTTGGGATTGCCATAATGCCGGAGAGGGATGGATGACAGCCTGGGGATGGAATTGCCTATCATAATTTCTATTTAATCATCTATTTACTTGGAGGCTGTAATGAAAGCAAAAGTCGATCCCGATCTCTGCACTGGCTGCGAACTCTGCGTGGATACGGCACCGGATGTGTTCGAAATGAAAGGCGATGTGGCTGTAGCGAAAGTGGACGCCGTGCCGGCCGGCTCGGAAGATGTCACCAAAGAAGCCGCTGAATCCTGCCCGGCCGAAGCCATTTCTATCGAAGGTTAATTATTTCTGCCGAACCGGGATGGTTCGGCCTTTGAAATGACTTGAATAGAGCTTTTACTTTAAAGTGGTTGATCCTTTGTATGATCAACCACTTTTTTTGTTCGGTCTTTAGAAATAACCTTGCCAAGGGTTTCTCCACAGACCAGCTGGGACTGCTGACGACCGCAGGCCTCGGAGTCAGCCTTCGTAAGTTTAAAAGTTCCGCACCATCCCTGCCCGGTCAAAGATTTCTTCTTTGCTGATCCCCGCGGCTTGGTACATAGCCCAGATATTTTCCACAGGTGTTTCCGGCGGCACCGCATGTGAGGCCGCCAGAATATAGCCGCCGCCATCCCGCGTCATTTCTTCTACAAGTTTGACCGTAGCACGATACACTTCATCGGCTGTGCCCAGCGGCAGCAGCTCTTGCGTGTCCACACCGCCCATAAAAGCTATACGTTTACCGAATTCTTTTTTCAGATCAAACGGATCCATGCCCGGACAGTTGCATTGGATGGGGTTGAGCACGTCCAATCCCATTTCGATAAGGTCCGGAATGATGGGGCGAATGGAGCCGCACGAGTGATAGGCGGTCCACATGCCTCGGGATTTGCTGATGTCAAAAATTTCCGCCAGATGCGGTTTGACCATGTCGCGCCAGGTTTGCGGGCTCATGATCATGTTGCTCTGTCCGCCGACATCGTCACCGCTCCAGAGCCAGTCGAGGGGAAAACGCTCGCAGGCCTGACGGCCAAGCTCCAGCGTAAAGTCGAACGCCTGTGCGAGCATGTGGCGGGATAAGGCCGGCGAGGCCGCCAGATCCATGACCGCCTGTTCCATACCGCGAACGCGAGTGACCATTTCAAAGACCGAGGGCGAGATGTCGCAGCCGATGAAATAGTCTTGTGTAAACGGCATGACCCGATTCATGTTGGCCAGGAGCTCGTCCATTTGAGCGTAGGGATATTGGTAGGCCATGGCGGTGTCGTCGTCGGCGTTCTGCAGGGGCGAATAACGAATCTGGTTGAAGGGTCCGTCCTTGACCCACTGGATGCCCCAGGGATCGGTGTGGCCCTGGCCGTCGTGTTCGTGGACGATGCCTTCCATGGGGTGATTGTTGCTCACCCAGGCCTGGCGTATGTCATCACCGAGGGCAAAAGCCACCTGTTCGGCAGGTATTTCAAGAATATTCGCCAGGCGTTTGCTGGTGTCCGGGTGGTACCACATCCACACCGGCAGGCGATCTACCGGTTGCCGGCTCAGGGCGGCATGTACTCTTTCTTTGGAGGTCATGGTTTGAGGAATGTCCTTTTCTGATTTTGGATTGGAATTTTCAATTTGAAACCGTAGAGGCCGCAGAAACAAAATTAAAAACGATTGGCCGTCTTTGGACATGTGCGTATTCAAGATATGGGCGCGCACCGATCTTTCGCCCCGCAAAAAGCGCGGGGCTCAAGATGACATGGTTAATAAATCAGGGCCTTAATATTGAAACCGTAGAGAGAAAAGCAAAAGAAAGTGGTGCGCACGAATCCTTCGGTCCGCCAAAATGCGGCGGAGCGGACGATGACACGGTATGTAATTCAGCTTCTTGAAAGATGTCGGACACCTGCGGAGGTGTCCGACATCTAGTGTTCCAACCGATGCAAGCGATCGTAAAACGGGCTGATCCACGGTTCGGTGCGGTTCATGAGCAGCAGGCTGGCGGCGATGAGCTGGGCGCCTTCATGCGTGTCTGTCTGCCGCGCCAGCTGTTCAACGGTCCTCACCAGGCGATCGCCGTCTGCCATGGTGCGCTCTTCGGTCAGCGGTTGTCCCAGTCCCATAACCATTTTAGCAATTTGCAGATCCGGAAATTTGCTGGTGTCCTCGCCCTGCATGGAGAGAAAGACGTCAGAGACCGCTTTTTGAATGCGGGCCAATCCGGCCCAGTCGTGCTGCAGCGCCCGCTGATACATGGCGCGATACGCTTTAACCATACAGGCGGCGGCGCCGGAGGTGGCGCCGCAGTGAAAAGAACCGTCGGCCATATGGCCGACCTGCATGGCTCTGGCATAGTGCTCATCCCAGCCCTGGACGATTTTTTTGTGCCGGAACGCCGGCTCGCGCAGATAGGCCATGGTGCTGTTGTCAAAATCCGCTTCTGTGATTTTGACCGCTACCAGGTACGGACTGTGCTTTTTACCGAGCTTTTGCAGCAGCAGACGGCCGACGTCAACTGTCAGGGGCGCGCCATCGACGGTGGAAATGGAATAGAGGCCGATGGGCATTTCATGTTCCACCGCCAGTTCGATCAGCGGCATCATGTAATCAGCCACCGCTGCGTCCGACGCGTCGGCCGGCAGGGTGGAGCCGCGCCGGGTCCACACCATGGCATAGTTCCAATCGCGCATGGCCTGCAGCAACAGGCGATTGTCTGCCAATGGATCTTCGATGCGCAGCAGTGCCTGCGAAATGGTTTTGCCCAGTTGCACCTGGCTGCCGATTTCCAGCCAGTGCACAATCTCGCCAAAGGTCCGTTTATGTCCCCAGCCGGTGGACGAAGCCCAGAGCAGGCCTGGTGCGCCGGCGTGGGCGATGGCTTCGGCATAGTGCCGCGTTGCCAGGTCGTCGAGCCGGCGGCGCGGCAAAGGGCCCATGGTGGGATCCAGCAGGGCCACAGTCCAGGCCGGCATGTTGCGAAGCGGATCCTCCATCAGGGCGCGACGAATTTCTAAAGTCACAAGTACCTCAATTCAGGTCACCCGGCACGCGCTCCCTGGCTCAGATTGGGCCGAACGGTTGGGCCACAACCATCGCGTTGCGCAGGTATTATTCGCCCAGCAGATAATCGATTTGCAGCGTCATCTCGTTTATCATTTCCTGGCCGTTGTTAAAGCCGATGCTTTCAAAGGCGATCTGCCCCTTTTTGTCGATGATAAATTTGGTGGGAATGCCGCTGACGCCGTATTTTTCCACACTGTTATCATCAAACAGGACCTGGAAGGTGTATTTATTGTACGCTATGAATTTTTTGACCGTCTCTTCCCGGGCGGCGCCCGTTTCCCGCTCCCAGGCGTTGAGGGCCAGAATCAGGACGTTGGGGTTGGCTTTATAGTGTTCATGTACTTTTTGTAAAAATGGAAAGGACATTTTGCAGGGACCGCACCAGGTGGCCCAGAAATCCACCACCACCACCTTGCCGTTCTGATCGGACAGTTTCACCATTTTGCCGTCCAGCGACTTTAAATTGAAATCCGGCGCCGGTTTGTTCAGCCGTTCTTCAGCCAGCTTTTGCCGCTTTGCATCCTGGCCGGCATTCTGCAGTCTGGTGACTTGGGCGGCAAAGTCCTTGCTGTCGCCGTGTTTTTTGCGGTACGCTTTTTCGAACGCGCTCATCAGGATTTCATCGTATTTGCCGGATTGAACCGATTTTTCCGCTGTGCTGATGGCCTGGTCGATTTTGTTGTTTTTGAGATAACACTCGACCAGGCGGCCGTTGACATCGCCGCTGCTGCCGTTATTTTTAGCGTATGCTTCTTCATAAGCGGCTTCGGCTTCCTGGATTCTGCCCAGTTTAAACAGGCCATAGGCATAGGTGTCGAGAATCATAGCCAGGCCGTTTTCCTGCGATTTCTGCCAGGCCGCGGTCGACATATAGGGCGGCTTGTCATCCAGGGAAGGATTGCGCAACAGATCCACACCTTGCTTGGCCCAGGCGACAGCCTGTTGCAGATTTTCACCTTTTTCGATCATAGGCCAGGCGAGGTTGTTATACATATTGCCGTTGCGAATCTGCATGTTCTGTATCACCGCCACGGCTTTGTCCGGCTGGTTGGCCTGGGCATAGCTGCTGAGGAGCATATTTTCCATGCCCTGCTTTTCCTGAGCCGTGAGCGGAAAATCGGCCATCAGCTTTTCGATGAGCGGGATCCTGGCCATCGGATCAGGCTGATTGTATAATGCCATCTGCGCTTCGTTCATCGCCAGCTTGCCTTTGGGATTTTTTTCCAAAAGAGCTTTTTTGATCTCTGCCAACCTCTCCATTTGTCCCGTGCTCGAGAACCAGTTGAGAAGCGGCAGCAGCTCTTTTTCGTCGTCCTTGTTGGCCTCATATGCTTTTTCCAGCTGTGTTTTAATGACGGCGATGCTGGAATCGCCGGGATGCTCGCGCATGAGCAGGCTCCAGGAAATGTTCCAGGCGTTGGCGTTGGTCGGGTAGGCTTGCAGCTCTTCGGCCAGGGCCTTGCGCACCTGGTTCATATCCGGACTCAGTTTAAAATCAAGAAGGCCTTTGGAGCGTTTCCAGATCGCATAATTGAACAGGCTGTTCTTCACCGGCGTGCCGTTTTCGTAAACGAGGCTGTGCCAGGCGTCGTCACTGCGGTTATCTACCTGCTCGCCGGCGACAAAACGCCAGAGCAGGAGTTTGGCTGTTTCTTCGCTCAGGGTCAACGTCGCTGTCCAGCCGGTTTTTGACCTGGTCATGGGCGCTTCCAGCAGAAGCGGAGCATCGCCTTCTCGGATCACCAGAACTTCTGCTGTGATGGCATCAGCATGGGCGAGCGTGGCTTTGGGCGCCTGCGGGTTGTAAACCAGAATGAACGGCTTGCCGATGGCCGGTTTTTCCGGCTGGATCAGGGAAATTTGATCCGGCGAAATGCCGGATTGGCAGCTTATCAGCAACAAAAGCAGTACTAGCAAAAGTGCACCGGCTCGATACATAAATGGCTCCTTGTTCAGGTTGAAGGACGTGTCGCTATTCGAAAAAGTACATTGAGCGCTTTGCAATGGGCTTGTTTCAGCTATGGCTCCAAGATGCACGGTCAAACCGGGCTCGGGCTATTGCTCCAGGGCGGGCGATCATACCGGTCGAGCCGCATAAGGGATATATTTTATTATACAAAGGGGGGAATTGTTTTCCAAGAACATTTTTATTTATTTTCATTGTATTAATGATTACTTTTATAAGAATGGCCTTTTCCGCAGGCAGATGTAAATTGTTCCTGCCGGAAGTGGTTTCAGTTTTTTCTCATCGTCCAACATAACAACAAGCCTGAGCAAAAGGAAGCACCCATGCCTACCCGCCGAGTTCATTACGTCCTCTCCACTCATTGGGATCGAGAATGGTATCAAACATTTCAGGATTATCGCTATCGTCTGGTGAAACTGCTGGACCGCATTCTGCAGGGATGGCAGGATGGCCGATTACAGGGACCGTTCCAGACCGACGGTCAAGCCATTATTCTGCAGGATTATCTGGAGGTGCGGCCGCAGAAACGGTCCGAGATTGAAACGCTGGCGAAAAGCGGCAAACTCGTAATCGGACCGTGGTATGTTATGCCCGACGAGTTTCTCGTCTCCGGCGAGTCGCTGATCCGTAATCTGCGCAAAGGCGGTGAAATCGCTCGCCGATTGGGCGGCAAACCGTCCCGTGCCGGTTTTATCTGCGATATTTTCGGACACAACAGTCAGATGCCGCAGCTGTTCAACGGCTTTGGCATTCAGGCCGTTTTTTTGTGGCGCGGTATCAATCACATCGACAAGCGTCTGCTGCGCTGGCGCGGTGCCGACGGCACCGAACTGGCCTGCTATCGCTTCGGTCATGTGGGCTATTGCGATTACGCCTTCAAAGTGCGCCACGCCGATCAGCCGAACCGCCCTTTTGACAAGGCGGAAGCAGAAAAAGAGCTGTGGGCGTTTATCCATAATGAGGCTGCGCGCACCGAAACCGACCCTGTTCTGGTGTTCGACGGCGGCGATCATCTGGAATGGAATCCCGATCATTACGCCGTTTGGCTGGACGCCGGCAAAAAAGAGGGAAAGGATTTCGAACTGGTGCACACCAGTCTGGATGCGTTTGTGCAGGAGATGACGTCACAGAGCGATCGCATTCAAACCGTATACGAAGGCGAGTTGCGCGAAACCGGACGGCTGGCCTGGGAGCGCGATCAATCGTGGCTCATTCCCGGCGTGCTCTCCAGCCGCGTGTGGATCAAGCAGGATAATGCCGCCTGCGAGGCGCTGCTCTGCCTGCGTGCCGAACCGTTGTCGCTCTTTGGCAGCGGCGCTCTAAAGCTGGAATATCCCCATCGCCTGCTCGACATCGCCTGGACCTGGTTGCTGGAAAACCATCCGCACGACTCCATCTGCGGTTCCAGCATCGACCAGGTGCACGAGGACATGAAATACCGCTTCAGCCAGTGCCGCCAAATCGGTGACCGCGTCTCCCTGGAAGCCATGCAGGCCATTGCCTCGTCCGTGGAAGCGCCCCTGGCGGACGATGAATTGCGGCTGGTGGTGTTTAATCCGTTGCCGCGTCCGCTGAATTCCGTTGTGGAACTTGAACTCGCGATTCCGGAAGGGTGGCCTTCGTTTAATGAATTTTTCGGCTTTGAGCCCAAACCGGCATTTCGGATATTTGACGCCATGACCGGAAGCGAAGTTGCTTATCAGCGGCTGGGACAAAAAACGGCGCAGAACAAGTTTCGCCATTTTCCCCGTTATTTCCCACAGGCGTGCAAGACAGACGATATCCGGGTAGCCATAAACGCAGAGATTCCTGCTCTGGGCTACCGCACCTATGTCGTGCGCCAGGGTGTGGACAAATCGCCGACCCGTCACCCACAGCGACCCGGCCTGTCGACCGCGGCCGGCTGCCTGGATAACGAATTTATAACAGTAACAGCGCAAAACAACGGCAGCCTCACCCTGACGGACAAGCGCAACGGCCAGGTGTATGATCGGCTGTTGACCTTTGAAGATATGGCCGACATCGGCGACGGCTGGTTTCACGGCATGGCGGTGAACGATCAGGCTTTTTATTCCCTGGCCGCTTCGTCGCACGTCGCCCTGGTGTACGACGGCCCGCTTATGTCGTCCCTGCGCATTCGAACGGTGATGGAGGTGCCGCAAAAATTTCAATTCGACACCATGACCCGCTCAGAGTCGTTTGCGCCTCTTGTGCTCGACAGCTTGATCACGTTGCGCAAAGGGGCCGATTATCTCGACATCCGCACAACCGTAGACAATCAGATCGATGACCATCGGGTGCGCGTGCTCTTTCCCAGCGGGGTGCAGGCCCAGACCTATCTCTGCGATACCCCGTTTGATGTGGTGGAACGGGCTATTGCCATTGATCCGCAAAACCACACCTATCGCGAGCTGGAAGTGGAAACCCGTCCGCAACAATCCTGGACCGCGGTTTTTGCCGACCAGCGCGGCCTGGCGGTGATCAGCAGCGGACTGCTGGAATCCACGGTCTGCGATCTCCAGGACCGCGCCATCGCGCTGACGCTCTATCGTTCGACCCAACGTACGGTGTTTACCAGCGGCGAGCCGCTGGGACAACTGCATGGTCGCATGGAATTCCGCTATCGCGTGATGCCGCTGCAGGGCGCGCCGTCGCGACGAGCCCTGTGCGAACTCGGCCAGGAGCTGGCCGCCGGCATCGCCAATGTGCAAATCAACAGAGAGGACCAATTACGGTTCACCAGTGACCGCTCTCTGCCGCAGCAGGCCGGCGCCTTTAGCGTGGAAGGCGATGTGGTTATGACCAGCTTGCGCGCCGTAGGCGAGTATACGGAACTGCGTTTGTTCAATCCCAACACCCATACTGTCATGGTGACGGTAAAGAGCGATGATCGTCCCGCGGCCTGGCCGCGGCCGAGCCGTGTGCAATACGTTGATTTTGAAAGCAATCCCTTAACGCAGCCCCAGGCCATGAGCGACGGCAAGCTGTCGGTGCCTGTGGGAGCGAAAAAAATAATCACCCTAAGATTCCTGGACTAGAGATGGATATCAAAACACTGGAAGAACGGCTGTCCAGGCCCACACCGGGTCTGATCACAGATTTTCAAATGTTGAACGGCGATGTGTTGATTCTGGGCGTAGGCGGCAAGATGGGGCCGACGCTGGCCACCATGGCTCGCCGCGCCTTGCCCGGCCGGCACAAGGTCATCGGCGCCTCGCTTTTTTCGTCACAGGAGATGCGGCAGAGCCTGGAAGACGCCGGCATAGAAACGCTGCAGGGCGACCTGCTGGATGAAGCGTTTTTGCGGGCGTTGCCGGAGGTGCCGAACATTATTTATATGGCAGGTTTTAAATTCGGTTCGGCGGAAAATCCGGCCTATACCTGGGCGATCAACACCCTGTTGCCGGCCATGGTGGCGCGTCGTTTTCCGACAAGTCGCATCGCCGCTTTTTCCACCGGCAACGTCTATCCGTTTGTGCCGGCCAGTTCAGGCGGGTGCGTGGAAACCCATCCGGTGGGGCCGGTGGGTGAATACGCGCAATCGTGCCTCGGCCGCGAACGCATGCTGCAGTATTTCAGCCTGGTGAACAAAACCCCCATGGTGATCATTCGTTTGAATTATGCCGTTGAGATGCGCTACGGCGTGCTGGTGGACATTGCGCAAAAAGTGCGCAACAGCGAGCCCATCGATTTGACCGTAGGTCACTGCAACTTTATCTGGCAGGGCGACGCCAACGCCATGGCCCTGCGGGCTCTCAAATTGGCCGCGTCACCGGCAGAGATATTGAACCTGACCGGAGGCGAGGTCTATTCCATCCGTCAGCTGGCGACAGAGTTTGGCAAGCTGTTCCAGATCGAACCGATTTTCGTCAGCAGTGAATCCGGCTCTGCGCTGCTCAACAACGCGCGGCGGGCGCTGGATCTGTTGGGTCCGTTGACCGTATCGGTGGAAGAGATCATCCGCTGGACCGCCGAGTGGATCCTGGAAGAACAGCCGATGCTGAACAAACCGACCCACTTTGAAACGAGTGACGGCACCTATTAACAGGAGTGCGCATGTCTGGTTTGCCCCAAATACCCAAGGAAATAAAAAAGGCGTTTCATGAAGGCCAGGTCATTCCTGCCCATCCGCTGGCTCTGGATAAAAATCATCGTTTTGATGAGGAACGCCAGGCCGTGTTGACCCGTTATTATCTCGCGGCCGGCTGCGGCGGTTTGGCCGTCGGTGTGCATACCACGCAATTTGAGATTCGTGATGCCAGGATCGGCTTGTATCGGCCGGTGCTGGAGCTGGCTTCCGCCGAGATCGACCGTTATGTCCGCCAAAGCAAGCGGCCGGTGATCAAGATCGCCGGGGCCATCGGTCGCACCCATCAGGCGGTGCAGGAGGCGCGGCTGGCCAGGGACCTGGGCTATCATGCGGTTTTGTTGAGCCTGGCGGCGTTCAAGCAGGACAGCAACGAGACGGTGTTGCGCCATTGCCGGGAGGTGGCCAAGGCGATGCCGCTAGTTGGATTTTACCTGCAGCCGTCGGTAGGTGGCCGTGTGCTCGACCGGGAGTTCTGGGAGGGGTTTGCCGAAATTGAAAACGTCGTCGCCATCAAGATCGCGCCGTTCAATACCTATCGCACGTTGGACGTGCTCACCGGCGTGGCCCTTTCCGGCCGCAGCAAGGAGGTTGCGCTCTATACCGGCAACGACGATCACATTGTGCTGGACCTGATGACGCCGTTCTCCATCGCTACGCCTTCCGGCAAGGTGAATTTGCGCATCGTCGGCGGCCTGCTGGGCCACTGGGCGGTCTGGGCGCATACGGCGGTGCGGCTGCTGGATAAAATCAAGCGCTGGCGTCAGGGTGAGACCGCTCTCGCGCAGAGCCTTTTGACTCTGGCCGCCAAGGTTACCGACTGCAACGCCGCTTTCTTTGATGTCAGCCATGATTTTCGCGGCTGCATCGTTGGCTTGCACTATGTTCTTCAAAAACAAGGGATTTTGCGTTCCATCCATACGCTGGATCCGGCCATCACCCTGCAAAAGTCGCAAAAGGCGGCCATCGACCGGGTGTATCGCCTCTATCCGGAGCTGGCGGATGATGATTTTGTGCAAAAGAATCTGGCCAAGTGGCTTTCCTGAATTGAATTCAGAATAAATTTGCATATTTTGACCTTTTTTTGTAAGTTAAACGTTCATTTTTGCTAATGGAATGAAGCCGCCGATCACTCTCAGCATTGTTATTGTCAACTATAACGTACGCGAATTCCTGGAACAGGCGCTGAGCTCTTTGCAGGCCGCTCTGACCGGTCTGAGCCATGAGGTATGGGTGGTGGATAATGCGTCCACCGACGGCAGTGTGGAATGGCTTCGTTCCCATTATCCCCAGGTGCGCCTGATCGCGAACACGGTCAACGTCGGCTTTGCCCGTGCCAACAACCAGGCCCTGGCCGCGTGCCAGGGACAATTTATCTGTCTGTTGAATCCGGACACGATCGTCCAGGAGAACACCTTCAGCTCACTGCTGGCGTTTTTCGCAGCACATCCGCAGGCCGGAGCCGTGGGCTGCAAGGTGCTGAATCCGGACGGCTCTCTGCAGCTGGCGTGCCGACGCAGTTTTCCGACGCCGTGGGTTGCGCTGACCAAAATCATCGGTCTGGCCGCCCTCTTTCCCCGCAGCCGGATATTCGGCCGCTACAATCTGACATTTTTGGATCCGGAGCAGAGCGCTGAGGTAGAAGCCATTTCCGGTTCCTTTATGCTCATTCGCCGTGAAGCCGTGCAACAGGTGGGTTTTCTCGACGAAGCGTTTTTTATGTATGGTGAGGATCTGGATTACTGCTTTCGCATCCGCGAGGCCGGTTGGCAGATCCACTATGTTCCGCATACGCGCATCATCCATTTTAAGGGCGAAAGCTCCAAAAAGAGTCCGTTCGAGCAGCGGCGTCTGTTTTATGAAGCGATGCGGCTCTTTGTGCACAAGCATTTCAGCAAAGGCAAGGCCCTGGTGCCGATGTGGTTCCTGCTGGTGGCCATACAGCTGCGGGCCGTGCTCTCTTTTTTTTCTTCCATCCTGTCGCTGATGGTGCTGCCGGCTGTGGATGTGGCCATGCTTTCGATCTCGCTGGCGGCGGCGGTGTACATTCGCTTTGAACCGCGTTTCCCCTGGCGCGATTTTATGGTGGTGCATCTGCTTTACAGCGCCATCTGGCTGACGCTGCTGTCATGGCGCGGCGTCTACAAGCAGCAAAAGTTCGGCATCATGGCCACAGGATCCGCCCTGGTGATGGGATGGATCATCAACAGCGCCATAACCTTTTTTCTGAAAGAGATCGGTTTTTCCAGGCTGGTGGTGCTGTATGCCGGATTGTTCAATCTGCTGTTGGTTCCGGGATGGCGGCTATTGCTCAGAGCCGCCGCTTATGTCAACTATCGCCATTTGCAGGGTTCGTGGGGCGGCCGGCTGCTGCATCCGCGCGCTGTGCTGGTGATGGACAGCCATGCCGGCGATAAAACGCTGCAGCGGTTGCGCATGCGGCTGGAGGGTCATTTCACCCTGGTGGGGATTGTGCTGGTGGATCGGATCGAAACCGTCGCCAGCATCCGCGGCGTGCCGGTGCTGGGCTCCATCGATCAGATCGAAGAGGTAATCCTGCAGACGCGCGTTCAGGAGGTCATTTTCGCCACGGAGCGCATTGCCAACTATCAGATCCTGTCCATTATCGCCACCGGCCATGGCCGGCCCGTTTCCTTCAAGTGGATTCCGCGCGCCATGGACGTCATCATCGGCAAGGCGACGGTGGATTATGTGGACGAGGTGCCGTTCCTGGAGATCGATGACCGGCTGCACCACAAAGCCAGCCGCATGCTGAAACGAAGTCTGGATGTAGTTCTCGCGTCGGCGTTGCTGATACTGAATCTGCCGGTCATGGTGTGGTGCCATCTGCTGCGCCGTCTGGCTGTACAACAGATTCGATACATCGGCCGCGACAGCCGTCCGTTCGTACAGCGACAGTTTGCCGCTGCCGGCGGCCGCGTCCGCTGGTATCACCGTTCGCTGCAGTGGTGGCCGATTTTGACCGGCCACATGAGCATGGTCGGCGTGCACCCGCAGCCCTATGAAGCACCCGCGGCCAAGGCGCCGCTGTTCAAGCCGGGCTGGACCGGCCTGGAGCGGCTGCAGGCGAATCTGGAGTTGACGGATGACGATCGCGAACGGTTGCATCTGCACTATATGAAAAATTACTCCCTGTGGCTGGACCTGGAAATCATGGTCCGCACCATCATTTCAAACCTGAAGAGATGATATGAATCAGTTCGTACTGGATTTTGAAAAGCCGATCGCCGAAATCGAACGCCGCATCGCCGAGTTGCGCGACTATTCGGTGCGCGAAGATTTTGCCATGCACAAAGAGATCGAAAAGCTGGAAGACAAGGCGCGTAAACTCCGTCTGCAGATTTACTCCAAACTCAGCCGCTGGCAGCGGGTGCAATTGGCGCGTCATCCCAATCGGCCCTATACGCTGGATTACATCGGACGTATCCTGACCGATTTCATCGAACTGCATGGCGACCGGGCTTTCGGCGACGATCCGGCGATCGTGGCCGGTCTGGGCAAACTGGACGGTCAGCCGGTGGCGCTGATGGGCCATCAAAAGGCGCGCGACACCAAGGAAAAAATACGCCGCAATTTCGGCATGCCCAATCCGGAAGGTTATCGCAAGGCGTTGCGGATCATGAAGCTGGCCGGACGTTTCAACCGTCCCATCGTCTGCCTGCTGGATACGCCGGGCGCCTATCCGGGCATCGGCGCCGAAGAACGCGGTCAGGCAGAGGCCATCGCGCGTAACCTCTTTGAAATGGCCCATCTGCCGGTGCCCATCGTCGTCGTCGTCATCGGCGAAGGCGCCAGCGGCGGTGCCCTCGGCATCGGCGTCGGCGACCGGATTCTGATGATGGAAAACACCTGGTACTCGGTGATCTCGCCGGAAGGGTGTGCGGCCATTCTCTACCGTGACGCCGCCAATGCGCCCCATGCCGCAGAAGCCATGCGCGTCACACCGAACGATCTGCTCGAAATGAAGGTGATCGACAAGATCATCAAAGAACCGGTTGGCGGGGCGCACAACAATTGGGACGAAGCCGCTCTATTGCTGAAAGAGGCGATCAAAGCGGAATTGGCCGAACTGGCGAAATATCCGGCCGACAAACTCATCAGTCGGCGAGTGGACAAATTCGGCCAGATGGGCGTATGGATCGAGTGAACGCCGGCGGTACGTCCGCTACCTTTCCGGGCAATCGCTCGCGCCATCTGGAAGCTCTGGTCGAAGCCAGCAAGTTGCTCAACAGCACGCTGGATCTGGAGCAACTGCTCGAGATCATCCTCGACATCGCCACCCGCAACACCCAAGCCCAGACCGGCACCATTTATGTGCTGGATCACGCCGGCCAAACGCTCTGGTCGCGGGTGACCGATTATCAACAGAAAAAAAGCCTGCACCTCCCTCTGGGCAAGGGCATTGCCGGGCATGTGGCGCTTACGGGTGAAACGGTCAATATCACCGACGCCTACCAGAATCCCCATTTTGCCGCCGAATTTGACGTTCAGAGCGGTTTTCACACACGCAGCATGTTGTGCATGCCGATGCGGGACGGCCAGGGCCATATTGTCGGTGTGTTCCAGCTGATCAACAAGCAGAGCGGCGAGTTCTCCGGCCAGGACATGGAATTTCTGCAGGACCTTTCCATTCATGCCACCCTGGCCATTCGCCAGGCGGAATGGCATCGCGAGGCCATGGAAAAGAGAACCATGGAAACCGAAATGGGCATCGCCCGCGAAATCCAGAGCCATCTCCTACCCGGCCGATGTCCGGTCGTTGACGGCTGGGATCTGGCAGCGTTTTGCAAATCCTGCCAGGCGGTCGGCGGCGATTATTATGATGCGTTCGTGTACCAGGAGCGGCTCATCATCGTCATCGGCGATGTCGCCGGCAAAGGCGTGGCCGCCGCCCTGTTGATGGCCGGTGTCCATGCGGCGCTGCATGCGCCGTTCATGATAAATGTCAGCTTGACCCCGTCCGAGCGCATCGTATATATCAACCAGTTTGTTCGCCATTCGGCGCCCCATAGCCGCTTTGTCACCTTTTTTTATGCCGAGGTGGATCCGGCCACCGGCTCGATCTCGTACGTCAACGCAGGCCACAATCCGCCGTTTGCCCTGCTGCCGGATGGTACTCTGGCCGTGTTGCCCAGAGGCGGCTTGCCGCTGGGCGTGCAGGCGCACGGCCTTTTCCAGGCTGCAGACATGACCCTGCAGCCCGGCCAGGCGCTGGTGCTGTACACCGATGGAATTTCTGAAGCGATGAACGCGGAACAGGAAGAATTCGGCGAAGCTCGTCTCCTGGCCACCGTCCGTTCCGTGGCGGCGGGGAGCGCTCAGGACATGGTGGACACCTTGCTGCAGAAGGTGGAGGAGTTTCGCGGCGCGGCGGCGCCCAACGACGACCAGACGTTGCTGGTGATCAAGCGACGATCTTTTTCTTGAGAGTTGATGAAAAATTTGTTATCTTTAGTAACATTGGAAACTGCTAGGAGACACATATGGTCAGTAAAGAGTTGTTGGAGATTTTGGCATGTCCGTCCTGCAAAGGCGACCTGATCTATGACGAAAAAGCCGATACCTTGACCTGCAGGGGCCGCCATTGCCCGAGTTGCGGCATGCCCGTGGACGGCCAGGGCGTCTGCAGCGATGCCGAGTGCGGTAAAACCTCTTCAGAATGGGTGGGGCTGGAATATCGCGTTGAAGACGACATTCCGATCATGCTCATCTACGAAGCGAAGAAACTCCCGCTCTAGCTCTTTCAGCTCGTTCTGGTGTTCGCGGCTGCGCTCCATTGATCACTCCGCTGGAACTGTCTCGTGTAATTGCAATAATATCATGTAAATAAATATTGCGCGCCTGCGCGTGATATTATTTTACGTACCAGAAAAGCCTTGCTTCTTTTGGAAATTACCTATATATTAATCGATAAATTATTTTGAAGTAAAGGCACGGCTCTGCCATGCTGAACGCCAAGGTCCTATTGCTCAATCAAAATTATGAGCCCCTGACCGTGGTCAGTGCGCGCAAGGCGATTGTGCTCGAGTTCGCGGAAAAGGTTGAGGTTGTAGAACATCGAGAGAGCTGGATTCATTCGCAGCACCTTCGTCATCCTGTGCCGAGCATTGTTCGGCTGCGCCGTTTTGTGCACATTCCGCACAAGCGGGTGGAGCTGACGCGTCGCAACATCTTCCGGCGGGACAGTTTTCGCTGCCAGTATTGTGCCACCATGAAAGGCCCTTTTACGATCGATCATGTGCTGCCCAAGACGCGGGGCGGCGGCGACACGTGGGAAAATCTGGTGTGTGCGTGCATCGCCTGTAACAGTCGCAAAGGAAACCGAACCCCGGAACAGGCCAATATCAGACTGATCCGGTTGCCGCGGCGGCCCAGCCACCTCTTTTTTATCCAGTATTTCATCGGCATTCAGGAGGAGGGCTGGAAGCCTTACCTCTTTATGAATTGAATTCCCGATATTTTTTTAGTGCTGAATTACGAGGGCCGTGCTGCAAACGGCCTTCATCGTGTTAAGGTATGCCATATAAAATAAAACTTGAAGCCTTTGAAGGGCCGCTGGATCTCTTGCTGTTCCTGATCAAAAAGGAAGAGATCGACATATACGATATCCCCATCGCCAAGATCACGGAGCAGTTTCTGGCGTACGTGGAAATCATTCAGCTGCTGGATCTGGAAGCCGCCAGTGATTTTATTCTCATGGCCGCAACGCTGATGCGCATCAAGGCGCAGTTGCTGCTGCCGAGAATGAGCGAGGGCGAAGAGGAAGAAGAGTTCGGCGATCCCCGGCAGGAGCTGGTGCAGCGGCTGCTGGAATACAAGCGTTTCAAGGAAGTGGCGGAAGACCTGGCCGTCAAGGAAGACGTGGCCGCCAGGCTCTATCCGCGCGGCAGTTTCAAGTTCGAAGAGGGCTGGGATGAGGAGATGTTAACCTCGTCCGAGGTGTCGCTGTTCGATCTCGTGGCCGCTTTTCGTTCCATGGTGGATCGGGCCCCCAAGATCACGGTGCATCAGGTGCAGTTGATCACCGTCACCCTGGAGGAACGCATCAGCTATGTGGAACGGGTGGTGTACGAGCGCATCGAAGTACGGTTCCATGAGCTCTTTCTGGACGGCGAAGACAAAATCGTCTGGATCGTAACGTTTATCGCCATCCTGGAACTGATACGCAGCAGAACCATCTCCGCCCGGCAGGATGAACCCTTTGCAGAAATTTATTTGACCAAAGCGGATGAATAAGGAAAAAATGAAATCGGTTGTCGAGGCCATGATTTTCGCCTCGGATACCCCGTTGACCATTCATCAGATGGTCTCGGTGCTGGAGACTTTTGAAAAGCCCGATATCGAAGAAGCGATCGCACAGATCACGCTCGAGCTGGAACCACGCGCCTTCACGCTGAAACGGGTGAGCGGCGGCTATCAGTTCGCCACCAGGCCGGAATACAGCCGCTGGATCAAAAAGATGTATCAGGGCAAGGAGCGCAACCGCCTGACCCGCGCCGCCCTGGAGACGCTGGCGATCATCGCCTTCAAACAGCCGATCTCGCGCGTCGAGGTGTCGGCGATCCGCGGCGTCAACTCGGATGCGGTGATCAAGGGGCTGCTGGAACGCAAGCTGGTCACCATCACCGGACGCGGTGAGGGCCAGGGCCGGGCGCTGTTGTTCAACACCACCCCGGAATTTCTGCAGTATTTCAGCTTGAACGATATCACCGATCTGCCCAAACCGAAAGAGATCGAAGAATTGCTGGCGGCCGGCGAAGCGGCAAAAATCATGAGCGAACTGGAAGAAGCCGGCATGGAGAAAGAAGCCGGTATTCGCGAAGAAGAAGAGCGCCCGGCGCTCAGCGAAGAAGAGTTTCTTGCCAGTCGCGAACCAGCCAATGAAATTGATATCACCGTGCCGCCGGTTGAACCGGCGAGCACTGAGGCGGAAGCGGTGGAAACCGTTTCCGAAGCGACCGTAGATGAAATATTGGCGGCGGAGCCGGCGTTGTCTGCTGAACAGCTGGAAGCCGAGATGCCGTCGGATGAGGCGTTTCTGGCCGGCGAATCGTTCGAGCCCGAACCGCTCGATCCGATCGAATCGCTGCCGATAACAGCAGAAACAGAAACCGATGTAGCGGTGCCTGCTGACAGCGAGTCTTTTTCCGGCGAACCGGGTGCAGCAGAAGAGGATAAAAAAGAGCCTGATGATCCGCATCAATAGATTTCTCGCCTTATGCGGCGTGGCTTCACGCCGGGCGGCGGAGAAGTATATCAGCGACGGCCGGGTTTCCCTGAACGGCCGGACGGTGACCCAACTCGGGACCCAGGTCGATGAAACCCGCGATGTGGTTATGGTGAACGGCCAAGTCGTGCGGGTCGAGAGAAAAAAGGTGTATATCATATTAAACAAGCCCAAAGGCTATGTCACCACACTGGCGGATGAGAGAGGACGCAAGACCGTTCTCGATCTGGTCTCGGTCCAGGAACGGGTGGTCCCGGTGGGCAGGCTGGATTACCAGAGCGAGGGATTGCTGCTGCTCACCAACGACGGCGAACTGGTGCACCGGCTGCTGCATCCTCGTTATGGCTTGTTCAAGACCTATTACGCCACGCTCAAGACGACGTTTGATGCGGCCCATTTTGCTCCCCTGACGGCAGGGGTTGAGCTGGAAGAGTTTACTACCGCGCCCTGTGAGGCGTGGTTTTACGGGGACACGCAGGACCGCATTGCGATTCGTATTCACGAAGGCAAAAAACATCAGATCCGTCGCATGCTGGCCCATCTGGGGTATGAAGTTAAAAATCTTCGCCGCGTTCATTTCGGCCCGCTTGAGCTGGGCAAGCTGCGCGTCGGCCAATGGCGCTATCTGGAGCCAGATGAAGTCAAGGCGCTGAAAAAAGCCGCGGGGCGAAAGCCATGACGACCGCACACGGGCGAACGGTGATCATCACCATCGATGGTCCGGCCGGTTCCGGCAAAAGCACCACGGCGCGACGTGTGGCGGAAGAGCTGGATATACTCTATCTCGATTCCGGCGCCCTGTACCGTGCGGTGACATGGGCCGGACTGGATCGCCGGATCGACCTGAGCGATGCCGAACAGGTGACCGCCCTGGCAGAACGTTTGTCCATCGAACTGCGAGCGACCGGCTCAGGTCTGCAGGTCGTGGTGGACGGCCGCGATGTATCGATGGCCATTCGCACGCCGGAGGTGACCGAGGCGATCGCGCCGGTGGCCGGCAACGCCGGCGTCCGACGCGCTCTGCTGCAGACGCAGCGGAATATGGCGCAACAGGGCAGCCTGGTGGCCGAGGGCCGGGATATGGGCAGCGTGGTGTTCCCCGACGCGGATTTGAAATTTTTTATGGTGGCAAGCATCGAAGAGCGTGCACGCCGGCGCCAGGCGGAACTGGCCGCCAAAGACATCCAGATCGAATTGGCGGAACTGATCGCCATGATTAATCATCGCGATCAGACCGACTCTGAACGCGAACACGCTCCCCTGCTCAAGCCGGAGGGCGCCATCGAAATCGATACCTCGGCGCTGTCGGTGGCCGAGCAGGTTCAACTGGTAGTAGCACAAGCGCGGCCGCTGCTGTCATGAAGGTCGTGATCGATGCCCAGGCCGGTTTTTGTCCGGGCGTGCAAAAGGCAATAAAAAAAGCGGAAGCGTTGTTACACAAGGACGAGCGCCTGACAGCGCTCGGCCATCTGATTCATAATCCGCGGGAAGTGCAGAGGCTGGCGAACGCCGGCCTGAACACGCTGCCGCAAGCGGTGCTGGACGATGCGGCGGCGCTGCCGCAGCTGCGCGGCGAAACGGTTCTGGTGCGCACCCACGGACTCGGTTTGAAAGAGCAAAAGCGTTTACAGGATGCCGGCGCTCAGGTGGTGGACGCGACCTGTTCGGTGGTGCGGCGGGTGCAGCAGCAGGTTGCCGACGCCGATGGTGAAGGCCGGCAGATCGTGATAATAGGCAAACATGGCCACGCCGAAGTCCTTGGCCTGGCCGGCCACGCTGCGGCCGCCGTTGTCGTTCAGGACGATCAGGATCTGGCGCAGGCGGTGCTGCACGAACGGGTGGCGGTGTTTTGTCAGACGACGTTCAATCGCGATCGCTTTTTGCACCTCGCCGAAGCGGTGCGGTCGCGGGTTACGGATTGTGTTATACATGATACCACCTGCCGTTTTATCGGCAGGCGATTTGAACAGGTGCAAGCGTTCGCCCGGTCCGTGGATGTGGTGCTGGTGGTGGCGGGACCGGACAGTTCCAACGCCAGAATACTCTATGAATCCTGCAAGGCGGTCAACGCGCGCAGCTATCGCATCGAAACCGCAGAAGAGGTTGATGCCGCCTGGTTTTGCAGCGACGATCGCGTCGGCCTGACCGGCGGCGCCTCAACGCCGCTGTGGCAATTGCAGGAGATGCAGAACCATTTGCTGGAGCTCTCGGCCCAGTGGGGCCACTAATACATAAAAAGGAGGTCAAGTAACCGTATGAACGAACAAACCAATCTTAACGCGCCGACCGAAGAGGTGGGTGCTGCCAATGCGCAACAGACAGGAGGTGATGTACTGATCCCGGCAGCGGAAGCTGCAAAAGCCACTGTGGTAAAATCCGCCGGCAAAAAGGCCGTCATCCTCGACGACGACGATCAGCTTTACAGCCAGGAAGAGTTCCAGCAGTTGGCCAACCTGTATGAAGAGACGCTGTCGGATTTCGTTTCCGGCGAAGTGGTGACCGGCAAAGTTCTGGCCATCAATGAAAAAGAGGTTTCCGTCGACATCGGCTTCAAGTCCGAGGGCGTTATTCCCATCGACGAATTCGCCGACGTCTCCGAAATTCAAGTTGGACAGGACATCCAGGTCTTTATCGATGACATCGAAGATCCGGATGGCATGCTGGTGCTGTCCAAGAAAAAAGCTGATTTTATGCGCGTCTGGGACCTGGTCAACCAGTCCTATGATCGTGGTGAAATCGTCAAAGGCAAATGCATGCGTCGTATCAAGGGCGGCATCGTGGTCGACCTGAACGGCGTCGACGCCTTTTTGCCCGGTTCTCAAATAGATGTACGTCCGATCCGCGATTTTGACGCCCTCATCGGCCAGATGATGGATTTCAAGATCGTCAAGATCAACAACCTGCGCAAGAACATCGTGGTGTCGCACCGCGCTCTGGTGGAAGAGGCCATGAAGGGCCAGCGTGAAAAGATCCTCTCCGATCTGCAAAAAGGCCAGGTGCTGGAAGGCTCGGTCAAGAACATTACCGATTTCGGCGTGTTCATCGATCTGGGCGGCGTCGACGGTCTGCTGCACATCAACGATCTCTCCTGGGGCCGCGTCGCTCATCCGTCCGAAGTGGTGGCTCTGGATGAAAAGATCAAAGTCATCGTTCTCGACTACAATGAAGACAAGGACCGCATATCCCTGGGCCTCAAACAGCTGCAACCGCACCCGTGGGAAGACGTGGAGAACAAATACCCCGTCGGCTCTGTGATTCGCGGCAAAGTGGTGAGCATTTCCGATTACGGTGCGTTCGTGGAACTGGAACGCGGCGTCGAAGGCTTGATCCACATTTCTGAAATGTCCTGGACCCAGCACATCAAACATCCGTCCAAGATTCTGGCCGTGGGCGAAATGGTGGATGCCAAAGTGCTCAACATCAACAAGGAAGAGCGCAAGATTTCGCTGGGCCTCAAACAGCTGGAACCGGATCCGTGGGAGACCCTGGCCGAACGTTATCCGGTCGGTTCCCGTCACAACGGCAAAGTGCGCAACCTCACCAATTTCGGCGCCTTTGTGGAACTGGAAGAGGGCATCGACGGCCTGATTCACATTTCCGACCTGTCCTGGACGAAAAAGATCCGTCACCCGGGCGAAGTGGTGAAAAAAGGCGATGACATTGAAGTGATCGTGCTCAATGTGGACAAGGACAATCGCCGCATTTCCCTCGGATACAAACAGACCCAGGATAATCCCTGGGACACGCTGGAGCACAAGTACAAACCCAACACGACGACTGAAGGCAAAGTCATTCGTCTGATCGAAAAGGGTCTGATCGTGGAATTGCCGGAAAGCGTGGACGGTTTTGTGCCCATGTCCCAGCTGGTCAAGGACAATCTGACCAAGCCGGCGGACGGCTATCAGATCGACGACATGCTGCAGTTGACCGTGATCGAGTTCAACAAGGACAGCAAAAAGATCGTTCTTTCCGAAAAGGGCTATACCAAGCTGGAAGAGAAGGATCTGAAGGCGGTGGAAGAGATCTCGGCCCTGGAAGCTGAAATGACGTTCAGTGAACGTCCCAAAAAACAGCCGAAAAAGGACGAGGACAACACGCCGACGCCTGAAGTGCTGAAATAAGTAACCGTATCCTATACAAAAAAAAGCCCCCGCATCGGGGGTTTTTTTTTGGCACGCACCTAAAAACGGCGGGCACGCTCTTCGGCAGCGCCTGCCCTGACAGGGGGGGCCTGCCCTTCTCGGCAGCCATGGCAGGGTCCCCTGCCTGCCAGGATATAAAAAAAGCCCCGCGTGGCGGGGCTTTTTCTTTTGTTGGGCTTTGATGCCGTTATCTTCGTGAACGAATGCTTCGCAGCGACGGCCGCCAGGAACCGGAGGTCATGCCGCCCTTGCGCGCCGGACGACCTTTGTCGCTCCCGGCTGCGGCCGATGCCCGTTCATAGACAAATTCAGGCAGGGCCTCGCGGACAATGCGCTCGCCCATGATTTTTTCCAGACGCTCCACCAGCTTTTCGTCGTCCGCGGTGATCAGCGTGAAGGCATCGCCGTTGCGTTCGGCGCGGCCGGTGCGGCCGATGCGATGAATGTAGGCATCGGCGGTGTCCGGCATGTCGTAATTGATGACATGGGAAATGTTTTCGATGTCAAGGCCGCGTGCGGCAATGTCCGTAGCGACCATAATCGGGAACTTGCCCGTCTTGAATCCTTTCAGCGCCGATTGACGCTGCACCTGGCTGCGATCACTGTGCATCACCGCCACCTTGAATCCGGCGCGCTCGATCTGCTGCGCCAGGCGGCGGGCGCGCATCTTGGTGCGCGTAAAAATCAGTACGGAATCCAGTCCGGTACGGCGAAGCAGTTGAACCAGCAAAGCGGTTTTTTGATGCTGCGCAACCGGGAACAGGGCGTGCTGGACCGTTTGCGCCGGTCGGGTGAGGCCGACGCTGATGCGTTCCGGATCCTTTAAGGTTTGGGCAGCCAGCGACTCTACTTCTTGCGGAAACGTGGCTGAGAAGAGCAGCGTCTGCCGCTGTTTCGGCACGTGGGATAGTATCCGACGCACGGAAGGCATAAAGCCCATATCCAGCATGCGATCCGCTTCATCCAGCACCAACCAGCGCAAGCTGGAGAGGTCGGCGTGACGCTGCTCGATGTGATCCAGCAGCCGGCCGGGGCAAGCCACCAGAATGTCTGTGTTTTTGCGCAGCGCCTGAATCTGCGGATTGGGGTTGACACCGCCATAAATGGTAGCGCTTTTAATGCGTGTGCCTTTGCTGAGGCGGCCGATCGTCTCATGAATCTGCTCGGCCAGCTCGCGGGTCGGCGTCAGAATCAACGCCGTGGTTCGTTTTTCCGGTTGCTGCAAAATCTGCTGCAGGATCGGCAACACAAAGGCCGCGGTTTTACCCGTGCCGGTCTGCGCCGTTCCGATGACATCCCGTCCTGCCAGGACAACCGGAATGGCGGCGGATTGCACGGCTGTCGGTTTGACGTAACCGGCTTGGGCGATTCCGGACATAATACGGTTGTCCAAATTGAATTGGTTAAAACTCATGGTTCATCCCTTCTGGAATAGTATTCTGCGGATGTCTCGAGAGGTAAGACGGATATCATCGATTAAGGATATCGAGGGGATCACGACCTGAAGTGAGGCAACAGGCTGGCTTACATCTAACTACTTCAATAACAATATATTATTAGCTGTGTTAATGAAACGACATCTCACTGTATAATATAACATACAAATAATAATTTGTATTTCCTAATGTTATTATTATTTTTTTGCCCGGGTGTCCCTAACTGCGACTGCGGCGATGGAGGAGCACCATCGTGGCCACGATGCAGAGGATGCCCAGCAGGAAGAGCGGCCAGTTGAACCATTGCGGGATATAGCTCAGTGAGAGGTTGATCAGCGTTGTTTTATGCAGAGCGAACAGGCCGGTGAGGCCATGCTCCTGGACCAGCAGGAGCGAAAAATCCCAGATAAAGGCGGCAAAAATCAGCACAGCGCCGGCAAGGAGCAACGCCCATTCCTGCCCGGTAACGGCAAAGGGCTCCTCTCTCTCCAGGCGCTGCAGCAGCAGACCCGCCAGCAGGATCATGAGCAGCGAGCAAAGCAGCGGCGCCCAGACCGGTCCTGTCCAGATGACCGGAATGAGGAACAGGATATCCCAGGTTGACAGGGAGGCCGGCCAGTCCAGGAACAGCTTCAGCCCGGCATAATAAAAGATATCCCAAACAGCAAAGCTGTATATAAAATAACTGAACACCTGCAGAGCCCTTTTGCCGGCCAGCAGGGCGATGCTGAGCAGCATGACCAGGGTACAGATTTCCCGAACCCACTCGGCGGCGGCGATGAGGTGGTCGATGGCGGCCAGGGGGAAATCAAAGCCGGCCGGGTAGTAGATATGGCGCAGGTAGACCACCACCACGGCTTCCAGCACGCCCATGGCGATGCCGAACGCAAAAAGGACGAGCAGATTTCTTTTCCAGGGCGAGCGCTTCATACCGCAATTTCGGCATATTCGGCCACTTTCGCAATGCTTTTTTCAGCGCACGGGCGCGGAAAAAATCTTGGTATTTTCTTTAATTTTTTATACCTTTGATCTCAGGTGTAGAGTTAACGAGGATATCGCTATGTGGATTCTCAGATGGTTTTTTGCCGCCGGATTCATCATTCTCGGCATCGGTTTCGCCATGCAGAACGCGGATCAATTGGTAACGATCTCTTTGCTGCACTGGAAGAGTCAGAACACGCCGTTGTGGGTGGTGATGTACCTCTCCTTCGCTCTGGGGGTGATCTTTTGGATGATCGCCTCCCTGTTCAAGGCTGTTACGCTTCGCACAGAGAATCAGCGGATCATCAAGGAGACCAAAAAGTTGAGAGAAGAGCTGGATCGTTTGCGTAACATTTCTGTGGAAGAAGCGATGGCCTTTCTCGACAGCCATGCCAAAAGCCAATCCGTGAGCCGAAAGGAGTAGCCCATGAGTGAAATGCTGACCGTGGTCATCATCGGCTTGGCGGCCCTGCTGATTTTTTATCTCATGATCGTTCGTTCCCGCCGTCTCAAACCGGCGGCACCCAATCCGGCGCAGGCGGAATATTTTTCCGGATTGAGCTATTTGATTTCCGGCTTTAAGGAAAAAGCGCTGGAAAAATTCCGCAACACCATTCGTTTCGACACCGAATACATCGACGCCTATGTAAAGATCGGCGATATCCTGCGCGACATGAGCGCCGCCGACCGCGCCGTTAAAATTCACCGCGATCTTCTCGTCCGCGCCAATCTGACGGTCGAACAGCAGATCTCGATTCACCAGTCGCTGATGCAGGACTATCGCTACCTGAAACAGTGGCATCCGGCTCTCGAGACCTGCAACACCATCATCCAGCTGGATAAAAGCAACACCTGGGCGCTGGATGCCCAAACCAAAATTTATGAAGAGATGGGCGACTGGCAGAACGCCATCGACAGTCTCAAGCATCTCGATCATGTGTCCAAGGAGGACAAGAAGAAGCGCACCGCCTTTTATCGTCTGGAGCAGGGGCTGGCCCTGGTGCAGGAGGGCAAAGAGCACGACGGCCGGGTCCGCTTTCGCGATGCGATTCGCGAGTATCCGGATTTCCTGCCCCCCTATCTGGGGCTGGTCGACAGTTACATGCGGGACGACCGTGCCAAAGCCGCGTTGACGATTCTGAAAAAAATCATCAACCAGAAAGTGGCTTTCCCGGAAATGGTGTTCATTCGCCTCAAACATGTGCTGTTCGAACTCGGGCTCTACAGCGAGATGGAATCGCTCTATTCCGATGTGCTCAAGGAGCAGCCGCAGCTGGCGGAAGCGATGTTGGGGCTGGCCGAGATCTATGAAAAGAAGGGGCAAACCCGCGAAGCGGCGGATGCCTGCCGGCGGGTCCTGGTCAACGATCCCAGTCGGATCGATGCCAAATTGATGCTGCTGCGTCTCTACCTGAAAATGCGCGATACCGCCAAGGCCAACGATATGCTGGCGCAGATCGACACGCAGGTTATGACCAAACAGGTCGTCTTTCGCTGCTCGGTTTGCGGGCAGCGGACCGACAGCTATTTTCACCGTTGTCCCAATTGTCAGGCGTGGGATTCAGCCAAACGGAGCTGAGCATGAAAGCGGTCTGGATCGGTATCATCCTCCTGATTGGCCCGGGCGCCAGGGGAGAGGTGCAGGACGCCATTCAGCGCCTGCACACCCTGTGGGCCGAGCAGAACCTGCAGGCATTGCAGGCCGCCCTGCCAGAGGTCCAAAAAAAATACCCGCAACATCCCACCGTGCTGTATCTGCAGGCCCTCCTCGAAAAGGACGGCGAGGCGGCCCATCAATACTATCTTCATCATCTCAACGCCGGCACCAACGAATGGACCGACGACGCGCTGTACAAAGTGGCGCAATACCATCAGATCCGCGGCGAATACAATCTGGCGCGGAAATATTTCCTGCTCCTGAGCCGGCGTTATCCCGGCAGCAACCTGGCCGACGATGCCCGCTACCAGCGCTGTGGCTGTTTTATGGCGGAAAGCCGCGTCGATTCGGCTCGCCGATGCCTCGAGGAATTCCTCAAAACGGACAAACGCTCGCCCTATGTGGATTGGGCCATCAACGATCTGGAGCAGCTGGCCGGAGCCGGTGAGATCGAGCCGGTGACGGCCCCGCCGGTTCGCAACGCGAAGACGGCGCTCTTTTTCATCCAGGTCGGTGCCTATCGCATTCAGCGCAATGCCAAGGCCTATATTAAAAAGCTGCATGAGGCCGGGTTTGAAGCGCAACTGGTGGAAAAGGGGGAGGGTGATAAAAAGCTCTATGCCGTCTGGCTCGGTTCGTTCAAGGATCGGGACGCGGCCGTCGCCTATGGTAAAAAAAATGTAGCCGCGTTCGCCCCTGATTTTACGATTGTGCAGCGGTAAACAGAAAACGAATCAGGTCTTCGTGCCGGCAAAAATCCGGAATGAGGAGGTCGGCGCCGGCGTTCTGCAGCCGTTCGATTTTTCTCCGGTTCCAGCCGACGCCCTTTGTTTCATCCGACGCCACGCCCATGGCGATGGCATTAAAATTCTTGGCGATGCGCATCTCCACCGGTCCGTCGCCGACGACCAGCAGCTCCGGTCCGGACAGCTGGTGGTCGGTAATGATGTTCTGCATCACCCGTTCTTTGGAGTTGTATTCCACCGAGCGGATGGAGCCATAGATGCCGCCGTCGAAATATTTGGCAAAATCCAGCAGCTCCGCTTCCCGCTGCACGTCTTCCAGATCCGTGCCGCTGGCGAGATAGAGGTGCACGCCGCGTTGCCGTAACGCCTGGACAAATTCCGTACCCCCCTGAACGACAAAGTGGGCGCGCGCCAACTCGCCGCTCTGCAGCCGGCGAATGCGTGCGTTGACGTTCTGCAGCAGACGATCGTTATAGATTTTCTTATAGCCCCAGGCATCCAGAATCTGGCCTTTGGGGACGCGGCCGAAATCGTGAACCATCTGCGCCAGGTTCTGCATCTGCAAAATGGTCTGGATTCCGGTGGATTCATCAATGTACCGTTGCACCTTTTCCCGGATTTCCTCCGTCTCGGCGGTGGAACCGCATATGCTTTCAACCATCATCGGTTCCATAACCGCTTCCCATCCTTCACGCAGGATAGAGAGCGTGCCGTCGAAATCGAATACAGCATGCTGGATACGGCCGAGCGCTACATCCGGCCGACAGATCAAGTCTTCCAAGTCTATGGTTTCCTTATGTAGGTAGTGAAGAGTCCCAATCGCACAGTATACAAAACAGAATCAAATGATGCAAATACTATTTTTAAAAAAATGGAGCGGCGGATCCGGCCAGCCGCCGGCCTGAGGTGAATGGTCCGCCAGGCGATCCGTCGGACCGGCCGTACAAATAAATTACTTGTAAATGTAAAACATTTTTGTATCATATACGTCATAAATCATTGTGTCCGTAAAAAAAGTGCCCACTAGCTAAGAGGTCGAGCATGAGCGTGTCTAAAAATGATGGCGTAACGCGCCGTGAATTCATGAAGCATTCTGCTGTGGCTACGGCGGCCGTAGCCGCTCCTCTCATTTTGCCCAAATCGGTTTTTGGCGCCAACGATCGCGTGCGTGCGGCGGTTTTGGGCGTGAACGGTCGCGGCAAGGATCACATTAAGGGACTGATGAATCAGGCCAACGTGGAGGTGGTGACGCTGTGCGATCCGGACAGCAAGATTTCCGCCGAGCGGGCCAGCCAGTTTGAAAAGCAGTATGCCAAATCGGTCAGGACCGAGCAGGATCTGCGCCGTGTGCTTGACGACAAGGAGATCGATGTGGTCTCGGTAGCCACGCCCAACCATTGGCACTCGCTGGCGACCATCTGGGCCTGCCAGGCCGGCAAGGATGTCTACGTGGAAAAACCGGGTTCGCACAACATCTGGGAAGGCCGCAAAATGGTCGAAGCGGCGCACAAGTATAACCGCATCGTGCAGCACGGTGTCCAGCTGCGCAGCTCCAAAGCCATCCAGGAAGCCATCGCCCACCTGCGCAAGGGTACGATCGGCGATGTCTACATGGCGCGCGGTCTGGTTTTTCGCTGGCGTCCCGATATCGGCGTCAAACCGGTCGAGCCGGTGCCGGAAGGGCTGAATTACGATCTGTGGCTGGGTCCGGCGGCCTATCGGCCTTTTTCGCGCAATCACGTTCATTACAACTGGCATTGGACTTGGGAATTCGGCAACGGCGATGTCGGCAATCAGGGCATCCATGAAACCGACCTGTGCATGTGGGGTTTGGATGTGGGATTGCCGGAGGTGATTACCGGTATGGGCGGCAAATTTACCTTTGACGATGCCAAAGAGACACCTGAAGTCCTGACGACCCTGTATCACTACCCCAAACAGAAAAAGCTGATCCAGTTTGAGGTCCGCCACTGGTGCACCAACGCCGAAGACGGCGCTACGGTGGGAAATATTTTCTATGGCACAGAAGGGTATCTGGTGGTCAAAGGCTACAGCGATTATGAAATTTTCCTGGGTCAGAAAAAAGAACCGGGACCCAAAAACAATGAAGGCGGCGATCACTACGCCAATTTCATTGAAGCGGTGCGGGCGCGCAATCCAAAACTGCAGAACGGGCCGGTGGAAACCGCACATCTGTCGTCGGCTCTGGCGCATCTCGGCAATATCGCCTTCCGCCTCGGCAAGGTTTTGCATTTTGATCCTGAAAAAGAAAAGTTCGTCGGTGACGACGCTAAAGCGGCCAACAAGCTGCTGAAACGCAAATACCGTAAACCCTATATCGTACCCGATAAGGTGTGAACCGGCCGTCAGGGTTCGTTCCGCTGGAACGAACCCTGAATCCAGGGGAGTCTGCCGCTCTGTTTCCGCATCTTTACCGGATTGCCGGTACTCTTACAAAATGTCGTATGCTTTAGCAGGCAAGGAGTGTCCCATCCTGCACGCTCGGCTGAACAGCTCAAACGATCATTTCTTCAAAACGGGGCTCACGCTCAAAAACATTTATTTACTTGACTTTAAGCGTAAAAATTAGTTAATTGTACTAGGTTGAGCTTTAGAACCTTGCGATGGGAATAAGGGAGACACGGCGGCATGAAGATTTTAATAGCTCACTCCAACGCTTCATATATCGATGCAACCCGGGAATTTCTAAAGGCAAAAGGCGAGGAGTATCAGGCTAGCGGCGCGACAGGTTTGCAGGAGTGTTTGACTCTGGCTACCAGGCATGATGTCCTGGTGCTGGATAGTGATCTATTAAAAACCGACACCGAAGAAACACTGCATCAGTTATCTCTCCTGGCGGCTTCCATACCGATTGTGGTTCTCATGGAGGACCACGAATCCGATCTGGCGATCCGGCTAAAGAACAAGGGCGTGTTTTCAGGCATTTTTAAACGAAAAGGCTACCTTTCGTTCCTGCCCGCTCATCTTAACGAAGCATATAAATACAAACAGACCAAACTGGCACGACCGGCAGCAGCGCCGGCGCAGCCCAGCATGTACACCCCGTTGATGCCGGAACGGGCAGCGGCGCGTACCGAGCCTGTTGTGGAACAGGGCCGTAATCAGGACGAGGGCTATTTTATCTGCGACCGGCGCGGCCGTTTTCTTTCCGCCAGCAACAATGTGTATGCTCTCCTCGGCTATTCTGAAGACGAAGTGATGGAGCTGTCCATCGGTGATCTGCTGAACCGCGAAGACGAATCGATGCTGTTTAAAAAACTCGCCGAACCGGCGGACACGGCCGGCATGCCGAAAGCGCTCTCACTGGATCTGTTGGATAAATGGGGCGATCGTCATGCCATCGATTTAAAGCTCAAGGTGTTGTACGATGAAGCGACCGGCAAGCAGGTGATCGGTTTCCGCGGCATCCTCTTTGCACGCCCGGAAGAAAAGGCCGCCGCGCTCGCCGAAGAGCGCATCGATCAAAAGCTGATGATCAATCATCTCGTAGAGATCGTGCAGCTGGGCTATCAGGAGCCGCTGAACGTATTGCTCAAGCGCATCACCGAAGTCTCCAGTCAAATCTTTCAATTTAAAAAAGCAACGCTGGCCCTGCTGGATCGACGCCGGCGCTCCTATGTCAAGCATGCACTCGTCGGCTATCATGCGGCCGAAGGGCCGGGCGGCGAACGCCGGGTCCTGGAAGTTCCGCAGGATGTCATCGAACGCATTTTTGCCGATCAGTTCAAAATCAAAGTGATCTATCACGATCAGGAAGATATGGACCAGCGCGATCTGGTCGGTGCCGGCCTGATTGAACGCCGCGGCCAGCGCCGGCCGTTGCCGACGCAATGGCATCCGCGCGATCTCATTCTCATCAAACTGGCGGACTATAAAGGCGGCCTCTTCGGCTACATCTCGCTGGAAGACCCCATCGAAGATAATTTCCCCACGCAAACGACGTTTCGCAATCTGGAAATTTTCGGCCAGTTGACCTCGCTGGCGATCGAGAATTTTTACCGGTTTTCCAACCTGGAGAAACGGAATCGCCGCCTGAAACAGGTGCTGGTGACCAGCAACATCTTTAAGCTGTATCTGAGTCTGAACGAACTGCTCAAGGAAGTGGTCTGGTCGGTCAAATTCTCTCTCGAATTCAATCTGGTATCGCTGATCCTGATATCCAAAAAAAGCGGTTTGCTGGAGACCAAAGCCGTGGCCTGCGACGACAAGATCAAGCTGCTGCAGATCACCGAACTGCGCTTCGATCTCAAGGAATACAGCACCCTCTTGAAGGATGCCTATCGCCGCGGCAAGTCCTATCTGGTAACCGAGGAAGAGCCGGTGCTCAAGCACCTCAAACAGGTGTATTACGGCACGCATACGAACGGTCATTACGTCGACGGCTGGCCGCATCACGCGATGCTGCTGGTGCCGATAAAATCCCGCGAAGGCAAGATCATCGGTTTTATCATGGTGGATGATCCGCACGACTGCCGGATGCCGAGCACGGAGACGATGAACATCCTGGAAATTCTCGCCAACCAGGTGGCCATTGCCATCGACAACCGGATGCTGTATGTGCAGGCGAAAGAACAGCTGCAGCCGCCGGCGGCCGAAGCCGTCAAACCGGAGGAGAGCAAGGAAGCGGACCAGGAGCTCGACTCCAAATCCGACGGCATGAACGGCAGCAGCCTGAAGCGTCTCGTAGACCGATTTCTGCGCTAGGCGCGATTCCACTTGAAACTGTTCTTCACCTTTGTTAATTTAAACCGCAATCCCCGTATGGGGCTTGCGGTTTTTTCTTTGTGGCGCCCGGCCTTTTATCAGGCTCGGGCCTCGTTCCTGGTTAAGCGGATGACGGATGATGAATCGTCGCAAATTTGGCCGGACCCTGGCAACCGGCGCGCTGTCGCTCGGCCGCCCAGCCCTGCTCGCCGGCGAGCGCACGGCAGCGGTGGTATGGGCATCCTCCTCGCTCGTGCGTACGGCGCAGCGCCGCCTGGTCGGTGATCAGGTGTTGCGGCTGCTGGACAAAACCATGGAGGAGTATTTTCACCAGCCGGCTGCCGTTGCCTGGAAAAAGCTGGTGTCCAGGCAGGATGTGGTGGGACTGAAAGTGAACGCCCTGGCCGGCGCCGGTCTGTCCACACACCGCGAACTGGTCGACGCCATCTGCGAACGGCTGCAACAGGCCGGTGTGCTCGCTGAAAACATCATTATCTGGGACCGGCTCAACCGGGACCTGGAGCGCGCCGGCTATTCGATTCACCTCCGTGGCGCCAGGCCCCGCTGTTACGGCAACGACGTCGCCGGCTACACCGAGCAGATATTTGAATACGGCCAGGTGGGCAGCCGGTTGTCACGCATTGTGACCGACCGCTGCAGCGCGCTCATCAATGTCCCGATTCTTAAAGATCACGGGATCGTGGGGGTGAGCGTGGGCATGAAAAACTTTTTTGGCGCCATCGACAATCCCAACAAGTATCATGATGCCGTCGGCGACCCCTATGTGGCTGATGTCAATATGCTGGCCCCCATCCGCAGCAAGCTTCGACTCATCATTTGTGATGCGTTGACCGCTCAGTATGAGGGAGGGCCGCCCTTTATGGAGCAGTGGAGTTGGCCGCTCAACAGCCTCCTGCTCAGCACCGATATGGTTGCCATCGATCGCATCGGCTGGGAGATCATTGAGAACAAGCGCAAGGAGGCCGGGCGTCCGCCATTGAAACAAGCGGGGCGCGAACCGCGTTATATTATTACAGCGGGCGATGCGGATCATCAGCTGGGCGTTGCTGAGCGAACTCGCATCCGGCTGCAGCGGTGTGAATAGGGCGGAGCGGCCCGGTGCACGGTTACCACCGTTTTTTTATCCAACAGGAAGAGTAGGCCCATGGCTACCCGACGTGAATTCATCCGAAATGGCGGTTTCGGCCTGTGCGGTCTGGCGGCCTCCAGGCGGACCGCCGCGGTGCCGGCCGGAGAACAGCTGGTGGAGGCGCGCTACTATGAAAAACTGGCGGATCGAAAAATAAAGTGTGTGCTCTGCCCCAGGCAGTGCGTGATCGACGACCTGGAACGCGGCTATTGCGGCGTCCGTGAAAACAGAGGCGGCACCTATTACACGCTGGTTTATGGCAAGGTGGTGAGCGCTCACGTCGACCCGATTGAAAAAAAACCGCTGTTCCATGTGGTGCCCTCTGCGACAGCCTTTTCTCTGGCAACCGCCGGCTGCAATGTGTTTTGCAAATTTTGCCAGAATTGGGAGATTTCCCAGGCTCGGCCGGAGCAGATTCCTTATACGGAAATTTCGCCGGCTCGAGTGGCTGAGATCGCACGGTCCAAACAGTGCCCTCTCATCGCCTACACCTATAATGAACCGGTCATCTTTACGGAATTTATGTATGATATCGCCCGCGCAGCGGCTGCCGCCGGGGTGCGCAGTGTGATGATCAGCAACGGATTCATTCAGACCAGGCCGCTGAAGGACCTGTGCAAGGTGCTGCATGCGGTTAAAATAGATCTCAAGGCCTACAGCGAACGGTTTTATAAGGAACTGGTGTCCGGACAGTTGCGGCCGGTTCTCGACAGCCTGGTCACCCTTCGTCGCGAAAATATGTGGACTGAAATAGTCTACCTGGTAATCCCCGGCCAGAACGATCGTCGTGAGGAGCTGACCGCTTTGTGTAAATGGATTCGGCAGGAGTTGGGCGCAGAGGTGCCGCTGCATTTCACCCGCTTTTATCCGCAGTACCGCCTGGCCAACCTGCCGCCCACCCCTATCGCCACGCTTACCATGGCGCGCGAGATCGGCCTTGCGAGCGGACTGCATTATGTCTATACCGGCAATATCCCCGGCGATCCGGGGGAACACACCTATTGTCCCGGTTGTCAGATGGTGCTTGTGCGGCGCTTTGGCTTTTCCGTGCTGGAAAACAAAATCAGGGACAACCGGTGTCCACAATGCAAAACCGTCATCGCCGGAGTCTGGTCCTGACCAGGCCTGGCCTGGTCAGCATATGGAGGGAGAGTCGTTGAGATGAGCAGGATCAACAAAAGCAAATGCGTCGCCGCCGGCCTCATGATCCTAGGCCTGCTGCCTTTTGTTTCGTTTGCGTCAGAGGATGGCGAGCGGCCGCCAGCTGTGGCCGGACAGTTTTATCCCGCGGGCCGTGCCGAACTGGCGCAATTGGTCAAAATGTATCTTGATCAGGCTGAAAAAGTGTCGGTAAAGGGAACGATCAAGGGGCTTGTAGTGCCGCACGCGGGATATGTCTATTCCGGCGCCACCGCAGCTGCCGGGTATGCGCAGGTAGCAGGCGGCCGCTACGATGTTGTGGTTGTGCTCGCCCCCAGTCATCGCGATCCGTTTATGGGCGCGACCATTTACCCCGGCACAGCCTATCAGACGCCGTTGGGTTTGGCCGGAATAGAACGGACGTTGGCGAACCAGCTGGTGGAGGCGAACACGGGTTTTGTTTTTTCGGAACTCGGTCACCGCGCCGAGCACAGTCTGGAAGTGCAATTGCCGTTCCTGCAGACCGTGTTGCCGGGGGTGCCGATCATCCCGGTCATGGTGGGCGGCTACGACCGGCCAAAACTCGAGCGGATGGCGGAGACGCTGGCGCACGTGCTTAAAGGCCGGCGGCCGCTCCTGATAGCCAGCTCTGATCTGTATCATGGCGAGTCCTACGACGAATGCGAAAAGATCAATACCCGCACCATTCATGCTATCATGGCTTTAAAGCCGGGGAGCCTGTGCGATGGATTTCTCGACGAATCATTGCAGGCGTGCGGCGGCGGCCCCATATCGTTGATGGAATCGGCGCTAAAAAGGCTCGGCGCTGATCGTGCTGTTTTGTTGAGCCGAACTAATTCCAACGATGTCACTGGACAACGTGGCGGCTATGTGGTCGGCTATGCGGCCATAGCCATCACAGGCGGGGAGACCAAGATGGAAAATCCAAATAAAATCGAATACCAACCACTGGATAAAGCGGCTCAACACGAGCTGTTAACCATGGCCCGTCAAGCCATCAGCCAATACCTGCAAACACGGCGTATTCCTGCTTTCACGCCTGCTCTGCAAGTGCTCAAGGAAAAGCGTGGCGTGTTCGTTACGCTCACCGAAGGGGGCGATCTGCGCGGGTGCATCGGCTATCATGAGGCCGATCGACCGCTCTATGAGCTGGTACCGGACCGGGCCGTGGCGGCGGCCTTTGAGGATCCCCGTTTCATGCCGCTGCGCAGCGAAGAGTTGGCAAAAATTAAAATTAAAGTCTCCGTCTATCTGACCAATGTGTACCGCATCAACTCCTTGGATGAATTCAAGATGGGGGAGCATGGCATCATCATGATCAAAAACGGCCGCGGCGCCACCTACCTGCCCGAAGTGCCGCTGGAAGCAGGTTGGAAAACCGTGCGTGAAGAGATGGAAAGTTTGTGCCAAAAGGCCGGTCTGCCGCGCGATGCCTGGAAAGAGGGAGCCGAGTTTCATGTGTATCGCACACAGGTGTTTGGGGAAAAATAGAAAACTGTTGAATAAAAGTACGCTTTTGTTTACCTTTAATATTATCATAAATTAATGTAACATTTTTTTATCGGGATCGGTATATCTAACCATGCAGAGCGCCGCAGCCAAATCCGCAGGCAAAGTCATCCTGCTCCTGATGGCTCTGATGCAGTTCAGCTCCTGTTCGGATCGAAAGCGGGATAATCCGCTTGATCCTGAAAATCCGCGCACGCATGGCAAACCCGAGGGAGTGGCGGCAGTCGCCATAGCCAGGTCGGTGCAGGTTTCCTGGTCGCCGCTGGATCTGACAGATCCACATACGGTGGTGATTTATCGAAAAAGCGCAGCGGAGCCCTCGTTCCGCGAGATCGGTACTGTGTCCGGACCGGAGCATCGCTTTATCGATCAGGGATTGCAGTACGGTTCCGCCTATGCTTATTACATCACCGTGCGGGTCGGGAGCTATGAAACGCCGCCGTCGGATATCGTGGAAGCGACGCCGGGCCCCACATTTACATGGATTGCCGACCGGACGAGCGGGTATATAGCCTGTCTGAGTCACGATCTCACCAGGACGTTGGGAAAATTTGGGGTATTGAATTATCCCTATCTGGTCAGTGCCAGCCCCAAAGAGGGGGCGGCGTGGCTCTATTCCCGGTTCACAGAGGAAATCTACAAGGTCGATCATGAGGGCGCCTTGCTGGCGAGTGCGTATAATCTGCCCAACCTGGCAGCGATGCAGGTCGACACCTTGCAAAGCAAGGTATGGGTCGCCGGCACAACGCCCAGTCAGGTCTTGCGGCTCGGTAGGGATGGGAGGATAGAAATATCCATCACTTCGGTGATGCAGCCGGCAGCGCTGGCTGTGGATGCTGTTTCGCGAAATGTGTTTGTGATCGATGCGGCCAGAAAGAAAGTGCTCTCCTATTCCACCAGCGGCGCTCTGATCGCCGAATCGGTCACGTTCCTGGCGCCTTCTTCTCTGGCGCTGGATACAAGCGCGGGTACGGTTTGGGTGACGGACAGCCTTCGTATGGTGCAACTGCGGTACGACCTGACCACCACCGGTGTCATCATCACCGGCCTGGCGCGTGCTTCGCTGGTGGCGACGGATCCGAGCCGGCAAACCGTTTGGGTGGTCGATCTGGAACTGGCGGGTAAACCGGCGACGCTGTGGCGGCTCAGCCGCTCCGGCGCGGTCCTGTCCAAACTCTCCCGATTCGGCCATCCGCAATGCCTGGCTGTCAACGAATTCGATGGCTCCTGTCTGCTGGGGGATATCAGCTATGCCTATGGCGGCTTGTACCGAATCTTGCCGGATGGCAGCCAGTACGACTATATCGGCGCCTGGTACACGCCCTATGACATCGATATTGAATATCACAGTTGGTAGCCGCGAGTCTGATGAAACGTGCGCAGGGTAAGGAATGTGTATGATCGGTATCACCACATGAGGCATCGGTTTAACCTCCGCTCCTGGCTGTATGCGTCAGCCGCGTTGATCGGGCTTGCTGTTTTTGTCTACTGGGGGCCAAGGGTGTTGACCCTTGTGCCCAGAGACCTGCGCTATGACCGCAACGAGATTTTGCAGCGGGCCATGGAGCTTGCTCCGCAATGGGGTTACGATATTACGTCGCTGTCGTCGCGGGTGGTGACCAACCATAATCGCGGCTTGTTGCGTTATATTCAATCGCATCATGGTCGGGAGCGGCACCCTGAGCTGTTGAACCGTTATCCGGCCTATTTCTGGCAGGTGTTCTGGTTCGATCCCGGCGATAAACTCAAGCTGGTGCCCGCCTCGGATCGAAACGAACAGCCGTTTACGTTTTCCCAGAACGGGTTTTCCCTGTTGCTGGATGTTCAGGGCGGTCTGCTCGGTTTTCGTTTCAAAGGCAAGCCGGACAGCACGGTGTTGTCGCCTGACCAGGCCCGCAGCGTGGCGGATTCAATGATGCAGCAATTCTGCTCGGCCGGCGAGTCTCTGCCGACCTATTCCTACGACAATCACGTGCGTAGCGATATCGGCAGCACGTTCACTTTTTTATATTCCTTTGTACAGAAAAACGACGGCATCAACAAGCAGTTGCAGATCAAACTCGAAGGCCGCCGTATCACCTCCATGGAGCTGGTGTACACCCCTACTGTGGAGGTTGGGCCCGACGTCAAGTCCGAGGAGATGTTTTTCATTATCGTCATGCTGCTGCTGATGGGCGTATATGCGTTTCATTTTATAAAGCGGCTGCGGGATGATCTCATAGATTTTCGCACCACGGCACCGGTCGCCGTGCTGATGAGCATCACGACGATGACCATGGTTTTGGCGGTGACCTGGGGCACGGATCTATTTTCCATGGTGGGCAGCATTTTAACCGCCATGATTTTTGTTCCCGTGGTGTTGTGGCTGGCCTATGCCTGCGGTGACAGCCTGGCGCGCGAAGTATGGGATAACCGGCTGCTGACATTGGACGGCTTGTACCGGGGGTTTGTTTATCACGAAGGGCTGGGCAGATCCCTGCTGCGCGGAGCCGGTCTGGGCATGATGGTACTGGGTGTGATCACGGTTATCCTCTATGTGGCCGGTTTCTGGGTCCAACCCGATCTGATCGAATGGAGCACCGATGCCACCATGGTGTTGGCCCGTCAGCCGCTGTTCTCCGGACTGGCTGATATTTTATATATGACGTTATGGGTCCAGTTCGGTGTGGTGCTTTTTGTGACGTCGCTGGCTGCGAAATATCTGGTCAAGCCGGGCTGGATTGTAGCGGCGGTGAGCCTGTTTTGGGGTATCGGCCTGCATTACATGTTCAATTTGCCATCGCATCCGCTGTGGTTGAGCATTATGGTGACAGCGGTGATCGGCGGTGTGCAGACCTATGCTTTGGTCCGCTACGATTTCCTTACCGGCATCGTGGCCCAGGCAGCCTGGATCAGCGGCTTTTTGCTGCTAAAGCTGGAGTTGTTGAACCACCCCACTTATACCAGCAGTGCGGCGGGTATTGCCGTCCTCTGGATCGTCCTGCTGCTCCTGGCGGTGTTTACCTGGCGGCGACCGGTGAGCGAACGGGAATTGCGGCGGTACCAGCCCGGTCCTTCGCGCGGCATCATGGCCCGCATCCGGCTGCGACGTGAACTGGAGATCGCCCGGCAGGTGCAGCTGAATTTTTTGCCCAAGTCGATTCCTTCGCTGGATGGGCTGGAGGTGGCCAGCGTGTGCGAGGCGGCCCTGGAAGTCGGTGGGGACTATTTCGATTTTATCCGTCTCAGTGATACCAGGCTCGGCATCGCCATCGGCGATGTAACCGGCAAGGGTATTTCCGCCGCTTTTTACATGACCCTGAGCAAAGGATTTCTGCGATCTCTCACCCATACCATCTCCAGCCCCGGGGAGGTGATGCGGCAGATGAACCAGTTGTACTGGGAGAACGTCGACCGCCAGCATTTCATCAGCATGATCTATGGTGTGTTCGACATGGAGTCGAGAAGCTTCACCTTTGTGCGCGCCGGTCATAATCCCGTCATCGCCGTGCAGAACGGCCGTTGTTCCGTTCTGACCCCCGGCGGCATGGCGTTGGGACTGGACAGCGGCCACATGTTTGCCAAAGTGATGGAAGAACGCACGCTGCCTTTGCAGCGCGGTGATATGTTTGTATTTTTTACCGACGGATTTTCCGATGCCAGAAACACGAGCCAGCAGGAATTCGGCGAGGAGCAGTTGTATCAATTGATCGAAAAGCACAAACACCGGTCCGCAGAAGAACTGATGCGCACCCTTACCCGCGAAGTGAAGAAATTTGTCGGCTCTGCGCTGGAGCACGACGACATGACGATGGTGATCGTACGGATAACGGCATGAAACAGGAGCTGAAAAACTTGACCGCGTTGCCGCTGTTGATACCGATCAGCCTGGCCCTGGTGGCCGTGGCGATCGACATCCTCATCATCGGCGGCCTTGATCCTTCCCCGGCCATCTACATCCGCGAGGTGCTGATCGTGAGCGGCCTGATCCTGTCCCTGCCCATCATCTATCGGCAAAAATGGACTTCGGACCGTAACGTGTTGCGCGGCTTACGTTCGCTTTTCCTCATGGTGGCCATGACGTTCATGGCGCTGCTGTTGACCAACCTGGATATTTTCGATCTGCGGTCGCGTGCGGAGGCGGCCGGCTCCATCTATGGCAGTCCGGTCAGTTATCTCTTTATCCTGGCCTGGGCGGTACTGACCGCCCTCTTTGCCCTGCTGGTAATGGGTACGCTGCGCAACCTGATCTTCATCAAACAGCGGCGGCACACGGCGCGCAACTTTCATATGCTGGTCTTTTTTCTGTTGTTTTATGCGGTGCTGAATTTTCGTAACTTGTCCAATCTCGCCGGCCGTTTTTCGTTCGCTTTTAACCAGGATCTGGTCGGCAACATCATTCTGTTTGTGCTGATCAATCTGATCGTGATCAACAGCCTGCGGGTGTCCTGGCTGAACTATTTGAACAAAAAGCAAAAGCTGGCCTGTTTCTGGGGCGGGCTGATCCTGATCACCATGCAATGGGTACTGGCCGGCAAGTTTCACGACACCAATCCGGCCGCGCTCTTTAGCCCGGTGCTCGGCAAGTTTGTCGATATGGCCATGTGGCTTTTGGCCATTTACCTGACCGTGGCGTTTATATCGCTCATCTTTCTCCTGCCGACGGCCCAGCTGTATGACCGCAAGATGCGCCAGATCTCTTCTCTGCACCATCTCAGCCGTGCCGTCAGCGTCGAGTTCGATTTTAAAAAGCTGGTGCAAATCGTGGTGCGTCTGGCGGCGGATGTCAGCGAAGCGGATTGTTGCTGGCTGGAGCTGTTCGAAACCCGGCAGCAAAAGCTGAAAGTTTCTTCCGCGCTGCAAGTCGGCGAAGGTCAGCCCAAAGATCGCGATCCGGATGGCACAGACCCGCTGACCCGCTGGCTGCTGAACGGCCGGGAACCGGCGCTGATCAATCATCTGGCCAAAAGCCCCTACGCCCATGCCCTGGTGCACTGGAAACCGGACATTCAGTCCCTGATCGCGGTACCGCTCACCACCAGCGACAAGGTGCTGGGTTTGCTGTTTGTGTGCAAGCGTCTGGAATATGGTTTTGAGCAGGACGACGTCAACACCCTGCGGGCGTTTGGCGAGCAGGTGGTGATCGCCATTGAAAACGTGCGTCTGATCGAAGCGTCGCTGGTCAAGGAACGGCTGGAGCAGGAACTGCGCATCGCCCACGAAGCGCAGATGAAGCTGCTGCCCCGCGTGATGCCTTCGTCCGACTATTTTGAAGTGTATGCCCAGTGCATAACCGCCAATGAGGTCGGCGGCGATTATTACGATTTTTTCCCCCTGGCCGACGAATGCATCGGTCTCGTCGTGGGCGACGTGTCCGGCAAGGGCGCTTCGGCCGCGTTTTATATGGCCGAGCTCAAGGGGATCATGGAGGCCTCGTCCAAAAACGAGCCTTCGCCCAAACGGGTGTTGAGCCTGGCCAATGAAACGCTGTATCATAACATCGAACGTGATAATTTTGTCAGCGTGGTGTACGGCATTCTTGATCCGCTGAAAAAGTGCCTGACCTTTTGCCGCGCCGGCCACACGCCGGTCTATCTCGCGGCCGCCGATGCGGAGGAGGTACAGGTGCTGGAGCCGCCGGGCATCGGCTTGGGTCTGGATCGCGGCGTCCTCTTTGCGGAAACTCTGGAGGAAACCACCGTGCCGCTGCACTCCGGCGACACGGTGCTGCTGTATACCGATGGCGCCATTGAACCGCGCAACACGTCCGGCGAGGAGTTTGGCGAACACCGGCTGCGGGAGGCCTTCCATCGCAATCGCCTGCTGCCGGCCCGCGACCTGGTCGAACAGCTGGTCAGCGATATTCGCCGTCATGTAGGCTCGGCGCAAGCCTATGACGATCTCACGTTCATCGCCGTCAAGATTAAATAGCCGTCTGTCATATACTCTATCGGGAGGAGTGAATGGAAAATTTCAAGATTCAACGACGTGATCTGGACCGCTTGTCGACGCTGTCGATCAGCGGCTTCCTGGACGCGCACACCGCACCCAAGCTGGAGGAGGCCATCCAGGCTCTGATGGACGAGGGGCGCTTCCACATCATTGTCAATTTCAGCGATCTCACTTATATCAGCAGTGCCGGGTTAGGTGTGTTCATGGGATTTATCGAGGAGATCCGTAACAAGAGCGGCGATATCAAGATGTGCCAGATGTCGCCCAAGATCTATCGCGTATTTGATCTGCTTGGGTTTCCGACCATCTATCAGATCTTTGATCGGGAAGAAGAGGCCATGGCACATTTCCAAACGGTGCAAGGTTGAACCGGCACGCAACTCTGGAATGGGCACATGAACATGAAAAACAGCCATAGGTGAGATACATGATGACAAAAATCAAAGAATTCAAGCTGCGGATTCCAAGCCAGACGGACAATCTCGAGCTCATCCGGTATTTTGTCGGCCGCGTTGCTGAAAAAGTGGGCTTTGATGATGAAGATGTAGGCAAGATTGAACTGGCGTGTGATGAAGCCTGCACCAATGTGATCAAACATGCCTACAACGTCGATCGTAAAAGCGATCAGTCCCTGGATATTGCGATCAAACTGGATTATCAAAAGCTGACCCTGGTGGTCACGGATCACGGCAAGGGTTTTAATCCCGATACCATAAAGATGCCTGATATGAAGGAATATCTGGCCGAGCTGAAAGTAGGCGGACTGGGTATTTATCTTATGAAGACCCTGATGGATGAAGTGGATTATGATATAAAACCCGGCGTTCGCAATCAGGTGCGCATGGTTAAATACTTTATCAGCAAAAAAAATTCGCAAGTCGTGGAGACCCGTTAGCATCCGAGAAGCCGGTATGAACACAGAGCATCAGGATCCAATTGCGCGCGAATTGGATCAGCGCCTCGTCGAGCTGCACTCCCTGTTCGAGATGGGACAGGTGTTGAATGCTTCGCTCAACCTGCGCACCATTTTAAGCAATCTCTTATTGACTCCGATGGGACGCATGATGGTCAGCCGCGGCCTGGTTATGCTTATCTCTGAGCGGGGTGATTATGAAATCATCGAACTGCGGGGATTGAGCCGCTCCCTGATCGGCAAAAAGTGGCATTGGCAAGCGGCCTGGACCAAACCGGTCGTGCTCAGCGACCCAGAGTCGTCCAATTACGACTTTACCCCGATATTGAAAGAGCTCGACCTCGAACTGCTCATTCCGCTGGTCAGCACGCAGCGTGTCGTCGGTTTGATGGGGTTGGGCAGCAAACTGGATCGCAATCCTTTCTCATCCGCCGAGATCGAATATCTCTCCTCCCTCTCCAATATCGCCGCCAAATCCATCGAAAACGCCCTGATCGTGCAAAAGATGGAACAGGTTAACCGCCAGCTGGACAAGAAAATCCAGGAACTCAACACCCTGTTCGAAATCGGCAAAGAGCTGAACGCAACGCTGGACCCGGACAAGATCGTGAACCTGATGATCTATGCCATCATGGGCGAAATGGTGGTGAACCGCTGCTTTGTGTTTCTGTCGCAGGACGGATCGCTGCAACTGGCCGTGGCGCGAGGTCTGCAGACCGAACCCGAAATGACGGAGCCGTTTCTGCGCGCCGGCTTTCTGAAAAGTTTGAGCCGCGTCAAGCAGGCGCTCCTCCTCAACGACCACAGCCTGTCGCGCAACATGGCTTTTCTCAAGGGGCAAAGGATACAGGTCATCCTGCCCATGCGTATCCAGGATAAACGCAAGGGGTATGTGCTGCTGGGTGAAAAGATAACCAAACAGCCCTTTCGGGAAGACGAATTGGAGTTTTTGTCCACCCTGGTCAACCAGGCCATGATCTCGCTGGAAAATGCCAGATTGTTCAAGGAAGCTCTGGAAAAACAGCGAATGGAAGAGGAGCTGAATATCGCCCGTGACATTCAGCAGCGGCTGCTGCCCGCTTCGTTTCCCAAAACCTCGGCGCTTGAAATCGAAGGGCTCAATATTCCCTCGCAGCAGGTGGGGGGAGACTATCTGGACTGGATCCCGCTCGACGAACACCGTATCGCCGTCACCATCGCCGATGTCTCCGGCAAAGGGATCCCCGCATCACTGCTCATGTCCAGCCTGCAGGCCGGATTGCGCAATTCCGTGGCGTCGTACGCCGACATGGGCGTCATGGTGGGCCGGCTGAACAATTTTATTCATGCCAACACCACCTTTGACAAGTTTATCACCTTTTTCTATGCCGAGATCAACGTCACACAAAAAACGCTCACCTATGTCAACGCCGGCCACAATCCGCCGTATCTGTATCGCGCGGACGGTTCGATCCGCCGTCTTGAAACCGGGGGGGTGATCCTGGGCATGATGGCCGATATGCCCTATCAGACCGAAACGCTGGCGCTGCAGGGTGGCGACCTGCTGGTGCTTTTTACGGACGGCGTGACGGAAGCCAAAAACTCACGCGATCTGGACTTTGAAGAATACCGGTTGGAAGAGATTATCGGCAAATCGCTGGAGCTGCCGGTCAAGCTGCTTCTCGACGAGATCGTCTATGCCCTTCGTGCCTTTACGAAAGGCACTCCCCAGTCCGATGACATTACCCTGATGGCCGTGCGAATATTTTAGGCCGATTCTGTGTCTGTGCCCGGGCATCCTGTCTGTTCCAGCCGGAGCCGCCAGCCCAGGCTAAACCAAAACTAAACCCGTGGATATCATGCCTCTGGACCCTACCGATACGGTTCGCATCCTGGTGATCGATGACGATGCCAACGTGCGAACCCTCTTTGTGCAGTTTCTCAGCCGCGAAGCCTACGAGATCGACCAGGCCGCCAGCGGCGAAGAGGGTATTGCAAAAATCTCCCAGCATACGTACAGCCTGATCATAACCGATCTGCAGATGCAACCCACGGATGGTCTGGCGGTGCTGCAGGCCGCAACGGCTAAAGATCCGAATCTGCCCGTGCTCATCGTCACCGGCTATGGCAGCATTCCGACCGCGGTCCATGCTATGCAGATGGGCGCGTTTGAATATCTGACCAAACCGCTGCAGTCGGAGACGCTGCTGATCAAGGTGAAAAATGCTCTCGAACGGCGTCGACTGCAGCTCCTGCTGCTGGCACAGCAGCAAAAGCTCGATGAACAGCAGCGGTTGTTTAAACAGGACCTGGAGTTGGCGCACCAGGTGCAGACCAGCCTGGTGCCGAAAGGGATCGTTTCAGCCGCAGCGGACGTGGCCGTGCGGTTGCGTCCCATGATGGCCATCGGCGGCGATCAGTCTGATGTGTTCGATGACGGGGCCGGGCAGTTGTATCTTTCAGTGGTCGATGTGACCGGCCACGGCATTGCCGCGGCCCTGATGGTAAGCCGCGTCAGCAGCGAATTGAACGTTCTGGTTCGTCGTCGACTGGAACCTAATAAGGTCCTGTATCGGCTGAATGAATTCTGCCTGAGCAACTTTACCGGAACCTCCTTGTTTCTGACCATGTTCTGCGCCCGGTACGATTCGGCGAAACACACCCTCACCTATAGCGCCAGCGCACACCCGTCGGCCCTGCTGTGGCGGAGCGATGAACATCGATTTGCCGAACTGGCCTCGCAGAACCGCATCATCGGTTTTGCCCAGGCGCAACAGGATCAGTTCCTGCAAGATACCGTGTGTGTCCGGGCAAGTGACCGCCTGATGATATTTACCGACGGCCTGCTGGAGAGCGAAAATCCGCAGGGTCAGGCGCTGGGGAAAGCCGGATTGCGCCACATTGCCCAGCGCCTGCTCCGCGACCCGGCCGGAGAGGCCGCTGCTCATTGTATTGAACAGGTGGTGGCCTACAGCCATGGCGAACCGCAAGATGACCTGTTGGTTTTGGTGTGCGATTTTAAATGAAACCTGTATCACCCACAATTTTGCTGGTCAATCCCTGGATCTATGACTTTGCCGCTTATGATTTCTGGAACAAACCGCTGGGACTCTTGAGCATCGGCGGTGTCCTCCATGCTCTTGGCTATGATGTCCGGCTGCTGGACTGTCTGGACCGCGGCCGAGCCCCCGCTTCCATCCCCATGCCGGTCAAACCGGATGGCACCGGCAAATACCATCGGGAACAGATTGAAAAGCCGGCTGCTCTGGCAGAGGTGCCGCGACATTACTGCCGTTACGGATTGTCGCTCGAGGTGGTAGAGCAGAGGCTCGCCGACCTGCCGCCACCGCAGGTTATACTGGTGACCTCGTTCATGACCTACTGGTATCCTGCTGTGCGCGATTTGGTGCATCTGCTGCGGGAGCATTTTCCACGGGCTCCAATACTGCTGGGCGGAATTTATGCCACCTTGTGCGCACAACATGCACGGCAGCATGTTCAGCCGAACTGCCTCATAGAAGGCGAGGGCGAGATCGCGGCGGTGCGACAGGTGGCGGCCTGGACCGGCGGGCCTGGCCGGGATTTCAGCTATCAGGTGTTGGATGAACTCCCCTTAACACCCTGGCAGCTCTATCCCGAGTTGCATTCAGCCGCCATAGTAACCAGTCGGGGTTGCCCCTTTCGCTGCAGTTATTGCGCTTCGCGGCTGTTGTCTGCCGGCTTCCGCCGCCGTTCTTTGGCTCATATCGCGTCCGAGTTGGACCTGCTGGCGGCCCGGCAGGTCAGGCACATAGCCTTTTTCGATGACGCCCTGCTGCATAAAGCGGCAGACCACAGCAAGCCTTTGCTGCGCCGGATTATTCAAAACGGTTATAATTTTACCTTTCATACACCGAACGGCCTGCACATCAGCGACATCGATCAGGACATGGCGGACTTGATGCATGGCAGTGGTTTTCAATCCATCCGCCTCTCTTTTGAGAGCGCAGATCCAGCCCGGCAGCAGAACAAGGTCAATAACGATGCGTTGACGCAGGCCCTGCACCATCTGGAACGCGCCGGTTTCCGGCGCTCCGACCTCGGAGTGTATCTGCTGATGGGGCTGGCTGACCAGGATGCGGCCGAAGTACGGCGCAGTATAGATTTCGTTCATGGGCTGGGCGCCCGTATTTATCTGGCCTCTTTTTCGCCTATTCCGGGTACGGTGGACGAACAGCGAGCCATAGAGGAGGGGTGGTGGCACCGTGATGAGGAGCTGCTGTCGGCTAACAACTCCATTTATCCTATCTGGCGCAAAAAATATGATTTGGCTTTGTGTGCAGAAATTGTAAATTATGCACGGGAGAAGAATAAGGCATTAAAAAATTAAAACCTGCATTACGCGGTTCATGATACCAGAGCGGAGCGACGACGGATTTCATCATCAGGTTGGTTGAACGATAGGTAACAGCGAGACGTGGTCGACATCCTCCGCATGTCATGATCGCCGAGGCAGGATGACAGGGCGTTTTCGCTTAACGCATCGGCTGGACCTACAAAAGGACGAGACTGTGGGACGATTTCACCTTGCCATTGCCGGCAACATCGGTGTTGGAAAAACTACGCTGACTACCAAGCTGGCCGAGAAGCTGGCTTGGCACGCCTATTTCGAACGGGTGATTGACAATCCGTACCTGGCTGATTTTTATGCGGATATGTCACGCTGGAGTTTTAACCTGCAGGTCTATTTTCTCTCCCGCCGTTTTATCGACCAGCGCGTCATTTCCGAGAGCATGGAACCGTGTATTCAGGACCGCAGCATCTACGAAGACGCGCATATTTTTGCCTACAATTTGCACAAGCAGGGTTTTATGAGCGATCGTGATTTTGAAAACTATCAGGATCTCTTTAAAGCCATGACCGATTATCTCCGCAAGCCGGATCTCATCGTTTACCTGAAGGCCAGCACCTGGATGCTCATCTCCCGCATCCGCAAGCGCGGCCGCGATTTTGAAAAGCGTATCTCCACCGAATACCTGTATCAGCTCAATGACGCCTACGAGCACTGGATCAGGCGGTTGCAGGAGGAGCAGCAGCCGCTGTTGATTATCGACGCCGATGGCATTGATTTTGAAAAAAAACCGGCGGATCTTGAAGTGATCGTGGAAAAGATTCGCACCTACCTGCCATGAGCAGCAGCGGCCGTCGCATTCTGGCCTGGCTGACGGATTTTGGCAGCAGCGACGGCTATGTCGCGGCCATGAAAGCGACCGCGTTGTCGATCTGTCCCGAGGTGACGCTCGTCGATATCAGCCATGAGATCTCGCCTGGTGATATCGAACAGGCGGGTTTTGTCCTGTCGCAATGCTGCGAGTTTTTCCCGCACCAGACCATCTTTATCTGTGTGGTCGATCCCGGTGTGGGCAGCGCGAGAGAAATATTGCTGGTGGAGACCGGCCGGCATATCTATATCGCTCCGGATAATGGCCTGCTGAAATACGTTTTTCAACATGAAGCAGCAGCAGTGGTAAGCCGTCTCGATCCCTCTGCAGTGTCGCAGCGACCCATCAGTGCCACCTTTCATGGCCGTGATATCATGGCTCCGGCCGCCGGCCTGCTGGCCCAGGGAACGCCCGCTGCCGCGATATCGCAGCCCTTTGCCGGCTATGTACGCGGCCCGGATGTTGCGGCGACACGGCAGGGCACAGCCATTCATGGTAATGTCATTCATATCGATCGCTTTGGCAACTGTATTTCGAATATTCCCGGTGCATGGCTGACAGCCGGCGCCGAGGCCGTCCGCTTCGGTGCCATGTCTGAGCAGGCGCTGCGCCGCTTTTATGGCGAGGTGCCGCCTGGAGAGCCGATTTGTTTGATCGGCAGTCATGGCTACCTTGAATTGGCCGTTCGCGACGGCCAGGCGGCGGAACGGTATGGGATCCGGCGCGGCGATCCGGTAACCGTCACCGCAATCGTCGGATCGACTTAATCAATCGTTCAATGGAATCGACATGTCAGAACAGTTCACAAACTGGCCGGAACAGCAGCCCTCGTTCTCAACGCCGGAGAGGCCAAAACGGCGTTTTTTTCGCTTTGGCAGTTTGCCGTTAGACCGCCCGTATATCAATGTACTTCTTCTTCTCGCCACCATGGTGTCGACCTATGTGACCAACGGTATTTGGTACAGCATAGCCATTATCACCATTTTACTCGCCCATGAAATGGGGCACTATCTCATGTGTCGTCGTTACGGCGTGCCGGCTACTCTGCCTTTTTTCATTCCCTTCCCGCTGGCTAATCCTTTCGGCACCATGGGCGCCATCATTCAGATGAAGGGCATCATCCCGAACCGGCGGGCGCTGTTCGACATCGGCATCGCCGGACCGCTGGCCGGCCTGGTGTTCGCGATCCCGGCCATCCTGATCGGCTTGAACAGGTCATCCATCGTCGTCGTCGCGGAGATAGGCTCGCCGGGCCTGAAGCTGGGTGAATCGCTGCTGTTTAAACTGCTCTCCTGGTGGGTGGCAGGACCGGTGCCGGAGGGTTCCGATCTTTTGCTGGATCCTGTCGCCTATGCCGGCTGGGCCGGACTCTTTGTCACCTCCATGAATCTCCTGCCCATCGGTCAACTGGATGGCGGTCACATCATTTACAGCATCCTGGGCGCCAAAAGCCGCATCGTTACCTATGTATTCCTGGCCGCGCTCGGGGTGCTTTCTTTTTATTATAACGGCTGGGTGTTGCTGTTCATTTTGCTGGCCCTGCTGGGTCGACGGCACCCCCTGCCGTGGGACGATTGGACGCCGCTGGACCGGGCCAGAAAAATTCTGGGATGGATTATGATGGTGATTTTCGTGCTTTCGTTTACTCCCACACCGTTTATTTTGGATTAGGGATGCACTGAGCCGATATGAAATCCGAAAGCGTAAAACACTTTTTCAGGCGCTATCGTTATCTCCTGACGATCGCCGTGCTGCTGGTGATCGGCGAAATCTATTTTTCCATTGCCGAAATTCTTGTGGGTCGCATCATGCTCTGGACCAACCCGCTGCGTCCCAAGGTGGGAAGGCTCTGGCAGGAAGAGGCCAAAGACGAGGCCGGCAAAACCCAGGTGACCAATCTGGTGGACTCTTTGTCGCGCACGCCGTTTCGTTCCGGGCCGATTCGCACCCTGGACGACCTGAGGGCCTATGTGACCTTTAAATCACGGGTGGTGCTGGCGCCGCGGGATTTTGTCACCGTTTACAGTGCGCTGCCGGATTCACAGAGCCGGAATCTGATCGATCCCATGCTGCTGACCGATTTGCAGCGCAACGACTCCTGGCAAAAGGTCTCCCTCACCGGCGATGAGGGTACGTTGACCTGCATTTTTATGGACGGCTATGGCCAGCCTCTTCTGGTGACACATGCCGGCGGTCAGCCGCTGCCGGCGGCAAGCGATACGCTCATCTCATCGCAGCTGGAGCAGGATGAAAATTTTCGTTTTCGGCTGGTGCCGCCGCCGCTTTTCATCGCCGCCTACGAACGGCTGCCGCGACGATGGCAGCTGCAAATTTTCAACGATCCGGAAAAGTATGCCGGCCTCAAGGATAGTCTGCTGGCGGTGGCGATCGCACCGGTGGTGCAGAACGGCGCCGTCTACATACTCTGTGAAATTCGCCAGGGCTCAGGCAGCTACGTGATCACCTCTCAGGCCAGCGAAATGGCGGTGCAGTATCTTATCACCGCCATCCATGAACAGGGACATCATGAAATAGAACTGGCCATGCCGCGGCGGGAGGTGGAACCATGAATCGATGGCTGTTGGCCGCGCTGCTGCTGGTCGTTATTACCGCCCTTATTGTCGCTTTTATCGGCCTGCTGGCGTTGCCGAGAATCCCGGACGATCTCAATCAAATCGCCCTGAATAATCCCACCATCATTTATGGCGATGATGGCCGCATCGTCAAAATGCTTGCCAATCGCCAGGTGGTGAACATCGATCAGGTGGCGCCGCTTTTTCTGCAGGCCACCGTGACCCTGGAAGATGCCGGATTCTATTCCCACGAGGGATTCAGCAAAAAGGGATTTTTCCGCGCCCTGTGGTCCAATGTGACCAAGATGCGGGTGCGACAGGGCGGCAGCACCATCACCCAGCAACTGGCAAAAAATCTGTTTTTTGGATTTGATCGCAGCTGGTGGCGCAAGGTCAAAGAGGCGCTGGTGGCCATGCAGATCGAGCAGCAATTCAGCAAGGCCAAGATACTCGAAGCCTATGTCAATCAAATCGACTTTGGTTCCGGCGTTTACGGCGTGGAACTGGCCAGCCAGACCTATTTTGCCAAACACGCGCGCGACCTGACGCTGGCGGAAGCCGCCATGCTGGCCGGCATACCGCGCTGGCCCAGCCGGTATAATCCCTTCAGTAACGATAAAGTGGCCCGTGACCGGCAGACCTTCGTGTTGCGCAGGATGATGGAGAACGGCGCGATCACACCGGCTCAGATGCAGGCCGGGCTGGCGCAGACTCTGGTCCTCCCTCGTATCAATCCCCTGCAGGGCAACGCCGAATATTTTGTTCAGGAGGTGCGGGAACACGGCAAAAGGCAGTTTGGGGCCGATGCCGTCAATTACGGCGGTCTGCAGATGTACACCACGTTGAACATTCGTTATCAATACGAAGCCGCCCGCGCCGTCGCTGAGGGATTGGCCAAACTGGATGAAGCCATGGGCTTGCCGCCGTACGACGAGGCCGGCTGGGAAGCCAAAGTCCGATATCCGCAGGCAGCGCTGGTGGCGCTGGATCCCCATACCGGCCAGATAAAGGCCATGGTGGGCGGCCGCGATTTTCGGCGAGCGCCGCTGAACCGCGCTCTCTCGATCCGCCGGCAAGCCGGTTCGGCGTTTAAGCCGTTTGTTTATTTTTCCGCTCTGGAGACAGCGGGCGTTACCCCCAAAAGCGTTTATGTGGATGAAGAGATCGAATTTCGCATCGGCCGCCAGGCCTGGTCCCCGGATAATTTCGATCGCCGTTTCCGCGGCCCTCTGATCCTCAAGGAAGCGTTGGCCCATTCCATCAACGTCATTACCGCCAAGCTGATCGAAGAGGTGACGCCGGCCTTGGTGGTCAAAAATGCCCATCGACTGGGCATCGAAAGTGAATTGGAAGAAAACCTGGCCCTGGCTTTGGGAACGGCCGGCGTGAATCCGCTGGAAATGGCCGCTGCCTACGCCACCGTTGCCAACGGGGGCATGCGTCGTGCGCCCTATTTTATCCGTGAAATTAAAAGCTCGGACCAGCAATTGCTGGAGGAAACGATTCCTAAAAATCAGCGCGTAGCCGAGCCGCAGATCTGTTTTATGCTGATCGATATGATGCGCGCTGTCATCGATCATGGTACCGCCGCTTCGGTACGGCGTTCGGCTTTTAACCGGCCGGCAGCCGGCAAGACCGGCACCTCCAGCGATTACCGTGACTGCTGGTTTGTCGGTTTTACACCGGACCTGGTCACCGCGGTTTGGGTCGGTTTCGACGACAACCGGCCGCTGCGCGACAGCAAGCGCGTCGGCATGACCGGCGACCGGGCGGCCGCCCCCATATGGACGCTGTTCATGCAGCGCGCCCTCGCCACCGAGCCTTACCAGGAATTTCCCATCCCGGAGGGCATTCGCTTTGAATCCGTGGATCCAGTCACCGGATCCGGCCCCATGCCCGGCGGCGCGGCTGTGGAAGCAGCGATCTGGGAGAGGTGATATGTCTTTTGGGCTGGCCACGATCGGCGAACTGCTTTGGGATGTGTATAAAGAACGACGTTACATCGGCGGCAGCCCGGCCAATGTGGCGCTCCATCTCCGGCAGTCGGGCGCAGATGTTTTGCTGATCAGCCGGATCGGCTCGGATCAAGCGGGCGATGAATTGCTGGACGCGTTGCGGGCGCGTGACCTGGACACGGTCGGCGTGCAACGCGATCCGGTGGCGGCCACGGGAGAGGTGCAAATTACAGTAACCCCTGACGGCACTCCAGCCTTTCGCTGTTCGGCGACGGCAGCTTTTGACGACTTGAGCGAAGAGCCGGCCTGGACGCCCTGGGCCAGGGACATCAAAGCGGTCTATTTTACGGCACGAGGGAGCCGCTCCCCGCATGCGGCAGCGGCTGTAATAAAATTTTTACGCGCTGCCCCTCAGGCCGTCAAATTCTTCGACGCCAATTTTTCCGGATGGAATACGGATACAGCCCAGCGGGTAGACGCCTGGCTGAACGCCTGCGACATTGCCAAATTTAACAGCGATGAAATGCACCGGCTGATGCAGGGCTGGGGCAGCCGGGAAACAGAACCAGCCTTTGCGCGCTGGCTGCTGGAACACTATGGTTTAAAGCTTGTCATACTCACCAACGGTGCGGATGGCTGCCTGGTGATCAGCCCCGGCGGCGTTGTCGAGCATCAGGGATATCCGGTGACGGTGAAGGACACCACCGGCTGCGGCGATGCCTTTGCGGCCGCGTTTCTGCTTCACTATATGCGCGGCCGAAAGCTCGATGATATCGTGACCCGTGCCAACGCCCTCGCCGCCTTTGTCGCCTCCCGGGAAGGGGCGGTGCCGCCCTGGCGAGACGAGGATCTCGAAGAGGTGATGGCCGACCAGACGGGCACAGGCCCATGGCTGAGCAGCGAATGAATGCGATGACAGACAAATAACAATAAACAGACAAACAGAGTAATCAACCAAGGACGGAGGAGCCTCATGCAACAATTCTACCTGATTGACAAGATCATCTTGTTGGTTTACTTTTTCGGCATCACCCTGTTTGGTCTCTACTTTCGCAAAAAAAGCAACACCGCCGACGGTTTTATGGTGGCGGCAGGCAAGATTCCAAGTTGGGCGGTGGGGCTCTCCATTCTTGGTACGTTCGTCAGCAGCATCACCTTTCTGGCCTATCCCGGTCAATCGTACAATTTCAACTGGGATGCGTTTCTCTTCACGCTGACGCTGCCCATCGCCGCGATTGCGGCCGCCTGGTATTTTATCCCCTTGTATCGCAACAAGATCGGCGTCGCCTCCTACACCTATCTGGAGCAGCGCTTCGGCGGCTGGGCGCGCGTCTATGCCAGCGTCAGCTTCCTCTTTGGCCAGATCACCCGCGTCGGCATGATCCTGTTTCTGCTGTCGCTGCCGCTGCATAATCTGACCGGTTGGTCCTACCCGGTCATCATCGTCGCTACCGGTCTTTCCGTCATTCTCTACACCATGTTCGGCGGCATGGAAGCGGTCATCTGGACCGACGTCATTCAGGTGATCATCCTCTTCGGCGGCGCGCTGACGGCACTCGCCTTTTTGCTGTTTGGCATGCCGGAAGGCCCGGGACAGGTCATCAGCATTGCGGTCAGCCAGAACAAGTTTTCGCTGGGTAGCTGGAAGTTGGATTTGACGGTCGCCTCCGCCTGGGTGGTGGTCGCCTATGGCCTGATGGAGAACCTGCGCAATTTCGCCGTGGATCAGAATTTCGTGCAGCGTTACCACACGACGGCTACGGAAAAAGAGGCGGCCAAATCAGTGTGGACCGCTGTTTGGGGCTATTTCCCGATTTCGGCGTGTTTCCTGTTTATCGGTACCGCTCTCTTTGCCTATTATCAGGTCTATCCGAATGCATTGACTCCGGAATTGCAGCAGCCGTTGCAGGGTGATAAAATATTTCCCCATTTTATCACCACCACATTGCCCGTCGGCGTCCGCGGTCTGATTGTGGCAGCGCTCTTCGCCGCGGCCATGAGCACCATCAGTTCGTGCCTCAATACCATGTCCACCCTGACGCTACTGGATTTCTACAAAAAATATATCAATCCGCAGGTAAACGACCAAAAAAGCGTTCGCCTGTTGCGGATCTATACGCTGGTGTGGGGTTTGATCGGCACCGTCTCTGGTTTGGCCCTGATCAAGATACAGTCGGCTCTGGAGACCGGCTGGAAGCTGGGCGGCATTGCCGGCGGTGGCGTCATCGGCCTCTTTTTGCTGGCCATCATGTTTCCCTGGATTACGCGGCCGTTCGCCATTATTGCCGTGATCGCCAGTGTGCTGAGCATTGCCTGGGCTACCTTTGCACACAATTTGCCGGAAGCCTGGAAATGGCTCGAGTTCCCCTGGCAGAGCCGCATGATCGGTGTCATCGGCACCATAACCCTTTTGCTGGTCGGCGTTGTGCTGGCTGTAGTGGTGAGAATGTTTAGAAAAAGGAAGTGACTATGAAAGCCGTCGTTGTAGTCTTTTTTTCCCTGGTGATCTCTATGGCGAGTGCGCAAACGCCTGCAGCGGTGTGGTCGCCGCAATTTAACTCTCCGGGTCCGGAATTCAAGAGCCTGTTCAACGGACGGGATTATTCGGGTTGGAATATCCAGCCCGATTCCGGTGCCTGGGTGGTCAAAGACGGTATGATCTATTGCACCGGCAAGCGGGTGCCGCCGTATCTGATTCGCACGGAACAGGAATATGAAAATTATGAATTCTATGCCGAATTCAAATTTTACAAAGGCTGCAACAGCGGCATCTTTTTTCATCTGCCTGTGGTGGGCGCCGGCCGCGAGTCGCGGCTGGGTTTCGAAGCGCAGATCATGGACGACAGTCATCTGCCGGTTCACAAAGGCAGCACCGGCTCGATCTATGATGTTATCCCGCCCAAGGTCAATGCCATTCGACCTGCCGGGGAATGGAATCAATACCATGTCGTTTTCGAATGGCCGCGCTGCCGGATTTGGTTGAACGGCGTGCTGGTGCAGGACGCCGATTTTGCCGCTAATTCCATTCTCAAATATCGGCTGCGTCGTGGCGCTATCGGGCTTTCCAATCACGAGGCGCCGGTCCATTATCGGAATTTGTGGGTACGTGAACTGCCGGACCAGGAGCAATGGACCAGTCTGTTTGACGGCAAGTCGCTGGCCGGCTGGCAAACGGTGGGCAATGCCAACTGGCATGTCGAAAAGGGCAAACTGGTCGCCGATAAAGGGGAAGGGTACCTGATCAGCCGGGAGCGATTTAGCCGCTTCCATTTCCTGGCTTTGCTGGAAAACAGCAAAAAATCGACAAAAAGCAAAATATTCTATCGCTGGCTGGGAATGCAGGATCAGGGCTATAGCCAGGAGCTGTACGATTATCCCTTGACGGAATCCCTGATCACGTCGTACAACAACCATGCTCCGGAAACCATCGTGCCGATGTTTTCCTATCCGTTGCTTTATTACCAGATCATATCCGGCGATCGCGAAGCCGAATGCAGGATTGCCGGTTATATCGTATCCAGTCAAAAACTGTTGCAAAAGGTGCGACAGGGGCATGTCGTGTTTTATCGCGCCGCCGACGATCCACCCCTTGTCATAGAGAGCATGCGCATCCAGCCGATCCGCGGCATAGGTCTGTAGCCATGGAGGTGCTGGAGGGCCGCATTTCCGTGGAAGCCGCGCTAAAGGCGCACAGCCGCCGGTTTCAGATGATAGGATTGCGGGACGGGTTGCACGACGAAACGATTCCGCTGCTCTTGCAGGAAGCAGAGCAACAGGGGGTCCCGATCAAGCGCTTGAGTGCGGCAGAGATCGACCGCATGGCCTGCGGTAAAACTCATGGCGGCGTGGTGGCTCTGTGCAGCGGCAAACGGGAACCGGGATTTGACGAATTTTATGAGCGCTTTAAGCACCTCTTCGCCCCCTGCCTGTTGCTGCTGGAGGGGGTGGACGATGCGCAGAATTTCGGTTTTACCCTGCGCACCGCAGAAGCCATGGGGGTGCATGCCGTGCTGTTGAAAAAACATCTGTGGGATTTCGACAGCAACGCGGTCTCACGGGCTTCGTCCGGCGCCTATGAACGCATGACCATCGTGATGTTTGAAGAGGTGGACCGGGTGCTGATCCGGCTCAAGCAGCACGGCTTGATGGTGTACGGCTGCATCGCCAATGCGCAAAAGACCATTTATGATATATCAATGACCACGGGGGTTGTTCTCGCCATCGGCGGGGAAAAGCGCGGACTCTCGGCGGCCGTGCGCAACCACTGCCACCGCTTTATTAAAATTCCCATGGCGTCGGCCGTGGGCTCACTGTCGTTGGGGCATGCGGCGGCTATTGTGCTGGCCGAGATGATGCGCCAGCGATCCATAATTCTGACGGATACGCAGGTTCAGTCAGCGGAATATAATTAGCCGAGCACTGTTCGAGCGGCTGCGGCAATCAGCAGGATGGAAAAAACGGTCGCGTAGCGACTGGATGGATTTGATCGTCGCAGCCAGAGATTGCTTCGCTGCATTCGAGAGCGGATTCTTTCGCAGCCGCCGCGCCTCCGCTCGCAATGACAGGGGAGGCGGAACCATGGATCGGGGTTGAGCCCGGGATAGAGTGAGTGCCTTCCCTGCGCCGTCTAGTAGGCCGCCCGCAAGGTCAGCGCATAGTTGCGGACGGGCATCAGTGTGCGCTCCATCTGGGTATGGTTGTGGTTGAAGAGATTGTAAATGTGCGCACTCACATGCCAGGCACCGATTTTCACGCCAACGTGTGTGTTGACGGTTTTTTGCGCCACCCGGTCGTCTGAGGGGTAGAGCTTGACATTTTCCAGCCGCGCCACATAACGATAGTCGGCGCTCACATCCATCCGCTTCCATTGATAATACAACGACGATTGCAAAAGCTGTTTCGGCCGATAAGCGAGGATTTCGTCCAGTTCCAGATCCTGCGGATCCATGTAGGTATAACCGAGGTCACAGGTCAGGTGACGGATGCCGGGACTGAATTTTATGCTGCTCTCCACGCCGGTGATGCGGGCGCGGGTGACATTGATGAAGCGGATGGTCTGGTTAGCATCCGGCAGCGGTTCGATCAGATTCCAGTAGTCGCTGCTGAATCCGGCGATGTCCAGATAGATCCCGGAACCGAGCAGAACGTTGGCGCCGACTTCGTGCGACCAGGCCGTCTCTGACATCAGATCCGGATTGGGCATCAAACGCAAACCGGAGTACATGGAATCGGAAAATCGCTCCGACATGCTGGCGGCGCGAAAGCCCCGGCCTGACGAGATGCGCATATGCACGCCAGGATTCGCTTTCCAGACCAACCCGATTTTCGGGCTCACCTTTTGATCCGTAAAGCCATTGTCCACATACTGATAATCGTAGCGGAAGCCCAGGGTGAAAGCCAGCGACAACGGCAGCTTGCGTTCGTTTTGCACATAGGCAGAGATGTTGTACTGATCGTGGCCGCCCACCAGTCCGGATTCGACATGATCCCAGGCCTCTTCGGTGCCAAAGGTAAGCGAGTTTAAATTGGAAAACTGATAATCGCCCTGAATTTCCATTCCGATTTTTTGCGCCGTGGAGGCATTGAGGTTGTCGTGGAAAAAGTTTTTCCAATAGTTGCGCAGGTAAGAGACCCTGCTTTTCAGGCTGAAATTTTTGCTCACCGCCCACTGATGGAACGCGGTGAGCGAAAGTTTGTTGGAGCGGATATAGTCGCCGATGGCTTCCGGGTCCACTTGCAGCGCATAGCGTTGGCTGCGCCACATCAAACCGGTTGCGCGCGTGCCGGTTTCATAATTGGCGGAAAAGGTGAGATTGGATTGCGCTGTCAGTGGCGTATACCATTTGAGAGAGCCGTTAAAGCGCTGGAAATCGCTGTTCTGACTATAGCCGGTGGATTTGTGGCGGCCGGCGGCCACCAGGACCTGGGAGGCGCCGATGCGCCGGGAGTGGTCCACGTCCATGTCGTCGTAATGAAGCACGCGATCGGTCCACTGCCATTCAGCGTACGCCGGTTTGTCGTAAACGCCGGCAGAGAGACGGACGTTGGTGATGGGCTGGGCGGATGCTGATTTGGTGATGATGTTGATGACGCCGCCCATGGCGCTGGAGCCATAGAGCGCCGAGCCGGCCCCTTTGATGATTTCCACGCGATCCACCTGGGTAGCCGGCACCATATCCCATTTCAGATCGCCGCTGTCGCCGGGAAGAATGGGCACGCCGTCGATCAGCATGAGCACGCGCGTGCCGGCACCATAGTTATAGCCGGAAGAGCCGCGGATGTTGACCTGAGAACCGATGAAATTTACGCCGGAAGCATTTTCCAGGACTTTGTCAAGATAGATCTCATTTTTTTGGGCCAGATTGTGTGAAGTCATTACGCCGACGCTGGTTGACGATTCCTGGATGCTCTGGCGGCGTTTGCTGGCGGTTACGACAACGTCGGCGGTCTCGATCAATGTGGACTCTAGCTGCAATTGCAGCGACGTCGTCTTGCCGGCCTGGATGACGATGTCGTTCTGCTGCAGCATTTTGTAACCCACCATGCTGGCACGCAGCGAGTAGCGGCCGGCGGGAATTCGGGCGATGGCGAAACGGCCGTCGAGGTCCGTGATCTGTCCCAGGACCGTGCCTTCCAGCAAAATGTTCACCCCCAGCAGCGCTTCGCCGCTGCGGCGGTCGATCGCCTGCCCCTCGAGTCTGCCGTATTCCTGGCTGAACAGAACCTGAATACCTGCGAACAGCACCATCAATAGATAACGTTTCATGTGGGTTCACCTCAGCCTGGAAAAGGTTTAGTATTGAAATCGATGGTGAAATTGATGTTGCGGACGCGGGTGGTGTCGTTGGCGATGGTCACAGAGCCGGGCAGCAGGTCGCCGGGTTTTTTATAGTACAGACCGGAGAGGCTGGAAATGCCGAGGCTGACGCCGTCCTGGATCAACAGGGCGCCGACCAGGCGATAGGTTCCGGGCTGCAGGCTGAGAAAATAGCGGGTGGAATCAAAGGGCGCTGCAATCGGCGTGCTCAGCGAGATGTCGAGCAGGCCGGACGGCAGAATGGGTTTGGAGGCGGCGAGCAGAATGGATTGCGAGCCGGCCGGCCAGTTCCCTTTGATGCGCAGCACCCCTTCGATGCCGCTCTGCACGGCCCGTTTGGCTTTGGCCAGATCAGCTTCGATATCGATGTGGTCCAGCATGCGGTCGCGACGGTCGACCGTGACATCGCCGGGATTGAAATGGTCCTCGCTGTCAAAATAGATACCGATGATGTTGGTTACATCCCAGGGTTGATCCTTTTCCTTCCAGACCACGCCCACGGCGGCAAAAGCTTGCGGCGGCGTGAACACCTCATAGTCGACCGAATCGACCTGGAGCGGCAGAGGATCGCCCATGATGATTTCCGTGATGGCGGTGGGCGGAAATTTCGTCGCCGCCACCACCAGCACCTGATCGGTTTGTGCCGGCCAGCTGTTTTTAAAACGGATCGTGCCGCGAAAGCCGCTGCGCGTCGGTTCCAGCCCCAGATCCGATTTGCACGACAGCAGCAAAAGCAGGCTGCTCAGGGCGATGGTAATTTTTTTCATGATCAATCCCGGGACCGCAATAAGGTTAGAGGCCATCAAACTTAAAAAAAGGGCTTCCCGGATGGGAAGCCCTAATGTACAAACAATTATAACATGTTAAAAACAATTAAAATTTCACGGCTGTTAAAAGTCGAAATCAATTCCCAGCGTGGCGGTGTTCACGTTCATCTTGTAGGTGCCGGCCATGTTCTCATAGCCGGTTTTGCCGGCGTTGAGTACCCATTCGTCGATGGTGGCGTCCGCGATGAGCATGCGCTCATACACAGCGTGCAGGCGGATCGGGCCGACAGGCACTTCCAGACCGGCGATAATGGTATTTCTGCGATTGACGTCCGGGATCGTGGGCTGCATGGTCTCGGGAACAGCGGCATTGGGTTCGCTGTAGAAGGCGCCGCGCAGCTTAAAGGCGCTGAACGCGTATTCCAGGCCGATACCCATGCGGATGGTATCTTCCCAGTTCAGGAGCAACTCGGAGAACTGTTTGCCGTTTTCGTCGTTGATGATGATCGCGTCCCAGGAGGTCCACTGCGTCATAGCCACATCGGCGGTCACCAGCAGGTTTTTAATACCGGTCCAGGCAAAGCCTACGCCGGCGCACAGGGGCAACGGCATGTCGGCCTTGATGCTTTTATCCACGCCCAGCGAAGAGTCGGCCCGGCCGGAGTAGAACTGGGTCAGGACATAATAGGATTGGGGTGTAAGTTGACCGGCCTGGAGCATCGGTTTGAACAGGGCGGCATCCAGCGCCTTGACTTTTTGATTGACTTCGGCGTTGTTGGCAAAAATCATGATACCGCTGGCTTTGCCTTCCAGCGCCACATCCTGGTAATAGCGTAGAGAAGCGCCGATGGTGAAGGTGGGCGCCACCTTGAACTGCAGGCCGACGTTGGCGCCGAGGCCCATGCCGTCACCTTCGAGGATGGTGTTGGTCATGAGATGGTTGTACTGCGGCAGATAGGCGCTGGTGCCCAGGGTCGAACGAATGGTGGTATTGGTAGCCAGCTTGGCGTCAAACAGATAGGGGTTGGGGGTGAAATTGGGTTTCCGAATCATAATGTCGGCATAGATGAGATTGAGGCCCAAGCCAACGGACAGTTTGGAGCTCAGTTTAAAGGCAACGGTCGGTTGCAGCGTCAGCACTTTGAGATCGTCTTCATAGTCGTATTGGGGATACGCCGAATTATATTTCCGGTAGTCGGTCAGCGCCCATTTGGCGCCGAGGCCGAAAATGGGGAAGAAGCCGATACCCCAGGCCATTTTTTCATTGCTGCAGTAATAGCCGAGGGATGGCATAAAGTAATTCTTTACAATATTTTCGGTGTTGCCGGCGGTCATGGAGCTGAAGGTCTGGCCATTAAGAGCGGTGGCCGGGGTAAAGCCGACCACGGGGCGGATCATTTCTACGCCGAACCCTGCATGGCGGCCTTTGGAGAACACCAGGCCGGCCGGATTCCAGAACAGGCCTTCCCACGTATTGGAAACACCGCGGTAATTTCCACCCAACGCTGTGGCACGGGCTCCGATGCCGGTCAGATCGACACCGGATGCGAACAGGCTCGCGCTCATGGCCAAAATGCCGATCAGTAGTAGAGCTACTCCTCGTTTCATTATTCCTCCTCCAAACAAAGATGATAAGATGGGTCTGCACTCCTGTTGTGCATCTAGTTTACTTAAAAATTTTTATAGAGTCAACACAAAAATGAATAATATTCAAAATTATTCAACAATACGCTAAAACCACTTGCATTTGCAAATAATTTTATTAATTTTGTAAAAAATGAATATGTTTCATATTTTATAAGGATACATATATGAGTGCCGATAAACGGGAGCGGATTTTAAAGGCAGCGATCAAAGTTTTTGCCCGTGAAGGTTTTTTTGCCGCCAAAGTGGAAGATATCGCCAAAGTAGCGGATGTGGCCACCGGGACCATCTATCTCTATTTTGAAAATAAAGACGACCTCATGATCTCGATTTTTGAAGAAGAGATGGTGCCGATCATCGAAAATATGCGGCAAAAGCTGGAATCGATCTCTTCGGCTACGGCCAAGTTGCGCACGTTTATCAACCTGCATCTGGGTCTGGTGCAGGACCATCCGGACATGGCGCAGTTGATGCAGGTGGAGTTGCGTCAGAGCAGCCGATTTTTGCACGGTTATGACGGCACTCGCTTCAAGGAATATCTCTCCATTATTGCCGAGATCCTGAAGCTGGGGCAGGGCCAAAAAGAGTTTCGTGACGACATCAATCCGTCCATTTTCAAGCAGGTGCTCTTTGGCGCCGTGGACCAGATTGCCACCAACTGGACCATTTCCAAAACCAAGCGCATCAACCTCTCCCAATCCGCTGATCAGATCTCAACCATCATACTGGACGGTCTGGCAAAGAACTGAACCACATTCAAAATTGTTTTTGAAATGTCATGGCGAATAGGTACATTATTAAGCCGGCGGATCCGCCGGTTTTTTTATATACCGATCGCCCGGGCGAGCGACTGATCCCTGTATAACATTGAAAGCGAGGTAGCAAAGTGAACATTCTGGTGTGTCTCAAGCAGGTTCCGGATACGGAAGCAACCATAAAGACCGGGTCCGGCGGCAAGGCTATTGATGAAAGCGGCATCAAGTTTATCATGAATCCCTACGATGAATTCGCCGTTGAAGAGGCGTTGCGAATGAAAGAAGCGGCCGGCGGCACCATTAAAGCGATCACCATGGGCCCTGAACGAGCCAAAGAGGTCTTGCGCACGGCTGTGGCCATGGGCGTCGATGACGTGCTTTTGTTGCAGAATGATCAGGTGCAGCTGGATGGTTTTAAAAGCGCTCAGGCTCTGGCACAAGCCATAGCCGGGGAAGCATACGATGTGATTCTGCTTGGCAAGGAGGCGATCGATGACGGCAACATGCAGGTGGGTCCCATGCTGGCCGAGATCCTCAACATTCCCTGTGTAACGGTGGTGACCAAACTGGCTCTTCAGGCCGGATCCTTCACCGCCGAACGGGAGGGCGAAGCCGGCACCGAGGTGCTGACCGGCCCGACGCCGTGTCTGATCACCTGCCAGAAAGGGTTGAACGAACCTCGTTATCCTTCCATTCGCGGGGTGATGATGGCCAAGAAGAAGGACATTCCTGTGGTTCAGTTGGAGGCTATGGACAGCCGTGTCGCCATCACCGAATTCAGCTATCCCAAGAGCCGCAAAGGCGGCCAGATTGTAGGCGAAGGCAGTGCGGCGGTACCGGAGCTGGTGCGCCGGCTGCGCGAGGAAGCAAAAGTGATCTAGACGGGTTTTGCAGCGGTGATTGTCTTTTGCCGGTTATCTTTCATGCATCACGAATTCTTTTGAGCGCATCCCGGTTAAAAAATGTCGAACACCTCGATGGTCCGGGATGTGGGCCCGGTTTATCAGGATTATGAAATACGGTGCAGAATATATGTGAACGAATCTGATGTGCAACCCTTCGCAGGGTTAGCCATTATCAAGGAGAGTTGATCCATGTCGACAGTATTGGTTGTCAGTGAATTAAAGAACGGTCAGATACGCAAGAGTGCGTTTGAAGCGGTCACCGTCGGCCGCAGGCTGGCCGATAGTCGTGGCGCCGGCGTGGCGGTGTTGCATATGGCGGCGGCCGCCGGCCAGGAAGGGTCGTTTGCGGCGTATGGGGCGGACCAGCTGTACACCGTCATTGACCCTGGTTGTGAGAATTATCAGGCCGATCTGTACAAACGGATCGTTGTGGACGCGATACAGAAAAGCGGCGCCACACTGATCCTTTTTGCCGCCTCCAATATGGGGCGTGATCTGGCGCCGCGTGTGGCGGCGGCCCTGCAGGGAACCTGTGTCAGCGATGTGACGGCGGTCTCGGCCGAGGGGGAAGACCTGGCAGTCGAAAAGCCGATGTACGCCGGAAAAATCCTGGCTCATCTCAAGGTGAGTGGTGCGGTCAAGGTGGTCACCCTTCGTCCCGGCATGTTCCCGGCTGAAGAGAGTCGTGCCGGTGCGACCGTGTCCGCAGAATCTCTGCCCTGTCCCGCTCCAGACTCCAGCGTCAAGCTGGTGGAGGTGCGCAAATCCGGTTCCGGCCGGCTGGATGTATCGGATGCGGACATTATTGTGACCGGCGGCCGCGGCATGCGGGCTGCCGAGCATTTTGCGCTTTTGGAAGAGTTGGCGCAGCTGTTGGGCGGCGCCGTGGGCGCAACGCGTGCGGTGGTGGACAGCGGCTGGCGTCCGCACAGCGAACAGGTCGGACAAACCGGGAAGGTCGTATCGCCCGGTCTCTATTTCATGTTCGGCGCCTCCGGCTCCATCCAGCACTGGGCCGGCATGTCCGGTTCCAAATGCATCGTGGCGGTGAACAAAGACGGCAACGCGCCGATTCTGCAGCGTGCGGATTACAGCATTGTCGGCGACCTTTTTGAGGTGTTGCCAGTGCTGACGGAAGAGATCAAAAAAATACGCGGCTAAACCCATCGGGCCGATCGGCCTTGCGGAGCAGGTCGAATTGGACAACAGCGTCCGACCGGTTGCGACCGCATGGAGAGACCCGGCCGCCGCAAGGGAAGGCGGCCCTTTAATCATCTGCTGGAAGGAGAGGCACTGTGTCAAGCTGGATAGGACGTCTGATTCTGTTGGGGGCGCTTTTGGCGAGCGCAGGTTTTTTCATCCGCGAAATCTGGATTCGTGTTCGATTGATCCAGCGCGGCAAACGGGAGGTGAGTCGCACCGACCGGCCTGTGGAACGATTGCGATTCATGGTGTTGCGTGTGGCTAGCCAGCTCTGCGCCATCAAGGACCGGCCGCTGGCCGGCCTCATGCATGCGTTTCTGTTCTGGGGCTTTATGCTGTTCACCGTTGCCACGATCAATCACGTCGTCGGTGCGTTCATAAGCGGATTTTCACTCTGGGGCCATTCGGCCTTTAACGACCTCTGGTTTCTGGCAGTGGACGTGGTGGCGGTGCTCACCATCGCAGGCACTCTTTTTCTGGCGTTCCGTCGCTATGTGATCAAACCTGTGGCCATCACCCAGCCGCAACCCATCTCCCGTTCCTGGCAGAGCGGGGTGGTGCTGTCGCTGATTTTCGGCCTGATGATCACCTATCTCTTCGGCCAGGCGGTGGACGGTATCCGCAGCGGGCACTTTTTTGCCGCCAGCATGCCGTTCAGCCGGGCTTCGGCCGCTCTTTTCACCGGTATGTCGCCAGAATCCCTGAGCCTGTGGGGCGGGATTTTCTGGTGGTCGCATATCCTGATGGTGTTCGGCTTTCTGGTGTTCATCCCTCATTCCAAGCACCTGCATCTTTTGGCCGGACCGGTGAACATTTTTTTACGCAGCCGCGAGCCCATCGGCACGCTGCAAAAGATTGACTTTGAAAAGTCGGAAGAGTTTGGCGTCAGCAGGGTCACGCAGTATCAATGGAAAAACATGACCGACTTTTTCTCCTGTGTCGACTGTGGCCGTTGCCAGGATGTCTGCCCGGCGTTTCAGAGCGGCAAGGCATTGTCGCCCAAAGTGGTCATGATGAGTCTGCGCAAGCATCTGTTGCACGAGAAAGAGGCGCTGTTGAAAGGCGGCGAACCTTCCGAGCCGGTCATGGATGGCTGGCTGACGCCGGACGAGATCTGGGCCTGCACCACCTGCGGCGCCTGCATGGAAACATGCCCGGTGATGAACGAACACATACCCGCCCTTGTCGAGCTGCGGCGCGCCAAGGTCATGATGGACAGCGACTTTCCCACGGAACTGAATGCGACGTTTCGCGGCCTGGAGACCAACGCCAACCCGTGGAACATGGGAGCGGCCGCTCGCGCCGAGTGGTGTCAAGCGTTGCAGGTGCCGCTGATGGCGGAAAAGAGAGAGGCCGAGTACCTCTGGTTCGTCGGCTGCGCCGGCTCCTTTGATGATCGCGGCAAGAACATTTCCAAAGCGCTGGTGCAGATATTGAACGCCGCCGGTGTGGATTATGCGATTCTGGGAGCAGAGGAAAAGTGTTGCGGCGATCCGGCGCGCCGGGCCGGCAACGAATATGTGTTCCAGATGATGGCGGAAGAGAACATTCAGACCATGAAGCAGTACAGGTTCAAAAAAGTCTTGACCTCCTGTCCGCACGGGTATCATATGATTCAGAGCGAATATCGCCATCTCGGCGGCGAGTTCAGCGTCGTGCATCACACCGAGCTGATTGCCGAGCTGTTGAAGCAGGGGCGGCTCAGCGTGCGGCAGATGCAGGAGAGTGTGGGCTATCACGACTCGTGCTATCTGGGCCGGTATAATAACGTTTACGATGCGCCTCGTCAGGTGTTGCAGCATTTGCAGCACGGGGGCTGTCGGGAGATGGGGCGGCATCACAGCAAGAGTTTTTGCTGCGGCGCCGGCGGTGGCCGCATGTTCATGGAAGAGACGGTCGGGACCCGTATCAACCATCTTCGCGTGGAGGAAGCCGTCGCCAGCGGCGCCGGGATTATGACCACCGCGTGTCCGTTCTGTCTCACCATGCTCGATGACGGCACCCGGGAGAAGGGGCTGGAACAGAACATTCAGGTGCTGGACATTGCCCAGGTGGTGGCGAGCCATCTGGTGCAAAAGTAGAACGAAGGGATATGTAGCGGAAAAAGAAAAGGCCTTGCCGACGAATCGGCAAGGCCTTTTTGGTTGGGCAAAGGCTAAGCTAGATCTTGCTAACGTTGGCCGCTTGCAGTCCTTTGGGTCCTTTTTCGACGTCAAATTGAACTTTGTCGCCTTCATTCAAGGACTTGAAGCCGTCCCCCGCGATCGCCTTATAATGCACGAACACGTCCGCACCGCCCGGCCGCTGGATAAATCCATAGCCTTTTTCGGAATTAAACCATTTGACGGTTCCCTGCTCCATCCTGACTTTCCTTTCTTTTAAGAATTGCTTTTTTGCCGCGCTTGCGGCCGGCGTACCCATGCATTATTTCTGACATGCAAAAAAAAATCGCAAATCACGGGAAGACAGTATAATCCCGCGTTGCGATTTAGCAGCGGCCAATCGAATGTTCACAATACTGTGTGTTAAGGTCGAACGCGTAGAGCATGCAGAAATTACATTTACAATGGTGTACCACGATTTGTCTTTGATAATGTAAATATATTTTTTATAATACGCAAGAAAAATTACATAAAATCTACAAATCGGGGCAATTTGAAAGGAACAGGCGGATGCTGAAAAAAGTGCTGTTTTTACTGGTGGCGGTGACCGGTTGGTCTGTAAAACTGGCTGCTCAGCCGCAGGGGTTCAACTATGATGAAGCGAAGGTTCCCGCCTATACGTTGCCGGATCCGTTGCTGACGATAGCGGGTGAAACGATCACCACGCCGCAAGCCTGGTGGGAGAAACGCCGGCCGGAGTTACTAAAGCTGTTTGCGGAGGAGGTTTATGGCCGGACGCCGGCGGCCGCGCAGAAATTTAAGATCGCTAAACCATTGATTAAAAAGGATAAAAATGCCCTGCACGGTCTTGCTGTCCGCAAGCAGGTCCATATCCGCCTGGCGGGCAAAGAGCCGATGCCGCAGATGACTATTCTGATCTATCTGCCAAAGGCGGTGACCAAGCCGGTGCCGCTCTTTCTGGGTTTGAATTTTAACGGCAACCACTCTATCCACAATGATCCGGGCATTGAGCTGTGCGAAGCGTGGATGCGCGATGATAACAAGCCGGGTATCGTCGGCAACCGGGCGACGGAACAAACCCGCGGCATCGAAGCCAGCCGCTGGCAGGTGGAAATGATTTTGCAGCGGGGCTATGGTCTGGCCACAGTATATTACGGCGATCTGGATCCCGATTTTGACGACGGTTTTAGGAACGGCGTGCAGCCTCTGTTTTATCGCGACGGGCAGACACGTCCGGACGCAGACGAATGGGGTGCGATCGGTGCCTGGGCCTGGGGCTTGTCGCGGGCTATGGATTATCTGCAAACCGACAAGGATGTGGATGCCGGCCGTGTCGCCATCATCGGCCACTCGCGTCTGGGCAAGGCGGCGCTCTGGGCCGGGGCACAGGACCAGCGGTTTGCGATGGTGATTTCCAACAATTCCGGATGCGGGGGGGCGGCGCTGTCAAAACGCATTTTCGGAGAAACCGTGGCCCGCATCAACACCAATTTTCCGCACTGGTTTTGCGGCCGCTATAAAGCCTACAATGACAACGAATCGGCCTTGCCGGTGGATCAGCACGAGCTGTTGGCGTTGATGGCGCCGAGGCCGCTCTACGTTGCCAGCGCCCAGGAGGATCTGTGGGCCGATCCGCGCGGTGAATTTCTCGCCGCTCTGGCGGCGAGTCCGGTGTACCAGCTGCTGGGCCGCGATGGTCTGGTCGCGACCGAAATGCCGGCGCTGCAGCAACCGGTGCACAGCACCATCGGCTATCATATTCGCAGCGGCAAGCATGATGTGACGGCGTACGACTGGGAACAGTATTTAAATTTTGCCGACCGTCATTTCCGGCACCCGCGCGTCCGTTAGCCGGCATAAAAAAGCCTGACTCCGGGGGCAGAGAGTCAGGCTTGGCCTCAACCTACCACTCAAAAGGAGTGTCAGAGCATGGTGTGATTTGAGTGGTGTTTGGTTTTATTGGCCGGTTCCAATATCGGGATGTTGAGCATGAATTGTTTCAACGACAGCAGATCTTTGCGGCTGTGCGGCGTGCACGAGTCGTCGGCCACCTTGTACAGCTTTTCGATCAGCATATTCCCTTTGTTCAGAAATTCGGTGGCGGACGAGTAATCGTGTTTTTCCATCTGGATGAGGGCGAGCGCTTTTTGTTCGATGACGCGGACCAGGTCAAGGTACTGTTGAAAGTAGTCGCGGGTGTTGGCGTCGCGGCTGGTTTTGCAGACAAAGGAGAGCGCTCGCGAGATGAACTTTACGTCTTGGTCGGCCAGGGTGTATTTGTGCAGATGCATAAAGGCCAGCGAACGGATCAGGTACAGCACCAGTTCCTGTTCCAGTTGCACAAAATCCTGCTGGTTCAACTCAAAGGGGGTTTTGTTCTTTTGGCTGTTTTTGAAACGCCATAGCAGATGGTGATAGTAAGAGGCTTTGTTGTGGGGCAGCCGTCCGTCCGGTCGGCCGCTCAGTTCCATAGCCATCAATCCGGATTGAAAATAGATATTGAGATGCAGTTTGGACGAGTTTCCCGTCTCAAATACGGCATGGATCTGATCCGCATTGGCAATCCAGTAACGGAAAACAGGTTCAAAAGTGAAATCCACTGCTCCTCCTCTGAGACAGCACCATGAAACGTTTTTGCCGCGATAAGAGGCAGAATCTAAAGCACCCGGATCAATATAAGCAACAATTTTTATTTTGTCAAGATAAATTAGCGACAAGTCGTCAATATTTGCGAATATAAATATCCAGCAAACACTTTTCTCTTCGCCTGCCGGGAAATGTCAAAATTAGCACCCGTAAACGTTGAATTTTTAATCACTGTCACAAAAAGTATATATAGAAAATTATGGCTATATTTTTAAAATAATAAGTAAATCGCAAATTTTAGCGAATTATATTGCATTTTATCAATAATTTTCTTATTATACCACCGACCCGGACGGTTCTAACCATTAAATTTCTGAAGGAGAAAGGTAAAATGAAACGCAACTTGGCAAAAGTGCTCGCAATCATTCTGTTAGGCTTTGTTTTTTTGGCTGCGTTTGCCGTAACAGACAAAATTTATTCGTCAGATGAAGAAAAATCTCTTGTAATTGTCGTAAAAGATGCTAAATTTGGCGAAGAAGAAAAAATTATTATCATCGAAGATCCCGGCACGGGTGGGGCCTATGTAAACAGCGTCTACCCGGGGCCGACGCCGCCGCCGCCGGATACGACCGGCGGGAACTAAATCAAAAAGGACACCCAAAAAGCGAAATGAAGTTCGGGTCTGCATCCAATCTTGCACAAACGGTCCGAAGAATTCTTGGTTTTTGGATAGGTTTTCTCTGCGTCTGCAATTTTCTTTCATTGTTGCCGCATTGGCATTTGCACCTGTTGAGCTGGGTTAATTACTCGCTCTTTTTTCTGATGGCCGTGACTTCCATCTACATCGCACGCAAAGAGATCTATTTCGTCGATGTGTTCTGGCACTTTGGTATCCTGTTTCTGCTGATTTCGTTTTCAATGCTCATCTACTTTACCGGCAAGGAAGGAATCATCGGCAACAATTTTCTCTACTACTACCTGGTGATTTATTCCAAACCGTTTTTTCACGTGATGTTCCTGGCCGGCATTTTTTATCTCTCCTACCGCTATGTGCTCTGGAGAATGCCGAACCGAACAGGATACCTGCTGTCGTGGTTCGCGGCCTTTATATGCAGCGCCGATTTCTGGTACAAAGCCCTGACCATCTCCCGCTTTCCCTTTAAGGTGGGCGCCTTGGGCCAATTCTGGATTATGCTGCGCATCGACATCATCGGCCTGCTGTTACTCGCATCCTATTTTATCGTTGTCTGGCGTCTTAATCGTCCGACCGGCTCATTTATCAATTTTTGGCTGGTCGGACTTTTTGTTTTCTTTTCCTGCGATTTCATCGACATGGTGGTGTCGTTCTACCAGCTGGATGTCTATGGCATCGATCAGTATTTCAGCCTGATCTGCCTGGGCCTGTTGGCCGTCATCCTCTTCCTGCGCCTGATTTCCCTGTTCTCTGATGAATACCGGTTGAAAGAACAGTTCATTTTCGATTCCGCGTTCGGCCTTTCCACGCCGGTGGTTATGGTGAACAAACACTCCGAAGTCATCATCGAACAGGTTAAAAATCTGTTCAGCACTCAGACTCTGGTGCTGCAGTTCGCCTTCGGACTGGGGCTGATTCTTATTTCCGGCTTTACCCGCAATCCGTTCGTGACCGTGAAATCGTTTATGATGATATTTTTGCTGGCCGGAATCTGGAACGTCTATTATCATGTCTATTATAAACGGTCAAAACGTCCGCAAATTTTAAATCAGAAATTCCTTAACCAGCCAACGAATACCCATCAAAAGGGGAGAGGTGTATGAAGATTCATCGCAGCCAGGCGTTACCACCTGAAGTATTGCTTGGCAACTGTCCCGAGATCGACCAGATCCGGCGCGCTCTGACCATGATCGGCAAAAGCAACCAGAACGTGATGATCGTCGGCGAACCCGGGACCGAGAAAGTGCAGATTGCCAGAGCCATCTGCGAACACAGTCAGGGCGCGAATAAATGCGTTCTCGAATCCGAATCGTCCAAACTCAACGCCGCCTTTGAATTCGAGATCAGCGCCCAGATTCAGCGTGCCGAGCCGGACATTGAATCCCTCAACAGCGTGCAAGGCATCATCATCATCGAAAATGTGGATCAACTCTCAGTGGAGGCGCAAAAGAAACTGCTGGTGCTGGCTCGCCGCGGCTATTTTACCCTGCTGGGACAGAAAAAGCCGACCGCCACGGATTTCCGGCTGATCTGCACCACCTCTACAAAAATAAATAACGATGCCATGCAGAGCGGCCTGGATTCCGAACTGTTCCTCGCCCTCTCGGAGCTCACGCTCAAATTGCCATCGCTGCGTGACCGCCGGCAGGACATTCCGGTTCTGTTCGAGCACTATTTGAAAAATGTCTGCGAGGAACTGGTGCGGCCGGTGCCGCCGATCAATTTCGAAATTTTTAATCAGATGCTCAAATACGATTGGCCCGGCAACGTCAAAGAGCTGGAAAATGTCGTGCGCAGCCTCGTGCTCTCTTCGCCCGAAGGCGAACTGCTGCCTCAGGCGCTGCCGTTCTTTGACGATCGGCAACAGTTCGGCAAGCTGGAACTGCAGAGTCTCGGCGCCGCCGTGGCCCAACTCGAGAAAGAACTCATCGAACGGGCGTTGCGTAAATTCGCCGGCAATCAGTCCCGCGCCGCCCAGGTGCTGAGCATCTCGGAACCGAATTTGCGCTTCAAGATGAAAAAACTCGGCATCCGCAAGCAGGATTTTATTTACGGTACCTGAAAAGATGTGAAATAGCGCTTGCTTTTTAGGCGGCTGTTTCTTAAACTATATGTACAATTTGCCAGTTAAATAGAGGCGCCCTGATCAAGAGTACGCCTGCACCGCGGCGGTGATGCCGCAAAGGGGCAGACGAAAAGGGACCAGGGCCGAAATCGACCGAGTTCACCACCGGCCGGTTGGGCCGGCATGCAAAAAGCTGCCGGACTGTCACGGAACGAGATCCGTGGAGCGCTAATTAACTGACGTGCTGAAGGCCTAGTTGCAAGGTTGACCAGGGCTCTCCGGTTCGGTCAACCTTTTGCCATTTTTACCGCAACCCCCCTTGGCTCGCTTGCGCCTCCCCGGATCTCACTACCCCCATTTTATATGTTCGAATTACTTTCGCAATGGATCGATATCCCTTCGCCCACCGGCGAAGAGACCGCCTTTGCCGATGCCGTATGCCGCTGGTTGACCAGCCATGGCTATGCTCTGCAGCAACAGCCTGTAAGCGATGGCCGCTACAACATCGTGGCCACGGCCGGCCCGTCAGCCCGGGTGCTCTTTTGCACCCACCTGGATACGGTGCAGCCCCATATCCCGAGCCGGTTGACGGCAGGAACCATCTGGGGACGCGGCAGCTGTGACGCCAAGGGCATTCTCTTCGCCATGCTCCTGGCCGGCGAAACCTTGCGCCGGCGCGGCGTCGACCGCTTCGGCTTTCTCTTTGTCGTCGGTGAAGAACGGGATTCGGACGGCGCCAAAGCCGCAGCCGCTTCCGGTCTACAATGCGATTATGTCGTCCTCGGCGAACCGACCGATAATCACCTGGTACGCCATCAAAAAGGGGCGTTGGTGTTCCAGGCGGCGGCCACCGGAACGGCCGGCCACTCCGGTTACCCGGAATCCGGCTCATCGGCTATTCACACACTGCTGCCCATCTTGCAGCAGTGGCTGCAAACGGATTGGGGACACGATCCGATCCTGGGGGCCACCACGCTCAACATCGGCCGCATACAGGGCGGCCGGGCCGTCAACGTCATTGCCGATGCCGCGGAAGCAGAAGGCATCTTTCGCCTGACCGTGGATCCGCAAACGATCCTGGCCCGGCTGCAGTCGGTTGTCGACCCGTTGCTCACGATTCGCGTCCTGAGCGCGTCGCCGCCGCAGCATCTCTTCACCCCGCCCGATCGAGCGGGCATTGTCGTCTCCTTCGGTTCTGATGCCGCCTATCTGCAGCCGATCGGCAAGGTGCTGATGGTCGGACCCGGCTCAATCCACCAGGCCCATCGGGAGACGGAACATATAAATACAGCAGACATTCTGGCCGCCATCGAATTGTATGCAGAGCTGGCGTGTTCCCTTTTAGAAAAAGCATGAGGGTAATGATATGATAGTCATGAAATTCGGCGGAACCTCCGTCGGTTCCAGCACCGCCATCAGGCGCGTCGGCCAGATCATTCAAAGTCGACTGGCGCAGCAGCCGATCGTCGTAGTCTCCGCCGTCGGTCAGGTCACCGACGTGCTTGTGGAAATCGGTCAGTATGCCGCCAAACGGGATCGCATCAAGTCCTTTGAATTGATTCTCGCGGTGATCCGGACCCACCAGAACATGATGAAAGAGCTGCAACTGACGGATGGCGCTCTCAAAGCGGTGGTGCAGGAGACCGAAGAACAGTTGAAAAAAATCACCGAGGTGGTGATGCAGGCGGGTCATCTGTCCCGCCATGTCTCTGACGAGTTGTTGAGCATCGGCGAATTTTTGTCCGCGCATATCTTGAGCCGCTATCTGGAACATGCCGGCATTCCTTCCCTGATGGTGGACAGCCGTACGGTGATGATGACCGACTCGCAGTTCGGCAAGGCGCTGCCGCAAACGAGCGCAGCCCTGCCCCTGGTCAGGAAGGAAATTATGCCGCACGTACAGCGGGGTCGTGTTCCGGTGCTGCAGGGATTCGTCGGCCGCGACAGCATGGGGCGCACCACAACCCTGGGCCGGGGCGGCTCCGATTATTCGGCTACGCTGATCGGTTCCATGCTCGAGGTAGCGGCTGTGGAAATCTGGACCGACGTGGACGGCGTTCTGACCGCGGATCCTGCGCTGGTGCCCGCTGCGCGCAGAATCCGGGTGATGACCTTTCAGGAGGCGGCTGAATTGGCCTATTTCGGCGCCCGCGTTCTGCACCCTGCAACCCTGCTGCCGGCTGTTGAAAAGAATATCCCGGTGCTGGTGCTGAACTCCCGGCGGCCGTCGGAATCAGGCACACGCATCGTGGCGGCCGGATCAGACTCGGCCGGGGAGTGCGTGGTCAAATCCATCGCCTATAAAGAGAATATCACCGTCATCACCGTCACGTCATCCCGCATGCTGATGGCGCATGGTTTTCTCGCTTCCATCTTTGACGTGTTCA
>CAZISM010000014.1:0-55553 GCA_964541895.1 uncultured Cytophagia bacterium
GCTGCCGGCTTTCGCTCTGTGCCACCAGGCTTTGCATGAACTGCAGATGTTTGACCTCAAATTCGTACAACTGCTGGCGGGTCATGACCACCGCATCTGCCGGCAGCGTGGCTGCGGCAGGCCGGGTTAAGCTCATGCTGAATTCCAGGTGGCCGTTCTCATACCGGATGCGGGTGTTGAACACGGCCAGGGCAGTTAACAGGATCATGCAGGCAAACGCTGTTGCCAGGGCCAGGCGGCGCCCCTGGTGGGGTCTGTTCAGCCAACTTGTTTTCAGCCTGGACCACCAGGAGAGGGTGCGGCTGCTGAACGCCCAGGCAGGTTCCGCCTCAGGCGCCGGCCAGGCATTGAGCGCCATTTTGGTTTTTTCCAGTTCAGCCAGTTCGGCCCGGCAGGCCGCGCAGGTGCGCAGGTGTTCCTGCACCAGCGGTTCCCTGCGTGGATCCAGGTCGTCGTAAACATAATCTACCAGCAGGCGCTGGTATTCGTTGCATTCGATCATATGTGCTCCTCAACGGCAGCGGGGCGCTGCCATGTTTCGGCCGGTTTTACCGGGACCTGGCGGAATCGGTCAGGCTTTTGCGCAACGCCGCCAGTCCGCTATACATGCGGGTTTTAACGGTGTTGACCGGCTCTTGCAGGATTTCGGCGATCTCGGTAAACTTCAATTCCTGGTACTGTTTCATAATGACGACCAAACGCTGTTCCTCCGGCAGTTGCGCCAGAGCATGGCGGATCTGGTCCGCCAATTCCCGCTGCTGGACCAGGTGGTCCGGGTGATCCTCTTCGGTTGACCGCAATTCGTGCGGTAAGGCATGGCCGTCCCGGGCCTGGCTGTCCAACTCCTCCAGTGACAGCGGGCGTCTTTTGGCCTGTTTGTTGTGATCCAGGCAGGCGTTCAGGGCTATGCGATAGAGCCAGCCGGCAAAGCGCTGGCGATCCTGCAGGTTGCTCAGATGCTTAAAAGCCCGAACGAACGTTTCCTGGCAGATGTCCTGAGCGGCCGCGGTGGAGCCGGAATAACGGTAGGCAAAATGAAAAATTTTTTTCTGCCAGCGGTAAACCAGCTGATCGAACGATGATGTATGACCGGCAATAAACGTTTCGATTAATTCCTGATCGCTCATTCCTCCTCCGGGACCGAACTCGGTTATATCTATAGGACGATGGAACGGTGCAAAAAGTTTTATTCTTTTATCGATTCGGGGAGCAGCGCGGCGAAAAACGAAAATTGATTTATTGGTAATAATTTTGTACCTTTATCTATTAAAACCATTTTTATAACTATTTTTTTAGGAGTCGTCATGGCTGAACTCGTTATTCGCAAGGATAGCAGTGCTTTGGATTTTCTGGCTCTGGGTTCCCTGGTGCATCGGCTGGATCCCGGTATTATCCCGTTTCGTAAGGCACGCGGTTTTGATGTGCACGTTTCCGGAGGAGAATATAATGTGGCGGCCGGACTGGCGGATTGCTTCGGTCTGCAGACCGGCATCGCCACCGCTATGGTCAAATATCCCATCGGCGAACTGGTGCAGGCGCGGGTGCGCGAAACCGGCGTGACGCCGTTTTATAAATGGTTCGATCACGACGGCGTGCGCGGACCGAATATCGCCACTGTTTACAGTGATCGCGGCTATGGCGTGCGCCCGCCGGTGGTCTTTTACAATCGCTCCAACGAAGCCGGCGCCATGCTCAAACCCGGCGATTTTGACTGGCCGGCTATTTTCACTCCCGGCGTCCGCTGGTTCCACTCTGGCGGCATCTATGCGGCGTTGTCGGAAACGACCTCTGAGCTCATATTACAGGCGATGGAAGCCGCCAAAGCCGTTGGCAGCGTGCGTTCCTTTGACCTGAACTACCGGGCAAAATTGTGGGCGCCCATCGGCGGCTTGAAACGGGCTCAGGAGGTGCTGCGCAAAATCGCCGCCAGCGTGGATGCCATCATCGGCAACGAAGAAGATCTGCAGATGGGATTGGGCATCCCGGGACCGGAAGCGACAGCCAAATCCAAACTCGATCCGGACACTTTTTTTAAAATGATCGAGCGCGTGACCAAAGAGTTTCCCAATATAAAGATGGTGGCCACCACCCTGCGTGAAGTGCACTCCAGCAACCGTCACGAATGGGGTGCGGTGCTGTATTTGAACGGCCAGAACTATGTCAGCCCAACCTGCCAGCTGGATGTGGTGGATCGTATCGGCGGCGGCGACGGTTTTGCCACCGGCCTCATTTACGGTTTGATTTCCGGCCGCACGCCGGAAGAGGCGCTGCGACTGGGTTGGGCCCACGGGGCTCTGCTGACGACGTTTCCGGGCGATGTCTCTATGGCGCGTCGCGAAGAGGTGGAAGCGTTTGCCAAAGGAGGTTCGGCCAGGGTGCAGCGGTGATGACCGTGCCGATGCAGGACATGAGCCTGTAAGGCAAAAGTGAATCAACCGGGCGGAGAGCCGGAGCGTTCGTAATGAAGCGAAACGCCGGCCTCCGTGATTCCGGTTATGGCGGCCAGAACGGACATGCCGGGAGCGAGGGGGACGATGCGGTTGCCGGGGCCGGCGGATGAACCCAGGCAGGCCGGTCAGAGAGTGGAAAGCGCGTTTGATAAACAACAGAGCGTTGGATGCGACGAATCATCATTGGTATTCACGGATTGGGAAACAAGCCCTCGCCGCCGCTTCTGGCCTCGTGGTGGCGCAAGAGTGTGTATGAAGGCTTGAGCGCCATCGGTCACCCCAGGCGAGCCATTCCATTTCAATTGGTGTACTGGGCGGATATTCTTCATCCGGTGGCGCAGGAGAGTTCCGTGCAGGACGCCAACGATATCCGTTTCCTGGACGAGCCCTGGACGCCATCGCCGGGCCTGCATGTGGCCAAGACCTACCTCATGCGCAAAGCCCTGTTGAATCTTTTTGAAAAGCAGCTGAAGCGATTAAAGCTGGACGGGGAAGGCAACATCATCTGGAAACACATCACCGACCTGGTTCTGCAGCGCTATTTTTCCGACCTCGACTGTTACTATTCCAATTGCCTCAAGCCGGCGACGAACGGTGTGCAGCCGGTGCGGGATCGCATACGCAGCCGGCTGGCGGAGGTGTTGCAGCAGCATCGCGACAAGGAGATTATGCTGATCGCCCATTCCATGGGCTCCATCATCGCTTTCGATGTCCTGACGCACAACGTGCCTGACGTGCCGATCCACACGCTGGTTACCATCGGATCGCCGCTGGGCGTGCCGGTGGTCATTCATAAAATCAAACAAGAGCTGAATGTGTCCAACGGAGCGCCGCCGACCCCGGATTCCATCCTGGTGCAATGGTGCAACCTGGCGGATCTGGAGGATAAGGTGGCGCTGGACTATAAATTGTCCGACGATTATACAGCCAACCGTCACGGCATCGCTCCCCTGGACCTGCAGGTCTATAACAATTACGTCTTGAAGCGCCGAAAAAATCCGCATAAAGTATACGGATATCTGCGCACGCCGGAGCTGGCCCGGCTCTGTTTTGATTTTTTGTACAAGGATGAGTCTGCAGCCCGCATCCGGCGCCAGGACCTGTTTTATAAAGTGTATGAAGCGGCTGCGGCGCTGCTGGATATTTTTAAAGGCATGGCGTCGAAAGGCCAAGAGAAGAAATGACCGCGCAAAACCCTCCGGGAGGTGTGACTCATGTACGCCGCTGTTCTTTCCGAATACCGTAAATTTAACTGGCAGGAGGTTCCTGTCCCGTCCATCGGCCCGAATCAGGTCCTGGTGAAAGTGGAATATGCCGGCATTTGTGGCAGCGATCTGCACATTTATGGCGGCGAATTTCACCCGCGAACCCGCACCCCCATGGTGCCGGGCCATGAATTCGCCGGCATCATTGTCAACGTGGGCCGTGCGGTGAGTCGGTATCGTGCAGGGGATCGAGTGGCGGTGGATCCCATCATTCCGTGCGGTTTCTGTGTCGCCTGCGAACTGAAACACTATCCGGCCTGCACGTCGCTCAAGCTGCTCGGCGTGGATGTGGACGGCGGCTTTGCCGAGTATGTCGCGGCGGACGAGCATATGCTGTACAAGCTGGACGATCGCATTTCGACGCGCAACGGCAGCCTGATCGAGGTGCTCTCCATCGGTTTTCATGCCAGCAACCGGGCCGGCGTGAAAGAGGGCGACAGCATCGTCATCTGGGGTGCCGGCCGGGTCGGCCAATGCATTTTGCAGGCCGCGCGCACCCGGACCGACAACACCATTTTCATGGTCGACCTGCTGGACAACCGCCTCAAGATAGCCGGCGATCATTATGACAATGTCGTCACCATCAACAGCCTGAAACAGGATCCGCTGGCAGTGATCCGGGAACAGACCCGAGGCCGCGGGGTGGATATTGCCTTTGAAGCGGTCGGCCATGCCCATGCGGTGGAAGACCGTCCGCACCCGGTCCGCGGCTGCGTGCAGGCTATTCGCGGGGCCGGCGTCGTTTGTGTGCTGGGCTTGTCCGACGAACCGGCGCCGTTGATCATGAAAGAATTGATCTGGCGCGAAGCCCGCATTGTCGCTTCCCGCGTCAGCCATGGGGAATTCAGCGAGACCATCGAACACATGGCGCAAGGCCATCTGCAGCCGGACATACTGGTTTCGGCGGAGATGCCTGCCGCCGCCGCACAGACCGCTTTTGAGAATCTGGAGCGGGAACCGCAACATTATCTCAAGGTGCTGCTCAAACTGGCCTGACGGCATGCTGTATCGATCCATCGGGCAGAGTGTTTCCGTACCCTATTGGAAAGAACCGGAGTGTTTTTTCTCATCGCCTTTATCGCTGCTTTTGGCTATGCCCTGCAGATGACCCTGCTGGCCTCCTTTTATCGAAAAATGGATACGCTGGCCGCTGTGGCCTATCGCGGCCTTTCCCTGGGATTGACCATGTTGCCGTTGTTGTGGTGGGTGCCGGCACAGGATTATGGCCGCCTGGCCGCTGTGCTGCCGCAGCTGGCCTTGATTTGGCTGCTGACGGCGCTCGGCAACTGGACGATTGCCAACGCGGTCTGCCATCTGCCGGTCGGTGTCGCGACCGCGTTATGCAACGGCTTTATCGCCATCATGGCCGCCCTGGCCGGATATGTGCTCTTTCAGGAAAGTTTGCTGTTCAGGCAAATGGCGATGATTGCGCTGATTTTGTTGCTGGTATTTGCGCTGGGCTGGACGCGTTCACCCGCTGCGGCCGTCATTTCCTATGACATCACGGCCGGGTTGCGCAATGCTTTTTTCAGCGGACTCTTTTTGGGCATCGGCTTCAGCCTGGTCGGCGGCCTGTCGCGGCAGATACATCCGTTCCTCATCGGCTATGCCTGGGAGCTGGGAACAGGTGTCGTCGCCTGGCTGTGGATGTGGAGTAGAATCCGGAAGAGGGAGCGCCGCGCCTTGTTTGCCATCTCGCTACGTGACTTTAGCCGGGTGATGCTGGCCGGTTCACCGACGCTGATCGGCACCGGTTTGTACGCCCTCTCCATGACCATGGGGCCGGTAGCCATTGCCACAGCGGTCATCAGCACGCAGATGGTCTTTACCACGTTGCTGGCACGCGTGAAGTACGGAGAAAAGTTGACGCTGGTCCAATGGATTCTTCTGCTGGCGGTCTGCGTTGGCGTGATGATGTTAAAAATGGTGAGTTGACTTTGGCTAGGCCGTTATCGCGAGCCGGCTGGCACGCAGCCGCTGCGGGCGGATAGTATTGTCAGAGGTGCGCAGCACGAAGAATACCGTTCAGCGCAAAACCCAGACGAAGGCGGCGCAGGTAGCGCAGATGACCAGATTGCAGATGATCTCCACCCATCGTTGTGCAGGAACTTTGTTACGCGGTGACGACCATACATAGCCGGCAACAGGAACGAGCAGGATCAGGAGCGCGCAGGATTGGCCGAGAATCAGTCCCAGGGTGCCGAGCAGCCGGGTGATGATACCGGGCCAGCGATCGCGCTGTTTCGGGAACAGCAGATGTCGATCCGGGTGGGTGCGATGCAACAGCGATTTTTCCACATAGAAAATGACCAGCGATCCGGCAAAGGCCGCCAGCACCAGCGCGATCAGGATCAGCACAAAGCGGTCGTTGTAGTACAGGGGCGTTGTTGAGAGTTTGCCGTTCGTGAGGGTGCGGCCCAACCAGCGGCCGGCGATCCAGATGGAAAAGAAATGGAGAATTTGGTCCACGGTAAAATAGATGAAATTGTCCGTGGCCTTGCGAAGCGACAGGAACACTTTGGCGCGGTCGATGACGATATGGAGGAGCGTCAGCGCCAGAATGGCGATCCATGCGGCGGCCTGGGCCAGGAAAGGAAAAAAGATGATGAGGGCGACGGCGGTGAAAATACCGGCGTGCAGTAGAACCCCCATCATCGATTTTTGTTTTAGGCGGAATACCGTATCGGTCTGCAGAGGAAAATCTGCCAGCACGTGCGCCAGAAGGAGCAAATAGAAAAAGTTCATGGCCGGCCGGGCTGGCTTATTCCTTGACGACCCAGACTTTGATCGTGGCGGTCACTTCGGGATGAAGCTTGATCGGCACATCATAGACGCCGAGCGCTTTGATCGGGTCATCGAGCATGATTTTTTTGCGATCGATGTCATGGCCGGCATCCTTGAGCAGGTCGGCGACATTCTGGCTGGTGACGGAACCGAACAGTTTTTCTTCTTCACCGACCTGAACGGCGGCTGTGACCGAGACTTCGGACAGTTTGGCGGCCAGTTCTTCCGCTTCCTGTTTGCCTTTCAGGGCTTTTTGCGCCTGCGCCTTCAGTTCCTGCTGATAGACTTTCATATTCGCCGGGGTGGCGAGGATGGCCAGGCCCTGCGGAATCAGGTAATTCCTGGCAAAACCGTTTTTCACCTCCACCATATCGCCGGGCTGGCCTAATTTATGTATCTCTTTTTTCAGAATAATCTTCATTAGTATCGTCCTGAGTTATTTGGTCAAGTCGGAAACGTAGGGAATTAGGGCCAGTTCGCGGGCGATTTTAATCGCGTTGACGAGCAGGCGCTGGTGTTTGGCGCAGGTGCCTGAGGTGCGACGCGGGATGATTTTGCCCTGCTCCGTGGTGAAGCGCATGAGCTTTTTTTCATCCTTATAATCAATATAATCGATTTTGTCTTCACAAAATCGACAAATCCGTTTTTTCTTCAGCATGGGGACTCCTTCTGGCAGTTAGGGACGCAACTACAATTTTAGATCTTGGTAGCCAAAATCAAAATCAGTGGGTTCTATTTTTTGAAATTCGATCTGTTCGCTTGCGGGTTTGGTCTCCTGCGGCGGCGCGCTTTCGGCGGTCGCTTCGGCCGATGGCGAAGGTTCTCCGGCCGCCGGTTTTTCCGCCGTGTCAGACCCTGCTACCAGCTCTTCCACATCCCGGTCCGACTTGCGGTCGAGAAATTGGATGCGACGGGCACGGATTTCGACGACGTTGCGCGTCGTTCCGTCTTCATTGTGCCAGTTGCGGCTCTGCAGTTCGCCGTCGATGAGGACGGAGTGACCTTTTTTTAACACCTCGTTGCACGCATCCGCCAGCCGATGCCAGGCTACGACGCCGACATAACAGATATTTTCGCGCCATATGCCCGAGTTGTCCCGGTACTTTCTATTGGATGCGATATAGAAATTAACTACGGCGGTGCCGTTGGAGGTCTTGCGATAGATCGGATCCGATGTCAGATTACCCGCAACCAACACATTATTGATATCAGGCATTTTTAAATCAGGCATACCGATTCTCCATGGGCCATGCCGGACAGCGGCATGACACCCTGCTTGATGAGGCAAGCGATCCTATTGTTAGGCAACAGAGCGCTCTCGCCGGTTCAGGCTTGGGCCGCCGGTTCGGCGACCGGAGCCGGTGCCGGTGTTTCCGCCAGAACCGGAATGGTCTCTGTGCGCGGCGCAGCCACCATCTGGCCGGCCAGGGACTTTAGCGCCTTTTTATCCAGTTTGATGATCATGGTGCGCAAGAGCGATTCGTTGAGACGGTATTCGCGGTCAAGCTGTTTGATCATGGCCGGGGGACCGTCGAATCGAACAAAGACATAAAAACCATATTGACGTTTGTTGATTTCATACGCCAGCCGGCGTTTGCCCCAGCGATCCAGAGATTCCACGGTGCCGCCGTTGGCGGAAATGAAACGCTCGTATTTGCTGATAATGCTGTCGATCTCTTCCGGTTTGAGGAGAGAATCGATCACTATGACGGTTTCATACTTTCGCAAGTTGATCCTCCTTGGTGGTTCGGGGTGTTATACCCCTGCATGGTTAAATTGGTTCATAGCCCGGTCAATGCCGTGTTCGATGAAACAGGTAACGGCGTCGATACAGGTATTCAAGGCCTCGTCAATCAGCGGCCATTCTGTTTTTGAAAACCGTGCGAGCACGATATCGGCCAGTTCTCCTGCCGGGACCTGGCTGCGGATGCCGATCCGCAACCGGCTCACCTGGGTGGTGCCCAGATGGGAGAGGATGGAGGCCAGGCCTTTGTGGCCGCCGGCGGTGCCGTTCGCGCGCAGCCGCAGCCGGCCTGCCGGCAGATCGTGATCGTCCAGCACGACCAGAATGTTGGCCGGATCGATGCGATAATAGCCGACCAGGGCTGCCACGGCCTGACCGCTCAGATTCATATAGGTCTGTGGCTTGGCCAGCAGCAACGGCTTGCCGGCCCAGGTGGTGATCGCCAGTTCGGCTTGACTCTTGTCTGATTTAAAAGAACAGGAGCACTGGTCTGCCAGACGATCCAGAAGCAGGAAGCCGAGATTGTGACGTGTCAGGTGGTAACGCCGGCCGGGATTGCCCAAGCCGACGACCAGATAGCGTTCCGTTGACAACGTCAACGCTCACCTCACTCCTCTGTTTCTTTTTCAGCTTCGGCTTTTTTGCCGATCAATTCAGGTTCTGCCGGTCCGGCTTCACCGGTCGGCGCCGTCTCTTCGGTTATGCGCAGGGCGGTGATGGTCACGATCGGCCGTTCCAGATCACCCAGAACCCGGATCTTGTCCAGATGCACATCGGAAAGGTGCAGCGAGTCGCCGATTTTAAGTTCAGTGACATCCAGTTCGATCTTGTCGGGAATATCGCTGGGCAGACACTCGATTTCGATTTCACGCATCAATTGCTGCATGATGCCGCCTTCGGTCTTGACGCCGTAGGACACGCCAGTCAGGTGGACCGGGACTTCCACGGAGATCTTTTCGGTCATGGACACGCCCATGAGATCCACATGGATCGGTTGATGGGATAGCGGATCCCATTGCACCTCGCGGATGACGCATTTTTCCGGCGCCTGGCCGTCAAAAGCCACATCGAACAGGGCGGATTCGGTATGGATCATACCGATCAGCGCCTTGGCATTTACAGCGAACGACTTGCTTTTTTCGCCGTGACGATAAAAAATACCGGGCACATCGCCCAGTCGTCGCAGTCGGCGTGCCGCGGCTGAACCTTGTTCGGCCCTGGTTTTTGCTTCAATCACGTTTTCAGCCATTTGGATTCCTTACTTGATTCGGTTTATGTTACAGAATCGGTCCTTTTTCCGGGAACAGATCCGAAATGGACCTTTCTTTGTGAATTCGTTTGATGCCTTCAGCGAGCAGCGGCGCCACCGAAAGGATTTCAAATTTGTCGATCATTTTGGATTCGGGGATGTGAACCGAATCCGTGAAATAGCATTTGTTAATCATGGATTTCTGCAATTTTTCCGGAGCAGCGCCGGAGAGAATGCCGTGCGCGGCCGCCACGGATACGCTGTGGGCGCCTTTTTCGTGCAGCACCAGAGCGCCGTTGGCGAGGGTGCCGCCGGTATCGACGAGATCGTCCACCAGCAGAACGTCCTTGCCGTCCACGTCACCGATCAGTTGATGGGTCACCTCGCAGACGTTGTGTTTGGTGCGGGTTTTATCCAGCATCACCAGGGGCGTGCCCAGCCGGCGCGCATACGAGCGCGCCATGTGGATGCCGCCGATGTCCGGTGAAGCCACGACGAGGTTGGAGGTATCCATCACGGCCTTGAAGTGATCGATAAAAACCACAGCGGCATAAAGATGGTCGAGCGGAATATCAAAATAGCCCTGCAGCTGCGGTGTGTGCATATCCATCGCCAGGATGCGATCCGCCCCGGCTTTGACGATCAGGTTGGCGACCAGTTTGGCGGTGATGGCGACGCGTGGCTGATCCTTGCGGTCCTGGCGCGCATAGCCGTAATAGGGCAGCACCGCGGTGATTCGATTGGCGGAGGCCCGCTTGGCCGCATCGATCATGATCAGCAGTTCAAAGATATTGTCGCTGGGTGCGTTGGTGGACTGGATGAGGAAGACATCGGTGCCGCGGATGTTCTCCTCATATTTGACCCAGATCTCCCCGTCGGAAAAATTCTTGATGGTGATTTGCCCCAACTCTTTGCCGACGCTGGCGGAAATGCGTTGCGCCAGTGCGGGATTGGACCGGCCGGAGAAGAGTTTGACTTCTCGTTGGCTGTCGCTCGCCGTCATGGTTATCCTTATGTAATAGACAGGGTTTTTAGCAACACAGGCGTCTGAGCCACGGACAGGCCTGGCCTGTTCGCAGTCTCTGGAAGCGCGCACGGTGGCTGGGGCGGGAGGATTCGAACCTCCGAATGCGGGAACCAAAGTCCCGTGTCTTAGCCACTTGACGACGCCCCAGTGTCATGGGAACCAGCGTCAGTGCTCGTTCCTGATTGTAGGTGTGGGAGAAAAGATAAATCGTTGGTAGGACGTACCAACGCCGAGAAATGCCTCCTCGGCACGGGCTCGAGTAGTGTATAGACCGAATATGCTGGAGCCGCTGCCGGACATGCGGCTGTAAAACGCGCCGGCAGTTGCGAGCTGTTTGCGCAAATGGTCGAGCTCCGGAAACTTTTCAAAGACCACATCTTCCAGATCGTTGTGCAGAGCATCCTGCCAACAGCCTGGGTTGGTGATATAATCTGTCAAGCTATACAATTTATGGTTTTTTTGCCTTTTTGTCAAGTCCAAATTGAGATTTTGGTATGCCCAGGCGGTGGAAACGGCAAAGCCGGGATAGATGAGCACGCCCCAATAGTCGTGGGGTATGGTGAGGGCCGCGAGCTGTTCGCCGGTGCCGGTGCCGAGGGCCGCGCCGCCGCGAATGAAAAAGGCCACGTCTGCGCCCAAACGGCCGGCCAGGTGCAGCAGGTCAGCCTCCGGCAGCGACAACTGCCACAACCAGTTCAGCGCCTTCAGGGTGGCGGCGGCATCGCTGCTGCCGCCACCCAAACCGGCGCCGATAGGAATCCGTTTGCGGATCGTGATATCAACGCCCTGGTTGGTGCCGCTGTGTTGCTGCAGCAGGGTGGCTGCTTTGTACACCAGGTTGCCGGTATCGGCGGGGCAGCCCGGGTCATCGCTGTGCAGGCGTATTTCGTCCTGGTGCGGTAAAAAGATCAATTCATCGCAGAGGCTGATTTCCTGAAATATGGTTTCCAGATCGTGGTAGCCGTCGGCGCGTCTGCCGATAATCCGCAAACCCAGGTTGATTTTGGCGTGGGCGTGTATTTGTAGCATAACCTGTCAAATCCTTGCTTTCGGGCGGGGTGACCTGGCCAACGCCGCGCGCACATGGTGAAGGAGGGGGGTGAGTGCCGCAACCGGCTGTGCGCGCCGCGGGAGCATGGCGCCGCCCGCGGTGTGCATGGTCTGGTCCTGCTGGGCCTGCGGGTGTCTCAGCTTACTGCTTTGGCGGCCGAACCTTTGGGCAGCATGGTCTCTACATCGCCGTGCGGTCTGGGGATGACATGTACAGACACCAGTTCACCGACTTTTTCCGCTGCGGCGGCGCCGGCGTCCGTAGCCGCTTTGACGGCCCCGACATCGCCGCGCACCAAAATCGTAACCAGGCCTCCGCCCACTTTTTCGGAACCGATCAACGTCACTTTGGCCGCTTTCAGCATGGCATCCGCTGCCTCAATAGCCGCCACCAGCCCTTTTGTTTCGATCAACCCTAACGCTTCCATGTATGGTGATCCCTCTCTTGTTTTTGCCTGCGTGAATGATTTGGATAAAAGTAATAAACTTGGCGACGATTGTCAACATTTTTTCCAATCGAAACGCCTGCCAAGGCAAGATCGCCCTTGCATTTATGTGCGGTTATGATTAAATTTTGGCTTATGATACAAGCAGCCGGCCTGCGCAGGGCACGGGTTATCAGCGCCTGATTCAGGGATTATGCACGATGAGTGAAACCGTTTTTATCATATCCGATGCTCATATCGGCGCGCAGAGTGCGGGCGAAGAAGGAAGAAAAGTTTCTCTGCTGCGTTCTTTTCTGCATCACGTGGCCGGCGAGTCCGGCCGGCTGATCATAAACGGCGATCTGTTTGATTTCTGGTTTGAATATCGGCACGCGGTACCACGTCGGCACTTCCACCTGATCGCGCAGTTGGCGCAGATGGCGCAGGATGGAACCGTGATTGATTACGTGGCGGGCAATCACGACTTCTGGCTGGGTTCGTTCATGTCGCACGAGGTGGGATTGCGCATCCACCGTGACGCCTTCGAGTTGGGGGTGGCCGGCCGACGCATCCATATCCGCCATGGCGACGGTCTGTTGAAAAAAGATCACGCCTATCGCATGTTGAAAAGAGTTCTGCGCCACCCGCTGAATATTTTTTTATACCGCCTGCTGCATCCCGACGTCGGTGTGCCCCTGGCGCTGCACTTTTCGCAGATGAGCCGCAATGCAGATAAAAACGGCTATTATAAAACCGATCAGGAGTACCGGGCATGGGCCTTTCGCAGAATTGACGAAGGCTATGATGGTGTTGTGTTGGGCCATTCGCATATCCCGGCGCTGGTGCCGTACGGCCGCGGCTGGTACGGCAACGCCGGCAACTGGATTCACTCCTTTACGTTTTTAAAGATGGAAGACGGGCAGCCGCAACTGTATCGCTGGGACGGCGCGGCGGTCCCGTTGCCCGCTGACGCGGCCGAACGCCTTCGCTGAGCCGGCGGACGGCAACACGGTTATCCGGTCTGGAGTACTGGCAGTGCAAAAAATAAAAAAAATAGTATCATCGACCCGGGACTATGTGGTGCTGGCGGCGGCCATCGGCCTGTCGGTGTTTCTCATGTTTTTCATGAACGACACCTCGGAGGTCGGCGGCCTGCAGGGTCTGACGCTGGAAATGTTCGGGCAACTGGCCAGGCCGGTGAGCGTCTTGCGCCAGTGGCAGCACGTCTATGAGGAGAACCGCCGTCTGCGCCAACAGAACGCCATGCTGCAGATTCGCAACTCGCAGCTGGCTGAAGCCTATTATGAAAATATCCGGCTTCGCCAGTTGGTCGGATTTGCCCGTACCACCGATCTGCCGCTGCAGTCGGCGCGCGTCATCGGCGTCAGCCATCGTGCGGTGGCGGAAAGCATCATTCTGGATATCGGCAGCCAACAGGGTGTGCGCGAACACATGCCGGTGGTTTCCGCCGACGGCCTGGTGGGCAAGGTGTTGTCGGTTTCATCCAACCATTGCGTGGTGCAGTTGCTGATCGACCGGAATTTCCGGGTTTCGGCCATGGTGCAGCGTTCGCGCGTGCAGGGCATGTTCCAGTGGTCGGGATACGATTCCGGCACGCTGGACAGTGTCTTTCTCAGTGCCGATGTTCAGGAGGGCGATGTGGTGGTGACCTCCGGTTTGAATTCGCTGTTTCCCGCCGGACTCAAGATCGGTGTCATTGCGACCATTGACGCCGCCCATGCCGGGCTGTTTCAAAGGATCTATGTCAAGCCGAGAATAAATTTCCACAAATTGGAAGAAGTGTTTGTGATCATGCCGCCGGCCGCAGCCAAACGCGGAGAGTGAGATGCGCTTTCTGTTCTATCTGTTTATTCTGATCCTGGCCCTGGTGGGGCAGATCGCTCTCGGCGATCTGTTTGCCATCCGCGGCATCAAACCCGATCTCTGCATCATCGCTCTCAGCTATATCAGCATGCGCGAGGGCCGGGCGCGCGGCACCCTGTGGGGATTCGGGGCCGGTGTGGTGGAAGATGTCCTGTCGCACGGCCTGTTGGGCGCCGGAGCGCTGGCCCGTTCCATCGCCTCTTTTGCGGCGGGAACGTTCCTGAGCGAACGGGCGTTTCATCACTCGTACGAAGCGAGCTGGCGCGTCATGGGTATCGCGTTACTGAACAATATCATACTCTTTCTCATGCTGGGCGTGGGGGAACAGTGGCAGGCCGGCCTGATGATCAGCCGCATGCTGTTCTCCACGCTCTATACCGAATTGGCCACTCTGATCCTGTTTGCCCTCATCTCGCAAGAGACCTGGGAAAAATTATATAAAACCGATGCGTCCCCATTCAACTGACCCTCATGTGGCACGGAGCCGCTGGTGACCACCAACACTTTGCATAAGCGTGCCATCGTTACCGGCGTCCTGATGTTTGCGTTTTTAGGACTGGCGCTGCAGCTGATCAATCTGCAGATCGTGCAACGCGACAAATATCTTGAGCATTCCAACAAGAATCGAATCCGCCGTCTGCGCCTGGAAGCGCCGCGCGGCATTCTCTATGATCGCAACGGCAAGGTGCTGGTGGAGAATCAGCCGACCTATTCGCTCAGCGCCGTACCCTTTGAAGTGCGCAACAATCCGTCCGTTCTGCAGTTTTTATCCGAACTCCTCCAGGAGCCGGCCGACAAGATCAGGGCTAAGCTTAAGGAGGCGGATAATCCTTTTTTTCCGATCCGACTGCGCCGGGATATAGATTATCAAACCATGATTCGCATTGAAGAGCGCAAGCTCAGTTTGCCCGGTGTGGTGTTCGAGGTGGAAACCAAACGCGTATACACCAGCGGCATCAAGGCGCCGCATGTTTTTGGCTACACCGGCGAAATCAGCCGTAACGAGCTGGCGCGGCGCAAGGCCGAGGGATTGATGCAGGGCGATCTGGTGGGCCGCGACGGTCTGGAAAAGAGCTATGACCGCGATCTGCGCGGTATCGTCGGCTATGATTTTGTCGAAGTGGATGCCATCGGCCGCGAAGTCCGCGATATCGTCGGCGGCGGCGAAAGCCAGCCTACGCGCGGCAAGGATTTTTACCTGACCCTGGACGCCCGGCTGCAGATGCTGGGCGATTCCCTGCTGTACGGCAAGCGCGGCGCCGTGGTGATGCTGGATACCCGCGACGGCGGTGTTCTGGCCATGTGCAGCAAACCCGATTACGATCCCGAGATTTTTTCCGGCGTCATGAGCAACCAGCAGTGGCAGGCGCTGGTCAACGATCCCGACAAGCCGCTGCTGGATCGGGTGATCAAGAGCACCTATCCGCCCGGTTCGACGTTCAAAATGGTTGCCGTAGCGGCGGCGCTGGAGCACCATCATTGCGGCCCGGAGCACATGGTCGTGTGCCACGGCGGCGTCACCTTTGGCAGCAAGACGTTTCTCTGCCATGGCGGCCAGGGCCATGGCGGCCTCAATATGTACGATGCGCTGCGATTTTCATGTAATTCCTATTTTTACAATGTTGGCCTCATGATCGGCGTCGACGACTGGGCGGACGTGGCCGGCCAGTTCGGTTTTGGCAAGCCGACGGGCCTCGACCTGCCGCATGAAGAAAAGGGAATTTTGCCGGATCGCGGTTATCTGGACCGCGTTTTCGGTGTGCGCGGCTGGACCAACGGCATGATGCTGAACCTGGCCATCGGTCAGGGCGATCTGCTGGTCAGCCCGATGCAGATGGCGCAATATGCGATGATGATTGCCAACCGCGGCTGGTGTCTGCAGCCGCATCTGGTGCATAAACTGTATGACTCCAGCGTAAAGCAGTATTTCCGCCAACGCCTGGCGCGTAAAGAGTGCCGGGCGATCTCGGACGAAACCTGGGAGGTCATACACGAGGGCATGTATCGCGCCGTGAATATGGCCGGCGGCACCGGCGGTGCCAGCCGGCTGGAGGCGATCCAGGTGTGCGGCAAGACCGGAACGGCGCAGAATCCGCATGGCGATGCCCATGCCTGGTTTGTCGCTTTTGCACCGGCGAAAGCGCCGGAGGTGGCCATTTGTGTCCTGCTGGAAAACGCCGGCGGAGGCGGCGCCTTCTCGGCGCCGATCGCCGGCACTATGCTCAAACGCTATTTCGGTGAACGCGCGTTCAAATCGACGGTGGCACGGCCGGCCCTGAGCAGTCGTGCGACGGTCACACCCTAGGATGTTCTATGTTGCTGCCTGAACTTAAAAAAGCCAGAATCGACAAGGTCCTCCTTGCATGCGTGCTGCTGCTCTCGCTGTTTTCGCTATTGGCGGTGTACAGCGCCACCTACAGCAGCGATACGGAATCGGTTCGTGATAATTTCAACAAACAGCTGATCTGGGTCGGCCTTGGACTGGTGATCTTTTATGTGACGTCGCGGATACCGCCGGTGGTCATTTACTCCAGCTCCTATGCCTTGTACGGCATTCTGGCGGTGCTCCTGATCCTGATCGATTTTTTTGGCGCCATCGCCGGCGGCGGCCAGAGGTGGTTCAACATCGCCGGCATCAAACTGCAGCCGTCCGAATTCATGAAACCGGTTCTGGTGCTGACCCTGGCCCACTATCTCAGCGTCGAAACCCATTCGCCGAACCGTCTTCGTCATCTGCTGGTCACGTTTGTTCTGGCGCTGGTGCCTTTTCTGCTGGTGATCAAACAGCCGGATCTTGGCACTTCTCTGGTGTACCTGTCGGTGCTCATTCCCATGCTGTACTGGCGCGGTCTGGATGCCTTTACCATTTTTGTGCTCGTCGCCCCCATCATCAGTTTCTTTGCCTCCTTTCACATCGTTTCCTTTTTCGTCGTGATCTTTTTGATCAGCGCTGTGCTCTATCTGGCGCGTCGGGGCAAGGTGGTGGCGATCAGTGTTTTTGTCATCAATATCCTGGTCGGGCTGTTTTCGCCCGCCGTCTGGAACAGCCTGCACGGCTATCAGCAGCAGCGCGTCCTGACCTTTCTTGGCCTGATCTCCGATCCCAAGGGGGTGGGCTATCAGATCATTCAATCCAAGGTGGCCATCGGATCCGGCGGCCTTCTCGGCAAAGGGCTGCTGCAGGGTACGCAGACGCAACTGCGTTTTCTGCCGGCGCAGCACACGGATTTTATTTTTTCCGTTCTGGCGGAAGAGTGGGGCTTTTGGGGCTCCCTGGCGGTGCTGGTCACCTTTTTCATCTTTCTGCAGCGGGGCATCAAGATCGCCTCGTCGGCCAATCACCGGTTCGCCAGCCTGCTGGCGATTGGCCTGGTCACCACGCTGGCGTTTCAGATAATATTGAACATCGGCATGACCATGGGGGTGGCGCCGGTCACCGGCGTGCCGCTGCCGTTCATCAGCTATGGCGGATCCGCCACGCTGACCAACATGGCCATCGCCGGCATGATCTGCAATGCCGACAATCAGTGACGGCGAACAGGCTGTTGTTAATCCGGGCAACCCGGAACTCCCGGTCGGACACCGCAAGGATAGCCGACACGCGTAATTCTGTTGCGCACAATAAAACCCGATACTAACATGGAGATCGTATGCATCCGGTTCTGTTTAAATTAGGTCCCCTGGAAATCCGCTCCTACGGCTTTATGCTGGCCATTTCATTCATGCTCGGCATCTGGCTTTCCGTACAGCGCGCCAAAAAACGTAAAGTGGATCCCAATCAAATCATGGATCTGTCGGTGCTGATCATCATCAGCGCCATCGTCGGCTCCCGTCTGCTTTATGTCCTGTTTCACCTGGAAGAGTTTCGCGGTCATTGGCTGGACACCATCAATCCGTTTCAGAGCGACGGCCAGATCGGCATTGCCGGCTTGACGCTCCTGGGCGGTGTGTTGCTCTCGTTCGTGACCACGGTTATTTATCTGCGCGTGAAAAAGCTGCCTTTTCTGCAGTATGCCGATATCATCCTGCCGCTGGTGGCGCTGGGAGAAGCCGTCACCCGGGTGGGATGTTTTTTGAACGGCTGTTGTTTTGGCCTGCCCTGCGAGCATGGACCGTTGTGTGTGACCTTTCCGCACAACAGCCCGGCCGGCGCTGTTTTTGGCGGCGTGCCGGTGTATCCTGCACAGCTCTTTCAGTCTGTGTACGCGCTGGTTATGTTCGCTATCATGGTGGGCCTGGAGTACAAGGAGCGCTATACGGGATTTCAGCTGCATCTGTTCCTGATCCTCTATGGTATCGGCCGTTTCACCATCGATTTCTTCCGCTATTATGAGGATTCCATGGTGATTCTCACCATAGCCGGCCAGGGGCTGTCGTTGAACCAGTTGATCAGTCTGGCGTTTGTGGTTCTCGGAATCGTCTTGATGTGGATGAAACGAGCCAGGCCGGTGCCGGGGTCGCCTCTCGGGTCCGGGAGTCTGAGCGAGCCAAAAAAATAAAAAAAAGTCTTGACTTTTTTATCGCCTTTGGATATTTTAAATATATTAAAATAAATAACTTTTGCATATTTTCGGCATCGGGAACGGGACGAGCAACGCGGGTCGGCATCGAGGACGGGAGCAATTTTGCAGCGCTATTTTGATTTCATCCATAGATGGGAGAGTGCCATGAAATCGTGCAGTCGTATGTGGTGGCTGATTTGTATTGCGGTGGCGGGTGCCGTGCTCGTCATGGGATGCGCCGGTTCGAAGAGCAAGGGTGCCGGCTCCAGTGAAGTGGTCTTTACCTCACCGGCCGATACCAGCAAAAGCGCGAACCCCAACCGTACGTCGGACGAGGACGATGTCCTGAGGCTGTTGGGCATTAACCGTTCTGCGACGCCGCCGTCCGACACGACGGCAGCGCCGGCGCCGGCTACCGAACAGGATCTGGAAGCCCGCGTGCAAAAGCTGGACGAAGAGGTTCGGCAGCGGAATGATGATCTCTCCACCCTTAAAGCGGAACTCTCGGAGCGGGACCGACGGATCACCACTCTGCAGGATCAGCTGAGCCATGCCGGTAAAAAGGGTGACGGGGAGGCTGTGATCCCGGCGTCGAGTTTTAAAAATCGCTATGAAGCGGCGCGCAAACTGTACGAGGCCAAAAAATATCGGCCGGCTATCGAGGCATTTGAAACGCTGCTGCAGAGCGGCGGCGACAAGACGCTTTTGGATAATTGTCAGTACTGGATCGGCGAGTGTTATTACGGCATCAATTACTACAACCAGGCCATCGTCGAGTTTGAAAAGGTGTTCACCTACAGCGATACGGACAAGTATGACGACGCCCAGCTCAAGCTCGGTTTATGTCATCTGCGCATCGGCCATGTGGAAAAGGCCAAGTCCGAGTTTGAGAAGCTCTTGTCCAACTATCCTGACAGCGAATATGTTCAGCGCGCCAAGGAGTATCTGGCTCGTTTATAGGCTCAACGGCTCTGAACGGAACGTTTCATCGATCGCCCTGTGAGTTTCTCCAGGGCGATTTTTTATTGATTTTGTCAATAAATTTTAATATCTTAAAGAATGTAATCACGCCAGTGAGCGGATCAAGTCTAAACCCTAACGTTCGGGGCTGAAATCGCATGAAAACTCGGCTTAGAATTTTATACCTAGCCTCTGAAGTCGCACCTTTTGTCAAAAATGGCCGAATTGCAGAGATAGCCAACGCCTTACCGAAGACCCTGTTTGAGATGGGCCATGACATCCGAATCATGATGCCCAAGTACGGCGCTATCAGTGAACGCAAATACACGCTGCGGGAAGTGATCCGGCTGAAAGAGATCCCAATTCAACTGGGCGAGCAGTCCTTTGTCGTCAGCGCCAAATCCGCTTTTTTGCCGGATACCAAGGTGCAGGTCTACTTTCTCGATTACAAACCCTATTTCGATAAATCTGAAATTCTCACTGATCCCAAAACCGGCCACGAGAACAACGATAACGCCATGCGCTATATCCTGTTTTCGCGTGCGGTGATGGAGACCATAAAGCTGCTGCATTGGGAGCCGCAGCTGATTTTCTGCAACGACTGGCCCACCGCCCTCATTCCCTGGCTGTTGAACAACGAGTACCGTCAGGATCCTTTTTTCGCCAAATGCATTTCGTTGCTGTCGGTCCACGATTTCTCGCGTCAGGGTGTGTTTCCGGAGACGTTGCTGAAAAATGCCGGCCTGCACGGTTCATCGTCGGCCTATGACCAGTTGCTGCTGGGCGGTCGCGCCAACCTGTTGCGTGCCGGCCTGATCAACGCCGACATCATAGCCGCCGGCGCGGCCACAAACCTTTCGTACATTTGGAAAAACCCGGAGTTGAGCTTTGGCTTGTCGGATGTGCTGAAAAAGCGCAAAGAAGATATTCATGAAGTCATGGACGGCATTGATTACGGCGTCTGGACGCCGGATACCGACGGCCACCTGGTGGAAACCTACAATTCAAATCAAACGGCCGGCAAACTGGCCAACAAAGTGGCGGTGTTGAACGCCCAGGGCCTGGAGGCTGAAGAAAAGATCCCGTTGCTGGGAATGTTTTTTGACGGTAGCGAAGGCAAAAACGGCGACCTTGCTTTCGAAATGCTGGAGCGCATTCTCCATCTCGACGTCCAGATCATTCTGGTTTTTGCCGACGAAGCGGCCAAGCGGCGTGGGCTGGAAAAATTGCGCAAGGCGTTTCCCAAAAAGCTGACCTTTGTGGTGGCTCCGGACCTGCCCCTGATGCACCGGATCATCGCCGGTTGTGATTTTACCCTGCAGGCGGCCTGCTCCGAGAACAATATTTCACAGCAGATGATTCACCTCCGCTACGGCACTCTGCCGCTGGTAAACAAAATCGGCTGCGTCATGGAAGCGCTGGGAGAATCCGGCGAAGGCAAGTGCAAGACATTTTTCTTTGATGCGTGCGATAAAAAGAGCGTGTTCGATGCGGTGAAAAATGCCGTAACCTGCTACCAGGATAACAAGAACTGGCCCAAGCTGGTGAAAAAAGTAATGAAAATCGACTTTTGCTGGAAGAGCGCCGCAGAACGATATATCAAGCTATTACAGCGCTTTGAAACCTGGAAAAAGCGCAAATAACCTGACAAGCCCGCATAATACCCCTGTACGCAGGGGTATTTTTTTGTATTGCAGCGGTACAAATGTTTCAAGTTGTTACAAAATAACAATCTAGGACAACCTGGATCACCGGCCTCTCTGCAGCGGAGCCGGTCAGCGACTGCTTTCACGTCTGCCGGCTAAATATCTTACATAAAATATTATTAATATTTTATATATATTTTTATCCACGCGGAAAAGCGCGGTCGGACAAGGTTCGACGCCTGGTGACGCAACACATCGTGCTGTACTGGTGGCATATCTTTTGCGATAGACAAGAATCTGAAAGAGGTGGGTGGCGGTACAAGTGACGGCAGCAAGCCGCAGGTGGGGGAGCAGATTTCCAGAACAGGCGATGAATGGATGGTATAGAAATAGCGGTTGACCGCGTCGGCGCATATCAGGACATTGCGCTTTTTCGTGTCAGAGGATATGTGGACACAACCACGTCTCCGGAATTGCAGCGATTGTTGTTGCAGACGATCGAGGACGGGATTTGCCAGTTTGTGGTGGACCTTGCGTTTGTCAATTATGTCTCCAGCGCAGGCTGGGGCGTGTTTGTCGGCGAGATTCGCGGATTGCGCGAGCGCGGCGGCGACCTCAAGATCGTGCAGATGACTCCGGACGTGATCGAAGTGTTTGAAATGCTCGAATTCAACCGGATTCTCCAGAGCTATGATTCGCTGGAAGAGGCCATTGACGATTATGAAATCAGCCGCGGGCTGGATCTCAAATCCATGGTTACCGTTAAAATGGAGGCGAACCAGAGCCGCGAGCAATGGGTGGGGGATACCCGGCTGGAGAGCCGCAGTTTCGAGCGCATCAAGGAGGGCGGCGAATCGCGAGGGCCGGCCCGCCCCAGTTACGGCAACGGCCGCCGACAGGTGGACGAGATCGAACTGCCTCTGACTGAAAAAGTGAAAAAGCTGGTTACAGAAAATCCGTTGATGGGTCCCTGGACTCTGAAAAAGCAGTTGTACTCGCCGAGATTCGGATACACCAAAGTCGGCTATTTTAAGCTACGCACCATCATGAAACGCATCGGACTGGACACCAAAGCCAAACGGTACCGGTATTACCGGTCCCGCTGAGTCGCTATACAGCCATCCATGTCAGGCCTCTTTGTTTCAACCTTTGTACCTCATCAGGAGAACACCATGCGTTGCAGTTCCGGCATAGGCACATTTTGCTCAGTGACGTTTCTATGGCTCATCTCGTTCTGTACCGCTTTGACGGCGCAAACTCTGCCGGTGCTGAAGCGGGAGATCCGCGTCAAACCCGGTGACGCGGTGCAGTTGCGGATCTACAGCGGTTATCTGCCCAGCGATCATCGATTCGTCAGTCTGTTCCAGGATTCCACCAAGACCATAGACGGCGAGGGCAACATCGAACTGGCGTCCATGGGCAAGAAGCATATCGCCGGCATGACCAGCCGGGAGATCAGCGAAGTTTTGGAAACTACCTTTAAGAATTTCATCGAAGAGCCCAAAGTGATGGTAACGCCGATCTCGCGTTTGACCCTGCGCGGCATGTTTCAAAAGCCGGGGCTCTATCGTGTCGATCTCAATATTTCGTTCTGGGAGTTGGTCAACCTGGCCGGCGGCCTGCAGAGCTTTGAAATGAGCAGTATTTACATTCAGCGCCGCGACGAGTTGATTTACCGCGATTTTGAACAGGCCTATTATCAGGGCACGTCGTTGTACGAGCTCGGCCTCGAGTCCGGCGACCAGATTTTTGCGCCGCGCGTCAACCGTCTGACCATGGAAACAGTGATTCGTTATTTCCAGTTCGGTCTGTCGCTGCTCACGTTTTACGTAACCATGCTAAACTACAGCAAATAGTTCATGAATCAATATATCGAAGATATTGAGGGTGTCTCCACTGCGCCGGCGCCGCAGGGCGGCGGTATGGATATCAACAAGTTTCTGATCGGGTTGTGGCGTAGAAAGTGGCTGATCCTCGCCTCCACGCTGCTGTTCACCGCCATTTTTTACCGGCAGGCGCAATACATCATTCCGCAGTACAAAACCTCGACCACCATACAGACCCGCTCGTACGACAAGGATGCCGAACGGCTCATGGAGACGGATCGTCTGATCGAGATGAAGTCGCGCATGTTTTACGAACAGTTGACGGCGCGAATGGGCCTGGCTCTGTCGCTCGCCGAAGGCGGCATCTGGGAGAACGCCATTTTTGCGGAATTTTCCACGACCACCGCTCCGGTGCCCGGCAAGTACCGCATGCGCATCGATGATGCCGGTCGTTTCTATCTCTCCACGGTGCCGGACGTCGGCCGGGACATCCCTCTGGACAGCTGCAGCGTCTGGGACGTAGTGGACCGCAGCCGCACCATCAACGGCTTTACCTTTCGGCTGAAGAATGAATTTGTCGAGACCAATAAGGAAAAAACCTTTCGCATCAAGCCGTTTGAAAAAGCCATCAACGAGCTCAACAGCAGCGTCACCCCCATTTTCAACGGCCGTAACGGCCTCATCCTGCTGACCATGACCGGCACGGATCCGGACGTGCTGCAGGCGCGATTGAACCGGATCGCGGAGGTGTACGTTCAGGCGGGGGTCGGGCTGAAAGAGCGCGATGTCAGCCGCGAACGGCGTTTGCTCGAGAGTAAAAAGGATGCAGCGGAAAAACTGCTCAAGGATGCGGAGGCGGCGCTGCGCTCCTTTAACGAGCGCTATCCGTTGTCCCTCGATTTTGAGCGCAAGAACATCGCCGGCCAGCTGGATGATTACAATTCGCAGTTGAAGGTGTTGCCGAGCCAGCGGGAAAAAATAACCCAGCTGCTGGAACGGCTGGAGGCGCCGGGTCCGGGCATCGATCCCGAGCAATTCCGTCAGTTTATTGTCAGCGAGCTGTGCAACTGTGAACCCATGAACAAAGAGCCTTCGTTGCGCGTGCTGTATGCCCAGTTGATGAGCCAGGTCGATGACATGCCCAACCTGGCCGCGCGGGTGGCCAAGGACAGCAAGGAATACAAGGAGCACAAGGCCAAGATCAAGCTTAGCCAGGACGACATCCTCGCCTTTGCCTCCCGCTATCTCTCCGTGCTGGCGCAGATGGAAAAGGAGACGCGCGACAAGCTGGCGCTCGTCAAGCTGCAGCAGCGGCAATTGCCGGCCGAGGAGACCACGCTGGCCGAGCTGCAGCGCCGCAAAAAAATCGCCGAAGAGAGCTATAACAGCATTCTGACCGAATTGCAGCGCTACGATCTTCGCACCGTTGAATCGGAAGAGGTGATGATCCTGGAGCGCGCCGGACGGCCCGAGTCCACCACGACGAGCAAGGTCACAAAGATCGCCATCGGCGCCGGTCTGGGACTGCTGCTGGGCCTGTTGATTTCGGCCGGCATCGATTTCATGGACAAGAGCATTCGCACCGTCGGCGATATCGAACAGCATCTGAAATTGCCGGTACTCGGCGCCATCCCGGTGGTGGATTTCAAGGGCATCCCCGAGTATCATGATTTCGAAAAAGCCAAGCATATCGACAAGCAGCTGGTCACGCACGACTATTCGCCCACGCCCATCGGCGAGGCGTATCGGGCCCTGCGCACACAAATTCTCTTTTCCAAAAACCGGGAACGGATCCACACCCTGGTGATCACCAGCATTGCGCCGGAGGATGGCAAGTCTTTCACGGCCAGCAATCTCGCGATCATCTTTGCCCAGCAACGCACCAACACGCTGCTGGTGGATGCGGATCTGCGGCGGGGGGTGCTGCACAACACCTTTCGCATGAAAAAGGAGCCGGGTCTGGCCAACTATCTCAGCGGCAGTATCACCCTGTCCGAGGCCGTGCAACAGACCCATATTCCCAATCTGTCCTTTATCAGTTACGGCACCTTGATGCCCAACCCGTCGGAATTGCTGGGCTCCCTGCAGATGCAACGGTTTTTGAACGAAGTAAAACGCAAATTCGACCTGATCCTGTTTGACTCTCCTCCTTTGGAAGCGGCAACGGATGCGGTGGTGATTGGGACGCAGGTGGACGGCGTAACGGTGGTGGTGCGATCCGGCAAGACCAACCGAAATCTCGCCAAGGATAAACTGGACATTTTTACATCAGTGCCGGCCAACCTTATCGGTTCTATTCTGAACGGCGCTGATACCGTCCTGATGCAAAATTACAGCTATTATCACTATTAATCAGGTACTCGACATGATGAACATCCTCGTGACCGGTGGGGCCGGTTTTATCGGCTCGCACCTGTCGGCCCTGCTGTTGAAAAACGGGCATTCGGTAACAGCCCTGGATAATTTCAATACTTACTATTCACCGGCCATAAAGCGGGATAACGTCTCCGCTCTCATCGGCCGGCCGTCCTATACGCTGCTGGAGGGGGATATCACCGATCTGCCGTTTCTGCAGGACCATTTTGCCGGCCATCGCTACGATGTGATCGTGCATCTGGCCGCCCGCGCCGGTGTTCGCCCTTCCATTGAGGAGCCGCAGCTGTACGATCTGGTGAACGTCACCGGCACCATCAATCTGCTGGAAATGTGCCGGCGCCACCACATGGAGCGGATGGTGTTTGCTTCCTCCTCTTCGGTCTATGGGGCCAACAGCAAAGTGCCGTTTCAGGAAGCGGATGTGGTGGATTTTCCGATTTCACCCTATGCGGCCAGCAAAAAGGCCGGCGAGTTGATCTGCTACACCTATCACCATCTCTACAGGTTATCCATCACCTGTCTGCGGTTTTTTACCGTCTATGGACCGCGGCAGCGGCCGGACATGGCTATCCACAAATTCGCCAAGTTGATCGCCCGGGAGGAGCCGGTGCCGGTGTTCGGCGACGGTCGCACGCGGCGTGACTACACCTTTATCGACGATGTTTTGCAGGGCATTTATGCGTCGATTCTGCACTGTCAGGGGTATCGCATTTACAATCTCGGCGAGAGCAACACGGTGGAATTGCGCTATCTCATCGAACTGCTGGAATCCGCTTTGGGCCGGAAGGCCCGCCTGGAATTTATGCCGGATCAGCCGGGCGATGTGCCCATCACCTATGCCGATATCAGCAAGGCGAAAGAGGAATTGGGCTACAATCCGCAGACCGCCATTGAAAAGGGCATCCCTGTTTTTGCAGAGTGGTTTAAGGAAAAACAGGCCTTTCTGTTTTAGCGGCCGGCCGGAGTCGTTGTGGTGATGGAACCGTAATGGGACAATGATTCTATACTATGGTATCTGAAAAGGAAAAATTTATCGGCGGCATCATGAAGGTCGCCGACCTGTTGACGATTTTCTGCGCGTTTCCGGTGGCCTATTTCATCGACGTGTATATTCGTACGATCGCGCAGCTCAATATCAAGGCGTACGGCGACGTGCCCACCTTCGCCGGTTTTTTATATTTCGCCTCCAACTATTGGCAGATGCTGCTGGGCTTTCCGCTGGTGTGGGTGGGCATTTTTTCCCTCAACGGCATCTATCAGGGTTTCCGGCTGCAGTCCATGCGAAAAATGATCTGGAACATGTTCGTATCCAGCGTCTGGGCTACGCTCGCATCCGGCAGCCTGATCTTTTTGTTGAAACTGGAATTGTACAGCCGTCTCTATTTTTCCCTCTTTACTTTGACTGCGTTCCTGTTCCTGCTGGCGGAAAAGCGTTTGTTCCTCTACATTCTGGACCTTATCCATTCAAAGGGGTATAACCAGGAAAACCTGCTCATCGTCGGCACCGGCAAACGGGCGCGCGAGTTTATCCGCACGGTCAACATGCACCGCACCTGGGGATTGCGCATCGTCGGCCTGATCGACGACGAGCACGGCCTTTACGGCAAAGAGGTGGAGGGGTACCGCGTGATCGGCCGCATTCAGGACATCCCCTTTCTCGTCAACCGGCTGGTGATCGACCGGGTGATTTTTGTGGTGCCGCGTCTGTGGCTGCATCGCATCGAAGACGCTATTCTGGCGTGTGAAGAGGTTGGCGTGTCCAGCTCCATTTCGCTGGATCTCTACAATCTGCACATTGCCCGCACCAAGCAGACCGATTTTAACGGCTATCCCCTGCTCGAGTTTGAGACATTTCACGCTAAAGAGTGGCAGCTGTTTATTAAGCGGTTCATTGACATCGTCATTTCCCTGATCACGCTGCTGTTGTTCTCGACGCTGATCTTGCTGGTGGCCACGCTCATCAAGCTGACGTCGAAGGGCCCGGTGTTTTTCAAACAGGTGCGATGCGGTCTCAACGGCCGCAAATTTGTGCTCTACAAGTTCCGGTCGATGGTGTCCAACGCCGAACAGCTCCGGGATGACCTGTTGCAGCACAACGAAATGGACGGCCCGGTGTTCAAAATCAAGCGGGATCCGCGCATCACGCCGCTGGGCTATTTTTTGCGCAAAACCAGCATCGATGAATTGCCGCAGCTGTTCAACGTGCTCAAGGGGGATATGAGCATTGTCGGGCCGCGTCCGCCTCTGGTGAGTGAAGTCGAAAACTATAAAATCTGGCAACGGCGCCGTCTCAGCCTCAAGCCCGGCGTGACCTGTATCTGGCAGGTAAGCGGTCGCAACAAGATCGGCTTTGATCAATGGATGCGAATGGATCTGGAGTATATTGACAATTGGTCGCTGTGGCTTGACATACGAATCCTGTTTAAAACCCTTTTTGTCGTTTTGATCGGCTACGGGGCGGAGTGATCCGCCTGGAGCGACACAGCCTGTCAGAACCGGCACATGAATGGAGAGATATGGAATTACCCGCTGGAACGGATCGCTATCGCATCATGATGATAGCTCCTCAACCCTGGTTTCAGCCTCGCGGTACCCCTTTCAGCGTATTACATCGAATCAAGGCCTTGACGACGCTCGGCCACCAGGTGGATCTGGCCACCTATCATGTCGGCCAGGATGTGCCGATGCCGGGGTTGCGGATCTGCCGCGCTCGTCCGGTGCCGGGCATCCGCCGGGTCAAGATCGGGCCATCGTTTGCCAAAGTGTTTCTCGATGCCGCCCTGTACCGCCGCGCCGGCGCGATGCTGCGACAGGGTCGTTACGATCTGCTGCATACCCATGAGGAGGCGGGATTTTTCGGTGTGGGCATGGCGCGGCGATTTCGCTTGCCGCATCTGTATGACATGCACTCGTCGCTGCCGCAGCAGTTGTCCAATTTCAAGTTTTCCCGCTCCAAAACTCTGGTCGCTGCCTTTGCGGCGCTGGAACGTCGCACCATCACCACCGCCAGCGCCGTGATCACCATCTGCCCGGAACTGCAGCACTATGTCGAGGCCAGGTTCCCGTCGCAGACCAGTGTGCTGATCGAAAATGTGGCTGACAACAGCATCGTCTTCCCGGCGGATCGCAGCTCTCAGGACGAGATCCGCCGAAATCTGGCCCTGGCAGGCAAGCGCATCGTATTATATTACGGTACGCTCGAGCCCTATCAGGGCATATCGTTGTTGCTGGAAAGCACAGCCGCCATGGTGGCCGGCGGCCGCACCGACGTTCGCGTTCTCATCGTCGGTGGTCATGAGGAGCAGGTTCGTTCCTATCGCGGCCAGGTGCAATCGTTGCGTCTCGGCGAGTACGTCCATTTTACCGGCTTTGTGCCGCCGCAGCTGATCCCGAGCTATATCGATCTGGCCGACGTGCTGGTATCGACGCGGAAGAGCGGCACCAACTCTCCGCTCAAGATCTATTCGTATCTGCGTTCCGGCAAGCCGGTGGTAGCGACCGATCACATAACCCATACGCAGATTCTGACCGCGCAGGTGGCCTATCTGGCTGCGGCAGAGCCCGAGCCTTTTGCCACAGCGGTGTTGCAGGCTCTGGACAACGGCGACGAGTCCAGACATAAAAGCCAGGCAGCCGCACAGCTCGCCGAAGAGCGATACGGGTATCAGGATTATTTGAACAAGACGCAATGGATTGTAGAACAGGCCGTTAAAAACGGGCCTGTTTTGAGATAGAGGCGATCATGTGTGGTATTTGCGGCATCGTATATCGTGATCCGAACCGTCCGGCGGATCGACAGCTGGTGCAGAAAATGACCGATGTCATCCGCCATCGCGGACCCGATGACGAGGGCTTTCACGTGCAGGGGCCGGTCGGCCTCGGCATGCGGCGGCTCAGCATCATCGATCGAGCCACCGGGCAGCAGCCGATTTACAACGAAGACGGCTCCATGGCCATCGTTTTTAACGGCGAGATCTATAATCACAACGAGCTCCGTCGTGAACTGCGCAGCCTGGGGCATGTGTTCAAGACTCACAGCGACACCGAAGCGATTCTGCATGCCTATGAGGAATGGGGTGTCGACTGTCCGAACAAATTGAACGGCATGTTCGGCTTTGCGATCTGGGACGGTCGCCGGTCGCAGCTGTTTATCGCCAGGGATCGCCTGGGCGTCAAACCGATGTACTATTGCAGCGACGGCCAGCGCCTGATTTTCGCTTCAGAGCTGAAGTCGATCCTTCAAATTCCGGACGTGGATCGGCGTATGAATCTGAAAGCGCTTGATAATTTTCTGACTTTTGAGTATATTCCAAGCCCTTTATCGATCTTTGAAAACATCCAAAAGCTGCCACAAGCCCATTATCTGCTCTACCGGAACGGCCAGGTGCAGATCGGGCGTTATTGGCGATTGACCTATACCGCCAGCGGCCGTTCGGAAGCGGAACTGGCCGACGAATTGGCCGCTCTGTTGCAGGACGCGACCCGCATCCGCCTGATGAGCGAAGTGCCCCTGGGCGCTTTTTTGAGCGGCGGGCTGGACTCCAGTTCGATCGTGGCCATGATGGCGCGCAGCAGCGACCGGCCGGTGAAGACGTTTTCCATCGGCTTCAGCAACTCTACCTATAACGAGTTGCCTTATGCCCGGACCATCGCCGCCCGCTTTCAGACTGAACATCACGAAGAGATCATCACGCCGGACGCGGTGCGACTGACGGAACGGATCGTCTGGCAGCTGGATGAGCCATTCGGCGATTTTTCGGTCTTTCCGACCCTGATGGTCTCGGAAATGGCGCGCAAGCATGTGACGGTGATTTTATCCGGCGACGGCGGTGACGAACTCCTCGCCGGTTACGACACCTACCTGGCCGACCGCATGGCCAGAAAGGCAGGCTGGCTGCCTGCGGCCTGGCGGCGTCGCCTGCTGGATCCGCTGGTGCTTTCGCTCCCGCCCACTGAGAAGAAAAAGGGTTTGATCAACAAGGCCAGGCGGTTTGTCGAGGGCTTGCGTCTGCCCGCTGATCTGCAGCACGTGCGCTGGATGATTTTTATGCAACAGCTGGAGAAACAACAGCTCTACCGGCTGGAGATTATGCAGGCCATCGCCAGCCACGATCCTTATGATTTTATCCGCGCCGCGTTTCAGGATTGTACGTCGACCATCCCGCTGGATCAGCAAGAGTATGTCGATATCATGACCTACCTGGCCGATGACATCCTGGTCAAGGTGGATCGTATGAGCATGCTGGTCTCTCTGGAGGCGCGCACGCCGTTTCTGGATTACCGGTTTGTCGAGTTTTGTGCCTCGTTGCCGCCGAACCTGCGCTTAAAAGGCAACACCAGTAAATATCTGCTTAAGAGAGCCATGCAGGGATTTTTGCCCGAGTCGATCCTGAGCCGCGGCAAGGAAGGATTCAGCATCCCCATCAAGCAGTGGATGAAAAACGAACTCAAGCCCATGATGATGTCGTACCTCTCTGCCGATGCGCTCAAAGCCAGCGGGCTTTTTGAAGCGCGGCAGGTGCAGGCTCTGGTGAACGAACATCTGGCCGGTCGGGAAAACCACAGCCATCGGCTGTGGGCGCTGATGATGGTGCAGATGTGGCATGAAAAATATATAAAGCGTTCCAATCCGGCCTGAGACCGCTAACGGTCCGGCCTGGCCTAACCACAGAATGAACAGAATATGCAACGCGATTTACAAACAATAGCCAACTCTACGTTCGACGTTTTAATCATCGGCGGCGGCATTTATGGCGCTGCCGCGGCACACGAAGCGGCAACGCGCGGCCTCTCGGTGGCGCTGATCGATAAAAGCGATTTTGGCGGCGCCACCTCTTCCAACAGCCTCAAGATCATTCACGGCGGCTTGCGCTACCTGCAGCACGCTGATTTCAAACGCATGCGGGAATCCATTCGCGAACGGCGCATCGTCATGCGCATCGCGCCGCATCTGGTGGCACCGTTCCCCTGCCTCATGCCGACCTATGGCCACGCCATGAAAGGGCCGGAGGTGATGTGGGTGGCGATGCTGATGAACGACGTCATCAGCATGGACCGGAACCGGGGCCTGGAATCCTCGCGGTCGCTGCAGCGCGGCCGTGTCGTTTCCAAAGCGGAGGTCAAGCGCCTCATCCCGGGCGTGGAAGAAAAGAATATGACCGCCGGCGCGTTGTGGTACGATGCCCAGGTGTACAATTCAGAACGGCTCTTGCTGGCGTATCTGCACTCGGCCTCCTCCCATGGCGCGGTGCTGGCCAATTATGTAAAAGCTGAGGCCTTTCTGCGCGAAGGCAACCGGATCGTCGGTGTCAGGGCGACGGACCGGATGAACGGTTCGACGCTGGAGATCAGAGCCCGGATGACCATCAATAACAGCGGTGGCTGGACCGACGACGTGCTCGCCGGCCTCAACGGTCATGCGGCCCGGCCTTTTATCCAGTTATCCACCGCCATGAATCTGGTTGTTCAGCGCCGGTTGACGGACATCGGTGCGGGCATATCCGCCAAGTTCGAATTCAAGGACCGCGATGCGGTGATCAGCAAAGGATCGCGGCTGTTTTTTGTGGCACCCTGGCGCCAGGTCTCCATGATCGGCACGCTGCACGAACCCTACAGCGGCCGCCCGGATGCCTTTACACCCCGCGAGGCCAGCATCGAAAAAATGCTCAACCAGGTGAACGAGGCCATGCCCGGCGCCAGGATAGGCCGGGAGGAGGTCACCCTGGTGCATCGCGGCTTTTTGCCCATGACCGGCGTCGATGCCTCTTCAGAGGTGAGCCTGCAGAAACACTATCACATCGTCGATCACCGGCAGGGGGCACAGGTCGATGGCCTGCTGAGCGTGCTCAGCGTTAAATACACCACCGCCCGCGATGTGGCGGTGCGCACCATTGATGCGGTTTTCGGCCACTGGAACAAGAGCCCGGTGCCGTCGGTCAGCCATCGCACGGCGCTGCCGGGCGGCGACATGGCCGATGTAGCCGCCTATACGCGGCAGGCGGAGGTGGCAAAGCCCGACCGGCTCGCCACCGCCACCCTGCATCATCTGCTTAAAAACTATGGCACAATGTACAAGGCTGTGTTGCAGGCTGATGCTGACGGCCTCGATCCGCTGAGCGCGAACACGGAGGTGATAGCCGCCGAAGTCCGCCACGGCATCCGCCACGAGATGGCGCTGACGTTGAGCGATGTGGTGATGCGACGCACGCAGTTGGGTACAGCCGGTTACCCCGGCGACGAAGCGCTGAACCGGTGCGCCGAGGTGGCGGCCGAGGAACTGGGCTGGTCCGCTGAGCGCAGGAACGAAGAGATTAAAGCCGTCCAATCGATATTTGTCTAGAAACGAGTGTGTAATTTCAGGAACTTTTATGGACTCTACCCCCTGGCAGCTGGAAATGTTTAACCGCTCCATAAAAAAGCGGAAAAAGGTCAATGCGCTGTTGAAATTTGTCGGTCAGGCCGACCGTAAACGCTGTCTGCTCCTCACCTGTGGCGACAACACCGGCGCCATGAATTATTATTTCATCCGCCACGGCGGTGACTGGTTTCATGCCGACCTGCAGGACGAAAATCTGTCCAGCATGCGGGAATTGACCCAGGGCCGCCTGGTGCTGATGGACGAGCGCGGTCCGTGCTACCGGACCAAATTCGACCTCATCATCGTTCTGGACGTTCTGGAGCACATTCGCACGGACGTGAACTTTCTCGTGCGCCTGCAGGCCATCCTTCAGCCCGGCGGCCGCATCATTGTGACCGTGCCCAATGCCGGCGCGCCGCTGCTGGCCAATTACCTGCGCCATCGCATGGGCATGACGCCGGACAAGTACGGCCATGTCCGCGGCGGCTACACAGTAGCCGAGCTGAACGAGACGTTACGACAGGCCGGATATCAGGTGGTGCGCGACGGCGGCTATTCCCGCATCGTCACCGAGCTGATTGAACTGGCGATCAATTATGTCTATGTGAACGTGATGAACAAGGGCAATCGCGAACACAAAGAGGGCGTGATTGCGCCGACGTCGCAAAAGGATCTGAAAAAACACGGCTTGTCCTACAAGCTGTTCTCCGTTCTCTCGCCCATTCTCTGGGCTATATCGCAGCTGGATGAACTGATCTTTTGGGGTGGCCGGTATGCGACCATTTCAGAAGGGCTGTTACAGCAGAACAAGGCATAATGATATGAAAGCACTGGTTACCGGAGCCAACGGATTTATCGGCAAACATTTGACACAGGCCTTGCTCGCCGGCGGTCACTCTGTCGTGGCCTTCGACCTCCATGTCGATCGGCTCAGCGACCTGCCGCCGTCCGATCGCTGCCAGGTGGTGCAGGGCGACCTGTGCGATCGCGCCTTGCAGAAGGAGCTCGTGCAGGGCGTCGAGGTGGTGTTTCATCTTGCCAGCGCCCACCTGCAGCAGACGCTGGGCGCCGGCGTCTATGAAGAGGTGAACGTCAACGCCCTGGCGGATTTGCTCTATGCCGGCCGCGAAGCGGGCGTGCGCCGCTTCATACACACCAGCACGGTAGGGATATATGGCCATGTCTTGAAACCGCCGGCTGATGAGACCGGCCCGTTCAATCCGCAGTCGATCTATGGCGACACCAAGCTGAAAGGCGAACAGGTCGTTAACGAATTTTTCCGCAAAACCCGTTTCCCGGTCACCATCCTGCGACCGGCCTGGGTCTATGGCCCGGGTTGTCCGCGAACCGCCAAGTTGTTCCGTACTATAAAGAAGGGACGGTTCATCATGATCGGCCGCGGCGACAACCTTCGTCATCCCATCCATATTTCGGACATGATCGATGCCTTTTTTCTCGCTGCCGAAAAAGAGCAGGCGGTCGGTGAGACCTTTATCATCGCCGGCGCCAAACCCGCGTCCACGAAAGAACTGGTGGAGACGATTGCCGGCGTGCTGGCGACCAAGCCGGTGTGGTTTTCGCTGCCGCTACGGCTGGCGGAATGGATGGCGATTCCCCTGGAAGCGATCGGCCGGATGGTGCATGTAGCGATCCCGTTGACGCGACGATCGCTGGAATTTTTTAATACCAGCAACGCCTTCAATATCGGCAAGGCCCAGCGTCTGCTGGGTTTTGAACCGAAAACGAGCCTGCAGCAAGGCATGCAAATGACGCTGGCGGCAGGTCAGTGATGGCGGCGACGGTGCGAGTGGGGCCATGGCTTTGATGACAAAAAAGAGTGTATATCTCCTGGTCAAACTGCTGCTGAGCAGTGTGCTGATCGGCTATCTTTTATTTCGCATACCGCTGCGGGAGATTCTCGCCAGTTTATCCGCGGTGAATATGGTCTGGATCCTGGTGGCGCTGTTGCTGGCCGGCCTGGGCAAGGTCATCAGCAGCCTGCGCTGGCGGTTTCTGCTGGCCAGCCAGGATATCCACGTGCCGTTTCAGGTGCTGTTCGCTTCGCTGCTGGTGGGCTATTTTTTTAACAATTTTCTGCCCTCCACCATCGGCGGCGATGCCATGCGGGCGTTCGACGTCGCCCGCTATTCGCGTCGCGGCGTGGCCTCGGTGGTGACGGTGATCACCGAACGGGTCATGGGCATTCTGGCTCTGGCCGCGATCGCCATGCTGGCGGCATTGGCCGGCTACAAGCTGATCCAGCCGCTGGGCTTTATATTTTATATAGTGACCGCTTTTTTTCTTATCAGCCTGGGCGGCTTTTACTTTATCACGCATCGCCGTATCGTTGAGCGGGTGGTGCGATTGCTGAACGTACTCTTACTGTCCAGGGTGGCAAAAAAGATCGAAGAGGCGTACGCCGCTTTCTGTACGGTGCGAAATCAGCCGGGCGTGCTGCTGAAAACGTTTTTAATTTCCGTCGTGCTGCAATTGAATGTCTTGATCTATTATTATGTCCTCTCGCTGTCGTTGAATCTGGGTGTGCCGGTGTTTTACTTTTTTTGCATCATTCCCGTCGTTCTTGTGGTTCTGCAACTGCCCATCTCCATCAACGGCATTGGTGTTCGTGAGAGCTTGTATGTCTATTTTCTCGGCCTCGTCGCTGTTGCCGGTCCCCAGGCTATTGCCTTTTCCTGGATCGATTTTGCCATGACCGTCGTAATGGGATTGTTGGGGGGCATTGTGTTCGCGTTCCGCCGTTCCATGGCAGCCCCGCCGGTACCGACGACGCCTGCCGAGTGACAGTGTACGATCCATCCTGTTTGAACCAATCATGCCTGCAGGGACGGCTCGCGACCCATGGCACCGGCTGGTGCGGTGGTGCAGCGGTCGTGAACCACGAACGCAGGTTTTACTTATTTGAAAGGAGAAACACCGTTTATGGCGCCCAACGTTGAAGACAGCAAAAAATACTGGAATGTCCACACCCTGGGACTGCAATACCAGACCGACATGTCCATTGAAAAGGGAACTCCGGAATTTTTTGAACACATCGATCCCGTGGCCAGCCGTTTTTACTGGATCTATCAGATGATGGATCAGGAAGCGCCGGCCCTGAAGGGAAAAAAGCTGCTGGAAATCGGCTGTGGCATGGGACGCGACTCGGCCGAATGGGCCAGCCGGGGTGTGCTTGTCACCGCTTCGGACCTGACGCCGAACGCCATCGAATACACCAAAAAATACTTTGCCTATCGCGGCCTGACGGCGGATTATAAAGTGACCAGCGCGCTGAATCTGGACTTTCCCGACGCATCCTTCGATGCCGTGTATTCGCGCGGCGTGATCCATTGCACCGCAGCGGACATCCGGCCGGCGATCAATGAAATTTACCGTGTGCTGAAACCGGGCGGCCGGGCGCTGATTTTTCATTTCTATCACCGCTGGTCCTGGTTCAACCTGCTGCACAAATACGGCAAGGAAAACATCGAGTTCGTCGATGCCGATCCGCCCTTTAACAACATCTATTCCAGGGATCAGGTGCGGGCCTTTTTTGATCGCTTTGAAAATGTGACGGTGGACGTGCAGCACTATTATCCGTTCAAAACCCGCCGCACCGGAACCAAAGCGTGGTTGTTCAATAACGTTTTCGTGCCGGTCTATTGTGCGTTGCCGGAAGCTCTGGTCAAACCATTCGGATGGAAAATCAATGTACGCGCCAGCAAGCCGGCCCAATAAGCCGGTTTGTAGTTGAGGTGGTCATGAGCTGATATCCCATGGCGATGTGATGATGTAAAGCCCGCAGAACGGCCGGACGATAGCCGTCGTCCACGGCGCTTTGGACTGACTCTTGGCAGAGGAATGACCGTGGCCAAAAAACTGGAAAAAGTCAACCGAGCGATAACGGATGACTCGAGTTCATTTTTGAGAAAATATCAGACGATTGTGCTCGGCAGCAGGAAATGGAGTTATCTGCTCAAGTACGAACTGATCATGTTTTTTGTCGCACCCATGCCGGGTGCGTTCGGCCTGGCTTTGCGTCACTGGTTTTTGCCTAAACTGCTCAAACGCTGCGGCAGGGGGGTGGTGTTCGGCAGAAATGTGGTCATTCGTCATGGTGAAAAAATAGAGATCGGCGATAAAGTTGTCGTAGACGAAGGTTGTGTGCTGGATGCCCGAGGCGACGGCAATCGAGGCATAGTTATCGGCAACCGCGTGATAATCGGCCGCCATACCGTCATGGGCTGCAAGGATGGCGATATCGTTATCGGCAACGATGTAGGAATCGGGACTAATTCCATGATACATGCCGTGGGTGGCAACGTGGTTGAGCTGCAGGATGGTGCTTTGTTGGCGCCGTACGCATATCTTGTCGGTGGAGGCACCCACCAATTTGAGGATACATCGGTTCCGATCACAGAACAGGATCTGATTTACAAAGGGGGTATTCAGATCGGCCGTCACGTCTGGTTGGGGGCCAGAGTCACGGTGCTGGATGGCGTCCACATCGGGCAGGAAACCGTCATCGGGGCCGGAGCGGTGGTGACCGCATCCATTGCCGAATATGCCGTTGCCGTAGGCGTTCCGGCCAAAGTCGTCAAACAGCGCATGCAAAGAGACCATAACGTGTAGTACGGAATCACTCCGCGCGCCATCGCTCGGTGCTGCCAAATTACCAAGCTGTGCAGCCCTGTTACACTCCCGTAATTAGTGCCTCTCTGTTATCAGATCTTCACCGGTTGTGTTTTCAGCAAAAAATCCACTCCCCAAAAAACAGCACGTTGCTTCTTCCTGGATGATGCCGCTTTTTCTCAATAGCCCTTGTGTGGTATAATTATTGCGGGATAAAATCGGCAAGGTGCTGGTTTGCGGGTTCCATGTCTTTGACGCGATGTAACTTTATACAATACTGATACCCGTACCAGCTTGATTTCTGGGGGAGCCGGCTCAGTGTGGCATAAGGGAAACGGAATCGGAATCGAGTGTCCACTTTTAGCAACAGAAACGATAGCATTGGGAAACAAAAACTGAGGTGAGGAGTGCAGGGATGCCTAGAGTAAGGATGATCGTGGGAGTGGTTTTCGTTTTGTTTTTTGTACCCCTGCACCTCTCGGCTCAATCGGGCTGGGAAGTGGATTCGCTCAACACCCAGGAGCCAGAATATAGGTTTTTGAATCAGATGTATGCCGATTCCATGGCGTTGTACGCGACGTATCCAAAGTGGGTGGTCAGCCAACTCTGGTTGCGTGACCTGGTCAAGCAGTATATCTATGAGACGATGAAGTGGCAGGCGGCGGACGGCCATATATTTGACGGCCTCAACCAGTGGCGCATCGATGATGAAGCTGAGTTGTTTTTGAACTGGATGCCCTACTATTTTCTCAGCGGGGATGAAAAAGTATACACCGCGGTGCGGAAAGCGCTGTTTGTCTATTTGAGCAGAACAAGAGGCGGCTTCGAACACGGCTATTTCAAAGATCCGTATTATGACACAGAGCATACGCTCGAGGCGCTGATTTTGTTGGCTAATTTGGCCTACGCTAAGCCAAACGATACGGAGGTGATCGCGGCGCTGCGCGATCTGGTGGAGCATTGCGCCAATCTGGTTCCGGATTCCACGCCCTGGTTCAATACTCAAACAAAGCATCTGCGCAGCATCCGGCCCGGAACCAGAGGGATCGATGAGTCCTGTCCGACCGGTGTTGATTGGCCGTTCAATCTTCAATTCGTAAAGATGGCGCTGGCCTATTATCATGCCAGCCAAGATGTTCGCTACCTCACCTGGGCCGGCGAATATCTGGACGGCTGGATCGCCAGTTTGGAGCGCAACGAACGGGAGAACGGTGTTTATCTGATGCCTTGGGAGGTGGACCCGAAAACAGGGGCCCTGGGACCGTGCAGCAAAAAGTGGTGGTACTGTGCGCATGCTCCGGATTGGGGATGGCAGTCGCGGAGTATGGAATCGGTGCGGGATATGCGCGGAGCGTTTCTTGACTATTACACCCTCACCGGAAACCGACGATACATGGACGCTATTAAGAAACAAGTGTATTTTGTTTTCGCTCATAGCAGCACGACCGCTCCCGCCATTTTATACAAAGACGGCGTATGGACCAGCAATGAGAATGGGCGGTCGTACGACGCCGGTCCTGTTTCGGTCGCCGCGAGCCTGCTGGACGATGAAATCCAGCCCGCGTATGAGACCTATTTGCTGCGATGGTATGAAACGATCGATTCGCCGAGCCTGGAACAGCTTTTCTGGCATTTTCGCCGTTATGGCAAGTCCGCCTCCATGCAGGGATTTTTGGATCGTGCCATTCGCCGCGTACAGAGCAAAGTCAATGAGATAAAAGCAATGACGACGCTGCCGGATCCGGATGACTTTCCGGACCTGGATGGTGTCGAAGGTTTGACCATGAGTTATTTTGGCGCCTTGGCCAGCGATCGCGGCGAAATGCCCTGGACCGACGTATTATATTTCAAACAGAGTGGAGCGCTGGGCATTGAGGAGGGGGTGGCGTCGGTGTTGGAAACGAGCGATGATTCTTTGCGGGTGTTGTCGATGTACAACACCAACAGCCAGTCAAAAACCGTCAAGCTGCAGGCCGGTTATATACCCAAGATCATCCGTTCGTTGCAGATCAATCTGGATACCCCCGTGGCCGTGAAGGCCTACGTGGCGACCGTCACGCTTCCACCGGAGCAGGTTGTTCGTGTGACCCTGCGCATCACCGGCCATGATACCCTGCCGCCGCTGCCGCCGAGCAGTGTTCGAACTCTGGCCGCTTCCACTTCGTCCATTCGTCTTGCCTGGGATACTCCACCGATGGCCGCAGACAACGAAACGGCGGCACTTTATCAGATCGAGCGAAACGGCATTCTGGTCACGCGTACGGACAGTCTGACCTTTACGGATACGGGACTGTTGGATGACACGGTCTACCAATATGGTGTGTACAGTATAGATTTCAACGGCAATGTCAGCTCGACCGCCGCGAGCGGTCGTTTCAGCACTGCTGCGGATCGCACGGCGCCCAGCCTGCTTTCCGCCACCTTGTCCGATTCGACGACTCTGGTGTTGCGGTTCAGTGAAATCGTCACACTGGCCACAGCCGGCCTGACGGCGAATTATGCTGTGACACCCGGCGTGCAGGTTCTGCAGGCGGTGCGTTCCACCGACAGGATGGGCGTTACACTAAAGACATCCGCCCATCAGCCACGCACGCCATATACGGTGGTGGTGACCAACGTGAGTGACAGTTCCAAGGCTCGAAATCTCATCAGCGGAGCCCGGCTGTCCTATACATATATCCAGACCTTGAAAATTGCCAATCTTTCGCAACCCGTCTACAAGGTCAGGACAGTACAGACGAATGACAGCGTTTTTGTCGACCGGGCCTATACCATACAGAGTCTGCCGGACGAGCTGTTGAATCGATTGCGAATTGTGACCGCCAACAACGACAAAGGAAGCACGGCCGTTCCGTTCCTGTCCTTCACCGTAAATCAGCATGTCAACGTTTATGTGGCGTATGACCGGCGTTTGACCGTGTTGCCGACCTGGCTGCAGTCGTGGACGTCCACTTCGGCGGTGGTCAAGACCAGCGATTCTGAATTTCTGTGTTATCGGAAAAATTTTCAACCAGGCCTGGTTAATCTGGGGGGTAATTTCGGCACCGGCAGTTGCAGTATGTATATGGTTTTCGTCGAACCGGGCGACGACCGCACCCCGCCGGCCCCGCCGAGCGGGCTGGTGGCGTTGCCATAGTCCAAAAGATAGTCCTGTCAGGGATCCATGTGTTAATCGAGAGAGAGTTTCATGAAGCGGTGTTGCGCATTGGAGATATCGTTCTTTTTGTTTTGCGGATGGTCTGCGATGAACGGTTCGACCATACCTGCCGCCGCCATTGCATCTGGGTCTGAAACGGTCAGCGCCTACGACAAGTGGAGTCTGGTGGAATTCCGGCTGACAGGGAAAACCATGGACGGTCGTTCCACCACCGCTAATCCGTTTCGAATCACCCTGACCGGCGTTTTCCATGCGCCCGACGGCAGCGAATGCAATGTTCCGGGATTTTATGACGGCGATGGAGCCGGACAGCAGAGCGGCAATGTCTGGAAAATCCGATTCGTCCCGCATCAAACCGGTTCCTGGATGATGACCACCGTCAGCAGTGAGGCGATGCTGAATGGCCTGTCGTTTCAATTCGAAGTGCAGCCTTCAGCCAATCCCGGGATCTTGCGCTATGCGGGTGGACCATACCTCAAATTCAGCGACGGGACGTTTTGGCTTAAAACCGGTATGGATGATCCGGAGAATTTTTTAGGAGAGGATGTCTTGGGCGGCTGGCAGGGAAAACGAGGAGCGGTAGATTACCTCTCCGCCAGAGGCATCAATTCGATGTATATAGTCCTGCTGGACTATCCAGCCGACAGCGGCACCGTTTACCCCTGGTTGAGTCCAAGCGATCCGGAGCATTTTGACCTGGCCAAAATGAGTCGCTGGGATGCCATGTTCGATTACATTCGCAACCATAATATCGTGCTGCATCTGCTCTTGGAGGATGATGAGGCGCTGGTCCCGAACGATCGCGCCTTTTATTATCGATATATAGTGGCTCGATTTGCTCACCACACGGGTCTGATCTGGAATCTTCGCGAAGAGTATAACGAGCGCTATACCGCAAACCAGGTCATTGAATATGCTCGACAGCTGCAGAGTCTTGATCCGTACCGGCACCCGATCACGGTTCACAACGTTAACCTGCCGGAAGCGTGGTTCTTGAACGCCGGAGTCTTTTCAGCAACGAGTATCCAAACAGATAAACCATCTTCCAGTTTGCTGCCCAAGCAGTTCAATACGTGGGCGCTGCAGTGGCGCGATGCGGCCGAAGCGGCCGGCCGGCCGATGATGGTGTCTTTTGACGAAATGGGCAAGACCAGCTCAAGTGCCGTGGACCGAAAGCTGATACGGCAGGCGCAATGGGCTCTGGTCATGGCCGGTGGACAGTTCGAGATTCATCTCAGTCCCTTCGTTCAGTATCAGGACTTTGAAGCTCACCTGAACGATATCCTGCATATGAGTACGTTCATGCAGCGGATACCTTTCTGGGACATGCGTGCTCGAAACGATCTCGTGTCCAGCAATGCCTTTGCCCTGGTGCGTCCTGGCATGCAAATGGTGGTTTATGCTCCAAGCAGCGGCGCGGTGACGGTCAACCTGTCCGGATTTATCGGCAGTGTGCCGTATGAATGGTATGACCCTAAAACCGGGACCTATGCCTCGGCCGGCAACCTGACCGGCGGGCAATCGCATACCGTTTCGTCACCCTTTAGCGGTGATGCCGTGCTTCATGTCGGGTACTATACCCATGAATCCGAAATGGCGCGCCCCATCGAGATCGGGGATCTCCATCCTGTTTCATACCAGCAGGATGTGCTGCAAGCGGGCAAGGCCTACTATATCGACCGGGCCTTTACGTTGCTTGATGTTCCGGCGGCCTTGCAGGGGCTCACGTTTATAAGAACCGCCAACAACGACAAGTCCGACGCGAATCCCGCTTTTCTGTCATTTACGATAGATCAACCGGCGAACATCTATGTCGCATATGACAGCAGGGTGGCGAGATTACCTCACTGGCTGACGGATCATTTTGTCTCAACCAGTTACAGCCTCGGCGTTTCGGACCAGGGGCAGTATTTGCATCTCTGGAGCTATACTTCTGCGGCCGGGACGGTCACGTTGGGGGGCAACATCGCCGAGGGTTTTCAGTCGGACAGCGGCTACAGCATGTACTCGATCATCATAGAACCCTACCAGGGAGTCTATCAAGACCAGTACCCGCCGGCAGCGCCAAAGGGAGTATCGGTGGAGAGTGTGATAAAATGATCAATGCCACAACGAGTCTGACTTGTTCCATTTGTGGAAGCGTCTCCCCGGGCTGGCTTGTGCAGGTTGATCTTGACTTGCCGAGTTCGGCCTGAATCTGTTGCGTTTTTACGAGGTGCTCAAATAAATTTAACGCAAATGATCCTTTTTGTATGTATACTATTCAAGCGTAAATTATTCACCGCCGAACGCAGAGTGATGCTGAGTAAATAAAAACATGATGTCATTGCGCTCAGGCTGAGAATAAAACATAAGAAACATCGAGCCGAGAAGTAATCTATAATCTGAGAAGAAACAACTCGGTGGTTTATGAATAGATCAGGCTAGCTGTGTACCGGCCTTGAAGGGAATGGACGCCCCGGCACCGCCGCAGGAGATGGTGATTTGAGGTTGGATGGTGGTGGTTGCGAACGAGTGTTGAGGAGAGCGAAACGATGATTGCTCCAGATTTGCTGGCGGTTCTGTATGAAAGTGCGTGGCTCATGTCCCAGAAAACGATGGCGAAAGCCGACCGGCCGGTTCGATTGCGCCAACGAAAAAAAAATACGGCATCGGCGTTGCGTCGATTGTCCGCCAAAAAGAGAACACAGCGGTTGGCGATGCCTATTTCTTGATTTGTGAGATAAACGCTTCAACTTCCGGGATGCCGCCCTGAAAGATCAGGTAGCCGTTGGAAGGCTCCCGTTCGGTGATTTCGCCATTGACCGGCGTATACATGATCTGTTTTACGTCGGTCAGATCCGCTGTTTGTCCCAGCGCCCAACCCAGCTTGACATAAGCCACTTCCGGCAGCATGTTGGCCATGGGGGTCACGCCCAGCTCCATCATGTCCCGCCCGGTGTCATACACATACATCTGTACATAACCCCATAGCGTCTGCACGGTCATGTAGACGGCGATGTTTTTATTCTGGGCCCGTTTCAGCGCCGGGTAGAGCGGTTTGTTGACGTGGCCCAGTCCGGTTCCGGCGATGACGATGCCGCGATAGCCGTTGTCGATCAGGGCATCGATGATGTCCGGTTTCATATTGGGATAATAATAGACGATGCTGACCTTGTCTTCGAAGGCCGTGTTGATCATCACCTGGCGGTCGTGGCGGCGACGGCAGTAGTCCTGGCGCAGCGGGATAATTTTTTGCCGGCTGACCATGGCCAGGGGAATATCGCCGATGGTGCGAAAGGTGGAGCGGTAGCTGGAATGCATTTTGCGCACGCGGGTGCCGCGGTGCAGGAGGCCGTAGACGTCCGACGTAGGCCCGAACATGCAGACCATGACCTCGGCGATGTCGGCTTCTGCCGCCGTCTTGACGCTGTGCATGAGATTCAGCGCGGCGTCCGAAGAGGGCCGATCCGACGAACGCTGTGATCCCACCATCACGATGGGTACCGGCGACTGTTGCACCATGAACGAGAGGATGGCGGCGGTGTGATGCATGGTGTCGGTGCCGTGCCCGATGACGATGCCCTGCACCCCTTTTTCGATTTCGCGGCCAATGGCCTGGGCGGTGCCGATCCACTGTTCCGGCCCCATATTTTCGCTGAACACACCATAGAGTTTTTCCGTCTCGAGATTGCAGATATCGGCCAGCTCCGGCACCGAGCCGTAGAGCTCGCCGGGCGAAAACGCCGGAATCACCGCGCCGGTGCGGTAATCCAGCCGGCTGGCGATGGTGCCGCCGGTGCCCAACAGTTTCACCCTCGGTTTTTTGGGATCGAACGGAAACTCTTTTTCCGGTATTTTGTAATGCGCTTCCTTGCGGCCCTGCAGCTCAATGTTGGTGATACCGGCGGCAGCAATGCCGATATTGTAGCCGGAACGCAATTTGAGCACCACGTGCAGCGCGTCGGCGGTTTCCGAGCGCGGCAGGACGATGCCGCTGTATTGGCCGCGATCGGTGGTGATTTTGACATCGCTCCAGATGGGCGTCTGAAAGGTCTGCAGGGCGGCCAGCGCGGCGCCGCGATAGCCTTTGTAGGTATCAGCTGTGGACATAACGCTCTCCGATCACAACCATTTTTTCTTTTTCAAAAACATAACCATGAGAATGCTCAGCAGCAGCAATACGCCCCAAAAGACAAAGTAGGAATACTTCCAGGTGAATTCCGGCACAAAGGTAAAGTTGGTGCCATAGATGCCGGCGATCAGCGACAACGGCATCAGAATGGTGGTGAAAATGGTCAGGATTTTCAGCGAATGGTTGGTCTGTTGCGACAGGACCGAGTTGAATCCTTCCAACGTGGAATGGCTCCGTTCCTGCAGCGATTCGAACATGAGAGCCATCTGATCCTGGTTTTCATTCAAGCGGTTCAGATATCGCAGGGATTCTTCGCTGATCAGATCCAGTTTGGTGCTCACCAGATGGCGCAGGGTTCGTTGCATGGGCACGATGCTCCGTTTCAGCATGCGGATATCCCGCTTGATGGCGATGATATCCTGAAAAATGGTTTCACCGGTGTCGCCCAACAGATAGGCTTCTTCCACGTCGTCCAGGCGGGCGTCGGCGGCGGTATACAGAGGCATCAGGCCGTCGATCAGATTGTCCCAAATCAGAAAGTAGATAAAACCGGGTGTTCGGCCCACAGAACGAAAGGAATCTTCGCAGGCCGAACGTGCATTCGTGAGGCACGACAGCGATTCCCTGTGAGCGCTGATGATAAGGGAATCGGTCATGCAGATCAGCAGCTGTGATTGCCGCAGTCCCTCTCCATCCCATAGACAGACCGGCAGCCACTCCATCATCAGTTTCTGACGATGCAGATACCACGAGGTATCCGGCGCGCTGCGCCAGTCCGAAAGCTCCTGTTCGCTCACGCCTGCTTTGCGGAGCCATGGATCCAGCTCTGCTGTTTTGTCGAGGTTCAGGTCGATCCAGCAAAACTGCTCGGGTGTGGCCGACAGAGCGGCTTCTCGAGAGGGTTCAATGGCGGAGGTGGTTTTATCGGCCAGTCTGAATATATAACCAAAATTCATATCGCGAATCCTGCCTGTTTAGGGGTGCTGGCGGTCTGTCCGTTCTGCAGCGGTTTATCATCTGGTTTGGTATGACGCGCGGGCCATTTCGACCAGTTGCCAATACGGTGCGACATACCCTTTTTGTGTTTGAAACGCCTCGGCCTGTCGAACGACCTCGGTTTTAATCTCCTGATGAAGCGCGCTATACCATTTGTTGCGCAGGCCTGCGGCGGCATGCATCCCTTCTGGTATGGGGCCGACTGCGCCGAACCGGTTGAGCATCATGCTGTAGGCGCGGGCCAGACGCGCCAAAGGCAACAGAAGCCGGCGATAGCGCAACGGTGCGCCTTCCTGGGCGGCGTCGAGCAGCGCCTCGGTCACGGCGTTGTCATAATGATCTTTACGCAGGGTTTCCAGGTCGCGCCATTCGGCCACCACCTGCAGTTGCGGATCGTATTCGAGGTCAGACGGTTCCTGGGTGCTGAAATGCCGAACCCCGAACTGGGCCAGCCATTGGCGCAGGCCGGGCGAGGAGATGTGCGATAATCCCATCCACAGGGTGAGGCCGCGGGAGCGATAGGCGGCTGAGGCCACTTCAGAGCAAAACCATTTTGTCGAATCGGAAAAATTCATCGCAAAATCGTAGGGAATGTGCTCCCGTTCAGCCCGCCGCAGGGCATATTCGGCTGCCTGGTGCGGCAGTTGCGGATTAGCCTGCAGGGCGGGCAGATCGGCGCGCAAGCGCAGCACCATCACGCGCAACTTGACATCGGCCAGATAGTCATCCAGTGTGGCGACAGCCACGCCGCGTTCGATATGGGATTCAATGATGCGGATCAGGTGCGTTTTGGGATCCACATACACCAGGGCGACGTGGGAAAAGTTGCCGGCGAAATCGTTGCCGCGCGCGATCAGCGCGGAGGTGGCGGCGCCGCCGCGGGAGAGCAGGATGTCGCCGCTGCGCACCTGCACGCCCAGCATGCTCGCCCATGGCGTCCGGCCGGGCTCGTCGACGCCCACAACCATCTGGGCCGCCACCGCGTGCATCGGCGCCTGCAGCATGACCTCTTCCACCGCCGCCCGACTGCCGTACAACAGTCGATAGAGGGTGATTCTGGAATCCGGCTGGTTCATCGACCAGGTGCGCGATTGATGCTTGACCGCGGTGCGTATCCGCGCCGCCAAATGGCTGTAATCCTGCAACCGTTCCGGACAGGCGGCCAGCCACGGCGCCATTTCAAACACGGTCAGTTCCATGGCTCGAAACGCCTGATGGCCGGGCGGCAACACGCTATCCGACAGGACAGAGCATTGTATGTCGGCGACGTGAAAGAGGGAATCGATCTGATGCTGCGCAGCGACACAGCCGGCCTGACGGGCTTGCAGAAAGCGGGCTTCCAGCGCACGCCAAAACACATCCTTCTTCCACATAAAGGGCTGATGAAGAACCGGCTGTTCGACAGCCGCACTGACCGGTTCATCCGATTCTGGTATGAGCAGCAAGGCATAGAGAAGGACAACAGCGATAACGCTGTAACCTGACAGGCGAACCCATCTTTTTTGCATATATTTTTTCAAGTTTGTTCCTGACTCTGTCGCATCGTTGTGCAGCGTCCGGCGCTCACCGGCTCGGTTCGGCGCCGCTGCGATAAAAATGGATGGTGACCTTTTCCAGCGTTGCCAGCCCCTCCTCGATGACGGTATCGATCAATGACAGGAAGGACTCCAGTTTTTCCCGCGTATCCACGAGTTCGATAATGATGGGCAGATCTTCGGACAAGCGTTCAATTTTAAAGGTGTGCAAACGGCTGTGAGCGCCAAAGCCCATCATGCCTCTGAGGACGGTGGCGCCGGCCAGCCCCTGCTCGCGGGCCTTGAACACGATCCATTCGTACAGCGGCCGGCCATGATATTTATCGCTTTCGCCGATAAAAATGCGCAGCAGGTAACCTTCGGTCGGCAGTATCACAATATCACCTCCAGATGATGTGAGCCAGGTTGCGTCCGAACCATACCGCGCCGAGGCCGAGAATAATATGCAGGCCGACATTGACCAGGGACAAAGCGTGCTGGCCGTCGCGCAACAGATTGAACGATTCATTGCCGAACGTCGAAAAGGTGGTGAATCCGCCCAGGCAACCGATAAAGAGAAACGCCCTTGCTTCCGGCGTTAAAACGCCCTGGCTTTCCACCAGTTGGGAAAGAAAGCCGATGATGAAACAACCCAGCACATTGACCAGGAGCGTGCCGGAGGGAAATCGTGAGGTTGCAGACCAGTTCTGCACATAACCGCTCAACAGATATCTGAACACGGAACCGATAAAACCGCCACTGCCGATTAAAAACAATTTATACATTCATTACTCCGAAATGATTTCACCGGCCGACAGCAATCGCTGCCAGACCGCTTCGGCGAGTTGTGCACCGGCTACACGACCGGCCAGGCGCGCCATCAGTTGTCCCATGATATGCTTGTGACGGGCGCGAGGAGATTTTTCGGGATCTGTGACATCGTAGGCCTGCTCGATCCAGGCTCGCCATTCCTGCGCCGGGACCGTTTCGAGCCCATTCTGCCATATTTTTTCCTCCTGCCGCAACCAGGATTCCATAGCCGGCAGGACGCCCTCCTTGTGGAGAATTTTATTTCCTACCGCCTGCAGCAGCTCGCTGAGAAACGGCTCGTCCAGACGAGAGATGGTCAACGATTTTTTTCGCAGCCGTTTGGGATATTGGATGAGGATGACGGCCGCCAGACCGGCCGGCACCTGCCAGTCGCGCACCGCTTTAGTAAAGAGATCGGCCCAGCGTGAACAGGCGAGCGCTTCGATGGTATCGGCGGGGATGGCCAGCTGACGATAGCGGCGTTCCCGTTCCCACACCGGTTCCGGCAGGGTGAGGCGAATGCGCTGCAGCCGTTCAGCGGTGATGCGTTTGGGGGGCAGGTCCGTATCCGGATACATGCGATCCGGTCCCGGCAGGATACGCTCAAAGCCGTTGGTGCCGTCTTCGAGCGCCTGCCGCGTTTCCGAGGGCACGCCCTGCGTCGCTTCCCGGCAGCGGATCAGGATTTCCTGGGCGGCCATTTCAGCATCGGCCGCCGGGCCCCAGACGATCACGATGGTGTCATCCTCGGAGGCGGACATGGCTTTGCGCACGTTCAGCCATTCCGAGCTGGCCAGGGTTTCGCCCGGGCTGTCGGAATGGAGCATGTTGGGCAGCGTCGTCAGACAGGCGATGACGCGAATGCGATCAGAAATCTCGCGCGAAAAAAAAGTATCGGTCTGGGTCTGCCAGTGCAGCAGACCGCGAAAATTCTGCGCCACCACAGCGTACACCGTCAGGCCGGCGGCAATGGCATGCTGGATGGGCTGGAACCGGGTTTTGCGCAAGAGTTTGTTGACGTTTTCAAAACGGCCGCGGAAGGAATCGCTGGTGATGTGGCGACGATGCAGTTCGTCGCGCAGGCGTAAAAGATTCCATTGCCGCATGGCTTCGTTGAACGTCAGCAGCGGGATGTCGCCGATGCGGGGCACGCCCTTGATTTCGATGCGGGTGCCGCCGCTGACGCTGACGTTGACATCCTGGCGGCCGGCGCCGATGCCGGTGCGCACACGGCCGGTGGAGCGGACAATGCGCCGTAACAACTGCGCTACCTCGGCCGCTTCGCCGGGGGTGCGCATCTCCGGCGCGGTCACGGTTTCAATGAGCGGCATGCCGAGGCGGTCGGTGAGGTAGACGCGGCGGTGGCCGACGTCGCTGACCTCGCGACAGGCGTCTTCTTCCAATCCCAGTTGCACGATGGTGATGTCGCGCTCTTTGAAGGGCACGCGGCCGTTGACGCCGGTGATGGTGGTGCGCTGAAAGCCGGTGGGGATGCTGCCGTCGAGATATTGTTTGCGGGCGATGTGCAGTTCGTCCACCATGGTGCAGTTGTAGAGCATGGCGATGGCCAGGGCGCTATCCAGAGCCTGCTCGTTCATCTCAAAGGGCGGCGTGTCGTCCATTTCATAGGTGCAGACGGTTTTGCGGTTGATGCGGTAGATGATCTCTTTTTTGGTTTTGAACTCCATGAGTGCGGTGCCGTCGTATTCGCCCAGTTCCGAGAGCGTGGGCCGCATATGGCGCAGAATCTCGGCATCGTAATCGTCGCTATAAAGACCGGCCGGACAACGGCAAAAGAGTTTTTTATCGGTCAGCAGCTGTTGATGGATTTCCAGGCCTGATTTGAAGCCGATCCGTTCATAGTCTTGCGCCTGCATGTCGTCGAAAGACTTGAAGTGGAAATCATAGAGGCTCATAGGGACCCGTTCTTTTGAGAAAAGAGAATCCGATCTTTTTATGCAGTCAGTTTAGCTAGATTCATCCAAAGATTCAAGGTAATTTTCACCGTGCCGAGGCTGATGTTTGTATCGGATCGCATCAGGGGATTTTTCCTCGGGCAGTACCGTTAATTGGGCGATGGCAAAATGTCGCGTAGCGACTGTACGAAGGTAGCCAGGCGTTTTAACGCCTGGAATAGCGGAAAAATACAGATCCGTCGCATAGCGACGGCCGAAGCAGTTTGGCGAGCCACACCTGGTCGCCGGCGTTTTGAAGTATTGTGCGCGCACAGATCCCTCGTCCGCTTGCTCTCGGCCTCTGGGTGACACCGTTCCCCAAAAAGGCTGTCATGCTGAGCCGCCAGGCGCAAGGTCTCGATATGGTCATGAATTGTTTTTTGGTGGCGAAGCATCTGTTAGTTATTCCGTGCCTCGGCTTTTTTGGCGATTGTGAAGTCGGCCAGGCTAACGATGATTTGGTGGCTAGCGACAGCACGCTGAACCTGGTCTATGCCTATAACGGCGACGATGCGGATGACGTGTATGGTTCCGCCATTCCTGGCGTGGGCTACGCCTTTGTGCAACGACCTTTGCTCGCTTCAGAACATGATACTACCCTGCTGGCCGCTAAAAGGATCAAAGGCTTTCGCCAGGGATCGGCCAGGGCTCCCTTGCATTACAAGCAGGGCTTGCCAGGAGCCCGTGGCGAATGGGGTGACTTTTATGTAGGCCGTACCTCTGGCGCCTGGCAAGCCTATTGGCGCATGCAGGGCATTAGTGAACTGGGCCACCACATGATCAACCCCGTCACCGGACTGGAAACGGACTGGGGACTTTCCGGTGATCCGGTTGCGGGAAGCGGATGGCTGGATGTTACGGCGCCGCACGATCGCCGATTTGGCCTGGCCACCGGCCCGCTCGATTGGGCTCCTGGAGATACTCAGACCGTTGCCATCGCCATTGTGGTGGGACAAGGGGCGGATCGATGGCAGAGCATCAGCAAAATGAAAGAGAACGCCGCTTTTGCCGATCAGGCGTATCACAGCCATGCCATCGTCTATGTCGTTAAAGGTGTTGCCGATCCCTCGCTGCCCCGATTCGAGATCAACATCGGCTGCATCAATCCCTTGACTTCGTTGCGCAATTTGCAATTCGACCTCGCTTATGATCCAAATCAGGTTGCGATTTCAAGCGCTTCTCCAACGTCGCGGGCTCATGGATTACAGGTCATGATGACAGAGGTGAAACCAGGGGTGAAGCATATCCGTGTGAATGCTGGTAGTGCTGATTTGCCGGAAGGCCTGGGAGCAATCATCAAACTGGACGGCCTCTTCAAACAGACAACGACCGGAACGATTTGTCATATGGATATTGACCATCCCTCAGCGCTTGGTTCTCTCGGTCAGCCCCTGCGCATTGTCGGCCATGCCGGCGACCTGCACATCGATCGACTGCCTCCGTCGGTGCGATTGCGGCAGCCCTCTAGTGATACTAAAGTTGTATCCATAAGCCAGTTGAAGCAGCTGCATGTTGCCTGGACCCGTTCACAGGACCCGGACGGTGATTCCCTGCGCTATCATGTCGAGGTGGTCGGTCGCCCCGAACCGGTGTACGTCTCAGCCGATAGCCAGTGTGTTCTGGATGCCACACGGTTTTTGCAGCAGGATTCGATCTACCAGTGAACGGTTTCCAGCTGGGCAGGTGGCCATGGTACGGTGAGCCCTGATACCTTTTCCATCCATGTCGGCCACGTCCAGAATGTGAACCTGGAAAAGAGGTTTTCCGCATTCGAGGACGACTTTGTTGAACAAGGCGTGGTGGACGGGCATTATCTTTACTGGTTGACAGGGAGGAACGGAGAAGGAAATATGGTGTATCGAATCATCAAGTATGATATTACCATACCTTCTCAGCCTCGATTGTTGGGGGATTTCCAATTGCCGGTTAAACCGTACTGGTGGAGAACCATGACGGTCAGATCCGGTGTTGTTTATCTCGCCTCAGGAGGCACTCGCGAAGGCTCTTTGTGGACTATCGACTCGCGGGATATGGCGACAGCGGCTATAACCCAGGCTGCTCCCCTGTCAGGCGAGGTTCTGCAACTTGCGCTGCAGGAGAACCTTTTGACACTTCTGGGTCCGGGCAATTGTTTAAATCAGTATCGAATAAGCGACCTGCTTCAGCCTGCCTATGTGCGGCGAATCGATCTGCCTTTTGCCATCGACCAGGGACGCACATGGCAGCACGGTAACGTGTTGTATCACAGCCAGGGGGGTCAATTGTCGATCTATACGGTGGCAAGCGATTTCACCATCAAAGGTCCGGCCTCGCTTGTTTTTTCGACAGCGATTACAGGAGGGTGTGCCGATGACCGTGTGGCTGCTATTCTGACGGAATCGATCACATCGCCATGGAGCAATGTGGCGGCAGGAGAACTGCATATCATTGATGTCAGCTCGCCGTTGTCTCCGCAGATCAAAAGCAAACTGCCGCTTCCGACGAATGGCTTTGCAGGTCAATTGATCTCCAGCTATCCCTTCATCTATCGCGTACAATATCCAATGCTGGAAATTTATAATATGGAAAATCTGCAACGACCGCTGCAGGTCGGTTATTACTATCCCGTACAGGCTCCAATGGACAGGGATCGTGGTTATACGGCCGTGATATCGACCGGATGGTGGTCCTGCGCTATCAGTCGGAGGACCAGATAACAGAGGAATCCGGAGGCAAGACCTGCAAGATCTATCAGAATTTTCCAAATCCCTTTAATCGGCAAACCATGTTGTATTATGACGTGTATCGACAAGCCGATGTGGAAATTAAAGTGTTTAATCTGCTTGGCAGGGAAATCGCAACTTTGGTGAAGGAACAAAAAGCGGTTGGATCCTGTTGGGCCACCTGGGACGGGCGAACGGATAGCGGACAGATGTGCGGAAGCGGTCTCTATTTTTGTCGCATCAAAGCGCAAGATCATAGCGAAACGATAAAGCTGATCCGACTGCACTGATCATGCGCGCACCGCTATGGCATCGATCTCGATCCCTTGCCCGCCCGGCAGCTCCTTGACCGCAACGGTTGACCGGGCCGGATAGTGCTCTTGATCAAAATAGTTGCGATACACGTCGTTGACGACGCTAAAGTCGGCGATGTTGACGAGATAGAGCGTCACCTTGACCACATCCTGCATGGTATAGCCGCACCCTTCCAGAACATGCCGCACATTATTCAGCGCCGCTCGGGCTTGACTCTCGATGGGACCTGAATTTCGCTCTCGTGTGATCGGATCGGCGGTGCCCTGGCCGGACACATAGAGCTGACGTAAACCGTTGTGCTCGATTTCTACAGCTGGTACATAAGGTCCGCCGGTGATGGTGTTCGGCGGCGAATGTCTGATAATATTCATGAGCCACTCCGCTGGGTAAATTTTTCATGCGCCCGGACCACCGCCCTGATGATGTGACCGGTGCGAACGGGCGATACGGATTTGCTGTCCAAGCGCATAAATACATGATATACTTTGATGGCGAGAAGAGCCACCTGAATGCTGTTGGACGGGATCACTTCTGCCGGCAGCTTATTGGCGTGCTGCTGTAAAAACCGCGCGGCTGTTTTAACCGCTTTGTGCTGCTTACGATCGCGGCTGCCGGGGTAGCTGAATCGCCACAGCGGCATCTCTCTGGGTCGCGCCGGGGTTTCCTCATCGTCCGGTGAGAGGCCGGCTGCTGAAAAGATTCGACAATCATAATTGCGGCACGTAAGCGGCCGATGAGCATAGATGGAACAGCCATTGTCCGTCAGCATGGGACAGCGGCCCTTTTCATCATAACCCATCAAAAGATCTCCTCTGGCAGCGCGGGGTGCCGAAAAGAGGATTTTGGGGGGAATATGACGTATGGTCTCTTTTTCTGCAGAACGGATGTGAATAAAATAGGAGGCGCGGCAACAGGCGTTACAGGCAGCGCAGGGCACATCCATGCCGGTTTCATGTACCAACGCCGTGCGCATCCGTCGCAACCATAGGGAGAACGGGCCGGCGTGCAATTGGGGAGTTGTATTCATTTGGTCAATTTTTTTTGTTGGGGCGAAGCATGGTATCAGGTTTTGATCACGTTAGCAATTTCCGATTGCCATGCTTCGCCCCTACCGAATGTGGTTTATAACGTTTTGAACGGTCGTGCCCACCCGCGATAACGGCGTGGTGTGTATTTCCGATTGGTGGTGTCGCAAAATTTGCATATCCTTCAATCCCGATCCGGTCAGCATCAACACCACCTCGGCCTCTTTTTCGATCACGCCCCGCGCCCGCAACTTTTTGACCGCATACAGGCTGGTGGCAGCCGCCGGTTCTACGAGAAAACCGCTGTCTGCCAGTTTTTTTTGTGATAGCAGGATCTCTTCTTCGCTGACCTCTTCGGCCGGCCAGCCGTATTCACCGGCTTTGTGAATGATTTCGTCCCCGCCCGGCGGATCGCCGGTAGTGATCGCTTCCGCCACCGTCTTTATATGGCTGAAGGGAATCACGTGCTTTTTGCCGGCTTTGATGGCACTGACGAGGGGACTGTTGTTGGCGGCCTGCACCACGATCATTTTGGGCAGCCTGGAGATACAGCCGGCCCTGAACAGCTCCATATAGCCTTTGAACAGTCCCCGGATATGGCCGCAGGCCGAGGTGGGCACGGCGATATAATCAGGGACGTTGAACTGCATCTGCTCCGCCAGTTCGAACGCGGTCAGTTTGTAGCCTTCCACGCGCAGGGGGCCGTTTCCGGAAACGATGCGCAAGCCGGTAGCGGCGGCCATGGCGAGGATCTGCCGCTTCATGGCCGAATAATCAGGTGCGGTCACTTTGATGACCTGGGCGCCGTGAACGGCCATGGCCAGCAGTTTTTCTTCCGCTGTGAATTCCGGCACAAACACCAGCACCTGGATGCCGGCGCGGGCGCCGTACGCGGCCATGGAATGGCCCATGTTGCCGGTAGAGATGGTGGCTGTGACGGTCTCGCCCATCTCTTTGGCCATAGCGATGCAGGTGAGTGAACCGCGGTCCTTAAAGCTCCAGGTGGGATTCTGGGTTTCGTTTTTGAGCCACAGGCCATCGATACCGGCGAAACGCCGCAGGGCGTCATCGCCCGCCAGCAGCGGCGTGTTGCCTTCGCCGAGCGAGATTTTTTCGTCGATTTTTCTGAACGGCAGAAAATCGGCAAATCGCTGCCATAGATAACGACCCTCTTTAATCACGGCCTGCTCGATGCCGGCCAGCTTGACCTCCAGCGATTCTCCCTGATCGGAAAATTCCTCCAATCGGTCGAACGGATAGGTGTCGTGCGACAGCGTCGATTCGAGAAGATATGAATTCATGTTGTCATCGCATGTATATGTGCGACGCTTTTTGCATCTCGTCCGATTCGATGATACGCACCCCTGGTTGAGGATTTCTGGCCGCCTGCCACATGGTTGTTGCCACCATGCGGGCGTGAATGGGCCGATATTTCAACAGGGGCCCGCTGAACAGAAACGAAAACGGTCGAAAGGCTGCTGTAATGAGACGTTCTCCGAGGCGGAATTCCGTCCGTTCGCCCAGCAACAGAGAAGGGCGGACGATGGTGAGCGAAGAGAGGTTGAGCTGTGTGATGGCCTGCTCGACCTCTCCCTTGACGCGATTATAAAATATACGCGAGCCGGGATCGGATCCCATCGCTGTTACGATGACATACGCTCGCGCGCCAAACGATTGGGCCGCCTGTGCCAATTGATAGGGATACTGATGATCCACTTTGTAAAAGGCTTCCTGGGAACCGGCCTTTTTGATGGTGGTGCCGAGACAGCAATAGAGATCGTCCGCCCGCAA
>CAZISM010000014.1:55653-69014 GCA_964541895.1 uncultured Cytophagia bacterium
ATGGACGGTCTGCTGACAGGCGCGCATCTCTTTGGCTGTAAACGGTGATTCGCCGCCGTTGAGATTACGATTAAAGCGGGGGAACAGGCTTGAGCTGACCACCACCCTGAGTTTATGGCCTTTGGCCAATTCATAGCCGGCAGACCACAAGGAAATATCGAGGCGTTGTTTTTTGCCCGCTTTGCCTTTCCAGACCGCGCCGCCCTCCTGGATGTTGACGATTTGGCCGTTGGGGAGCACGTCCTGCAGCGAGGCGTAAAATTCCGTGCTCGCGACATCGCTGCTGACCTCGAGCGATGCATGGACGGGTCCCAGCAGCGTCAACGGCGCCGACAGCGAATCGCTCTCAAAAACTGCCTGATCCTTGCGCGCTACATTTGGATTTTGCCAGGCCGGGCCGACTCCGACGCCGAGAAAGCTGCCGCCCAGGGAGGGGTAGGGATCCTGCGGATCGTAGCGATATTGCACCTGCCCTTTTTCGGAAGGGGCTTTGGGAGTCAGTTTGCCGTCAGCGGCGAGATAGTATCTGGTCGGCTTGCTCTTTTGCGGCGGCCATTCGTCGCAAAGGTAATACTGATTGCGATGAATGATGAACAGCGCATAGGTTTTATTCAGCAGCGAGTCGGGATAGCCGGCCGGTTCCTGTGGGTGATTCAGGTTATGGACCAGGAACGCTCTCGCCAGCTTCATATAGCGTTCCAGCTTGGCGTTGTCGCCAAAATCGGTGGGTATGGTGATCTGGCCATGAGCGAAGGGCCCGATAACGAGGTGGCTGTCTTTGTGGCGGTTTTTGCCCAGGCTGAGAAAATCCTGGATCTGCGGCTCCAGAAAGATATCGTACCAGCCGGCTATGGAGAGAATCGGGTTTTTATATGCTTTGCGAAAGGCCATGGCTTGCCAGTAGCCGTCGCGGTCAGGATGGCGAAGCCAGTCATCGACAAAGGCATTGGCCAGGCCGGTGGAGTCGTCGGCCACTGAAAGGGGCAGGGTGCGATAAGAGGCCAGGATTTTATCCACCTTGATTTTGGGATTGTTCATGATCAAACCCCAATTAAAGCAGGTGGCTAACGAGAAAATGCCTGAGGGTTGCAGGGCATCGTACATGTCGGCGGTGGTGACCAGCGGTGTCGCCGCATCCAATTGATCGGTCACGGCCCATTGGGTATAGCCGACATAGCTGCCGCCCCAGCCGCCGACGCGGCCGTTGCTCCATGGTTGCGAGCGTATCCATTTCAGGGTAACCAGGCCGTCTTCCCGTTCCGGAGCAAAGGCATAAAAGCGGCCGTTGCTTTTTTCGCGGCCGCGGGTATCCTGGGCCACAACCGCAAAACCCTCTTTGACCAGTTTTTCGGCATCGCCCTTGGCGCCGGCTTTGTTGTAGGGTGTGCGAATGAGAATCGTGGCAAACGGACCGTTGCCCGGCGGCAGGTAGAGGTCTGTGGCCAGGCGGAAGGTATCGACGGAAGTGATGAACAGTTCTTTTTTTTCATAGGTCGGCTTTTCATCTGCCGCTGTCGCCAGAGTCGCATACACGCACACCAGCAACGAGATCAAAAAGATGTTTCTGTTTTTCATGCTTTGCCCTTTTTGGTTTGCCATTGTCCGTTTTCATAAAATCCCAACCAACCGCTGGCTGAGCCATCCTCTTTGACGCCTACGAGATATTGAACCTTGTCTTTGCGTTTGAACCGAATTTCAAAGGCATGGCCGTTGGGGTCGGTTTGCGGCGCGTCGGCCAGGTAATGAAATTTTGTATCCAGTTCCGCTCGATGGCGGTACAGATCCGCGACCTTGGGACTGGCGGTCTCGCGCGATTTGGGAAAGGTGTGGGCGGCAAGGAAAATGCCTGCGGCGCCGTCGCGTAGAAGAAAATAGGCGTCGGATTTTTTGCATTTCAGTTCCGGCATGGGCACCGGATCGGATTTGGGCGGTGCCGGCTGGCCGGTGCGCAACAGCTTGCGGGTGTTTTTGCACTCGGGCGCGCGGGTGCAGCCAAAGTATTTGCCAAAGCGGCCGCTTTTGAGCTGCATCTCGGCGCCGCATTTGTCGCAGGTCAGAGACGGCCCGTCATAGCCTTTGAGTTTAAAGTGGCCCTGTTCCAGTTCCCAGAAGGGGCAGTCCGGGGCATTGCCGCAGACATGCAATTTGCGCTCCGCATCCAGCAGGTAGCTGTCCATCACCGAGCGGCATGTTTTGCACCGTCGTTTGGAGAGAATTTCGTTGACGTCCCCTTCGTCTTCGTCCTGATGTTTAGCCGGCACGACTTCGTCGCCCGGCAGCAGATTGCGCGTGCTCTTGCAACGTTCTTTTACCGGCAGGTCATATCCGGAACAGCTCAGAAACACGCCTGTCGATGCCGCGCGGATCAGCATGGGCCGGCCGCAGGTTGCGCAGGGGATGTCGGTGGCCACCGGCTCGTTGCGGCGCATGTGCTCGCCGGCATAGGCCAGTTGCTTTTTAAAATCGGCATAGAACACATCCAGCGTCGCTTTCCAGTCCGCTTCGCCCTGAGCGATGGTGTCCAGCTTTTCTTCCATGGCGGCGGTAAAACCGTAATCCAGCAGATCGACAAAATTTTCCACCAGCCGGTCGGTGACGACGTCGCCGATTTTGAGGGCATAGAACCGGCGCTGCACCACTTTGACATAGCCCCGTTCCTGAATGGTGGAGATGATGGGCGCATAGGTGGACGGCCGGCCGATGCCGCGCTTTTCCAGTTCGCGCACCAGGCTGGCTTCGGTGTAGCGTGCCGGCGGTTTGGTGAAATGCTGCGACGGATCCAGCTTGATCAGCTTGAGAACATCACCCACGGCCAGATCCGGCATCTCGGTTTCATCTTCTTTTTTAGCCGGCGGCATGATTTTCAACCAGCCGTCAAAGCGCATGACGCGGCCGCGGGCGCGCAGTTCATAGTCGCCGGCTTTGATGGTGATGCTGGTGGTATCGAACTCGGCCGGCTTCATCTGGCAGGCGATGAACTGGCGCCAGATGAGATCGTAAAGTCGCTGGCTGTCCCGTTCCTGTCCGGCCAGCTCGTCCGGCAATACATGGACGTTGGTGGGTCGTATGGCTTCGTGCGCTTCCTGGGCTCCGGCTTTGCTGGCATAATAGTTGGGTTTTTCCGGCACATAAGCCGGGCCGATATGTTCAGCAATGAATTTTCGACAGGAGGCCATAGCCTCGGGAGCCAGGTTGAAGGAATCGGTACGCATGTAGGTGATGTAGCCGGCCTCATACAGACGCTGCGCATGCAGCATGGTTTTTTTTACGCCAAAACCCAGACGGGTGCTGGCGGCCTGCTGCAGCGTGGTGGTGATGAACGGCGGATAAGGACGCTGGGTCGTGGCCGCATCCTTGCGGTCGCTGATGGCATATTCGGCTTTGTTCAGGTCGGCGAGGGCGGCGTCGGACTGTGTTTTGTTGACCGGTTTGAAGGTTTTGTCCTGATATTTGACCACCTGGGCACGGACCGGATTTTTGCCGCGCAGATCAGCCCAGATCTCCCAATACTCGTCAGGAATGAACGCGCGAATTTCGCGCTCTCGTTCCACTATCAAGCGCACCGCCACCGATTGCACGCGTCCGGCAGACAGACCGCGCGCCACTTTTTGCCAGAGCAGGGGCGAGATCATGTAGCCAACAACGCGATCGAGGAAACGGCGCGCCTGCTGGGCGTTGACACGATCCATGTTCAGCTGACCGGGCGTGCTGAATGCTTTTTCGATTGCATGTTTGGTGATTTCACTGAAGGTGACACGGCGATATCGCGATGGATCGCCGCCAATGGCTTCGCGCAGATGCCAGGCAATGGCTTCCCCTTCGCGGTCCAAGTCGGTGGCCAGATAGATCGTATCCGCTTCCGCCGCCAGCTGTTTGAGTTCTTTCAGTACTTTGGTTTTACCGGGCAGAATGACATAATGGGCTTTCCAGCCGTGCTCCGGATCCACGCCCATCACGCGCACGAGATTGGCCAGCTTGCGGCTGGTTTTTTCCTCTGCGGAAAGGCCGCGGCTCGAGGTCGTTGATGCTTTTTCCGCTGTGGCGGCGTTGGGCGGCAGATCGCGAATATGGCCGATGGAGGAGCGAACGATAAAGCTGTTTCCCAGATATTTATTGATGGTCTTGGCTTTTGCCGGCGATTCCACAATCACAAGTGCTTTAGGCATGCGTCAGATTTCTCCAAAGGGGGATGCATGGCAAAGGATAACTCTTTGCGGACAAAATTTTCTTGTTTTTGCTGGGCTGAATATGTATTTTAATGGTTCATTTCTCCAAAAACGCAATATAACCTAGCTTAATGTAATACGCGGATGCCATGCGTTGCAAGCTTTATCTTGCGAAAGAGGATAAATTTCCACATTGGCTATCTGCAAACCGGCCTAATTTCGGTATTATATGATGTTGCGAATGAAAATCCGGGTTCCAGGTGACTGGAGCCGTGGCGCACCCCTGTCATAGCTTCATCCCGATCACGGTCTTGAACGGGATACAGGGTCTTGCGGTGTCTGACACTCTGGTTCTGTGGCTTTGGGATGCTTATACCATAGCCAATGCCGCTATCAGCCGGCGAAAATCCAAATGATGTCAACCCTTGCCACGGGGCAGCGCGACAAGATGGTCGCACCGTCGGCTTGCACAGCCGGCGCTCCTGTTCCACCACAGGAGCAGCCTACTGGATGGACCAGTTTTCTATAACAGAACAAGCATGAACATGATGTCCAAGAGTGAAATTCATAAATCCGTTGATGTATCGGTTGTCGTTCCGCTGTATAACGAAGAAGAGAACGTCATCCTGCTTTGGAATCGACTTTATGCGGCTTTAGAGGATATTAACCGAACCTATGAAGTCATTTTTGTGGACGACGGCAGCAGAGATGGAACCAGGGACAACCTGCGGCAACTGGCTCGCCGGCATCCCTGCCTGCGGGTGATTCTTTTTCGCGCCAATTTCGGGCAATCTGCGGCCATGGCGGCCGGTTTCGAGGCGACACGTGGTGATATTGTAATCGCCATGGACGGCGATCTGCAGAACGATCCCCAGGACATCCCTCTGCTGCTGGAAAAAATTGCCGAGGGATTTGATGTGGTCAGCGGCTGGCGCAAGAATCGTCGTGACCAACTGCTGCTGCGCAAGGTTCCATCCAAAATCGCCAACCGGTTGATCTGTTCAATCACGGATGTGCGACTGCACGACACCGGCTGTTCACTGAAAGCGTTCCGCGGCGAGGTGTTGCGCCGTATTTCCTTGTATGGCGAATTGCATCGTTTTATTCCGGCGCTGACGCGCATAGAGGGTGCCCGCATCGCCGAGTTGCCGGTGCGCCATCACGCCCGTCAATTCGGCCAATCCAAATACAATCTGACTCGTACGTTCAGGGTTATCATGGATTTGACCACGATTCGGCTGCTGATGCGGCATTTGCGCAATCCGCTCAGCTTTTTTATCAAATTTTCCGTGATCTGTTTCTTGTCTTCTGTTCTGGCGATTTCGCTTGCTTTTTATAATGTGGTGGCGCACAACCAGAGCCTGAGTGATGTCAATATCCTGGTCACCCTGTTCATCCTGCTGGCGGCGACCAGTGTGCAATTTATGTTTTTCGGCCTGATCGGCCGCATGATCGTAGAAAACGGCACGCGCCGGACCTTTTATCAGCACGCGCCGGAAATCATAAGAACAAAAAGAGGATGACGAACCTTACCTGATGTACCCAGGGCATGGAATGAGGACGCGGCAGGCCTGTTGGCCTGCCGATGGAAAAATCGATAGTGTATGTTAAAAGCAGAATAAATTTATGAAAAAAGAAAACAAGGCTATGGCCGCACAAAGAGCGGATCTCACGGTCATTATCGCCGTCCGTAATCAGCAGGGGCAGATCCGCCCTCTGCATGATCGTCTATCCGAAATCTGGCGCATGCAGAACCGGGCCGTTGAACTGGTGTATGTGGATGACGGCAGTACCGACGCCGGTTGGCTGGAGCTTGTAGAAATCCAAAAAGAGGATCCATCCGTCCGTGCCATCAAATTACGCAGCGCTTTCGGCGAAGCCGCGGTGTTGGACGCCGGGTTCCGTAACAGCCTTGGTCGTAACATCGTATATTTTACCTGCCGGGTGAACATTAATCCGGAGGATCTGCCGCGCTTGCTGGCTCGCTTGGAACAGGGGTACGATGTGGTGATGGGTCGGCGTTACCCCCGTCGCGACAGCCGGCTCAATCGGTTGGTATCAACCATTTTCAATCGTCTGGTAAGCCGCACTCTAAAAATTCGTCTGCATGATGTCAACAGTGGCGTGCTGGCGGCGCGACGTGAGGTCCTGGAAAATGTACCGTTCTACGGATCTTTGAATCCATTCCTGCCCGTAGTCGCGAGCCGGCAGGGGTACAAGATAGCCGAAGAGCCGGTGGAACAATTAACCGGCCGTTTCAGCCAATCCATATATCCGAAAAACTATATCAAGCGATTGCTCGATCTGGTCAGCGTGCTGTTTTTGAGCAAATACTCAAAAAAACCGTTGCATTTTTTGGGTTTTGTCGGGGCCATTTTTACGCTGGTGGGGGCTGTCATCAATATATACCTTTTTATTTATCGCGTGCTGGGCATGGGCGGCATTTCCGGCAAGCCCATGCTGCTGCTGGGTGTCATGCTGCTGATCATCGGCATCCAGATGATTTCGATCGGCTTATTGGGTGAAATCATTATCTTTACTCATGCCAGCTCGGTCAAAGAGTACAACATCGAGGAGATCATCAACTGAGTGAAACTGATTATTCAAATACCCTGTTATAACGAAGCCAAGACGTTGCCCGTCACCCTGGCCGAACTGCCCAGGCGGATTCAGGGGATTGATGTCGTCGAAGTTCTGGTTATTGACGATGGCAGCACCGACCGTACCGTGGAAGTGGCCTTGGAGCACGGTGTGCATCACGTGGTGCGGTTGAACAAGAATAAAGGCTTGGCCACCGGTTTCATGGCCGGACTGGATGCCTGCCTGCGTCTGGGGGCTGATATCATCGTCAATACCGATGCCGACAATCAGTATTCTGGAGCCGACATAGCGGCGCTGGTGCAGCCCGTATTGCATCACCAGGCCGACTTGGTCATCGGCGACCGCAATACGGCGGCCATCAAGCATTTTTCCTGGGCGAAAAGGCGTCTGCAATGGTTGGGGAGCTGGTTCATCCGGCAATTGTCCGGAACATCGGTACCGGATGCCACCAGCGGTTTTCGCGCCATGTCGCGGGAAGCGGCGTTGCGGATGAATGTGATGTCCAGGTTTACCTATACGCTGGAAACGATTATTCAGGCGGGCAAAAAAAACCTTGCGATTTCGCACGTCGCGGTCAGTACGAATCCCAAGTTGCGTGAATCGAGACTGTTTTCCGGCAATTGGAGTTATATCAAAAAGTCATTGGCCACCATCGTTCGCATTTATACCATGTACGAGCCGCTCAAGATGTTTTCCTACATCGGTGCAGTGGTGTTCGGGCTGGGCCTGCTGCTAGGGATGCGATTCCTCTATTATTTTATTTTTGTCGGTGGCGCCGGCCACATTCAATCGTTGATTCTCGCCGCCGTGTTCCTGATTTTGGGATTTCAGATTTTTATCATGGGTTTGATGGCGGATATTATCGGTTCCAATCGGCAATTGATCGAGAATGTTTTATATCGCATTCGCAAGATAGAGTTGCGCGATCATGGTGAGGAAGGTCCGTCGCTGTCTACGCAAAAAAAAGATGTTGCAGCATGAACGGATTAGAGATGTCAGAAACAGATGCCGATCGTTCGTCGATCAAAATTGCCTACATAGCCAATCTGTATCCATTGCTGTCCGAGACCTTTATCATTTCTGAAGTCAAAAATCTCGACAAGGCCGGGTTTCATGTGCAGGTGTTTTCGCTGTTCAAACCGCGCCCCACTGAGAACGCCTGCACAGACCCGGAGTTGTCGGCGCATACGATATATGTGTCTCCTGATCTGCGTCCGGGCCGAGTGATCCCGGCACATTTTCATTTTTTGTTCCATACACCCAGCCAGTACCTGCGCACCTTGCGATACGCGTATCGCCATCGCAACCGTAAATCCTCCTTTTTTTCTTTTATACGAATGGCCCTGACGCCTGTGGATCAGCGGCAAAAACTGCCGGTCTCAGACCGGCAGAATATCCTCGGCCATTTTTTCGCGGTGATGGCTTTTGCTCAGCGGATTAAAACCGGGCGCTATACCTGGCTGCATGCGTCCTTTGCAAATATTCCCGCCAGTTTTGCCCTGTTGACCAGCATGCTGTGCGGCATCCCGTACAGCGTTTCCAGCCATGCCATGGACCTGTTCATCGAGCCCGAGCTGATAGCGGAAAAATTTAACCAGGCCCGCTTTGTCGCTACCTGTACGCATTTTAACAAGGCATATATGCAGGAACATTTCCCGGGTATTGATCTGAGCCGTGTCCATGTCATCTATCACGGTACCGATTTGAACCGTTTTGTCAATCACGGTCGTTCGGATATCGTAGAGCCGCCGGTGTTGCTGTCGGTTGGCCGTCTGGTGCGAAAGAAGGGATTAGGCGTTCTCCTTAAAGCCTGCCTGACTCTGCAACAGCAAGGGATTCCGTTTCAGTGCTGGCTGGTTGGAGAGGGTCCGGAGCGGCCACGATTGGAGATGTACTGCCGTATGAACCAATTGCATCATCAGGTGAAATTCTGGGGTGCCCGGACGCATGATCAGGTGGTCGACTTGTATCGCCAAGCCACCGTGTTTGTGTTGCCCTGTGTGGAAGATGAAAACGGCGATAAAGACGGCATCCCCAACGTCATCGCTGAGGCGATGGCGATGCGCCTGCCGGTGGTTTCGTCGTGGTTGTCCGGCATTCCTGAACTGGTCGAGGAGAATGTCACCGGCTGCTTGCTGTCACCGAACGATCCGGACCGCTTGGCGGATGTACTGCAGGATCTGCTGGCCAATCCCGACAAAGCCAGGCGTATGGGCAGCCAAGGCCGGAAGAGGGTAGAGGCGATGTTCGATGCAGACCAGAAAATCCGTGAAATGATTGAGCTGTTCGAACGCCATGCAACAGCGGCCTCATCTGAAAACTAGCACCGGCACGATTTACCTGATCGTGAACGGAGATGACTTTGGTTTACATAGCGCCGTCAACACAGGCATCCTGAAGGCTGCCAGGGCGGGCATCCTGCGCTCTGCATCGCTCATGGCCGGTGGCGCCGGTTTCGATGATGCCTGCCGACAGATACGGACCTTGCCCGGACTGGCAGTCGGTTTACATGTAACGCTTACTCATGGCCGGCCTCTGTTACCTGCAGGTGAGGTGGCCTCCCTGGTCGACCGAAACGGCCATTTCTGGACTAAATGGCCGTTTCTGTTACGCGGCTGTGCGGGGCTGCTGCGCGAGCAGGACGTGGCGGCGGAGGTGCAGGCGCAGTTTGAACGTGCGCGCGAGTCGGGCGTGGCGCTGTCTCACGTCGACAGCCACCACCAAGTCCATCTGCTGCCGGTGGTCGGTCGAGTGGTCTGCCGGCTGACGGAGCGGCATGGCCTGATCGGCCCGCGTCCGTTTGCCAGAGTGGAGAGGCCGCAGAACCCGAAGGCCCGAATCATGCTTGCGCTTTGGCGCCGCATGGGACGGCGATTGCCGTTGCCCGCGGTGCCGCAGCCGGAGCTCTGTTTCGGCGGTGCGGATTTATTTCTGGCCCAGGACAAAGTGCGCGGTCTTTTACAGTATATACGGCGGTTGTCGCCCGGGTATCATGAGTTGATGTGTCATCCGGCTCAGAGCTCTCCTGACCTCGATGCCGCCCTGCGATACTGTCAGGCCGAGTGCGATGCATTGTGTGATGAGGATGTGCGCAACGAAATTGAACGCAGACAAATAAAGTTGATCAGCTTTAAAGACTTGCCGGCAAGAAGATGAAAATTCAGGATTACATAGAATCCCACCCGCGCCTGTTGTTGTGGTCGATCGTCGGCCTGGGGCTGCTGATCCGTCTGGCGCTGTTGCCCTATCGCTGGATAAATCCGGATGAAGGCGCGCATCTGATGGATGCCAGGCTTTTGTTGCAGGGTTTGATTCCGCTGGTGGATTTTGGCTCCAAGCAGCCTTTATACGTGGTTCTGTTGGCCGGATTCGTGCACTTGTTCGGTCACGCTCTCTGGGCCGGCCGGTTGTTGCCGATTCTGGCGCAAACCGGTATCGTGATGCTGCTGTACGCCGTTGGCCGAAACGTGTTTTCCGTCCGCGCCGGATTGCTGGCCGCTGCGCTTTTTGCCTTTCTGCCGCTGGCGGTCATCTGGGCGCCGATTGTGAAAACCGAATCGCCGGCCCTGTTTCTGGCTCTGCTGAGCGTTTTTTTTCTGCTCAAAGGGCTGGAGCAGGAACGCAAAATTTCGTTGCATCTGGTTTTGGCCGGGGCAACGGCCGCTATGGCCTATTATGTGCGCCAATCCACTCTCTATGTACCGTTGTGCAGCTTTCTATTTTTGCTGCTGTACGCCAAACCGGCACGCTCGTTTCGCATTGCCAGCAGGACCGCCTATGTGCTGGGATTCCTGGCTGTGTGCGGATCGGCCGGACTGCTTTATTCTTCGCACATGAACGCCGGGCAGCTGTTTTATTCGCCGCTCAATCCCATGGAACTGTTTTTGTCCCGTGCATTGAATTTTCTCGGCCTGGTGCCGATCCAATATCGCATTGTCGACAGTGACCAGTTCCGCATCATGGATCAGGATGTATCGGTTACCTGGACAGCCTGGAAGGACGGCCTCCTGTTTACGCTGGCGATTGTCCTGAGCGCGCTGGCGGCGTTATGGCAAAAGCGCAAGAGCAGCCTGATGCTGCTGCGCCGGTCGCGGGCGGCATTGATCGTGCTCTGGGCTGCCGTGGTTCTGGCCATGTATCTGTTTCAATCTGTGCACCGCGGTTTTTTTACCCAGTATTATCTGGAAGTGGTGCTGCCGTTCGTTCTGCTGGCGGCCTGGACCCTGGCCCGGTCAAGCGGGGAGAGAGGGTGGAGCGGGCGAATCGCACTTGCTCTGGCCGCGCTGGTGCCGGCTCTGGTTGCGGGGCGGTTTCTTGCCGGCCCAAGTCCTCTGGTTATTGTGTTGCTGGCAGGTGCGGCTGCGATTCCGATGATCGTGCTGTTTTATCGTACCCTGCGCGCCCTGGCAGCATCATGGGCCTCCGGCGTTTTATTCTGGGCGGCGCTGGTCATGGCGCTCTATTCCGGCAGTCGCCTGGGGCCACGATACGATTGTGTATGGTCGCCGGCCACGTTGACAAACGTCAGCACCCGGCTTTCCTCTGAAGGCAGGGAATCCACGGTGCTGTCCGGCGCCACCATCTGGGCGTTTGGCGCCGGTTTGTCGCCGTACCGGAATGTAGCCCATCCTACGGAGCTGATGCGAAAATTCAGCGAGGATTGGAGTGAGACCTTTTTGCAGAATCCGCCGGACTTTATTGTGCTGGACGGTTACACCGAACGCAAATATGTACGCTACTGGAAATTGATAGAGGATGAACTGAAAGCGCGTTATGAACTGATCGCCACCGTAGCGGATTCGCGCTATCCGGTGCAGATATACCGGTTGACCATCAAAGCGCATGCGGCGGAATCGACCTATGCCGGAGCGATATGTCCCTGAAAAAGAAAACCCTCTGGGGCATTCTCTGGACGGGTGTCGGCAAGATGGGGATGCAGGCTATCCAGGTGCTCGTCACCGCCGTGCTGGCGCGCGTTCTGGACAAGAGCGACTATGGGCTGGCGAATCTGGCCACGCTGGTGACCAGCGCCATTATCATCGTCAATGAAACCGGCCTGGGTACGGCCATCGTCATGCAAAAAGAGATCGAGAAGCGGCAGTTGTCTTCCGTGTTTTGGGGCAGCATCGGTTTCGGCTCGCTGCTGTTTCTGGCTTTTGCCTCGGCATCTCCGGCCATAGCCAGGCTGCTAAAGATTCCAGCCGTGCAACCTATCCTGATGGTGCAGGCGCTTGGGTTTGTCATCGGATCGTTCGGAGTGGTGCCGCGGGCCCTGCTGGCCAAATCGATGCACTTTAAGCAGCTCAGCATGATCGAGCTGTCTGCGGCCGCTTTGAGCGGTCTGGCTGCGATCTCACTGGCTTTTGCCGGTTTGGGGCCGTGGAGTATCATCGCCGGTGTGTTGTTGCGCGATACGGCCATCGTTGTCATGGTTTGGATGGTTTCTCGCTGGCGGCCGCTGTATCATTTCGTTTGGCGGGAATTCCGCGCCGTGTTCGGATTCAGTGCGCAGGTGTTGGCCAACGACGTAGCGCTGTACCTTAACACCAATTCGGATATTACGATTGTGTCCCGCTATATGGGCGCTGCTGCTGTCGCCTCTTACGGGAATCTGCTTAACCTGGTCAAGCTGCCGGTGTCGCGGTTGTCGCAGATCGTATCCAAAGTCGCATTCCCGGCGTTTGCGTCCGTGCAGGACGACCTGGCGCTGTTTCGGCGGGGGTATGTGCAGGCCATTGCCGGCATCTCTTCTTTGACCTTTCCGATGCTGATTGGCCTGGCCATATTCAGTCGTGAGGTCGTGACCCTTCTGTTCAGCAGCAAATATGAGGACATGGTGCAGCCATTGATCATCCTCGTGCCCTATGCCATGCTAAAGTCGGTGGTGACCATCAAAGGATCGGTGCTCATAGCCCGGCGACGTCCTGGAATCGAGCTTGCCTGGAACGTGGCGTATATGCTGCCGTTCGCCGTTGCCATTTATTATGGCGCCCGTTACGGTCTGGTCGGGGTCGCATGCGCCTTCACCGGCCTGTACCTGCTCACCTTTCCGATCATACAGAGCATCACCAATCGTCAGGTGAATCTGACCAATCGTGATTTTGTAATGGCGCTCTGGCCGGCCTTTGCATCGGCGCTGTTTATGTTGGCGGTCGGAATAGTGTTCAGGCATATTATTTCCTTATTCGGGCCCATGCCGATGCTGGTGACGCTGATAACGGGCGTGCCGCTGCTGGGCGCCTGCTATCTGTTGTTTCTCGGAATCGTCTTTCGACGCCAAAGCCAGGAGCTTCGTTCACTCTGGTCGCTGGTGAAGAAATCCGGCCGCAACTCTGAAACTGGATTAGAATCGGATACAATCTGACACGATGAAAATAGCCGTGATGGGGATCAGGGGAATACCGGCCAACTATGGCGGATTCGAAACGTTTATCGAAGAGATGGCGCCGCGGCTGGCGGCAGCCGGTCACGATGTGACCGTGTACGGCCGTTCGCATATGATCGAGTATCATGGCGAGTTTTATAAAGGCGTGCGTATCCGCGTGCTGCCCACCATCAGCCATAAATATCTGGATACGGTGGTGCACACCCTGG
>CAZISM010000015.1:0-38264 GCA_964541895.1 uncultured Cytophagia bacterium
AGCCGACATCCGGTCTTTTAACGCCGCTGGACATTTCCGATACATTGCCGCAGCGGAGGAATTCACTGTTGCGGGCCCAGGATCCGCCCATTATGGAGCCTTCAAGGGTAGGAACGTCGAGAATCCGATATTTGTAAGGTGTTGTGACCGGATCGAGCAGATTGACGGTCAGGTGCCAGACATTGCCGGCCATCCCGTACAGACCATAGTTATTCGGCTTGCCCCAACGGGCCGGTTCCACATACTCCTGCCAGCGGTCAAAACGGCGAGTTCCGGCCTCGTCGAAATTAGCCCTTCCGGCCGGATCGGCATCGCCCCAGGGATATTTTGCATCCTGGCCGCTGCGCGCGGCATATTCAAATTCCATGGTGGTTGGCAGGCGATAGGCTTTACCATCGATGTTACTCAGCCAGCGCAAATAGGCGTCGACATCAAAGCGATTGACGAACAGCAGCGGATACTCTTCCTTGCCGGCCGGAATACGGCCGTTGCGCCAGTGCAGCGGCGCCGGATAACCGGTGGCGTCGACAAACGCCTGGTATTCCAGATTGGTGAGCGGGTGATCCAGCATTTCAAAATCATCAACCCGCACCAGGGGACGATCCGGCATGGTTACCTTGTCGCCGCTGTAAAAGGTCCCCCCTTTCACCAGGACAAATCCTTTGGGAACGTTCGCGGCCAAACCGTGCATAGCGCAGACGAGCCATAGAATGGTAGAGATAGAAACCGCACTCCTCATGATACCTCCTGACAGTTGATAAATCGAAAAACATCACGACCAGAGATCTGCTCAGTAAATCAGCTTCTCCACCCAGGGCCTGAGGATAGAGGTGACGCGATCGGATTGCTCGACCTGCAACAGGCGGTTGTTTTGTCTTGCCGCCGAATAGATCTTTTCCATGCGGGCCGGTGTGAGCCCGTTCTTTTCTGCATCCAGAGGATTGAGCAGCAGCACCGGAACCGTCACACGAGCCGCCAGATCCGGCAGATCGTAATAGTTGAGCACATTGGGCAAAAAGGCGTCGTGCGACCAGGCGTATTTTTCAGAAACCGCCAGGTCGGTAAAAGAGGCCAGGCTGTTGACGGCAAAGACGCCGGCGGTGTTTCCGTCCAGCGCCGCCACATGCAGCGCCACAACGCCGCCCATGCCATAGCCGGCCACTACAATTTTATCGCCATTGATTGCTTTTACCGCCCGCAACGCGGCCAGAGAGGCCAGGCCGTCACGGACGCGCATGGCCAGGACCGGATCGCCGATGGCGGCTGATACATACGCGATCCAGCGTGTGCTGTGCCCCCAGGCGGCTATTTCATACGGCAGATCGGCCGGCTGCGTGTCGCCCCAGCCGCGCAGATCTACGGTCATGATGGAGGCGTATGGTCGATCCATCTGCAGAAAGTGGGCCAGATCGGCGAGCCATTTTTGCTGCCGCAATTCCGTCCAGCGTCCGCGTTCATCGAAAAAGAGTACGGCGCCGTTATGTTGAGATTGGTCGACCGGAGACAACAGTGTAGCAGGCAGTTCGATGCCCTTTGCCGGGGAGAGCAGCATCTCCTGCAGTTCATGGGCCCAAACCTGAAATGGTGGACCCTGCACGATCTTTGGCGGAGCTATGGGTTTTTCCAGCCCGATCACTTTTTTTACAGCAGCGATGAAATCCACCGCTTGACGATTTTCCAGCAGCTGCAGAGCCAGGGCGCGGTTCACCGTAAACATGTTGCCGTCGAGGCGAGGATGGCACCACAGCATAGAGTCGGGCAGCATTGGAAAAGGCGTGGTCGCCAGCGGCGGCCTAGCCGGAATCGGCGCTTTGCGAACCCATGTATCCATCCAGGCGACAAAGCGGGCCGCCATGTTGAGCGAATAAGCATGGCCGCAGGTGTCGGCGAACTGGGAGAATCGGTCTGACTGGCCGGCCTGGCGAAACGCCAGGCCCACATCCCGGGCCAAAGCGCGACTGTATTCCGGTTTAAAGACCTCATCCTTTTCACCGTACATGAACAGCACCGGAATCGGCAGCGCCGCGCAGAGCAGATCCACGTCATCAACGCCGTTTTTATAATGCGCGAACGGCAAGGTTTCTGCGCAGGCAGCATACACATCCAGAACCGGATGCTGGATTGATGGCATAGCGCAGCAGGCCGGGCCGATGGCAGCGATGCGGTCATCCAGCAGAGCCGCAAACATGGTGGTGGTGCCGCCGCCACTGACGCCGGTCATGCCGAATCCGTTACCGGCATCGATATCGGAGCGGGTGGTCAAATAATCGAGACAGCGGATGGCATCGAGGACAAAATAACGGTTGCTGGAAGTAGCGGTGAGATAACAGCGCACACCATCATTAAAGTGGTCATTGCCCGGCTGTTTTTCGCCGGCCATTCCGGGCGGATCAAAGAGCACAGCCGCATAGCCCTGGGAGGCGAACATCTGCGCCGGCCGCTGATAATTGATTCTGGTTTTGGAACTGTGTCCTACGGGCACAACAATCGCCGGCCAGGGCGGCGGGAATTTATCTTTTTTTGGAAGAAACAGGGAAGCATTCACATCCCAACCCGGAAAGGACTCAAACAGCACATTCTCGATGTCGCACCACTCCAGTTCATATTGCGAGACCGGACGAATATGCAGATCGGCATGACGTTTCGGCACCGGCAGCTCGCCCATTTCCGCTTTGACGATCGAACGGATGCGGGCTCGCCAGGCCGGCCATTCCTTACCCGCAAAAGCGCGGGTACGAAGACGGGCGGCCTGCTCCAGGTGGGCGCAGGCCTGCTCCACGATATGGCGACGCAGCATATTTCGCAGATCAACAGACGGTGTGACCGGTCCGGGAAGGATAAGCGACGCGTCAGCCTGGTGTCGATGTTCAGGCCGAGCCGGGTTGACGAATAACAGACAAAACAGCATAAAGGTGAAATATTTTTTCATGGCTCCTCTTTTACGCAAACGGTCAAACACAGGCCGAGATTCGGCGACCTGCATTATGGCACCTTCTGCATAAAATAAAATACCGGCAATTAAGAACCAACAACAATCTTGCCATGTTCAAATTTAATGATGGACCCGGAGCAGGCGTCAAAGAATCGCGACGATACTGTCATCACCGCATGGCAGAACACCAGAATGTCTGCGAGCCGTCAAGGCGGTGTTTTGTTGTTATTTTGCAAGTTATCATCACCCGTTTTTTTGGCATTCGCTTTGCTAATAGTAAACCAGAGAGCGAACATCTCTCGCCGCTTACGAGAGCATTCCGGTTCGCTCGAATCAAAGAACGATCAAATAGCAGACAACAATCGTCAGCCCTGTCATAGCAAATTCGTGCACCCCTGGCGTACAGCATGGAGCGGTGCCTTTGGCAGGCAAATGGTATAACAGGTCCTGGCGATGAAGAATTGGCAGCAATAGTCAAACCCACTAACCATTTAGGGAGGAGCGGCGTATGGGATGAGGAGAAATGGTGCAAGACGAATGCAGTAAAATTTTTCTAAACAAAACATTAATTAGCAAAACACATCACTCAAAAAAGAGGGGCACTCTTTTATGAAAAAATCTGTAGCTATCTTTGCGATCGTCCTTTTAGCGATGGTCTCTGTTGAGCTGTGCCCGGCTGGTCAGAACGACAATCACTCTGTGACCGTAGCGGTTGCCACCATCAATGAAATCCGCGTGGACAATGACGTCACGCTGAACATCACAACGGCGACCGCAGGCAGCGATCCGGACGCGACGTCCGACAATGCAACGGCCAACCTGTATTGGAGCACCAATGCGAAAAATCACACCAAAAAGATCACGGTAAAAACGAACCAGTCTACTTTTGTACATACGCTGACCATCGAGGCGCAGGAAATTGCCGGCACCGGTGAAACTTTCGGCACGGCGGCTGGTACAGTGACCATCTCCAATACCGACAAGGATTTAATCACCGGCATCAAGCAGACCGCAGCGCATTGCGATCTCAATTACTCCGCCAGCACCACCGCGGTGAATGGTGATGACGATGAAGTGCATACGATCACTTTTACCATTACCAACAACTAATCCACCCGGTTGGGGGGCCAAAAGGGAGAGCGATGATTCGCTCTCCTTTTTTTTTAATTACCCCTCCTGCTGCCGACGAATGCCCAGTGCGGCATAAAGGTCTCATTTCCCAGTTGGCATTGTGGCACGATTGGGTGATTTTTGCTTGATCCGGCAAGAACGCCTCAGCAACCTATTGTTTTAATTTCTTTGTTATTAATTAATTAGATCACCACCGCCTCCCGGCCATCGTTGGCACACTCTTTGAATCAGAAAACCTGTTACCATCCACCTTGCTTGTAAAAACACACATTAAAAAATCACTCTTGTTTTCGGGACATCAGACTATGAAAAAGAACGTCGTCGTCTGTTGTATGCTATTATCCTGTTTTGTCACCATTCGTTTTGCGCCGGCAGCCATCACGGCTTCTCACCTGGTCAGCGTAACGGTGAACAGCATCAATGAAATCAACGTGGATAACAACGTCACGTTAACGATCGCTTCGGCGACCGCGGGTTCTGATCCCAATCAGGTGTCTGATGCCACCACAGCCAATCTAAGCTGGACCACCAACGCCAAGGTCTATACCAAAAAAATCACCGTGAAAACGAATCTAGCCGCACCGGCGCACACGCTAAAGGTCCTGGCGCAGAACATCACCGGAACGGGGACTTCGCCCGGCACCGCGGCAGCGGAAGTGACGCTCGCGACCCTGGACCGTGATTTGATCACCGGCATTTCAAAAACAGCGGCGCGCTGCGATCTGCGCTATACCGCCGTGGCTCTGGCTTCGGAAGGTGACGATGATGACGTGCATACCATCACTTTTACCATCACCAACAGCAACTGAGCGTGCGCTGAATACAACAGGATCATAAACACTGAACACCCATGAACCTATTCGTTAATAAAGCCCGGCTGTTGACCTCTCTGTTTCTGGTCATCCTGCCGGCGGTCAGCATCGCCATCAGCCTCAGCGGCACCTTTCAAGCCTGGCTGGTGAGTGCGGATCCGACCATCAGCACCACCTATGAAAGTGCCGGCGATCAGGCCATCATGGATGTCACCGCCACTTCAGGCCGCATCTGGCGCCTCGACGCTCAGAAAAATGACTCCTTCTGGAGTTCGGATTTTCATCTCTATTGCCGGCGCACCAGCTCCGGCTCCGGCGGCCTAGTCCTGGGCGGAACCTCTTATCAGGAGATCACAGCGACCAGTCAGCCATTATTCTGGGGCTGGGGTGATGTACAGGATATCGATATCCAGATGCGCTTGACCATGTCCAGCAGCACCGAACCGGACACGTACGCCACCACCATCATATATACAGTTGTTTCGTTTTAACCAAATGGATGAACAGACTCATGAAAAAAACTTTAGCTTTCACCCTGCTGTTTGTTCCGGCCGTATGGCTTGCATCCGCCTCGGCCGGCATCGATGTTGACGGAGACATGATCGTCGTCAGGAGCGCGGCACCCGGCGAGATCTATGAGGGTGACATCGTCATCCGCAACAACGGCGATGAGCCGGAAGAAATCAAAGTCTATCAAACCGACTATAGCTTTCAATGCAACGGCTCCAACAACTATGGCGAGCCCGGGAAATTGTCACGCTCCAACGCGGTATGGATTTCCTTCACACCGAAACGGTCGGTCATCCCGCCCGGACAAAAAGTCAAAGTGCATTATATCGTTGCCGTTCCGGCAGCCGATTCGCTGCATGGAAGTTACTGGAGCATGCTCATGATCGAAGGGGTCAATCCCGTAAATCCGGAGGATCTGCGCAAACAAAAGACCATCAGCATCAAAACGGTCATGAGATACGGCATTCAGCTGGTTACCGATATCGGCGATAGCGGCACGCGCCAGCTCCGGTTTCTGGAGCCTCAGCTCGTGACCGACAAAGGTAACACGATTCTGCAGGTCGACCTGGAAAATACCGGCGAAACCTGGCTGCGGCCGCAAGTGTGGGCGGAGGTATATGACGAGCAGGGTAAATCTCTGGGCCATTTCTCCGGCGGACAGATGCGGACCTATCCCAACACCTCCTTACGCTTCAGGATAGACCTCAGCACGCTCGCCGGCGGCAACTACAGGGCGCTCATCGTCGCTGATTGCGGCGGCGATGATCTGTTTGGTATGGAAAAAAAGATCAGCATTGAGTGATGAAGATCCCCGCTGCCACAATACGGCTGCTCCTGGTCCTGATCGTCCCTGCCCTCAGCGCCACGGTAGAAGCTACCAACAGCGGACAACCGATTCGGGTGGAACCCCAAAAAACGGTTACGACCATTTGGCGGATCACAAACCCGCACCCGGTCGCCATGCGCTATGCGGCACAGATCCGCCTGCCTGAGAGGTGGAAATCGCTCAGCGGGCCGGCGGAATTTGATGTGGCTGCTGATAGCAGCGTTCTCCAGCTCTGGTGTCTGTACGTGCCGCAGGCGACCCATTCAGACACCTTTCAGGTCAGACTCCTGATCCGCAACGCATCCCGTCCGGCAAAAGTCGACAGCGGCTCGGTTGCCGTCGTAGTAGTGCCTTTTAAAAAACTGGCGGTAAAACCGGTGGAAATTCCTGCACTGGTCATTGCCGGCGACGCCTGTGCCTTGACCTACCTGGTCAGCAATGAAAGCAATATAGGCGACACGGTTCGAACCGGTCTGCGTTACGACGATGAAAGCATCCCGGGGCTGGCAGGGCCCTCGTTCTGGCTGAATCCCGGCGAACAGCGAACCGTGAATCTGAGGCTGCCGACCAATGCCCATCTGACCAAAGCGGCCAATCAAGGGCCCATCTTTTATGTGCAGCTGGGAGATGATGCGGCTACGCGTCAATCCACACGGTCGTTCGTTCAGGTGATTCCAAGGATCGCGGAAGAGGTGGATCCGTACCATCGGCTTCCCGTCGGCCTGACCTTGACCCGGGTTACGCAGTCAGGAACCAGTAAAAAGTCCGGTTTTCAGGCAGATCTGTATGCCGAAGGCACATTGGATGAAGAACAGATGCAGCGGTTCGAATTACGGCTAAAGGGTCCTGATATCTATGATCGCAGCTATTTCGCCCTTCATGATGAATACTATGCCAGCTACTCCAGCGACCGCATGGCGTTCAATGCCGGCGACCGGCTGTATTCACTCTCCCGTCTTACCGAAACCTATCGGTACGGCCGGGGCTTCTCCGGGCGGTATCGCTATGGTCGCTGGCAGAGCAGCGCCTACTGGATGAAAACCCGCTGGTTGATCCTGCCGGAGGAGCAGATCGCAGGACAGGTAGAGTACGCGTTGTCAGCACGCAACAGCGTTGGAGTAAATTATCTGCAGAAAAGAGCCGGCTCGCGCAACGGCGACATTTTCAGCGTGTCCGGCAAGCTGCAGCCGACGCAGACGATGCACATAAACCTGGAAGGCGCCCTCAGCCCCCAAGCCGGTCGGGCCCAATATGCCTGCAACGTGGATCTGCTGGGCACCATGCCGGCCGTGCAGTATTTCGTAAGCTACATCCATGCCGGTCCGCGATTCCCCGGTTATTTTCACGATACGCAATTTATCAATGCAGGGGCCTCGATTCGAACCATCGGTGCGCTCCGGTTCAATATCAATCTTTCCCGGCGCAATGAGAACATTCTTTCCGACAGCACCCTGTTCGCTTCTCCGCAAACCAGGGAAAACGATTTCGGTATGCATTACCACTGGAAGAACGGTTCGCATATCGCTGTGAACTGGATCGATCATAATTCACAGGACCGGCTTCCGGTTTCCACTTTTGATTACCGGGAACAAAAAATGAGAGTGCTGCTGGGCCAATCGATCTCCCGGTTCAATTATGAGCTGGCCCTGGAATCGGGCAAAACCTTGAACAACATGGTCAACCGAATGCTGCCGATGGAGCGGGTGACGGCGTTCCTGACCTACAACGCCGGCAGCCGCCAGAGCCTGCGCAGCTTTGTGTCCTACTCCAACGACAATCGAACCACGGCGCAAAAGCAGCGCCAATTTACCCTCGGCGCCAGTGCGCGCTGGCAGTTCAGTGAAAAAACCTTTCTCTCCGTCGAGTATCAGAACAAACAGGATCTGGAAGATTATTACCGCAACCGCAACATGTACCAGATCGATTTTTCTCAGACTCTCCTCTATTCCCACCAACTTTCCGTGCGCGGCCGGCGAACGTTGAGCAGCTTTTCGCTGCAGGATAAAACAACCGCCTGGATGGTGGATTACAGAATACCGTTTAACCTGCCCCTGACGAAAATCAAAAACAGGGCGGCCGTGGAAGGTGTGGTCCTGGAAACGGCCGGCAAGCAGCCGGTTAAAGACCTCGTCGTACAATTGAACGGCCTCGCCATGGTGACCGATCGTCAGGGCCGTTTTATGTTCCCGGCTTTGAAACCCGGCCAGTATTACCTGACCATCGAATGCAGCAAAATGGGCATCCATTACGTCACCGATCAAAAAATGCCGATGGAGCTCCATTTACAGGATGGGGACACCTATCAATTGTCCATCGGGGTCAGCCACAGTGCCGGTTTCAGCGGCACGCTTTTGCTCATGCCGCTCCATGACGCCGGCGGGGCTGCGGGCTCTGCGGCCGCAGAGGACCGTTTCATCATCGGCAACGGCGTCCTGACCGAAGCCGATTCGGATACGGCAAAAGGGTTGGCCTATACGGCGGTAGAGCTGAGCAAGGACGATGAATCGCTCTGGCGGACGACGGACAGCGAAGGCCGTTTCACCTTTGAAGATCTGCGTCCCGGATCATGGACCTGCAAGATCTATCAGAACAACATTCCCGAAAACTATTATCTGGAAAAGGAGACGTTTATGGTGGATCTGCCGGCCGGATCACAAAAGCACATTGATATAAAAGTATTACCCAAAAAACGAAAAATACGCATGTTGACAAAACCTTGAGCATCCCAGCCATCGCTTCATTGCATCCGCCTTTCCAATCCGCAACCTTGAGCCTTGCTTTCAAAGCTGCCAGCCGATTTCTGGCATACTTGTTGAAGAAATTATTTATTAACATGCAGGCCCTAACCGCAATCAGTTGACAATAATCAAGTTATTAACAATATGATCAAAGAGTGACCGCGTGAACTGGTGACTGAGACACCCACTTTTATCAAAAGTGTTCGCTTCAGGCCACACGTTCAAGCAGCTCTTGATGAGGAGGCCATATGAAACGTTCCACTAATCCACGTCTTTCGGATAACCGGCGGCGGCACCCGTCACAACGCCTGTGGCAATGGCTCGGTGCCCGATATCGAATTTGGTTCATTATGATCTGTGTGGCATGCGGTCACCTGTTGCTGCCATCATCCTTCGCCCGGGCCGGCACCGCCGGATTTCAGGAGTACCTGATTCCCGGCCAGGAGACGTTGCTGCGGACCAACTATGCCGCCATCGACAACAATCCAACGGTCGGCAACAGCATGCACTGCGTCATCAGCGTCACTGCCAGCGCCGAAGGCACGGTGGTCAATTACGATCACTGGGAAAACGGCTACGGGACACCCGATCAGGTCATCACCCTCAACACCGGGCAATATCACGTTTTTGAATCCGCCAGCATCCCGGCTAATCCCCGCGGCACCGGCACCTATTATGACGGCGGCGACCGCATCACCGTCGTCGGCGGGCCGGTTTTTGTCACCCGCGCCAGCTGGCCCGAAAGCCCGGGCGTGGTCATGGCCACCGCCTTTGAGATCCTGCCGGTGCAGGCCATGTCCACAACATTTGAAATGCCGGTAGGCGCGGAACTCAATCAGAACGACCGTAACAAGCCGTTCGCCGATTTCGAGAGCGTCATTCTCATGATTCAATCCACCAGGGACAACAACACCATTACCGTCAAACGACCGAACAACACCGTATTATGGACCGGCACACTGAACAAAGGACAATCGGTGACCGACGCCGCGCTCCGGCAGATCCAAAAGGGCAGCACGGTGGCAGCCACCTATCCTGTTCAGATCCAATTTTTAACCGGTCGTGCTGTGTCCAACTCGGCATCGCAGATCAACGGTTTTACCGGCGTCCCCGCCTCGTTGTGGTCGAATAAATACAGCGCGCCCGTTATCAGTTTTACGGCGGGGAGTGCCAGTCAGATCAATTCGCGCAGCGATGTGTATGTGTACAATCCGAACACCAGCGCCATCACCATCACCTACCGGGATTCAACCACCGGCACGTTCACCGTGGCGGCCAAAGAGCTGGCCTCCTTTGCCCAGAAAACCGGGCATTACGCGCCGCGCAACTATGGCGTCTGGTTCGAGGGTTCTGATACCTTTTGGGGCTTTAGCGAAACCGGTTCCGGCTACGACACCTGGGATTGGGGCTCGGTGCTGGTGCCGGATTATTATTGCAGGAAAAATTACGTTGTGGGCTGGGCGCCGGGCGATCTTGAAGGCGAGAACAACTATTCCAGCGTATTTGTCATGGCCAGAAAACCAAATACTACTGTCTTTGTCGATTATAACCAGGACAACGTCGTGGATCAGACCCTGGTCCTGAATTTTCCCCAGGTCGCCCAGATTACGGATCCCACCGATGCCAACATGTCCGGCGCCCGCATCTGGGGAACCGATACGCTGGCCATGACCTATGGCGAAATCTCCGGCTCGCCGACCCCTATTGGCAGCCCGGCGCTGGATCTCGGCTATACCATTCTGCCGCTGGCGGAGGAATTTGTCGATCAGGTCCTGACCATTCAGAAAAACGTAAACACGGACACCGTTGTCATTGGCCGGCCGGCCTCTTTTGATATCAAGGTGAGTGCGCACAGTTATGTGGTCGGCAGCATAACCGTGACCGAACATTTACCTCTCGGCTGGCAGTATGTCGAAGGTTCCACCACCCTGACGTTTTCGAACGGATCACCCCAGGCTTCGGCCGAACCCGTTATCACCGGTAACGTGGTCGACGGCTATACCCTGATATGGAATCTGGGCTACACACTCAATACCGACGAATATATAACACTGACCTTTTCAGCGGTGCCGACCTCTGCGGCCGCAGAAGGAGTGACCCAAAATTGCGCTGAAGTGAGCGGCAGCTACGGTGGTACTACTTTTAATCCGGACGACTGCATGTACATGCAAACGGAAAAAGGGGCAACCATCGGCGACCATGTCTGGAACGACAGCGATCGCGACGGTATTGTGGACGACGGCGAATCCGGCCTGGCCCATATCAAACTGTATCTGCTCGGCAGCAGCGGCGCTCTCTACGACAGCACCATCACCAACGGCGTCGGCGATTACCTGTTTGCCCATGTGCCGCATGGCAGCTATTCCGTACAGGTGGTCGCTTCCAGCCTGCCGGCCGGTTATACCTGCACCACCGGTAACCAGCCGCTGGCGGTCACCGTGCAAGCCGGTGACTCTTTATTAACAGCGGATTTCGGCTATAGCCAGGATATGGATTATGGCGATGCCCCGGATCCCTCCTACCCCACGCTGCTGGCGAACAACGGCGCCAGACACGTCATCATACCCGGTTACTATCTGGGCGCCGGCGTTGATGCTGAAATCGACGGGCAACCATCACCCGACGCCGACGGCGATGATACCGATTCGGCCGCCAACGACGACGACGGCGTGGTTTTCGACTCCGACTTCGTACCCGGCGATACCGCCGCTGTGACCGTCACCGCATCGGCCGCAGGATTGCTGAACGCCTGGATCGATTATAATCGCGATGGCGACTGGAATGATCAGGGCGAGCAGATATTCATCAATCAGATCCTGAACGCCGGCAGCAACATCTTGCATTTTGCAGTGCCAGCAACAGCTGCCGAAGGCGCCAGTTTTGCCAGATTTCGTTTCAGCACGCAGGGCGATTTGCAGCCCACAGGTCTGGCTCCTGACGGCGAAGTGGAAGAATATCGCATCACCCTGCAGCCGGCTCCGGCCGATTTGCGACTCGACAAGTCGGTCGATAGCGCGGCTCCGTCATTGAACGCCAATGTGGTCTTTACCCTCCATGTGGTAAACGACGGTCCTGGTGCGGCAGGCAACGTTTCGGTCAGCGACCTGTTGCCCAACGGGCTGTCCTATGTTTCAGACAGCGGCCAGGGATCCTATGACAGCGGCAGCGGCATCTGGCAGATCGGCGCCATGGCCGTACATGACTCTGTGACGCTGCAGATCACGGCGAAAGTCGATTCGACCGGCCGCAGAATAAACACGGCAGAGATCGTAACATCCGACCGGCCGGATCGGGACTCTACGCCTGATAACCATCTCTTCACCGAAGATGACCAGGACAGTGCCGGCGTGTACATTGCCCAGGCGGCTGATCTTGAACTGAAAAAAACCGCCGCTAAAAGAACGGCGAACGTGGATACCCATGTTTCCTTCACGCTGAGCTTAAGCAACCACGGGCCGGACGAGGCCACCGGCGTGCAGGTGCAGGATCTGTTGCCCGCGGGCCTGATGTTCATTTCGGAAAGCAGCAACGGCAATTATAATCCGGCCACCGGTATCTGGAGCGTCGGCAGCCTGGCGGTCGGCCGCGTCGACACCCTGCAGATCGTCACCCAGATCACCGCGTCAGGTACTATCAAGAATACGGCGCAAGTATACAGCAGCGATCAGTATGATCCCAATTCCGTGCCCAACAACAACAACGCAGAGGAAAATGATCAAGACTCTGTAACGGTGTCCGTGGCGGCTGCCGCGGATCTGCAACTGGCCAAAACAGTGAACCAGCCCGCACCGAATCTGAACAGCACCGTCATCTACACGCTTGCGGTGACCAACGACGGTCCGGACGCGGCAAGCGGCGTACAGGTACGTGACCAGTTGCCGGCCGGCCTGGCCTGGATTTCCGATGACGGCAACGGTCTCTATGATCATGGCACCGGTTTGTGGAACATCGGTGCCCTGGCCATACACCATACCGCCGTGCTGCACATCACCGCGCAAGTGATTTCGTTCGAGCAGTCGAATAATACGGCAGAGATTTCGCGCAGCGACCAGTTCGACCCGGATTCGACGCCTGACAACGCCAACGCTCTGGAGGATGACCAGCAATCCGTCGTTCTCTCCGGGCAGGCGCTTGATTTCGGCGATGCGCCCGCAGAGACCTATCCCACCTCTGAAAGCGCGAACGGCGCACGGCACGCCATCGTGCCTGGTATACACCTTGGCGCCGGCGTAGACGCTGATGCCGATGGCCAGGGCAGCGGCACGGCTACGGGCGACGACAGCGATAATGCCACCAACGACGAAGATGGGGTTGTCTTTACCTCCGCCCCTTCGCCGGGCAGTGTTGCCACCGTCTCTATAACCGCCTCCGCAGACGGCTTTCTCAACGCCTGGGCCGATTTCAATCGCGACGGCGACTGGAACGATGACAGAGAACAGATTTTCAACAACCTGGTTATGCATGCCGGCGGCAACTCGCTGACCTATCAGGTGCCGGCGGATGCAATCCTCGGATCAACCTTTTTCAGATTTCGTTTCAGCAGCCAGCAGGATCTGTTGCCCACCGGCCTGGCGATAGATGGTGAAGTGGAAGACTATCAGGTCGACGTGCTGCTGCCGGTGGAGCTCGCCATGTTTGTGGCCCAGGTGCAGAATGGCATGGCTGTCCTGCAATGGACCACACAATCCGAAACGGAAAATATCGGCTTTCATATCTACCGGGCCGATTCGCTCCATGGCGCGTATCGCCAGATCAGCGACGTTCTCATCCAGGGCGCCGGTACCACGCAAGCGGTGCACCGCTACAGTTATACCGATGCCCATATTGTGCCGGGCACCACCTATTATTACAAGCTGGCGGATGTCGACTTTAAAGGTCATCTTACGCTGCACGGCCCGGTTCGTCTGGAGGTGCCCTTGCCGAGCGAGTACGAGCTCCTGATGAACTATCCCAACCCGTTTAATCCGGAGACCAAAATAACGTTTCGCACCAGGGAAGCAGGATTTGTGCGAGTCAACATTTACAACCTGCAGGGCCAGCTGGTCCGGCAGCTGGTTTCCGGGCAATACAATCCCGGTACATTTTCGGCCATCTGGAACGGCAAGGATGACAACGGCCACGCCGTCACCAGCGGTATATACATCTATACCATGGAAGCCAACGGATTCAAACAGAGCAGGAAAATGAATTTCATCAAATAACGTAAGGGCGAAGCATCCCGGCCATCCTCAGGATCGGGATGCTTCGCCCCTTTGCTGTGATTTTCCTTGATTTTGCAGATTTCGCTAAGTATCTTTTCTGCCAAGATAACTTGCGAGACTGCCATGAACACCTCCTGCGATCGCCGTACCTTTATGCGCCTGAGCGGAGCCGGCCTGGCCGGCCTGATCGCCACAGCCGCAAAAAGCGCTGAAATACATCAGACCCTTCCCAACATTGTGCTCATATATGCCGATGATCTTGGCTATGGCGACGTCGGCTGCTACGGCGCCAAACGCATCGCGACGCCGAACATCGACCGGCTCGCCGGCCAGGGCATCCGTTTTACCAATGCCCACTCTTCGTCCGCCACCTGCACGCCATCGCGCTATTCGCTGCTGACCGGCCAATACGCCTGGCGTAAATCCAACACGGGCATCGCCGCCGGCAACGCCGGCGCCATTATCGCACCTGATCGGTACACCCTGCCGAAAATGCTGCAGCAGGCCGGATACAAAACCGCCGTCATCGGCAAATGGCACCTCGGTCTGGGGCCGCAAACAGGCCCTGACTGGAACAGCGCTATTGCGCCCGGACCGCTGGAAATCGGCTTTGATTATGCCTATATCATTCCGGCCACCGGCGACCGTGTGCCCTGCGTCTATGTCGAAAATCATCACGTCGACGGCCTTGATGCCAATGATCCCATTCGGGTAAGTTACGATCAGCCGCTCCTCGAGGAACCAACCGGCAAGGATCACCCGGAACTGCTGAGCATGCACCCCAGTCATGGCCACAACCAGACCATCATCAACGGCATCAGCCGGATCGGCTATATGAGCGGCGGCAAGTCCGCCCGCTGGGTGGATGAAGATATGGCCGATGTCATCACAGGCAAAGCGATCCGCTTTATCGAGCAAAAGAGAGACAAACCGTTTTTTCTTTATTTTGCCACCCATGACATTCATGTGCCGCGCGTGCCACACCGCCGTTTTGCCGGCAAAAGCGGTTTGGGAAACCGTGGTGACGCCATCCTTGCTTTTGACTGGTCAGTGGGAGAGATTATGACCGCTCTTGAGCGGATGCAACTGGCGCACAACACGCTGGTCATCTGCACCAGCGATAACGGACCGGTTGTGGACGACGGCTATCATGATCGCTCGCTGGAACTGTTGCAGGATCACAAACCGGCAGGCCCCTTGCGCGGCGGCAAATACAGCGCCTTTGATGCCGGCACAAGAGTACCGTTTGTGGTGCGCTGGCCGGCACAATGTCAGGCGGGCGTTTCCGACGCCCTCTGCAGTCAGCTCGATCTTTTTGCCTCTCTGGCCGAATTGACCGGGCAGTCGCTTCCCGGCGAGGCGGCGCCCGACAGTTTTAACCAACTGGCTACCCTGACCGGGAAACGCCGTCAGGATAGGGATTATCTCATTGAACAGGCCTCCTCTGGCGCGCTCTCTATCATACAGAAGGGGTGGAAATATATCGAACCAAAGGACGGCATTAAAGTGCACCCTAATACCGGTATCGAGATGGGTCACGATCCTCTGCCGCAGTTATACGATCTCACCACAGATATCGGCGAGCAGCACAACCTGGCTTTAAAATATCCTGAAAAGGCAAAGGCACTGTCAGCGCAGCTGCAGCAGCTCCGGACGGCTGCGCGGACGCGTCCGCAATAGCGATTACAAGACACAACAGTTCGAATCGACGCACGAGTCGGAACATCAGGTACGGGCAGAGGACAGGTGCATGTTTTTTCAGATCATTTTCGCTCTCTATATTCTTCTGAACATCTATCTTTATGTTCGCTTGAGAAAATTTTTCAGCAGGGGATGGCAACGGATTCTCTATGCGCTCGGCTATCTTTTGCTGGTCCTGGCCTTTCCCGTGGCAGAAATAGTCGAACACCGGGCTCATTCTCCCTGGTGGCAGCCGGTTTTATGGATCGGTTTCCTTTCGCTGCCCTATCAACTCTATCTGTTTCTGACCTCGCTGCTGCTGGATTCGCTCTGGGGCGTCAACCGCCTGCTCAAGCGCTTGCCGCCGTCGCAACGCTATCAGAATCCGTTGCGCAAAAAACAGATCTGGATCCTGCTCCAGCTGCCGGCCGTCGTTGTGCTGGCCGGCCATCTCAACCTCTACCACCTCTCGGTGCAGCGATACCACATTCAGATTCCGCGAAAAGAGTCGGCAAGGTCGCATCTGCGCCTGGCCGTGGCTTCGGATTTTCACCTCCATGACATGACCAACTCTGCTTTCGTCCGTCGCTTTGTCGACCGAATCAACGCTCTCGAGGTCGACGCGCTGCTCATACCCGGCGATATGCTGGAAGGGGATGGCAACACCCCGCGCCTGCAGGCGTGGCAGCGACAGTTCTGCGACATAAAAACCACATTTGGCGTCTATGCCACCCTGGGCAATCATGATACCCATGGCCGCCGCATCCGCACCGACTTTTTCGACGCTGCCCGCATCACCCTCCTGCAGGACACGGTGGTTGTTATCGACAACGCGTTTGCCCTGGCCGGCCGCAACGACAACCGAGTCAGAAATCGTAAAACCATGGCCTCGCTATTGCCGATGCCCCGGCCCAGGCTGCCGCTGATCATAATGGACCATCGTCCCACCGATCTAGAGGCTATTTGCGCTGCAGGAGCGGAGCTGGCCGTCTCCGGTCACACCCATTATGGGCAGCTGTTTCCATTCAATTTTATCGTCGATGCGCTATACGAATTAAGCTGGGGCTATAAAAAATTCAACGACACGCATGTGTTCGTTACCTGTGGCATTCAGGTGTGGGGGCCTCCGGTGCGCACAGCCGGAGTGTCGGAAATCATGGTAATCGATGTAGATTTAATGCAGGAGAACGAATGAACCACCCCACCCTTTTTCTGACCGGCGCCGGCGGATTTGTCGGCAGTCATATCCTCCATCAGGCCCTGCCGAATTATGACGTGGTGGCCTTGAACCGAAGCGTGGCGCCGTTCCAGCACCCGCGCCTAAAATGGCATCGCGCCGACGTATGCGATCACAAGCAGGTCGCGTCCATATTCCATTCCTGCAAACCGCAGCTGGTCGTGCATGCTGCGGCCGATTCCGATATCGACCGCTGCGAACAGGATCCGCCGGCCGCCATGCGCATCAACGTCGATGCCACCGAGCACCTGGCCAGACTCTGCCGGGGCAACGCCAGCAAAATGATTTTCACCTCTACGGACGCGGTGTTCGACGGTTATAAAAGCTTTTATCGTGAAGAGGACGAGCCCATACCGGTGAATTACTATGGCAAGACCAAAGCCATTGCCGAGCAGGTGGTGTTGCAGACCGCTCCCGGCTCTGTGGTGACGCGATTGGCCTGGGTGATGGGTTTTTCACGCAGCGGACGCGGCAACTCGTTCATGGCTAAAACGATCGGCGCCCTGCGCAAGGGGTTGTGCGTTGAATTCCCGGAAGACGAATTCCGTACGCCGGTTTATGTGGCCCTGGTGGCGCAGGCGGTCATGAAACTTGCAGAGCCTTCCTGTCACGGCATTTTCCATCTTGCCGGTAATGAACGGCTGAGCCGTTACGACCTGGTTCGCCGTATCGCCGTCAAGGCAAACGTGGATGAAACTCTGGTGGTCCTCAAGAATTCCGGGCAATTCGCCGGCCGGGCCAGACGCTCCAGGGACGTGTCCATGGATAACACTAAAGTCCGGCAAACACTGCAGATGGATTTTTTATCCGTAGAGCAAGCCCTGAGTGAGATTTTCGCCGGACAACCTTTGCCGGCGTGAGGTCCACAGAACCTGAACCGATTCCGGGATATGGACATGGCCGAACCCCCCATCAAACACGATCTGCAGATCAAATTCGGCAACATCTATGGCGCCGAAGAAGAACGCGCTGTTCTCGAGGTGCTGCGCCAGGGCGCGCCCACCAGCGGCAACTATTGCCGTCAGTTCGAGGCTGACTTTGCCGCCTTTCACAATATACCCTACGCTAAAACGGTCAGCAACGGCACCGCGGCTCTGTTTCTGGCCATGGTGGCGGCCGGCATCAAGCCCGGCGATCAGGTGCTCACCACTCCATTGACCTGGATCGCCTCGGCCAGCGCAGCCGCGGTTCTCGGCGCTGACATCGATTTTGTCGATGTGGAACCGCTCACGCTCAACATGGATGCCAACCGACTGGCGGAAAAGATCAGCGCGAAAACCAGAGTCGTGGTCCCTGTGCATCTGTACGGCCTCTGTTGCGACATGAAGCCGATCATGACCCTGGCCCGTGAGCATAACCTGCTCGTCGTTGAGGATGCCTGCCATAGCGTGGGCGGGCGCTACTTTGGACAGGCGGCCGGGACCATCGGCGACATCGGCTGTTTCAGCTTTCACGAACAGAAAAACATTTCCACCCTGGGCGAAGGCGGCATGGTGATCACCCGCGATCCGGATCTCTTTGAGCGGATGTCACTGTATCGCTCTCACTGCACACGCGTGTATGGCCCGAGCACAAAATACTGCCTGATCGACGAAAACAATTATCCAAAAGGCAAATGGTTCTGGCGCCAGGAGTTTGACGATACCGGCTACAACTTTCGTTTGACCGACATTCAGGCGGCCGTGGGCATCGAGCAGCTGAAAAAGCTGGATCACTTTAATCGCCTGCGCAACGAAAACGCAGCTTATCTCACGAACGCCCTCGCCGGCCTCAACGGCCTGCTTCTGCCGCAGGTTCCGGCCGGCTATGAACACACCTTTCATCTCTACTTGGTGCAGCTGGACGAAAAGGCGTTCGGCATGAATCGGCTCGATTTCATCTACGAGATGCTGTACAGCCACGGTATCAAGGTCGGCACCCACTATTCGCCGCTGCATCTGACCGAAGCGTTCCGTCGCCGCGGCCATAAACCAGGCGAGTGCCCGATAGCGGAAAACGCCGGCGAACGCATCGTGACCCTGCCGTTGAATCCACGCCAGACTCATGAAGAGCTGGACTATATGGTGGAATGCATTTATAAACTGGCAAAAAAAAATAGCTAGGCGTCCGGAGTGCCTTTTAAAAATAATGCAAGGGAGATTATGACCATCAACTGGCGAACCAAAGTACTGGTCTCTACCTATTTTTCCTACGCCGGCTATTATATCACGCGCAAAGGCTATGGCGTATTGAAAAAACCCATCGGCGATGAATTCGGACTCGATGCCGGCGAGTTGGCCCATATCTGGACCGCCTTTTTAGTCGCCTATACGCTGGGACAGTTTTTGAACGGTGTCCTGGGCCGGCGCTCCGGCCCTCGTGTGCTGCTGCTCACCGGCATGGCCATTTCCCTGGGCTGCAACATCGCCTTTGGCTTTGCCAACTCGTATGCCACATTCCTGGGCTTTATGGTTTTAAACGGCTTTGCCCAAGCCAGCGGCTGGCCGGCGGTGCTCGGCACAGCGGCGCAATGGGTCAAAGCAAAGGAACGAGGCACGGTCATCGGCATCCTGTCCACCAATTATGTGGTGGGCAACATCGGCGTCAAACTGCTGGTGGCTTTTGTCTGGACCTATGCCGGCTGGCGCACCGCGTTCTGGGCCTGTTCTCTGGTTATGGTGGGTTTCTGGTTGCTGGTATTTTTGTGGCAACGCAATCGGCCCGAGGACGTGGGACTGGCAAGTATCGTTGATGAGGAGCGAGAGGTAAAAAACGAAGAAAAGCCTGACTTTAGTCATATCCTGCATATCGCCCTGCGGCCGGCGGTTCTGGCCATGGGCATCACCTATTTCAGCTATAAATTCCTGCGCTATGCGCTGGACTCCTGGCTGCCTTATTTCCTGGCCACAGGCAAAAACGCGGTTAGCGTGGCCGCGGCCGGATACTATTCGACCATCTTTGACTGGGCCGGTTTTGCCGGTATCATCGTGGCCGGCTGGATGATGGACCGTTTTTTCAACGGCCGCTGGCAGATGCTCTGTCTGCTGCTCACCATCGCCATGGTCGTGTGCTATGGGCTGATACTGCGCCTGGGCGGCTCCCACCCCTTGCTGCTGGCAAGCATCTACGGGCTGGTGGGATTTTTCCTTTATGGTCCGGACAGCATCCTCCCCGGTGCAGCCGCCGTCTCCGTTGCCGGCGAGCGCGAAGCGGTTTTGACCAGCGGCGTCATCAATGGCATCGGCAGCATCGGCCCCATCGTCCAGGAGGAAGTGATCGGCTATCTCTTTTCCCGATACCAGGACGTTCATTATATCAACATGCTCTACTTTGTTCTCAGCGGCTTTGCCATGCTGTTTCTTTTGATTCTCATGATCAGCCGGCGCAGGGCCAGAGCCTGATCAATTGGTGCCCACCTTGTTCCACATGGTGGCGATCAGGACTGTGCACAGGAGCGCCATCACGATGAGCACATGAAACACCGATTGCCATCCCAGGGAGGCCGCCACCATGCCGACGACCACACCCGACAAGGCCTGGCCGATGGATCCGAGGCCGTTGACAAATCCGGCCGCCGTGGCCGCGCCCTTTTTCGAACCAAAGTCCATCACCGCTACGGCTGAAACGACAAAGTCGGGACCATAGGTCATAAAGCCCACAAGGCCAATGGCCAGCGGGATCAGAGAGGTCGGCGCTTTGAGGAAGAAAAAGAGCGACGCCGTCAGACCGAGCAACATGATTGCACTGATCGGCGCTCGCCGCGAAGAAAAAACCTTGTCCGACATCCAGCTGGCAACGATCGTACCCAGGATGCCCACCAGCGCAAACAGAGTCGAGATATAGCCGGCCACATCGGTGGCCATGCCCCGTTCCAAAGTCAGGTAGGTCACCGCCCAGAACATGAACGTATAGCGAATAAATTTGATGCCAAAATAGCAGATGCCGAGAATCCACACCGGCTTGCGAGTGAGCACATCTTTGGTGTTTTCCCAAACCGAACCCGGCGCTTCAACGGCTGATTGATCCTGCAGCTGATGGTACACTTCGATTTCCGGCAGACCGACGTCTTTGGGCTTATCACGGAGCAGGGACAACGAAATCAGCGAGACGATTGCCAGCACGCCGGCGGCAACCCAAAATACCCAGGTCCAATCCGCATAGGTAACCGCCACGCCGGCCGGATTAGTTATGGAATGTTTGGCGGTATGGCCGATGACAAAAGCCGCCAGGCCGGTGCCGACCACGTCGCCCACGGTATAGCACGTCCCCCATGGTCCCATGACCTTGCCGCGTTCCTTGATGGAAAACCAGTTGGACATGGCCCGAATGACCGACGGCCAGCCGCAGGATTGGGCATAGCCGTTTATGGCCCACAGCAGACCCATCACCGATTGCGAAACGGTAAAGCCGAAGAACAGGTTGGTCGCAATCGTCATGACGGCGCCGACCGTCAAGATGCGGCGAGCGCCCCATTTGTCGCCGATCGGTCCATTGACAAACTGTCCCAGGGCATAGCCGATATGGTATCCGGTCAGGATCATGCCGATCATATCAGCGCCCCAACCGAACTCTTTCATAAATTCAGGCTGCGCGATGGAGATGGTTTTCCGGCACAGATAATAACCGGCATAAATCAACCAGGTGCCGGCAAAAACCCGGATTCGCCACTTTTTGTATTTAGCGTGTGTATCGACAGAAAATCCTGCCGCCCCGGCTTCAGCTTCAGGCATAATCGACTCCTTGGTTCGCAGCTGTGATGCGGCCGGATCTCTGTGAAAGCAGACTGACTGGAGGCAATCCGGCGGCAACGGGTGTCACTCAGAACAGATTCAGGATGTCCAGCGTTTTGTCGACAATAACATCCGGTTGATAGGGCGAGGTCGCGGCCTCTTCAGCCGTTGTTTTGCCGCTCAAAACGAGAAAGGTCAGTATGCCGTGATCCTGCCCCATCCGGATATCGGTTGCCAGGCGGTCTCCGACGATAGCCACCTGATGTTTTTGCAGCCCCAGTCTGGCGAGAAAAGCGTTCACCATTTCCGTATTGGGTTTGCCGATAAATTTGGGCTGCACGCCGGTGGCGGTCGTGACGGCAGCCGCCAGCGCGCCGCAATCAGGCAGATAGCGATCCGGAGCGATTTTCCAGTCGATATCCTCATGGGTGGCGATGAACGGTACGCCGTTGCGCACCAGGTGACAGGCCTTGGCCAGTTTGTCGAACGTAAAGGTCAAATCATAAGCCAACACCACGTACCTGGGATTCCCGGCATCAATAGTAAAGCCGGCCTGGATGAAATCCTGCTCAACGGCCGGAGTGGCCATGAGATAAATATCCTGGCTGTCTGTCAGGTTTTTCAAGTAGGAAATGGTGGCCTCGCCGGCACTGAGGATTTGCGCCGGTGTCAGCTCAATGCCCACAGAAACCAGTTTTCTGTAATGTTCGTCGGCACTTTTGGAGGTGTTGTTGCTCAGAAACAGATAATCGATGGAACGCGATTTCAATCCCTGCAAAAACGGCAACGTCCACGGGAAGGGCTGGGTTTCCAAATAAGTAGTGCCGTCCTGATCGAGAACGAACGCTTTTACGGCAGCCAGTTTCGCTGCCAGGTCTGGCTTGCTGAACCGTGAATTCAGAGTGCTCTCTCCTTTCATAAACATATCCCCGGCCGCAGATCTAGAGCGATACGGATATCTCAGGTCCAGGTACCTTGACCTGCTCCAGCCAGGTGTTGGCCAGGGTGAAAGAATAATTGGGACCGAGCCTGGCGAACGACTGCTCGTGCAACAGACGATCACCCTGATGTACGCGTACCCTGGCGTTCCTGTGAAAAGCCTTGACGCGGAACAGCATGGGCCGTTCGGAAACCGGCCTGGCGGCCGCGGAGATCATGGACGGAATAATCCAGGAAATGGCGGTATCATGCCGTATGGCAATTCTAGCTTCCGGCCAGTGGCTGTTGCCGAGGTACATCTGAATTGCCGCAGCGGCCTGACGGCCTTCCAGCGCGGCGATATCGGCGGTCTCGGCACCGCGCAAGAGATTGCCGGCGGCAAACACACCCGGCCGTGACGTGCGATAGCCGGCATCGATGATCGGACCTTTACTGCCGCTGTCCATGGCCAGACCGGCTTTGCGCGCCAGCTCCGAATCGGGAATCCAGTCGCCGCTAAAGATCACCGTGTCGCAGGCAACAGTTTCCACGTTGCCGCTGTCCAGATTCCTGATGGTCACAGCCTCGACCCGTTTGCGCCCGAGTATATCGGTAACAACGGAGCGTGTCGTCACCGGCACCTGCTGCAGAATATTGGTGGACCACCATTTATAACCGGCATAAAAACCATACGCCTGGTGTCGAAGCTGATCGGTCACCATGCGAACCGGTTTGCATCCGGCTTCGCGGAGTGTCATAACCGCGGAAAAACTCACCAATTCGGCGCCGACAATGACCGCGCGCCTGCCGACGCGCTGGTGATAGCCGTGCACGCAGTCCTGCAGCGATCCGGTGGTAAGGACACCGGACGGCCGGTACCCCGGGATCAACCGGGCCGCACGCGGCCGTTCCCGGCAGCCCGTGGCCAGAAGGATCACTTTCGCGCTGACTTCATGCAGCCCTTCCGGACTGGTGGTCAGAACTTGCCGCTCTCCGATCCAATCCAGGACCGTGGTGTTGGTTTTGATGGTGATGCCCATGCTGCGCACGCGACGGGTATATCGCTCGGCATAGCCGGGACCCGAGTATAACCGGTGCAGATCCTTCAACCCGAATCCGGTATGATGACAGAGCCGAGGCGTACCACCGCTGACCGGATCGCGATCCACTACAATGATGTTTTGGCAGCCGATATGGGCAAGTTCGAGCGCTGCCGACAGGCCTGCCGGACCGGCGCCGACAATCAATACATCCGCACTATATTTCTTCATGATGATCCTCCAGCGCAATGATCCGGTCTGTCGTCGTGCCGCCTGCTTTAGCCAGAATCGCCACCGCATCAGCCTGGCAATGAAATCCCTGACACCGTCCCTGCATACAGCGGGTTCGGCGTTTGAGGCCTTCGAGCGTGGTGGCAGGGATGGGCGTTTTCAGTGCATCCATAATTTCGCCGAGACTCACCTTTTCACAATGGCAGATGATGCGGCCGTAATCCGGATTCTGCGCCAGAGCCGCTTCAGAGCGATGGGGGCGCTCCTGCTGTTCACCGATGGGAGGTACATGCACCGGTTTGAAATCGGCTTTAAGCGGCAATGCCACACCGCCCTGCCGCAGCAGCTCGGCTACATATTCGGCAATACCCATCGACGCCGAGATGCCGGTGGAACGAATGCCGCCGACGCAGATATAACGCTGGTCGAGCGCCGGGAAGAGCTGGTAATCACTGTGCTCCGTGGCAGCCCGCAGGCCGGCATAGGTGGTCGTGACCTCTTCCTCCATCAACGGAGTGATGATATCCTGGCCTTTTTTCCACAGGAACGCCAGCCCCTCTTCGCTGGTGCTCTTTTGGTTCTTATCCGGCAGATCTTCGGCGGTAGGACCGACCATGGTGTTGCCATACACCGTCGGGCTCACCAGAACGCCTTTGGTTTTGCCGGTGGGGATGGGCAGCAGCACGTGCTGCACCAGAGGACGCGACAGTTTATCGAACACGATCAGTTCACCGCGGCGAGGCGTAACGGTAAAGCGATTGAAACCGAACAGGCGGTCGATCTGGTCGGAATACAGGCCGGCGGCGTTGATGACATATCGGCTTTCAATGCGGCGATCCGCGCCGCTGATGATGTAGCTCTGATGATCGGTGGGAGTAATGGAGGTTACCTCGAAATTTAGAAACAGCGAGACGTCGTTGAGGACGGCCTGGGTGGCAAAGGCCAGGGGCAGCGAATAGGTGCAGATGATGGATTCACCGGGCACCATCAATCCGCCCAGAGCGCCGGGGTTGATGTGCGGTTCCAATTTATAAATTTCATCCACCGTCAGCTGATGCACATCGGTCACACCGTTTTCGTGCGCTTTCGCAACCAGCTGCGGCAGCGCGTTCAATTGATCCTGGTTCCAGGCCACCAGCACAGCGCCGGTGTGTTCGTTGGGGATGCCGGCTTGCGGGACAAATTCTTCCAGCAATCTGTATCCCCTGGTCAGCAGACGAGCCTCCAGCGTTCCGGGCTTGGCGTCAAATCCGGTATGCCAAATGGCGGTGCTCGCTTTGCTCGTGCCCATGCCCACATCCGGCTGCGCTTCCAGCAACGCACAGCGCACCTGGAAGCGAGCCAGTTCCCGGGCGATGGCAGAACCGACTACACCCGCCCCGATGATGACGATGTCGAATACCTCTTCCTTCTTTGTCATGCTCCGAATCCTATACGTTTCAGGTTACCACTCTGTTGCTTAAAGTAAAACAGTGCATTGTAGAAATTTTTTACAACTTTTGCAAGGGAAATTACCGGGTGGTTCACTAAATATCTCCATTGCTAAAAATCAGCCGCAGCGGCAAGACGACGAGTCTGATCGCCTGGTGTTAAATAATTCAGCAGCAAACACCTGAATTGGTAAAACACGATTTGATCGCTAAAATCATTTCGATCGAAATGATCACCCCATCGATCGGTTACGACAGGCTGCTGTCTTGGGCCAGATCCAGGAAGGTGTAACGGTCGCGCAGCTGGCGTGCGTGCCGGACCGCATCGCGGTAAAACGGTTCCGGCACATGCAGCTCCTGAACGGTCACCGGTGCGCCGGCGCGCCGCAAGATCGCTTCGATCTCCCCGGAGCTCTTTATAATCGACTGGATCCTCTTTTGCATCACCGGCCAGAACGTTTCCAGTTTTTTGTTTACAGCTGCGGCGATTGTTTCATCCGGCATTTTTTTCGCCAGTTCGTTCCAGCAGGCTTCTCCGAGGCCGGCACCCCAAAAAGCAAGCACCTCTTGCTTCTTCACCATGCCGGTCCGCACATAGGGCGGCCGTCCTGCTACTATTTTTTCCTGCAAGCCGGCCATGGTCAAAGTGGTGACGCCGATCTGCTCGCCGTGAAACGTTTCCGGCCAGGCCGGGTCGGCCAGCATTTCCATGGCATGGCTGATCAGATGTTCACCCTGGCTGGCCGGCTCGCTGCCGCCGCAGATGGTCATGCCGAATCCGGAAACCACCAGGGTGCGTGCCAGCAACGCCATCACCTGCAGATCGCCCTGGATCAGGGCATCGGCATTGGCAAACAGATCAGCCTCGTATTCCGCCAGCATGGCAAACGGCGCCTCGCGATACGGTTTATCAAACAGGAGATGAGCCAGCAGCCAATCGGCCTGCGCCGTCGACCGGCAAACGCTGTCACCGAGCCCCGAGCGAATCAACCGCAGCGGAGCCTGGGCCAGCACGCTCAGATCGATAAAGACAGCGAGCGCTCCCCGGGCGGGCAAAGTTTTTTTCATCCCGTTCACCGTGATGGAGGCGTTCACCGAGGTATAGCCGTTCATGGAGGGCGCGGTTGCAAAAACGACATACGGTTTATCGTCGCATGCCGAAGCATATTTGCACAAATCGTTGATGGTACCGGACCCCACCGCAATCAGGCCGTCGGCGGATGCGCTTTCTTTGCGGAGCAGATTGATAGTGGCCATGTCGGCGTTGGGTTTTTCGCCCAGGTGAACAGGCTGAATCCGGGCGATGGAAGCCAGCGATTTTTCGATGCGCTGACCCATGGCCTGCCAGGTTGACGAATCGCTGACCACGGCCAGGCGCCGGCCCATGTTCAGAGCAGCGACGCACTCTGCCTCCATTTCCTGCAATTCCTTCTCGATCGTGACAGATCGCGTCGGCACCTGCAGCGGCATGCCTGTTTGCGGATCCGCGTATTCGCCGCGAATCAACGCGGTGATCACATCCTGCTTCATATCAGGTTCCTGGAATTCAGGTTGAATAACTCTAGTCGTGGCGACACGCCGCCAGAACATCTCTTAATTGGGAAAGAATGGATCCTTTGCGCGCAGAAAAAGCACCGTTAAAAACGGCCGAGCCGATGGTAAAGGCGTCGGCGCCGGCGCTCTGCAACGCGGCGATCCGTTGCGGAGTATCCACGCTGCCGGCGCAAACCAGATAGCCCTTGCTGGCCTGGCGCGCGGCTTTGACCAGTTCGATGGGGTCCGCTTCAAAGGCCCGATACGCCAGCAGATCAACACCCGCGCAGCCGATTTTTTCAAAAGTGCGGCAATGCTCGGCCACCAGCTCCGCTGTGCCGCCCAGCCGGGTGGGATGTCCAATGGGAATGCCCGGGAAGGGGTGATACTCAATGCCGCTGCCGGCGATCGCCTGCAGAATACGTTCAGCTTCGGTGCCGCCCAGCAACCGGTCCACGCCAATGTCCGCCGCCACCCGGGCGGAACGGAGGCAGGCTTCGACGGTGGTGCTGACCACTTCCAGATAACTGGTGCCGCCATCCGCCTTGATGCGTCGAACCAGCTCCCGCAGCGTGGCGATGTCCACACCCACATCCTTGCAGCCGATATGAGAAATACCAAGCGGAGCTATCAAGTCGTACACCTCGAGACAGTCTTCAACCGTCATGTCATCACGCGTCAGCATAAAAATGAAATCCATACCACTCCTCCAGAGGCTTAACCTGTTATGGCCGATAAATTTCAAGATAGACAATCCGAATTCGAAATACAATCATAAACTGGGAAAATATTGCCGGCGCGGGCCAAGCGGTTGGGCATGGCAGCCGCCAGCGATTTTTCCTGTTGACAATGTGTGCGGTAAATCATATAATGAATTACAGGAGGGTCTCCTTATTTCAGGCAACCAGGAGGAAGGCATATGAAAATTTTCAAGTTATTGATGTTGTGGGGCGCGTTGACCATGGCCGCGGGCCAAACCACTCCACCCGCAGAGCACTATACGGCTGAGAAATGGCTCGGCTTGTTGCAGGAGATACAGAACCGGCACGATGAAAATGGGTATCCCTACCTCACCTCGGAGCTGGAACTGTTCACCGCCACCGTTCCCGATACCGTCTTAACCGCCAAAGCGGCATTTCTTCTCGCCAAAGCACATCACGAAAAAGGCCGCAAACACGAAGCGCTGGCCTGGGCGTGCAAAGCCATGATGCTCTATCCTTCGTTTCGACAGCAGAAGGAGTGTGCCGCACTGGCTCAGGATATCATTGCCAAAGAGAAAAAATTTGCCGAAAAACAGGCGCTCTTTACGAGCGCCATGAGCACGCCGTTGAACCACGACACCGCCGGCGACCGCTATTACCGTTACATCGCATTTTTAATCGAGTGGGATAATCCGGAGCTTTATGACCTGCTGATACGGGAGTGCCGGTTTTTCGAATCGCAGTTTTGCACGGACCCGCAGCTGTTTACGGTGATGCAGGCCAATGCCGACTGCAGCCTGAACATGAAAAGAGAGCGTGAAGCGGCGTTTGGCTACTGGAAGCTGGAATGGATGTTTCCCGGACATCCGGCGCTGGCGCAAATCATGTACAAACGAGCCGGCCTCTTGTATGAAAAGCTGGATGATAACGATGGCGCCGTCGATGCCCTGCAAAAACTGGTCCTCCAATACCCGCAGGATGAGCAAGCCGGCGCCGCTCTCCTGCTGATCGCCAGAATCAAAGCGGAGAAACGCAAGGATTATGCCGGCGCCCTGCAGGCGCTGCGGCAGCTCCTGATGACCTATCCAGAGGATAAAAACGCCGTTGACGCCCTGATGTACATCGGAGAGATCAACGACAAGAAATTAAAAAATTATCCGACGGCGATCGCCGCCTATGATGAGCTGGTGGAAAAATATCGCTCCAGCCCGCGCGGCGTCGAGGCGCTGGAGCGCAGCGGCGATATCTATAACGAGGAAGTAAAAAATCACCTCAAGGCCGCTGAATACTATGCCCGCGTGGCGGAATTATATCCGACCTATGTCAAAGCACCGGACCTGCTCATCAAAGCCGGCGGCATCTGCGAAGAAAAAGTCAAGGACTTGGACAAGGCGGTCGCCTGCTATCAGACCGTGATCGATAAATATCCCGAACACAAAAAAGCCCAGGAGGCTAAAAACAAAATAGCCAAAGCCACAGGGAAAAAGTGACCTCCACCCTGGCTCAGGTTATGGCAGCAAGCATGCGCAAACTAAAGTCAGCGGATCAAGGCAGGTTCAAGCCGTGGCCTCGACAGGGGCGTTCAGCATTGCGGCCAGCCGGTCCGGGAAATTGGTGATGATCGCATCGACGCCGGCCGACACCATGCGCTGCATGACATCCACAGAATTCACCGTCCAGGTGAAAACGGATCGATGCTCCGTTTTCGACTGTTCCATAAACGCGTCCGTAATCAACGGGTAGTGGCTGCTGAGCAGGCGCCAGGGGCCGCTGAAAGCCCGGTGCAGGTTGTCGGCTTCAAAAATCAACCCGCAGGTCATGTCCGGGTCATGCTGCAGGCAGGAACGAATCACCGCCTCATCAAAGGAAGTGATACAGGTATTGGCCCGGGAGCGATGTCGCTGCAACAGGTCCACGACCGCGGCGAGCGTCTCCAGGGCCAGGGGTCCGGACTTGATTTCGACGTTCAGATAGAGCGCAGGGCTGACCAGCTCCAGGACCTCCTGCAAAAGGGGGATTCGTTCGCCGGCGAATTCCGGGGCGAACCAGCGGCCGGCGTCGAGCGTGTGCAGGGCGCGCCACTCTGTTTCATGGACCAAACCCTTCCCGGTAGTGGTTCGGTCCAGGGTGTCATCATGAATGACCACCACCCGGCGATCTCGGCTCATGGTGACATCCAGTTCCAGGCCGTCGGCGCCCAGATCCACGGCCTGGCGAAACGCGGCCATGGTATTCTCCGGCGCATGCCCGGAAGCGCCGCGATGGGCGATGATTAAAGGATTACGTTGCGATTCCGTCACAGGTCTCTTCCTCCTTCTTACAAACCGGGGGCAAAATAATCCCTATGCGTCTCGTGCAGCCGTTGCCACAATGGCTCCAGGTCCGATTCATTCGGACCCAGAGGATGGATGAGCATGGCCTGCTTGATGCGCCCCGCATCCCGGTGGATATGGCCTTCGATCACCATGCGTTCAAAATTTTTAATGGTGCTGACCAGGCCGATGGTCGCCTTATGGGCATCGCCCAGTGCGATGCTTTTTGGCCCCTGGCGGAATATGTGGGCCGGAATCTCCATGACATAGTCATCCGGAAAATCCCTGATCGCGCCCATGTTGCGGGTGTTGATGATATGCATGCAGCCGCTGTCGGTGACCAGATCGCGGATGAGTTCGGTGGCCACCGTGGAATACATATAGCCGCCCCGCTTGCTGAGCTGTTCGGGTTTGCGGTTCAAATGCACATCTGCGTACAGCTGCAAAAGCTCCTCTTCGATTTTTTCGATCACCTGGCCGCGCGTGCCGTCGCCGTCACGGTCGCTGATTTCGGACGCCAGCATGCGGTCGGTCATGTAAAAATAGCGCAGATAGGGATTGGGCAGCAGCTGCAATTTGTGCAAAAAATCCGGTTCATAATCCGTTTGCGGGATATTTTTCATATTCAGCTTGAAGCGGTCCCACAGCACGGCCGTGCGATCCTCGCCGTTGACGATCACCTGATCCACCCAGCTGAGGTGATTCAAACCATAGTACTTTAAAAACACCTCTTCCCGGTCGCACTGGAAGGCTTTGGCCGATTCCAGTATGAATTCAATCGGCACGTTGCAGAGGCCGATGCAGCGCGGGTAGCGGAGATAATTGATCATGTATTCGCTGAGCAGTCCGGAGGGGTTGCTGAAATTGATGATCCACGCCTTCGGTGCGTATTGGTCGACCAGGGCGAGGTAATGATCCAGCATGGGCAGGGCGCGCAGCGCGCAGGCCATCCCGCCCATACCGGTGGTCTCTTGTCCGATGAGGCCGAATTCCAGGGGAATGAGTTCATCCTGGATGCGGCCCGGCATGAGTCCGGCGCGAAACTGAAAAATGATAAAGTCGCTGTTTTGGATAGCCTGTTTGGCGTCAAGGGTGGCGTGTAATTTCGCCGCATGACCGGCTTTTTCCAGCATCCGCTGCGCAAAGGCGCTGACGATATGGAATTTGGCCCGGCTGTCAGGAATATCCAGCAGGCAGATTTCATCAAACGGAACCACAGCAGAGATATTGATCAATCCTTCGATCAGTTCAGGGGTATAGGTGCTGCCGCCGCCGACAATGGTTATTTTCATACCAGGATCTCCGTAGCTTTGTAGCTCGCAATCAAACGATCGGCCTGCGCAGCCGTCGGGATGTGACCGCCGGTTTTGCAGGCCAGAAAAAGGGCGCCTAACACAGGGTCATAGTCCGGCACCACCACCTGCACGTGATAGCGCTGGTGCAGCGCCAGTTCCAGCATCTGCATGAACGGCTGGTATTTCTGTTTGAAAAATGACCCTTCCAGTACCAGAGTAAACTGTTTTTCCTGCTGGAATAATCCCGCATGAAACTGGCGAACGATGGTCAAGACCTCCCTGACCAGCTGCCAGCACAACTGCAGGCTTACCCCATCCCCCTTTTGTGCAGCCGCAAACAGGTTTTTAATAACCGTTTCCACAAACGCCGGTGTACGGTCCAAGTTGATCAGTTCGGTATTGCTGCGGACGCCAAAGGCTTTTGGCAACAGGTCGGTCAATATGGTGGGTTCGTCGCGATGATCTTCCGAGCGCATGGCGGCGGTCATGGCATAGCGGGCGATGGCGGGAGCGCCCAGGATATCGCCGAGCGCCTCTTCAAGGCCGCCGATGCGCATGCGCCGGCCTTTGCTGTTGACGGCAAAGTTGGTGTTGCCGGTGCCGCAGGTGACCACCATGCCGGGGCCGCCGCGGGTGCCGCTGTGCAATGCGATCCAGCCGTCGTTTTCAAAATCAAAAGGCACCGCGGGCGTTACCGCGGCAAAGGCGCGCCGCAAAATCCGGAAATCGGCCGGCGTGTCGGCGCCGGCAGCGCCATAATAGATCGCCGCCAGCTCGGCCGGGTCGACGCGGGCGTGCGCGCACATGGCCTCGAGAGCGCACTGAATATGATGTTTCATGGTCTCGATGCCGATTTCCTGATAGTTGGCCCCGGGGCCGCTGAACACGGTGCGCACGCGGCCCTGCAGGTCGGCGAGCGCATAGCGGGTTTTGGTGTTGCCGATGTCCACGCCGATGACAAAGCGGCGGTGACGAACCTTGGCTTTTTTCATGGTCTTGTTTGCCCCGTTGGATTAAAAGAGATGAAGAATTCAGGCAGGAAATTACAAGATTCTGTGAATGAAAACAAGAGGCAAATAACGGAGCGCGCATATTTTTCCATGCCGCGGCGCCTGCAGAGGCCAAGTTGGACTGGATGTGCCATTTGCAGGAGCCGGCTCCTGCCGGCGAGTGTGCGGGGCGGCGGCAGAATCGCGCCACGAAAGTCGCCGCTGGGAAGCGGCTCCTGCAAAAATATTATTTTACCATCCCGGAGAACCCGGTGAACGCCATGGCCAGGATACCGGCCGTGATCAAACCGATAGCAGCTCCGCGCATGGGACGAGGGATGTCGGTCACTTCAAACCGTTCGCGGATGCCGGCAAAAATGATCAGCGCTACGCCAAAACCGACCGCGCTGGCAAACGAAAAAATGATGGACTGCAACAAGTTGTAATTGAGTTTGATGCATAAAATGGCGATGCCGAGGACAGCGCAATTGGTGGTGATCAGGGGCAGAAAGATGCCGAGAGCATCGAACAGACCCTTGGCGTACTTTTTCATAAACAATTCGACAAACTGCACCAGACTGGCGATGACCAGGATGAACACGATGGTCTGCAGATATTCGAGATGCAGCGGATTCAAAATATAGGTCTGGATCGGCCAGGTCACTATGGCGCACAAGGTCATGACAAACGTCACCGCCATGGCCATGCCGCTGGCGGTATCGATGGAATTGGACACGCCCAGATAGGGACAGATACCGAGAAAGCGGGCGAAAATAACGTTGTTGATCAATATGGCGCTGAACAGCAGCGTAAAAATCGAAGCAAGGGTCATGGGGTCGGCATTCATGCTTGTTTCCTCCGCGTTTCAATCCAGTTGGCAACCGCTATAGTCAATCCCAGAGTGATGAAACCGCCGGCCGGCAGAATCATAACGATGACCTGCGGCATGGCGCCGGCAACCACCGACAGTCCGAAATAGGTGCCGTTGCCGAGGATCTCGCGCACCGTACCGAGTATCAACAGACCGCTGGTGAATCCCAGCCCCATTGCCACGCCGTCCACGGCCGAAAGCAACACCGTATTTTTGCTGGCAAACGCTTCGGCGCGGCCCAGGATAATGCAGTTGACCACGATCAGAGGAATAAAGATGCCGAGCGCTTTGTGAATGTCAGGGAAAAACGCATGCAGCGCCAGATCGGTCATGGTTACAAAGGTGGCAATAACAACGATAAAGCCGGGAATGCGCAGTTTGGCGGGAATCAGATCGCGGATCAGCGCGATGACGATGTTGGACAACGTCAATACGATCATGGCCGACAGCCCCATACCCACGGCATTGATTGCCGAGGTAGAGACCGCCATAGTCGGACACATACCCAGCAACATGCGTATGGTCGGATTTTCCGTCACCAGACCGTTTTTAAATACCGACGCTGTGGTCAGTTTACTGGAAGCACTCATAGTCATTTTTCCATTCTATAATGAATACCGACAAAGTCCTGTTGTTATGCCCGGAACAGCAATTCGCAAAATAGGGTCAGAGAGTGTCGGACTTTATTACTCCGACTAAGGATCTATAGTCCGCTTTTCATCTGCTGCAATCCTCGCTCGATCGCCAGAGCGACGGCGCGACTGGAGATGGTGGCGCCGGTGATGGCATCGACCTGGCCGCCGTCCTTTCGCACCTTGAACTGAAAGGTATCCAGCGACCGGCCGGCAAACTGCTCGATAAACGGCGGCTGCGCAGCTTTGCTGCCCAGGCCGGGCGTTTCGTTATGACGCAGCAGTTTGACCTGACCGACCTGGCCGTTCAGGGTCACGCCGAAAATAACCGTCACCTCGCCGCTGTAGCCGGTGTACACGGTGCTTTCCACCGCATAGCCCAGCAGATCGGCGCCTTTTTTGGCCGGATAAAAAATCAGGTTACCCTGTTTGCCCATATTTTTCTCGATTTTTTCCAGGGCCGGCTGATTATCAAAGCCGGGCATCACCGCTGCGAGCGCGTCGTTCAACTCTTTTTCCATCACCATACGAATGCGGTCGGCGGTTGCGTTGTTCACCAGCGCCAGGGCCAGACCGGACAACAGGGCGATGAGGAAAATGGGCACTATAATTTTCGGCGACACCGCCGGCTTGGCGGCGTCGTTGGCATCAGCACGGACGTCACTCATTTCTTTGCCTCCTTCCTGTCTGCAATCTCGCCAAAGAGCGCCGGTTTGGTCCAGCGATCGATGAGCGGCGTCATACCGTTCATGATGAGTATGGCAAAGCTGACACCCTCGGGAAAGCTGCCCCAGAGACGAATGGCTGCCGTCAAAAGACCGCAGCCGGCTCCGAATACCAATTGCCCTTTGGGAGAGACCGGCGAAGTCACCATGTCCGTCGCCATAAAAAAGGCACCGAGCAACAGCGATCCGGTGGCGAGATGAAACAGCGGTCCGGCATACTGGGCCGGATCGATCAGGCGCATGATGCCGGTCAGCAACGCCACCACGCCGAGATAGGCGACGGGAATCTGCCAGGTAATGACCCTGCGAAACAGCAGAAACAATCCGCCTGCCAACAGGAGGATGAGCGACACGTCACCCAGGCAACCGCCTTTGTTGAACAGGATATAATTCCATAAATCGGTCTCTTGAAACGCGGCCATGAATTTGCTCCAGCCCCCTTCTTTCAAAGCGCCGAGGGGCGTAGCCGAAGTCACAGCATCCAGATTCTGCAGCGGATTATCGCCCGGCTTTAGCCATTTGGCCGCCGTCCAGGTGGTCAATTGGGCAGGAAACGAAATCAACAGAAAGACTCGACCGACCAGTACCGGGTTGAACGGATTGCGGCCCAATCCGCCGTAGGCATGTTTGCCGATACCCATGGCCACCAGCGCGCCCACCATCATGATCCACCAGGGGCTGGCCGGCCCCAGATTCAACCCCAGCAGCAGGCCCGAGACCAGGGCGCTGCCGTCCAGCATCTGCCGGAGTGCTTCCTGATGGGGATGACGAAAGCGTGCAAACATATATTCGAACATCAGCATGAACAGCACACTGAGGGCCATGACAAACACCGCCTGCATACCAAAAACCCAAAAGGACCACAAGGTGAGCGGCACCATGGCAGCCACGACATTGTACATGACTTTGGGAATAGAGGTCTCGGCCGCCAGGTAGGGTGAACTCTGCAGCCTGACCTGTTCCAGAGGCAGATCCATTTGGTTCAATGGCGTCTCGACCGCCGTGCGTACGTTTACTTCATCAGCCATTCTGCTCTCCTCCTACTTTTTGGCTGTTCGCCGACGCCATTCATATTTGGCCAACCTGCACCATTGCGTCAATCGTTTGTGAGCCGGACAGACAAAAACACAGGTACCACACTCTATACAGGCCACAGCATCTTCAATCTTGTCATACAAGCCGTATTTCACGTTATTCATCACCTCGTTGGGCAGCAATCCCATGGGACAGGCCCGGTTGCAGCTGCCGCAGCGCAGACACTCCCGTTCCTCATAGGTGTGCACCTCGGCCGCCGTCAAATAGAGAATGCCGCTGGTACCCTTGGTAACAGGCGTGTCGATGCGGTTGGTGCTTTTGCCCATCATGGGGCCGCCATAGACGACTGCGGCGATCTCTTCTTTGGCGCCGCCGCAAAAGTCCAGCAGTTCCTTGCCGGAGATGCCGACCGGCGCCAGTACGTTTTGCGGCTGTCGGACCGCACCGCCTGATATGGTTACCAATCGACGCACCAGCGGTCGACCGAGTTGGACCGCTTCATACACGGCTACGGCCGTGGCGACGTTCTGCACCAGAACCCCCATGTGAGCCGGCAGCTTGCCGAGGGGGATGATGCGATTCAGCACCGCCTGCACCAGCTGCTTTTCCGCCCCCTGCGGATACTTGGTTTTAGCCACACACACGCTCAGCTTGGCATAGGGGGTGATGGCCTGCTGCAGCAACAGAGCGGCGCGGGATTTGTTGTCCTCGATCGCGATGATGCCTTCCCGGGCCCCGAGCGCTTTTACCATCAGCAAAAGGCCATAGACCACCTGCTGTGGGAAATTTTGCATCAGACAATCGTCGGCCGTCAGATAGGGCTCGCATTCGGCGCCGTTCAGAATCACCGTATCCACCTGGCAATCCGGCGGCGGCGTCAATTTTATATGGGTCGGAAAGGTCGCACCGCCCATACCGACCACGCCGGCTTCGCGCACCGCGTCGATGATATCCCTGGCCGTGAGATGCTCAAAATCCGGCTCCAGCGCCTCGCGCTCAAAATCAACTGTTGTGGATGATCCAGGGGTAACGGTGATCTGGATCGACGGTCCCAGGTTGCCCAGCAGGTCGCGCCGGCCGATGTTCTTGACCTTTCCGGCGAGAGGGGTGTGGACCGGTACGCTTACGGCGCCGGCGGCTTCTGCGATTTTTTGCATGGCAACGAGGTCGACGCGCGCCTCCACCACCGCTTTAGCCGGCGCACCCAGATGCTGGTGCAACGGAATATTCAACTCGGCCGGATCAGGCACCACCACATAATGGCTCGAGTCGGTCAGTTCTTTTCGTTCCGGAGGATGAATGCCTCCGCGTCGAAACGTCGCTTTTCGCATGGCTGATATCATGGCTAACCCTCCACCTTCGGCTGATCCACAGCGGCCTTTAAAAGAGTGCGATCCTTGTTCGGCACCAGCGCCTGAATAGTGTCCTGCGGACAGACCGCAACGCATTCCGCGCAGGCCGTGCACCTGGCATAATCGATCACAACCAGGTTGTCGTCCTCCATGATCGCACCATGCGGACAGGTCTTTATACATTTTTTGCAGAACACGCAGCCGACGCTGCAATAGGCCTTGACGAGAGGGGGCCGGTCATGAGAGAGACAGCTGATGACCACGTCCTGTCTGGCCGGAACCAGAGATATAATGTGGCGCGGACACACCTCGACGCATTTGCCGCAGCCGATGCATTTGTGGCGCTCCACTTCCACAATCCGGCCTTTTTTGCGGATGGCATCATAAGGGCAGACGGTGATGCAGGCGCCCAAACCGATGCAGCCATAGGGACACATTTTTTCCACACCGCCGACCAGATGTGCGGCCCGGCAATCCTCAATACCGTAATAGGTACCCTGAAATTTGGCCGAAGAGGCGTCGCCATTGCAGTGAATCACCGCCACCAACGGCTCCGAGTCTGCGAGGGTGGCCCCAAGCAGGCCGGCGATTTGAGCCATATTCTCAGAACTGGTAGCCGGACATTTTGTTTTCGCCTGGCCGTTTATGAGCGCCTCGGCAAAGGCCCGGCAGCCCGGATAGCCGCAAGCGCCGCAATTGCTGTTGGCCAGCAGCGCGGCGACCAGATCGATACGCGGATCCTCATGGGTGTAAAAAGCCCGCGCCGCAATGTATAAAATGCCGGCGCAAACAAGGCCCAGGCCTCCCATGACCATGGTTGATACGAGAACAGGATTCATGTTTCCTGACTCCTTGCAATAATATGTATATTTTCCGCTCCACCCATTTTTTTACGTGCGAGAGCGATAACCAGTATTATGACGGGGATGGCAAAAAAAATGGCCGACAACGAACCCAGATCAGGGTCGTGCAGGCCCATGGCAACGGACGCCAGGCGTCCCAGATAGGCGAATACAAGCAAGATGAGCGCAGGTAACAGATAGATCAGGAAAGAAGCGCGGCTGACAAAACCGGGGGCAATCGCCACCTCGACATGATCGCCGGGCCGCACCTCCATGGCAGGGGGAATGATCAGATCCACGATGCGTTCCGCCTGTTCTCCGGAGAGGAGACACCTGGAATGACAGGAGGCACAGGCGGAAAATACCGACACGCTGGCCCTGGCAAACCGGCCGGTTACGCTGAGGATCAGGACATCTTTTTTGTGCAACGGTTGCTGAGAGTGGCTGAACGCCTGACAGTCTGATTCAGTATAGTTCGAACGATTCATAAAGGAAACAAGTTGATTAAGGACAACTATAATTTTATAATTTGGTAAAAATGCAACTTATTTCCAAGATATTTTTTCACATGCGAAATTTTCG
>CAZISM010000015.1:38364-67692 GCA_964541895.1 uncultured Cytophagia bacterium
CAACCGCGGCATCGACGCGTTTGTGGAGCATGTGCAGAGCAGAACGGACTCAAGTCCTCGAGAAGGAAAAAACCTCCGGCATATCCATAACCTGCAAAAACGGCCAGGCCGAGTAGCGCCTTCTGCCATCAGGCCGCAAGTCCATGAGAGGTTATCCGGCTGTTTGTTTTCTTTTCCAGAACGAGGCCAGTATCGAACCGGAAATATTCTGCCACGGACCAAAGATCGCCGGCGCCAGGGCGGCGCTGGAACTCTTCAACACCTCCATGGCCAGTCCCGAGGCCATGCCGCCGTTCTGCATGCCCACTTCGATCGCAACCGTGCGCGCGTCCGCCTCGCTTAATCGCAACGGTTTGGCAACCAGATAGCCAAAGAGGTAGCCCAGGAGGTTGTGCGCCATCGTCGCCAGCAGCAGCACCGGGCCGATCGCCAGCAAGGCCTGGCTCGAACGGGCGGTGATGATGGCAATGATAAAACAGATGGCGACCATGGACAACACCGGCAGCGCCTTGCTCATCCAGTCGTCGCGACGCTGTTGCCGCACGTACAACCACCATTTCACTATGACCACCACGGCGATAAAAAACAGGCCGAGAATCAGACCGGTTCGCACAACCGCCAGAGGTCCAAAGAACGTTGGTCCGCTCCACCACAACAGGGCCGCCCCCAGCATCGCCGCCAGCGCCAGTGCACCCAGTCCTCTGGAGGAGGTGAACGCTTTTTTATCTTCGTACAGTATTCTGTGGCATAAAAGCCCGGCCACGATCGGGACGATGATCATATTGAGGATGGACAACATCATGTCCATAAAATGGACCGGCACCAGCTGTCCGGCCAATACCTTGAACATAAAGGGCGTCATCAGCGGCGACATCAGGGTCGAGCAGGCGGTCATGGTGACCGACAGGGCGACATTGCCGCCGGCCAGATAGGTCATGACGTTGGAAGCGACACCGCCGGGACAACAGCCGATGAGAATCAGGCCGGCCGCCACTTCCGGTGAAAAAGAAAACAGCGTCGCCAGGCCATAGCCTACAAACGGCATGATGGTGAACTGCAGGAGCATGCCGATAGCCACCGGCCAGGGGATGAGCAGAATCCGTGAAAAATCCTTCACGCTCAGCGTGGTGCCCATGCCGAACATGATGATCTGAATGAGCGGGACGATCAGTCCCTTCAGGTCGTATCCGAGCCAGACGCCGAACAGACGGGGAAAAAACATCGACGCCGCCACAAAGGCAAACACCCAAAAGGTGAAGGAAAAACTGCTGTACGCTTTGTGTTGTCTGAATTGCAGAGCCGCCACGACGAACAGCAGAACCACGAGCACACCGCTCTGCCGACCATGACCGGCAAGGCCCATCGCCAGGATCGCCAGCGTAAACAGGAGGATGGCATAGTTGAGGTATTTTGTCATATCTTGACCATTTTGCGTAATCACCTGCAGGAAAGACTAACTCCACAGCCTATCGTGGCTTCGTTCTGACTCCCACTCGGGCGTGGGCGCAAACAGTTCCTCATCCTTGCCCAGGTGTTGTTTGATCACATCCAGGTTGGGCTCTACGCCCAGTCCCGGTGCATCCGGCACATGCGCAAAGCCGCCGGAACAGAGCGGTTTTTTCCCAACCACCAGATCCTCCCACCAGCTCACATCCACCGAATGGTGCTCCAGCGCCACCACGTTCTGAGTGGCGGCTGCGCAGTGCAGATTCGCCATAAAGGAAAACGGCGAACCGGCAAAGTGCATGGCCATGGGGATGCCCTGCGTCTCGGCATAGTCGCCGATCCGCTTGGTCTCCAATATGCCGCCGGCAGTAGCCAGGTCGGGATGAATCATGTCCACGGCCCGCGCATCGATCAGCGTTTTGAACGCCTCCAGGCCAAAGATATCTTCGCCGGTCAACGTCGGCACGTCGATGCTGCGGGTGATCTCTTTGTGCATATCGGTGTATTGCCACGGCACCATGTCTTCCAGCCACGCCATTTGAAAGCCCTGCAGAGCCCGGCCGAGGCGGATGCAGCTGTTGACATCGATGTGACCGAAATGATCCGCTGCCAGCGGCACCTCCATGCCGATGGTCTCGCGTATTTTCGCCACATACTCGGCCATGAGCGACACCCCCTTATCGGTGATCTGAACCTGGTTGAACGGATGCATGGTGGAATGATAGGCGTTCCAGTCGAACTGCAGCGGCAGGGTCAATGCGCCCGCTACGTTGCGGATCAGGCCGATGCCCAGGTCCATCTTGAGGAAGGTATACCCCATATCCAGCCGCTGTTTCATGCGCCGGGCATACTCGTGCGGATCGCTGGACATGGTTGTGTCCGTATACAGTCGGATTTTATCGCGATACTTGCCGCCCAGCATCTGATAGACCGGCACGTTAAACGCCTTGCCGGCCAGATCCCACAAGGCCATCTCCACGCCGGAGACGCCTCCGCCCTGGCGGCCGTGATGGCCGAACTGTTTGATCTTTTTAAACAGTTTTTCCACGTTGCAGGGATTTTCACCCAGGATACGGCTCTTCAGGAACAGCGCATACCGTTTGCTGCCGCCGTCACGGACTTCGCCATAGCCGCTGATGCCCTGGTTGGTATCGATGCGGATGATGGGCACATTCATGGGCGCATCTCTGATGGCGGCGACGCGCAGGTCGGTGATCTTTAATTCAGAGGGGCTGGAACGGCGATTGACATTTTGTGTGGCACAGGCGATCTGATCCTGAAACGGGATCAGGGCCAGGGACACGCCGCCGAGCATCGAGCGGGTAAAGAATTCGCGTCGGCTGTTTCCAGATCGATCATGCGACATGGTGCGCTCCTTATGAATAATTGCGGTCTCTACCAGGTTCTTTTATCGAGAATCTCTTTAATCGCCTCTTTGGGCACTGCGAGGTTGTCCATATTGGCCTGCAGCCATTTGGCGAAATCCTGGCGAATCTCTTCGCTCCATTGCGAATCGATCTGACCGGGCGTGTATTTGCCTTCCCGCAACCGTTGATGGCCGAACTGATCGCGCAGCATGATGGCTTCAGCCTTTTGCACCACTTTTTCCGCCAGATGCGCCGGAATGAAAATCACCCCTTCGCGCTTGGCCAGAACCACATCCCCGGGGAACACCGTAGCGCCGCCGATCCGTATCGGCAGATTGATGCCCGCCAGCGTCATATCCTTGATAAAAGAGGGGTGCCAGCCGCGCACCCAGGCGTTGAATCCGGCCAGGTCTTCCAGGCCTTCGAGATCGCGCACGCTGCCGTCAAAGACGACGCCGTTGCCGGACTTGCTGTAAATGGCGTTGCCCAGATTGTCACCGATCAGGGTGCCATCCGCAATCTTGCCGTACGAGTCGGCCACATAGACGTCGCCCTTTTGCAGCATGTCGATGGGCCAGGAGTTGGAAGGGCCGATGCGGCCTTCGGACTTGCCCGCGCTATCCACCAGCTTTTTCAAATCCGCGCGCACGGGCATGTACATGGCGGTCAAGGCGCGGCCGACCATGGGCTGATCCGGCCGGATCATCTGCCAGCCGCCTTCGAATTGACAGGGATAGCCTTCAGCGGCCAGCAGCGCCCAGGCCTCTTCGATGGAGACGTTTTTCATGCGCTGCAGTATGCCGTCCGCCACTCGCGGACGGCCGTCGGGGTAGCGCTCACCCTGCCATTCGGGAGAGAGATAGATCACGCGTGCTTTTGGCGCGATCTCTTGCGCCGTCACCAGCAGGGGCAACAGAACACAGACAGTAATCAGCCATCGTGTTTTCACACCTCACCTCACAGTTCAGGTAATCTATCCATGCCATGGTTTATGGCATCGGCCTGCATAATCCGATACAGCTCATCCTGCACCGCCTGCTCCAGCGGCGCCGGCGTGTGCGTTTGCAGCAGTTCGAGGACGCGCCGGTGCGCCCGTTCTCCGATCGTCCATTCCCCCTTGGCCTGCCGCACCTGATAGGGATCGCGATCGATCACATCCGACGGCACCGCAAACTCGTCGCGCAGAAAACGAATGGTGGTGTCAGAGGTGAGAAAATGTTCGCCGCTGTCGATATCGCCATAGAGATCCTCTGCCAGCCGTTCGCCCCGTGCCTGCACGCCGCGAACCAGCCGCTTGGCCATGGCGCAGATTTCATGATCGATCACCAGCTTTTCAAAGGAAATGCAATTCTCAAAATCCATCATGCCCGGGCCGGAGATGACGTTGATGCCGGTCAGCGCCGCCAGGGTGGCGCTCATGCCCGCTTCCAGGCCGGACTGGGCATCCAGCACTTTGGCGTCGGTGATGGTCATGTAGGCATGCGTCGGCATATTAAAATACTTGCCGATTTGGGCATACCCGCATTCGATCATCATGGTTTCCACGGCGCCCATGGGTGTGGTGCCGGTGCGCAGATCCATGGCCACCGGCGAACCGCCGTAAATCAGCGGCGCTCCCGGCGCAGCCAGCTGAGCGATGACCACGCCGCTCAACGTTTCCGCCGTATGCTGCACCAGCGCACCGCTCAAGGTGACCGGGGCCGTGCTGCCGGTCAACGGCATGGATACGAACTCGGCCGGAATGCCGGCCCTGGCACAATCGATCAGCGCCTGACAGGTCAGATTGCTCCATTTCAACGGCGGCGACGGACAGCAATCGAAAATGGCCAGGGGCTTTTCCCGCAAGGCCGCCGCTGATCCGCGCACGGTGGCAAGCAGTTCATACATGACTTGAAATCCGGACAGCGTAAAGGTGCCGGTGATGACGGGCTTGACGGAATGCAACAGGGCGATAAAGAGACGATAGCGGTCAGCGATGTCCTGAGGCGTATCACTGCTGACCAGACCGGTGCTTTGCCCGGCCAGATGCGGCAACGCATCCGTCAGCTTCGCCAGCGTGACCAGATCCCGGCTCACCGGTTTGCGCTCTTTTTGTGAAGGCCATTCCAGCACATTGAGCGCGGATGAGCCAGGATCAAAATGGATTTCGCTGTCCGCCAGGTTCATGGCCGGCTGACCGGTTCGATCGTACAGGATGATGCTACCGGGAACGGTGTTAAGGCACTGTTGGATCAGTGCAGAGGGAATGAGAAGACGCCGGTCGCGGGGATGGCAACCGGCGGCAAGGAGCAAATCAACAGCCTGTTTGTTTTCAACCAGAACGCCCACGTGCTGCAAGACGTCATAGGCTTCGCCGACGATGCGCTCAAGCAATCTGGTATCAAGCAAGGTGAGTGACGGACGCATGCAGAGTGATTCTCCCTAACCTGGATAGCCGGAACCGTTGCCGGGCGCCCCGTTCGGTCACCCGGCCGTGATGGACTCTTTTGCATCAGATCTGAACAAAACATGCAAACGTCTGATCGGGTTCTACTTTAGCTAATTTCATGGAGAGAATCAAGTCTTTTCCGTCAATTGCTTTTCTTAATATCCTCCACCACGGGCCGGTCGAATTCGAAATCCCACATGGTTTTTCTTTTCAGATCCGCCACGGCCAGTTTGTATTCTATGAACGAACGCAGATAAGAGGTCTTGGCCTGCGTCAAACGGTTTCGATCCAGCGCCAGTTCCTGACTGGTGATATCGCCGTTGTTAAAACGCGCCAGGGAAATATCGAACGCCCGCTGCGCCACGTCCTGATTTCTGTTCAGCACCAGCAGCTTGTTCTCGGACTCGCGCAGCCGCGATACCACTTCGCGTACCTGACGCTGGATGGTCACTTTTTCCTCTGCCAGAGAAAGCTGCTGTGTCTGCAGCTGTGCTTTGGCGGATTGGACCTCGGCCGAGTTCACGCCCCAGTCCCAGATCGGCACCGACAGCGTAAACACCACGCCGCGATTGTGCGGACGTCGTTTCATATCTTCCTTGCTGGAACTCCACAACAGATTCCACGCCGAGCCGTACGGCAGCGCCGAATCGCTGACACCGGTCAAATCATAAAACGCCGACACGTCGCCGCGGACGGCGCTTCTGGCATCCACCTGTTTGACATTGAGCCTGGACAGATCGACATCGATCTCCCTCTCGCGAACCTCGGAACGGTACTTTAGCGCGCGTTGCAGCGCAGCCGGCTCGTCGACCTGAAACGAGTTCCAGCGAAAATCGGTGTCAACGCCGACGGAATCCGAGAGCACCAGTCCGATCAGCTGTTTGAACATATCTTCGCTGCTTTGCAGCGCTCCGGCGGCGGTCAACAAATCGCTCTGGCTCTGAGCAAGATCCACTTCCATCTGCAGGGCTTCCACCTCGGGAATCAGGCCGGATTCGAATTTCTTTTTGGCCAGATCATAGAGCTCCTGCTGCTGTTTGACGTTCTCCTCGGCGATCTGCTTCTGGCGGGTGGATTCGTACAAATCAAAAAACGAACGGGTGACCGAATACACCAGATCCAGTTCACTGCGACGAAAGACCTGTCGCGTCCGTTCAAAATTGAGATTCGCGGTGGTGAGACCCAGCTTCAGGGTGTTGACCGTAAACAGCGGCTGCGACATGCGCAGGCTGACCGAAGAGATCAATTCGCTTCTCTTGACCTCCCCTTCCACGTCCATCTGATAGGTGGACACATCGCGATGGTAGGCCTGTGTCCGCAACGTCAGTTTGCCGTCGGTGGGCAGCGGTTGTGAAATATCGAACGTGCCCTGATAGCGAAGATCGCCCGTGGTATTGAACACCGGCAGCTGTCCGGGCACGGGGATTTCAGAAACCATCTCGTTCCAGCTCGGGGCGTTCAACTGCAGGTTGGCGTTGGTCTTGAACCGGCCGCGCGCAGCAATGAGATTTTGATCGGCCTGGATGAGCGAGAGCTGCAGCGCTTTGACCTGATAGCTCTTTTCCAGCGCAATGGCAATGGCTTGGTCGAGCGTCAGGGTGGTCCGCTCGCGGGCAAACCCCGGTTTGACAAAAAGTATACATCCCAGAAGAGCGATACATGTGATCGTTTTACGCATATCCCGTCCTGTAAGATCTCTATTCATAACGCAAAGCCACAATGGGATCCAGCTCGGCCGCTTTTCGTGCCGGATATATGCCAAACATGATTCCTACCGCCGCCGACACGCTAAAGGCCAGCAGGATGGCATAAATGGACACAATGGTGCGCCAGCCGGCATAGAGGGCAATCACCTTGGTGAGCACAAAACCCAGGAACACACCGATGAGGCCGCCGACAAAACTCAGCGTCACGGCTTCCACCAGAAATTGGCTGAGAATATCATGGCGACGCGCACCCACGGCCCGGCGGATACCCACCTCCCGGGTCCGTTCCAGCACCGACGCCAGCATGATGTTCATGATGCCGATACCACCGACCAGCAGGGAAATGCCGGCGATCGCCCCCATGACGATGTTGAAAATCCGCTGCGTCTTCTGCCGCTGTTTCAGCAACGCCTCCGGCACGGTGATGTTGAAATCGCTGGTCAGATTGTGCCGGCGGTTCATGGTTTGCAGCACCAGATTGGCCGCTTCCTGTATACGATCCGCGTCTTTGACTTCCACTACAATTCGATCGATTTCGCTTTCAAAGGTGCTGCGCGGAAATCGTTTGATGGCCGATGAAATGGGTATATAAATATTCTTGTTCAGGTCCTGGGCCGCACCGCCGCTGCCGGCGCTCATGGCCGGTTTGCGTTCCATGACGCCGATCACCTTGTACCAGCTCTTGCCGATTTTTATGTGTTCGCCGAGAGGATTTTGAAAGTGAAACAGGCTGGTCTTGACATCCGCGCCCAGCACCGCCACGCGGCGGCCTTCCATGACATCCAGGTAGTTGAAAAAAGAGCCCTGCTGGGGCAGGTAGGTCATGGCGGTCTCAAAATCGGGCGTAGTGCCCACCACCATCCCTTCCACCTTTTCCTGCTTGTAAAGCACATCCGCTTTTTCCTGGCGCTGGGGAATGCCCACATGCACCAGGGGATTGACCAGTTCATGCGCATGCGCATCCAGCAGCGTGAGGCCGCGGGAAAGATTGCTCCGGCCCTTGCCCTCTTCCTTATCCTCCACCGGGATATCGTCGATGATGATGTTGTTCATGCCCATGAGCTGGATCTGTTGCAGGGCCTCCTGCTTGGCGCCTTCGCCGATGGACAACATGGCGATGACAGCCGCCACACCGAAAATGATGCCCAGGGCGGTGAGGATGGAGCGCAGCTTGTGACTGCGCAGCCCTTCCATGCCGATTAAAACGCTTTCTCTGTTGATCATACCTTATCCGATTGTCGTTTCAGGCCGATGGCGGCCTCGATGGCGGCCGCCAGCTTTTCAGGTTCATCGCTGCCGATCAGGAACGACCGGCCTGACCTGAGGCGCACGGCCACCGCTCGTCCTGGCGCCACATTATAGAGCACCCCCTCCGGCGTCCAGCGTATGCCGATGCCCCAATACCACGGCACCCGCACCACGTCCACGCCGGTGATCTGGTTAAACCAGATCCGCTTGCGGATAAACATCAGGCTGAACTGGACCTGAATAAAATGGTGCGTCACCGTCACGGTGAGCATATGAAAACTGCCGCCGATCAGGAACACGATGCCCAGGGCGATCCAGAATACCGGCGTCAATTGACTCCGTGTGATAAACATGGCCAACAGGGGGATGGCCAGGATCGTCTGGATCCAGTAGCCGCGCTGTACATGATGATAGTTCAACATATCTGTTCGTCAACGAATGATCATGACCGCTTCGCCGCCGCCGGAGCGCGAAGCCGCCGGTTTGTTCTGCCTGGCCGGCGCCGCCTGACCGCCGATCTCCTGAATGGGCAATTCAGGATCGTGCAGCGAAACCAGTTCGCCTTTTTTCAGGCCTGCTTCAATGATGATGAAATCGCTGTTCTTTTGCCCGACTTTGACCTTGCGCTGCTGAAATGACGTTCGTTTGACATAGACGACCGTGGTGTCTTCCTTTTGAAACACCGCTTCCAGAGGCACGAACAGTTTATCGGTCAGCTTGTCCGTGATCACCCGGCACTGTGCGGTCATGCCCGGTCGCAGGCGCGGATCCGTGCCGTCGAGCACGATCTCGACGTCGAACGTTTTCACATCAGAGCCCCGTTCACGGGTGGCCAGGGTCGCCACGCTGCGCACCTGGCCGAAAAATTCAGATCCGGGCAGGGCGTCGACGTTGGCGATCACCAGTTGGCCGCTGCGCACCTGGCTGATGTTGACCTCGTTCACCTTGGCCTTGATCATCATCTGCGACAGATCGGGAATCTCCACCAGCGTCATTCCGCGCCAGGGGGTGTCGCCGACTTTGATCTTGGCCCGACCGCTGGCGCCCCAAATCTCCTGCAGGACAGCCAGGCCGCCGATGGGAGCCCGTAAGGTCAGGTTGGTGAGCTCTTGCTGTTTTTGATCGAGACGCAACTTGGCCTGTTTGACCTTGAGATCCGCTTTGGTCAGGTCTGCTCGGTTGATCACCTCTTGCGATTCCAGCTTGCCTTTGGCCTGGTCGAGCGCCAGTTCCGCTTTTTTCAGGTTCAACTCCTGCTCACGCTGTTTGGCCGCTGCCTCGTATTTCATCTGCTCGTAGCGCAGTTTCGCCTGCTCATGGGAGTATTTTTGCGTTTCATAACTGGTCTGCAGCTGCGCCATGGTAGACTTTATATTGGCCTGCAGGCTGGATAGTTCCGCCAGGGCCGATTCGTATTCGTTCTTGCGATCCTCCAGGTCCTGCGTTGCTTCGCTGGTATCGAACTGAACGAGAAAATCGCCCTCCTTAACCATGGTGCCGTCGTCCACCAGGCTGACCACGCGCAGACTGCCGCGGACGGTGGACGGCACGCCGACCGAGACCGATTTCACCGCAAACAGTTCGCCTTTTTCCTTGATATCGATGATGAACTCACCGTCCGTCACCATGGTGGTCGCCAGATCGGGCACAGCGGCGCTGCGGACGATCCAAACCACCAGCAGTATCACCAAACCCGCACCGGCCAGTACCAGCCATCGCCATTTGCCCAAACGATTCAACATATTCCAGCGCATATGCTCCGCTTGCTCCCTATCTTTTTCTCGCCAGGGAATCGGCCCTGGTGGAATCTGATTTTATGATTTTCACTGCTGATTTGTCAAGACGAATAACCTGTTCCGTCGAGATGGCTGCTCCCTGTCCGGCGGGTGCGCCAAAGGTCATGACTTTAACATTCCCCGGTGCAGCGGGCGCAGCCTGTCCGGTCGGCGCCGAAAAAGTCATCACCTTTGCCGATCCGGATGGGGCGGCGCCGCTGACCGTGGCCACTCCGCCCTGCATCGTCACCTGCATGCTGCCGCCCGGGCCCATGGTGATGATCGGAGCGCCACCGGGCATGCCAGGCATCGGCGGTCCCGGTTGTCCGACAGCAGGCGGCTCGTTGCGCCTGGCCTCATAATCATACTTCATGCCCCTTTGCTGCATTTCATCAAACATCTTTTGCCATTTCTCTTCTGCGGTTCTGGTGTATTGGACATAGTCCGCCAGGCCGATGCGTCTTATTTTTTTCTCCGGCGAACGTAAGGCGACCGATTTGCCCTGAGCGATGCCTTCGCCCTGCACCACGATCCAATCCTCGGTGCGTACGCCCAGGCTGACAGGCGTCGCTTTCGGATAGTTGTCCTTTGCAAGCAGGACCGGTTTGCCATCCTGCTCGAACACAGCACCCAGCGGTACGAAACAGACCTGTTCCAGCTGATCGATGGTGATGATCGCTCTGGCGGTCATGCCCGGTTTCAGCAACGGGTCCGATTCCCGCAGTCGTATAATGACTTCAAAATCCTTGATGGTGGAATTCCAGCTCTCTTTTTGGCCCAGGCGGGCCATCTGCCGGATCCTGCCGTGGAAACGTTTGTCCGGATAGGCGTCGAGAATAACCACCGCCGCCTGGCCGATTTTGATGCGCGAAATATCCATCTCGTTCACCCGCAGGATGACCTGCATGCTGTCCAGATTGGGAATGCTGACAATGGGTTCGCCGGGATTGACCTTGTCGCCGACGCTCACTTTTTTCTGATTCTCCCACCAGCCCACTTCATTGTAAACCAGCATGCCGCCGATCGGCGCACGCAAGCTCATGGTTTCAATCTTTAACTCCAGTTCCCGTTTTTCCAGACGGGCTTTGGCGATTTCCAGCTTGGTGGTGCTTAACGTGGCGGCATCGATGATCTTTTGCGATTCCATGGCGGTTTTAGCTTCATCCAGCTGCACCAGCGCCTTAAGCCGCTCCAGTTCTGCATCCTGCCGCTTGACTTCAGCTTCATATTTGTAGAGATCTTTTTGCAGCACCGCAATATCGCGCGAGTACTCGGCAGTGAGGATGTTGCCTTCCAGCTGCTGATTGCGCGCCTGCTGTTCCGCCAAAAGTTTTTCCAGCTGCGCCAGAGCGGAGGTGAGACGATCCTCAGCCACCTCCAGCCGTTTCTCCAGTTCAGCCGTGTCAAACTGCACCATCAACTCGCCCGGTTGCACATATTTCCCCTCCGGCGCCATGGAGACGATTTGCAGCGACATGCGCCATTCCATGGGCGCTTTGACGTCCTGCTGCTGCACGGCCCGCACTTCACCGGTTTCTATCGCCTCAACGGTAAAAGGCCCCTGCTGAACGGTGGCCCAGACGATTTCGGTTTTTACGCTTTCCGTGCTGAACAACAGATAGAACAGGAACGCCAGGACGGCCAGGAGAGGATAAAGGATACGACGATCATGTAGCAGAGAACGTAGGTTCATGCCTGTACCGCACGCTTGAATGAATAATTATTCAGTACCCGACAGGGTGGGGATATCTATTTAGATTAGACGCACCAAGGGGAGAAAAAGTTTTCGCAAAAACTGTTAAATTTTGTTAAATCGAAGCGGACGAATGTTCTCCCGCCCAGCGCTATTTTCTGGCAAAACGTGCCTCTTCGATGCGGACGCGCAGGGAGACACGATGGGTGTTGTCCAGATCCTGGTGGCTGAGGAAGGCATAGTCCAGATCCAGTCGCGGCAGACGAAGGCCGGCGCCGGCGCTGAGATGGCCGGTGTCGCTGCCGACACGGATCGCCACTGTTTTGCGGAACAGCAGTTCGCCGCCGACATGAAAATCAAGGCTGACCCGGCCCAGATGGGCCTGGCTGGCAAACTGCCGATTCTCGAAGCGAATGTCCGTGTCAGCCGCCAGCAGAAAGCCGGTTTTGAGAAAGGCGAAATAGAACGGATAGGCCAGTCCGGTCTTGACCGTCGGCGAAATCAGCTCGCGTGTACCCGTATCCCAGGCCAACAGGGTGGTGGTGATGTCCTGTATGTTGATGCCGGCCTGCAGCACGCCGACCGGATTCCACAAGGCAGCGAGATCGAATCCCAATCCCCAGGCGGAATGATCGCCGACGCCCTTGTGCACCATTTTGATATTGGCGCCATAAGACAAGCGAGTGCTGCGTTGACGGCCGTAGCTCAGATAAAAGGCATATTCACCATCGCTCACCGTTTTGCTGACATAGGGGCGATTGCCCACCACCTGGCCGTTTTCGTTGGTATAAACGGCATCGATAGGAAGGTTGGGGCGCGGCAGCGCGGTATAGTAAATATCGTCCACCGCCAGACGGACCATGCTCAGGGCCAAACCTTCCTGTTTGCGGAACGGCAGGGCAAACGCGGCGTAATCATAATTGACCATGCCGCCGAACTGGCGGGCATGCATGGCCGCCAGTTCCGGGTAGCGAATCGTGGCCAGACCGCTGGGATTCCAGTAGCCGTTGGTCACCTCGCCGCCGACAGCGACAAAGGCGCCGCCCATGGCCAGACTGCGGGCGCCGACGCCGACCGACATGAATTCACCGGCATACTTGGCAACTTCCAGGGCCTGGGTTACAGAAGCGAGCAACAGAGCTGCAGAAAGAATGTATTTTTTCACAGGATGTCCTTGTGTGCAAAACCAATGGCTGTATAATTACAGAAAGGTACGTAAAAGCAACCTTTTTCGCAATCAATGAAATCTATTACTAATACCGGCATTTGTGTTACGCTGCAGAAGCCCTGTCCCAGTATCGGCCGTCGCAGCGCGCCCCCTCTGTCATTGCGAGCGCAGGCACCGTATTCGCAAAAGACGCAGCCCGACCATGCAGCGAAGCAATCTCAGGGAGCGGCCCCCGCCCTATTTTTTCTTTGTCGCCAGTTGCTTCAACTCATCCAGCTTGCTCAACGCCTGCAGCGGCGTCAACTGATTGGGATCGAGCTTTTTCAATTCTTCCCGCAGCGCCATCTCCATCCCGGCAAACAGATCCAGCTGCTGCACCGGTGCGGCGGCCTGTTCGTGATGTTCCGCCAGCTTGGGTTTGGCAGAGGCATTAAGCTCTTCAGATTCGAGATTATGCAAAATCTCTTTGGCGCGCTGAATCACCTCTTTGGGCAACCCGGCCAGCTGCGCCACCTGAATCCCATAGCTGTGGTCACAGCCGCCCGGCACGATCTTGCGCAAAAATACGATCTTGTCCCCCCATTCCCGCACCGCCACATTGTAATTCTTTACACGCGGCAGGATCAATTCGAGTTCCGTCAGTTCGTGATAATGGGTTGCGAAAATGGTCTTGGCGGCCAGCCGGCTGGTGTTGTGAATATATTCCGCCACCGACCAGGCGATGGACAGACCGTCAAAGGTACTGGTGCCGCGGCCGATCTCATCGAGAAGAATCAGACTGGCCGAGGTGGCGTTGTTCAGAATATTGGCGGTTTCGTTCATTTCGGTCAGAAACGTGCTTTCCCCGGCCACCAGGTTGTCAGAGGCGCCGACGCGGGTAAAGAGGCGATCCACCACGCCGATGTGCGCTTTGGCAGCCGGCACGAACGACCCCATCTGCGCCATGATGACGATCAAACCCACCTGCCGCAAAAAAGTCGACTTGCCGGCCATGTTCGGTCCGGTGATGATCAACAGCTGCTGGGTGGCGTTATCCAGCAGCGTATCGTTATGAATAAACGGTTCTCCGGCCGGCAGCAGTTTTTCAATGACCGGATGGCGGCCCTCGCGGATCTCGATCAGGCGATCGTCATGCACATCGGGACGGATATAATCGTTTTCCACCGCCACCTGCGCCAGCGAGGCCAGGCAGTCCAGATGCGCCAGGATACGGGCGTTGGTCTGCAGATCGCGGGTGTAATCCAGCACGCGCTTGCGCAACTGATCGAACAGTTCATACTCGAGGGCGACAATTTTTTCTTCTGCGCCGAGAATGCGCTCTTCGTACTCTTTCAGCTCCTGGGTGATATAGCGCTCGGCATTGACCAGGGTCTGCTTGCGCACATAGTGGGCCGGCACTTTGGATAGATGCGGATTGGTTATCTCGATATAATAACCGAACACTTTATTATAGTTCACTTTCAGGGAAGGAATGGCCGTCGCCTCCCGCTCCTGCTGCTGCATGCGCGCGATCCAGTCCTTGCCGCCAAACGCGATATCACGCAATTTGTCCAGCTCGATATTAAAGCCCCGCTTGATGAAACCGCCGTCGGTGACAGAGAGCGGCGGATTTTCCACAACCGCCCGATCCAGCTCTTCGGCCAGGTCGGTCAGCGGCTGCAGCTCCGATTGCCCGGCCTGCAGCAGCGCATTGTTCTCTTCCTGCAGCAGGGTTTTTATTTCCTGCACCACGCGCAGGGAGGCGAGCACAGCGAGGGCGTCGCGCGCATTGGCCCGGCCGGTGGCAAAACGGGCGAGCAATCGTTCCAGATCGCCGGCCCTGGCCAGTATATCAACCAGCGACGAACGCAGCTCCGACCTGGTCACTAGAGTCTCCACCGCATCCTGGCGCTCGCGAATGGCCGGCACAGCCAGCAGCGGATGCAACAGCCACTGCACCAGCATGCGTCCGCCCATCGGCGTGCGGGTTTTATCGAGCACCGCCAGCAGGGTGCCGTGTTTGCGCTGTTGGCTCATGGACTGCACCAGCTCGAGATTGCGGCGGGAAGCGGTGTCGAGAATCATGTGTTGGTCCGCGGCCAACCGCCCGAGCCGGTTGATGTGCACCAGTTTTTCTTTTTGATTCTCGCGCAGGTAACTGATGATGGCACCGGCGGCGCAGATGCCCGCCGGCATTTCATCGATGCCGAATCCCTTCAGCGACAGCGTGCCAAAGTGATCGGTCAGGAGGTCCTGGGCATAATCATAATTAAAAGTCCAGTCGTCGCGTCGGGTGATGGTGGGGTGATCGACGCGGGTCAAAGCAGCGATGATCTCGCCGGCGCGGGATTCGGGCAGGAGAATTTCAGCCGGCGCAATCGCGGCCACCTGTTCGGCCACTTCCTGCCAGGGCAATTCGGTCAGCTGAAACTCGCCGGTGGAAACATCCACCACCGCCAGACCGCTGGCTTTGGCGTCAGCCGTCAGGGCGACAAGATAATTGTTGCGCTTGGTTTCCAGCAGATCGTCGGACACGGCGGTGCCGGGGGTAACCACTTGCAGCACTTCCCGTTTGACGATGGTCTTGGCCAGCTTGGGGTCCTCGGTCTGTTCGCAGATGGCCACACGATAGCCGGCTTTGATCATTTTGGGCAAATAGGCGTCCAGGGCATGATGGGGGAATCCGGCCAGGGGCACATCCGCCGATTTGCCGTGTGCGCGCGAGGTCAACGTGATGCCCAGCACCTGTGCGCCGATTTTGGCGTCCTCGTAGAACATTTCATAAAAATCGCCCATGCGAAAAAACAGAATGGCATCCTTGTGCTGATTCTTGATAGCCAAATACTGCTCCATGAGTGGCGTGGTGGCGATTTCTTTGCTCACAGGAGGTTCCGTTCGTTTGATGATTCGTGCATGGTTATTCTGTCGTGGGACGCATGGTGGAAAAATCAAATCCCCAGTTCAGCTTGGTGCGCAGGATGGAGAAAAAATCCCGCTTGTTGCTGCTGACCCATTTGATGGTATACTCGGCCTTGCTCAGCTCCAGCCAGTCGCCGGCTTTGATGGTGAAACGGTTTTGCCCATCGATGTTGACCTGAACCGGTCGTTCCTGGCCGCGGGTGGAAACGGAAAGCACGCTTTTTTCGGAGAGCACGATGGGACGGACGGTCAAAGAGTGCGGGCAGATGGGGGTGACGATCATGGCGTTCATATCCGGCATCAGCAGGGGCCCGCCGGCAGAAAGCGAATAGGCGGTGGATCCGGTCGGGGTGGCGATGATCAGACCGTCGCTGCGATAGGTGTTGAGATAGTTGCCGTCCACCAGCACATCGATATAAATCAGGCGGGCGGAGGTGCCCTTGTCGACCACAACATCGTTCAGCGCCGCATAGTTCCGGATCTGATCGTTCACATGCACGCGCACCGCCAGGACCATGCGCTCGATGATACCATAGCGCTCCGCCAGCAGATCCTGCACCGTCTCTTCAAGCTCATCGGTCTTGATCTCGGCGAGAAAACCGAGCCCGCCCAGATTGACGCCCAGGATGGGCACACCGGAACGGCCGACTTCGCTGGCGGTGGACAAGAGCGTGCCGTCGCCGCCGAAGGCCACCACCACCTGGCACTGTTGGCCGAGCTTACCGATGGGGACGGTGCGTTGATTGGCGCCCAGGTTGAGGAATTCGGCCGCATCCTGGGCATAGATGACGTTCGCTTTGTTTGCTTTGAGCAGACGCACGAACTCTTTGATGACAGGCCGCGCTTTCGGTTTGAAGCGATTGGCGACGATGCCGATCGTAATCATGCGCTCTTTTTCTTTCGATTCAATCGAAACAGTCCCTTCAAGGTGCTGGTGCGCTTGAGCGTGCGAACAGCATGAGAGGATTCGACGGCGTTCAGAATCGCCTCCGGACTCAAACCGGCTTCGTCGAGCAAATGGGGGCGATCGCCCTGTGTAATAAACTCATCCGGCAAGCCGCGACGAACCACTTCGACCTCTAACAGTTTTTCGTCCGCCAAAAATTCCGCCACTTCACTGCCAAACCCGCCTTTGTTAATTCCCTCTTCCATGGTGATGATCAACTTGAATCGGCCGGTCACCTCCTCGAGCATGGCCCGGTCGACCGGCTTGATAAAACGCACATTGATCACCTGCGCAGACAGGCCCAGCGTATTTTCGATCAGCTCCGCGGCCGCCAGCGCTCTGTACACCATCGGACCGACAGCCAGGATCGCCAGATGCTTTCCTTCCCGAACCGTTTCGCTTTTGCCTATGGCCAGCGTTTTATATTCATCGCTCACGGCAACCCCTTCGCCGTGACCGCGCGGGTAGCGAATGGCAACCGGTCCATCGCTGTAGGACAGGGCGGTGTGCAGCATGTGACGCAACTCTTCTTCATCTTTGGGCGCCATGATCACCAGATGCGGAATCGTACGCAAAAAAGCCAGATCGAATACACCGTGATGCGTCGGACCGTCGTCGCCCACCAGGCCGGCCCGATCGATGGCCAGGATCACCGGCAACCGCTGCAAAGCCACGTCATGCAGAACGTGATCATAACTGCGCTGCAGGAAACTTGAATAGATCGCCACCACCGGACGAAATCCCTGTATGGCCATACCGGCGGCGAACGTCACCGCATGGCCCTCGGCAATGCCGACATCGAAAAAGCGCTCGGGATAGAGATCGGCAAACTTTTTCAGTCCTGTGCCCAGCGACATGGCCGCCGTAATGCCGACCATTTTCGGATTGGTTTTAGCCAAATCCACCATGGCCTGGCTGTAACTTTCGGTATAGGTGGGAACCAGCGAAGCGCGAATCGCCTGGCCGGTGGATTTGTCAAACTTGCCCAGCCCGTGAAACACCGGCGCGTTCTGTTCCGCCGGCGAATAGCCTCTGCCCTTTTTCGTCAGCACATGCAGCAGCATGGGGCCGTTGAATTCGCGCATCTCGCCGAGCACGTTGGTCAAATCGCTGATGTTGTGGCCGTCGATGGGACCAAAATAACGGAATCCCAGCCGCTCAAAGAGAATGCCCGGCACCACAAAACCTTTCAAGGTCGCTTCCATTTTGCGGGCAGCTCGCCTGATACGCGGACCCATTTTTTCAAACCGGCCGGTGAAATCCCAAATCTCCGATTTGATGCGGTTATACGTCGGATTGGAAATGAGGTTGGTCAGATATTTCGCCAGGGCGCCCACGTTGGGCGAAATGGACATGGTATTATCGTTGAGAATCACGATGATTCTTTTGCCCGAAGCGCCGGCGTTGTTCAGCCCTTCAAAGGCCAATCCGCCGGTCAGGGCGCCGTCGCCGACGACAGCGATGACGTGATGCTTTTCGCCGGCCAGGTCGCGCGCAGCAGCCATGCCAAAGGCGGCCGAAATGGCGGTGCTGGCATGTCCGACACCAAAGGCGTCGTAGGGGCTTTCAACAGGTTTTGGAAAACCGCTGATGCCGCCCTGCTGGCGGATCTGCTTGAAAGCCTCCCGCCGGCCGGTGATGATCTTGTGCGCGTAGGACTGGTGGCCGACATCCCAGACGATCTTGTCTTTCGGACAATTGAAGAGCTTGTGCAGCACCAGCGTCAATTCCACCACACCCAGCGACGGGGCCAGATGTCCGCCCGTCTCGCTGAGAGTGTCAATAATATAGGCGCGTATTTCCCGGGACAGCTGCTGCAGTTGTTCTGCATTCAGCTGTTTCAGGTCCTGCGGGGAGTTGATTTGAGGCAACAGAGGTTTCATAGGGCAAAATTATTCCGCTTCTTCCACCAGCTTGAAGGTATCCTGTTCTTTTACCAGAATTTTCAGTTTTTGTTCCGCTTCATCCAGCTTTCCGAAACAGAACGTTATCAATTGGTTAGCTTCTCCAAACCATTTCAACGACTCTTCCAGCGAACTGGAACCGCTCTCCAGTTGTTCGGCGATCTCTTCCAGCCGCTGCATGGCGGCTTCAAAATTCAATTTTGCGGGTATTTTTTTCTCTGCCATCATATCCTCTTAACCAGGTAGAACCGGAACCACTGCAGGCGACCAGTCCGGTCGCCGTGCACGCCTTGCCCTCTTTGGCGAAGAGGCAAGTTGCTCAAGAGATCGTATCGTCGGGATGGATCTCTTCGACCTTGCCCTGCCAGTTGCCATCGTACATCCTGACCATCATCGCTTCACCCGGCGCGGTATGGCGGGCGCGGGTGACGAGAGTACCGTCGGCCAGCCGATAGCAGAGCGCATAGCCCCGCTTCAGCACCGAGTTCGGCCCCAAGCTGGACAGCATCTGCTGCATATGCTGCACGCGTTGCCTTTCACTCTGCAATCGATTCGTAATGGCCAGTTGCATGAGGTGCGCCAGTTCGTCCAGCCGTTGCCGCTTTTGCAGAACCAGATCGCCGGGCCGGCGCAAACCATAATGCGATTGTAAATGGTGCAGCCGCTCGCGGTAATATTGGCACATGCGTATCAGAGCGGTGCGACAGCGATCAGCCAGATCCTGCAGATTGTCCAGCAACACCTGGCGTTGCGGCGTCACCAGTTCTGCCGCTGCAGACGGAGTGGGCGCCCTGAGATCGGCGACAAAATCGGCGATGGTAAAATCGATTTCATGACCGACCGCAGAGACCACCGGAATGGCCGAGTTATAAATCGCCCGCGCGACCCGCTCGTCGTTAAAGGCCTGCAGATCCTCCAGCGATCCGCCGCCGCGGCCGACAATGAGAACCTGGACGCCGCCATAGACATTGAATTCCAGAATGGCGTTGACGATATCCTCCGCTGCTCCCTCTCCCTGCACCAGGGCCGGCCGCAGAATAATTTCAGTGGACGGCATTCGCCGCCGGATGATCTGGACGATGTCGCGAATGGCCGCGCCGGTCGGAGAGGTCACGATGCCGACGCTGTGGGCAAACGGAGGTATGGGGCGCTTGTGGTCCGCATCGAACAGACCTTCCGCCTGCAGCCTGGCTTTGAGCTGCTCAAAGGCCATCTGCAGAGCGCCGACACCGGCCGGGATCATGCGAATGATGTCAAACTGGTAATTGCCGCGTTTTTCGTACACCCGCACCTGGCCCTGCATCAACACGGTCATGCCGTCCCTGGGCGCAAAGCTGAGTGCGATGTTACGGCTTCGCCACATCACACAGGCAATCTGTGCATCGTTGTCTTTGACGGAAAAATACATGTGGCCGGAGGAGTGGTGGACAAAATTGGACACCTCTCCCTGCAGCCAGACGGTGGGAAAAGAAGTTTCCAACAGATATTTTATTTCACGGGTCAGTTCGGACACGGACAAGACCGACAAACCCGCTTCCTGTTGCTCCATAGCGCCTTTCCAGCATGTAAATACAAAAGGGCCAAGAACACTTCTCAGCCCTAAGGTTGTTTAACGGAGTTTCTTCTTATGCCTGTCCTTTCGGAGTCGCTTTTTCCGTTTATGCGTGGCTATTTTACTACGTTTACGCTTTTTACCGCTCGGCAAGACGATCACCTCCTATTCCAGTTGTGATGAAGGCTCTTCCTCAGAAAAGCTTGTTTCGTTTGATTCATTTATATATTTTTTCAATTCTTTCGATGGCCGAAACACCGGCGCATGATGCTCCGGAATTTTGATCTCCAGTTTGGACACCGGATTCAGTGTCGTTCGCGCCGCGCGTTTGACCACATAAAAATTTCCGAACCCACGCAGATCGACTCGTTCTTTTTTCTGCAAAGCATATCGGACCGTCGCCAGAAAACCGTCGATCACGGCCTGGGTTTCCATCTTGGTCAATCCCGTGCCTTCGGCGATCACATCCACTATTTCTGCTTTGGTCATGCTGAGGCTCCTGTTAGAGTTACCCCGCCACCCTCTGCCTCAACCGGATACGCCGATCAAGGGCAGCGCGGACTTAATGACAGTGTCCGCAGTTGTGCGAATGGCAGCCTGAACAGTTGTGCCCGGAATGGCTGCCGACGTGCTTGACCTCTCCGCCGCTGCCTTTGCTGGCGAAACCGAACATGGAAACGCTCCGCTTGATGTCAGCGCTGCCGCACTTGCTGCAGGTCAGGCTCTGCTCCGCCACGCTTGAGCGGACCAGCTCTTCAAAATCGTTATCGCACGCGCTACAATGATATTCGTAAATAGGCATATTAAAGTCTGTTTTGGACCGTCCCCAATGGCTGCAGGTGGTCACATTGGCATATCATTATAATTGTAAATAGTTTAGTCAATTTTTTTGCAAAAAGCAAGCTAAAAAATGGTTTATGCAGGCAGGCTACTTGAGAAGCCTGGTATATATCTGCACCAGCTTGGCGGCACTGGTATCCACATCATAGCACTCCAAAGCCCGTTGTCGATTGCGTGCTCCCATCTGCTCCCGCAACGATCTGTCGGTGAGAAGGTGCGTCAGTGCGATGCGCAGGTTGACCAGATCGCCAGCCTGCACCAGAAAACCGTTCTCCCCTTCCTGCACGGCATCCGGGATGCCGCCGGTATATGTCGACACCACAGGCAGGCCGCACGCCATGGCCTCGACAACGACGACAGGAAACACTTCGGCATAAGAAGGCAGGCAAAAGCACCAGCCCTGGTACAGATACTTGACTTTATCCAGGCCGAATTGGGGGCCGACGATTTCAATATGGTTTTCCAGCCCCTGTTCCCGGGCCAGCTCCGCAACCTCGTTCAGCTCGCCCGGGCCGGCTATGTACAGCTTCAGATCCGGTATAGCGGCCAACATGTCTGGCAAGACTTTGAGCAGATCATATATCCCTTTGCGCTGACAGACTTCGCCGATAAAAACGATGGACGGAAACGAGGTGCGCGCATAGGCCTGCCCGACATAACTGCTGGTTCTGATCCCGTTTTCCACCACGCCGATTTTTTCCAGCGGCAGATAGGTAAGAAAAAACCGCTCCCAGATCGGAGACAGCGCAATGACGCAGTCAAACCTGTTGAGGTGGTAGAGCAGCAGGCGTCTCGCCCAGCCCCGGCTCTCCTCTACAAATCGGTCAAAGTTGGAGCCGTGCATATGCACCACCACCTTTTTGCCAAACAATTTGGCCAGGTCAAGAAAGAGGCACTTTTCCCAAAAAGAAAAGTAGGCGGAAGAGTGCAGGTTGACGATCTGGTCGCGGCCAAAGGCCAACCGCATGACGATTTTCAAAAAATGCAGAAAGGAATAACCATAACTGTAGAAAGAGACCATAAACGGCCGCTTTAAGGAGCGGGCATAACCGGTGACCGACTTGAACTGTTTAAAGCTGCGACTTTTCGGCTTTGAGGTATCGATGTGATGGACGTCGCACCACTCCACCAGCCTGGATTTCAGCAGGTCATCGACAACGAATTCTACGCCTCCCAGTTGCGGGGGCACCGGACCGATCATGAGTATTCTGGGTTTGGCCGCCATGGACTCTCCTTTGGCCTAATGTAATGAAATTCACCCTTAATCGACAGTTTTTTTTCTTGATACCCTGCCCAGGTTGTCTGAACGAGATAAGCGGGTGATGCTATTTAAACTGATCCGGTGATACAAACCTTCGCCGGGCGTAGCATGGATTCACAAATTACTCAAATCAAGCTAAAATTTCTTGACTATAAGAAACGATTATGCTATGTTTTACTAGTACCTGAGCCGAGCGATGGCTGTGTGGCCGAAGCGTCTCGCTTCGGCACTCTTTAGAGCATGAATCGCTCAACTCGGAAAGAACAGCAGCCCTGGCCGCGCACAATCCTTCGGGGGATAAGATGCAGCAAGCCGCACCACGATCCCGTTCTTTCGTCCTGGCGAGCCGGCCCATGGTTTTCCTGCGACCCGCGGTCACCTTTTAGGGGGCAGCCTATGGACGAGAAAGATTCAGTCGTTCGGCCGATCCCGGCCTCAGCCAAACCGAACTGGTCCTATATCATCGGCCTGACTATCCTCTGGCCGCTCAACGTTTACCTGCTTTACATCATATCCCGTATTCAGGATCAAGGCATACCGGAAACGCTTGGGGCTCTGACCGGGCAACTATTTTTTTTGCTGCTGCTCCTGGGGATTGCCTGCATCTGGAAAAAATTTCGCAATCGCGCCACCATGGTCAAAGTGGCTTTTTTCACCTCCCTGTATCTGGCCTTTTCGAATTTCGTTTCAATAAGCCACACCAACACCGAGCTGCTGCAGGAAAAGTGGCAGCGGCCGGATCCGGCGTTGTATCAGATCGACCCGGAGCAGATCAAGGGATTTGCCGCCACCCTGCAAGGGTCTGTCCAGCGGGGCACGGCGGAAGACATATCACACCTCTTTGACCGGGACCATTTTGTCCGCCAGGTCATTCGCGCCAGCTCCCATCCATCCATATTCGTAAAAAAATTCGCTCAAGGCGCGGCCGTTCCTCTGAGCATAGAAAAGCCGCTGCAGCAGATCTCGCAGGCGATACAGTCCGGCGCCCGCTTTTCCCTGGTTAAAACGTATCACAAAGAACAACCGGTATTGCAGTATCGTCTATCCGGAACGGCCAACGAACTGCACTATTTTGACTTTTACCTGATCAGGGACAACGGCCTGATCAGAATCGAAGATTATCAATTTTATACCATGGGACAGCGCGTGAGCGCGAGAATAGCAGAGCTGGCCGAGTTTTTCGAGGCCAATCCCCGCGAGCCGCTGCCGCTGGCCCTGGCGCAGGCGGACTCGGTAATGGACTTGCAGAATGCCGCTGCCGTAACCGACTGGCTGAACCTGTTTTCGCCGGTGTTGCAGCAGAGCAGACTGATCACACGCCTGGCCATCGATTTGTATCAAAATGCGGGCGATGCCACAGCCGCCCGTCTGGCGTTGACAACATTCAGCGAGTTGTTTCCCGACGATCCCAGTCTGCCCTTTCTTCGCTACAACGCCTGCGCCGAACAGAACGACCTCGACGGCATGCTCCAATGTATCGATGAGATGTATCGCCTGGTCGGCGGCGACACCACTCTGCTGCTGCTGAAAGTAAAATTGCTGGCGTTGCAGGGCAAGCATGACCAGGCCATCCAGCAGCTGGATTTCACTGTCAAGGCGTTTCACATCCCCGTAAAAGAGCTCTATAGCGTGTTGCCGAAGGAATTCCTTCGTTCAAAGCCCTTTAAAAAGTGGCTGGCAAAATAACCTGATAACCTGATGAGCATGCCTATGCAAAGCATCTGTTCTATCGTGTTCATCATGCTGCTTCTGTGTCCAGGTCCCCGGGCGAAAACCCTGCAGGACAGCACGCGTGAAGCCAATAGGCCACCCGGCACAAGGTTGCAGACTCTGCGCGGCCTGTCGCCGGAGGCGGCGTTGCTGTATGAACGCGCGGAAAAAGAGATGGAGGCCGGCCGCCTCGCCGAAGCGCACATAGAGTTCGAACAGGTGCTGCAGCTGGCTTATGAATTTCCCGACGCTCTCCGGAATCTGGGGCTTATCGCGGCGCTGCAGGATGATCATCAGCAAGCGGAAAAATATATGCTGCGCGCGTTGGCCAAAGAGCGATCCCAGGCCAATCTGATCGCGCTCGCCCGTCTCTATCTTACCATGAACGAAAAATCCGGACACCAGAAGGCCGGTGAGCTCCTGCTGGAAGCCAGGGCCCTGCAATCCGATGATCCGTCGTTGCTGCAGATTGTGGCTCACACCGGATTTATCCTGCACGACCGCTCGCTGTGGTGGCCGGCCATAGACCGCCTCAAGCACGTTGCGCCCAGGACCATGAAAACCCATTATTACAGCGCCCAGGCGGCCATCCGGGATGGTGATCTGGACCAGGCCAGGATAGAACTGGCCCTGGCGCAAGGGCTCGGCTATCCGCCCCAGCAGGCCCAACTCCTGCTCTCCATGTGGGAAAACGGCATACCGGTACCTGCGGAAGAAGAAACAAAGGCTTCTCTGAACGAACTGTTGCCCCTGTTGAAATATCTGTTCTTGTTCTGGATTTCAGGATTGCTGTTGCTCTTTACGCTGAGCGCCATTCTCAGCCGTTTGATCCTGCATTCCCTGGCCAAAGAGAATTTCGGGCAAGAGGACGTTTTGGGCAGAAAAGAACGCTGGCTGCGCAGCGTGTATCGCAGAGCGATAGAGATCACAGCGATCTATTACTATATTTCGATGCCGTTTATCGTTCTGCTTACCATCGCCGTCGGCGCTGCTCTTCTCTATCTCATCTTCTCCATCGGCCGTATTCCCATCCATTTTGCCCTGCTGGTACTCTTCGCTGTTCTCTATACCCTGTACGCCCTGGTGCGCACACTGTTCATAAAGGTGATTGAAGGTGAACCGCAGCGGACCCTGGACGAACAGCAGGCGCCTGCGTTCTGGTCTTTATTGCGCAACATCGCCGCAACCCTGCGAACCCGTCCCATCGATGCCGTCTACCTGACCTCCAGTGCCAAGATCGCCGTCATGGAACGGGGCTCGGTTATGCAGAACATGCAGGGACGCGCCGAACGCTGTCTGATGCTCGGCATCGCCGCGCTGCACGGCATGACCAGGCGCCAGTTTTCAGCCATCATTGCCCACGAATACGGCCACTTTGTCCACCAGGACACCGCCGGCGGCCATTTGGCCATACAGGTCAGCGCCTCTATTCATGTAGCCGCCGATGCCCTGGCGTTGAAAGGCATGGCCAGATGGTACAATCCGGGCTGGCTGTTCATCAACGGCTTTTATCGCATATTTCTGCGCGTAACCCTCGGTGCATCGCGGCTGCAGGAATATCTGGCCGACCGCTATGCCTCTACCCATTACGGGGTGACCGCATTCAGCGAAGGCCTACTGCACCTGGCCAAACGCAGCATCGAGTTCAATTATTTATGCAATTGGGGCATGCAGACCTCGCTTAAAGAAAAGCAGCCTATTGCCAATCTTTATCAGCTGCAGGTGCCGCCCGATTCAGAGCTGCAGAAAAATATTGATTCTGAATTGGTGCAACTGCTCAACCTCCAGGCCGGCGCGTACGACAGCCATCCATCGTTGAAAGAAAGGTTTGCCCGACTCGCTCACCTGCCGGAGGTGAGCGAAGGAGAGAACGACCAGGATCCGGCCTGGAACCTGTTGCCAAATCAAACAGAGCTTGAAGAGAGCGAAACCCTGCGCATATACGAATATATGATACACCAGCTCCGCTTGCAGACACAGGTGGAAAGAGCCCAGGTTTTCCCGGGCCTGCCGGAGCTGGTGTTTCTGGTCAAAATAGTCAGCACAGATCCGGCCGCGACCCGGCTCATCTACAGACCGCCTCTCTATTCCACCGATCCGCGCCAGTTTTATCTGCCCGAGTATGCGGCCATGTCGGACAGCGAGTTCGCACCTTTGCAGCCATCCGTGCGGGCCTTTCCGGACCGGGAGGACGCCATTCAATTCGCGCGCATGTACGATACAGGGCTGGTGCAGCTGCTGGTGTACCGCAAGCAGGAGCTGGATTATATGCCGGATGAAGAAGCGGGGGAGAAATTCAGAAAAGCGGTGATGGGAGAAAAAATACTTTAAATTCAAAAAGGCGCCTGATGCAATTCTTATTGCTGATCTTATGAATTACCATTTCGTAAACAACTCGATACACACCAGGGGAACAATCTATGTCCAAGCGCGCAGTGAACAGTTTTTTGCTGTTGTTCGTAGGTAATGCGCTCTTTTCTTCCGAGTCTTTTGCGCTGGATCCTAACAAAAGAATAACCCAGTACGATATCCGCATTTACAAAGCCAAAGACGGCCTGCCCATGAATTCCCTGAAAAAGATATTCCAGGACTCTAAAGGGTACATCTGGCTGGGCACACAGGAAGGTCTGGTGCGGTTCGATGGCGTGCAGTTCAAATTGTACGACAAAAGCAGGTATCCGGGCTTGAAATCGAATTTTATCTGGGACATCGTCGAAGATAAAGTAGGAATCTTATGGCTGGCGACCAATGGAGGCGGGGTCAGCAGGTTTGATGGACAATCTTTTGCTTCTTATGACACATCAAATGGCTTAAGTCATAATGTCACCAGGAAATTACTTATTGATAGCCAAAATACTATATGGATTGGAACAGAAACGGGTGTTTGTTGTCTCAGGCGGGGATTTATTAAATCACTACGAAATGATAATTTACCCGGCAAATTCAGCGTGCAGGCGATTTTTGAAAGCAGTGATGGCAGCATTTATTTTGGTGGTGCAGGGGGATATTGGGCCATTCACCAAAAAGACACTTTAATTGCACAACTACTCTCTTTTGATCCTGCCGCCATTTTTCAAACCCGTGCAGGAGAGCTGCTCGTTGCAGGCAGTTTTGCACAGATATTTCATTTCAAAGATGGCACTTTCAAAAAATTGAGCTATGACTCAAAAACGACTGCATTACGATCAGATCATCATGTCCGCTCGATAATTGAAGATAGAGATGGAGGAATTTGGTTCTGCACCGAAGGTCTAGGCATACTACGCTACTATAAGGGCCATTTTGACACCTTGTCAGTAAAAACAAAATTGAAATTCGATAACAATTTCTTTCTCTCAGGGATGGAAGATAAAGAAGGCAACCTGTGGTTTGGCGGAGAATGTGGTTTGATACAGATTAAAGATAACAAATTTATTGCGTTCGGAACCGAAGAAGGGCTATTATCAAATTATGGCCACACAATTTCTGCAGACCGATCCGGGAAAGTCTATATAGGATTTCGCGATGAGGGAATTTCAATAATTGACAAGAATCGAATAACAAACTTTGGTGAGCGCCAAGGTTACCCCGGCAAAGATGTCTTGTCTGTTATTCCAGCTGCAGACGGCGGTTTTTGGTTCTCAAGTGGGAGATACGGCTTGTACCACCGCATGGACGGTTCCACCACAAGAATATCCTTGCCATTGGACCTTTATTATTTAATTTTCTCAATGCTGGAAGATAATAAACAGCAATTATGGATAGGAGGACGAAATAACCTGGCTCGATTTAAAAACAATCTGCTGCATCAATTTCTCTTCCAGTGCAAATATGAAGATACCGGAGTTATATCCATACTGCAAACCCGAGAAAAAGGCCTCTGGTTCGGCACCCGAGGCGACGGCCTATATAAACTGATCGATGAAAAAATAACCCGGGACGGCATTCCAGCCACACTGCTCACCGACGGGATCAACGCTTTTCACCAGGATTCCAGCGGTGTAATTTATATCGGCACAGACAACAACGGTCTCTTCCGATACATCAACGGCACCTATGAAAATTTCAGCGGCAAGGACGGCCTGTTTTCCGACCGCATCTTTGCCATCCTCGAAGACGACAGTCTCAACCTCTGGTGCAGCACCAACAAGGGCATTTTCAGCATCAGCAAACATCAGCTCGACGACTTTGCGGCGCATCACATCGACCGCCTTACCTGCAAAATTTACAACCATCTCGACGGCATGCGCGAGGCGGAATGCAACGGCCGCCGCCAGCCCGTAGCCTGCAAAGACCGGGACGGCAAGCTGTGGTTCGTCGGCATAGCCGGCGCCGTCTGTGTGGATCCCAATCACATGCCCATCAATAAAGTCAAACCGCCGGTTTATATCGAAGAGATAAAAGGCGCCGACTCTACCTACCGTAACCCGGCCGCTTCCTTGCGGCTGAAAAATATTGACCGCGATGTGCAAGTCAAATACACCGCGCTCAGCTTTACCATACCCGAGCGTGTTCGTTTTAAATATCGCCTGCAGGGCCATGATCCTGACTGGGTTGAGGCCGGCGCCCGCCGCACAGCCTATTATACCAACTTGAAAAAAGGCGACTATCACTTTCAGGTCATCGCCTGCAACAATGACAATGTCTGGAACAGCGAAGGGGCCTCGATCGCATTCACCATTCCCCCCTACTGGTATGAAACCTGGTGGGCCTACGTGGGATATGTCATTGCCGCTGCAGCCCTGGCCAGAGTCGTGATCAAAAAAAGATACCAGCGCTCCCTCATGTCGGCCCAGCTCAAGATGGAGAAGGAGCACGCCGCCAGACTGGAAGAACTCGACGCCGCCAAATCCCGCTTTTTTGCCGGCATCTCCCACGAATTCCGTACCCCGTTGACCCTGATCAAAGGCCCGTTAAAAGAAATGCTCGATCATGCCACCTCTGCTCCCAAACGGACCTTGCTGACCATCATGTATAACAACACCCGCCGGCTGGAACGGTTGGTGCAGGAGCTGCTCGATCTCGCTCACCTGCAAAGCCATTCGCTGCAGCTCGAGCTGATGCCGGTCGATATTATTTCTTTCGTCAAAACCATCATGGCTTCTTTTGAATCCCTGGCCAGACAACGCCGCATCGAACTGGATTTCACAGGCGCCGAACACGACAAAAAATTGATCGTGCTCATCGATCCTGATAAAATGGAAAAAGTTTTGCTGAACCTGCTGTCCAATGCCTTTAAATACACCAGTGAAAATGACAAAATCAGCGTTTCAATCGACTATGTTGCAGAATCCGGCCATTTGCTAATCAAAATCAGCGACACTGGCAGAGGCATTCCGCCGGACATTCAACCAAAGATATTCGACCTCTTCTTCCGCTACCAGCACAAAACAAATTCGTTTCAGCC
>CAZISM010000016.1:0-54116 GCA_964541895.1 uncultured Cytophagia bacterium
TCCCTGCACAAAGCGATGACAGCGTTCGAACGCTTCGCCGGAAGCCTGAGCGTTCACTCTGGCGGCGGCGAACAACGCCGTATCATCGATCTCCGTACTCTCGCCGTAGCCGGCCCACACCAGCATAATCAGAAAAAGCCATGCCTGGATATGATTCTTTGCCATGATGGTCTCCGCTCTAGAGTGTTAGATTCGCTCGCGCCCGAATGGAACCATTCATCTCAACGGATCCACTTGCGCACCTATCTGCTGCTTCATCGGAGCGATGGTTGCGGCCTTTGCGTCTCGCTTCGGCGGCCTGAGAGCAGGAATCGCTCACCTCTGGTTTTCATGGAGTGATTAAACCACAGCCAACAGCATATCTCGCTCGCACAACCTGCGCAAGTCACCACGCACCATTCGTCGTACTGCTTTAATGGCTTCCCGCGGCTTGTTTTCGGCCGGCGGGAAATTGAAAGGTATAATGTCCTGAACCGATATCAAACCAGCGGTGCGTTTTACTGACGCTGCTCTGCCTAATGCCGTTGTCGAATTTGACCGGCTGACCCGATTCTGTAATGGCTGTTATACTCTGAACGGGAAGAAAAACCCGGGCTTCGCTGTTGGCCGGAACCGTAACCTGAAGCACGATCTCCCTGCCTTGCCGTTTCCAGAACACCTCGATCCTGCCAAAAGGGCTGTCATGATGGGCCTGAACGTAATCTAACGCGGGCACAAACGCCGGCTTGACGATGACGCGCTTGAATCCCGGTTTGTCGGCATCGGTACCGATACCGGCCAGTCCGTTATAGAACCACTCTTCGGCATGACCGAGCATGCAGTGATTCTGCGAACTGGCGGGGTTGGCATCCCAGGCCTCAGTGAGAGTGGTGGCGTTTTTGCGCAGTTGCTCGGCGTAACCCGGCCCGTTCTCCTGGCATACCAGATCGTAGAGCAGATCGTTATAGCCGGCTTCGGTCAATGACCGCACCAGGTACATAAACCCGACATCCCCTGCGGTCACCCTGGTGCCGTTTTTGCGTACAACCTCGGCCAGCGACGCCGCCAGCGCTTTCCGTTTGCTCGCATCCACCAGGTTCAGCACCAGCGGCATGGCCTGAGCGGTCTGGCTGCCACGGTCATAGCGGCTGGAATCGGCGTTAAAAAATCGCACGTTGAACGCTTTGCGAACCGCCGCTGCACGGCCGGCATAGAGGGCGGCTTCTTCAGGCTTGTTCAATAATCGGGCTGTTTCGGCGACAATGTTCAAGTCGCCGTAATAGATGGCGGTGGCGGTCAATCCGGTCGACGTCAACTGCGAAGGGCCCGGGCCGGCCGGTCCGATATCGTACCAATCACCGAGTCCATGGGAGACGATGTGGTCTTTGGCAGTGCCGGCGAGATAGTCGACATACTTTTTCATCTCCGGATAATATTCACGCAGCAAGCGATCGTCTGCATAGGTTTCGCGAACGTACCACGGATTAAAAACACCGGCACTGCCCCATTCCGGCGAATCGCGAAATCCCTGCCAAAAAACGGTGAATTCAGGTGCAATGTCCGGTATCAGTCCGTTTTCCAGCTGCGATTCTCTAATATCGCGTTCTATTTTGCCGTAAAACGCGGGCAGAAAATAATTGCAGGTGATGCCTCGAAACAGCAGGTGCGAGACCTCCAGCCAACCCAGTTTTTCCCGATGCGGGCAATCGGTCAGTACGCTTTGCAGATTGCTGCGAATGGCGGAAAGGATGAGGCGGTGAATTCGATTGATCAGTGAATTGGAGCAGTTAAAATCGCCGACCCGTTCCGCATCGGCATGAAGGAATTGACCATGCAGATCATGCAGGATAACCTTATCAGCGGCCGCTGCCTGGGATTCGGGGACAGCTCCCTCCACCTGAACGTAACGAAAACCATAATAGGTGAATCGCGGCGTCCATTTTTCCCTGCCCTCGCCGTTCAGAATATAGCTAAAGTAAACCGGGCTGCCCGAACTTTTTTGCGATACCAGCCCTTGTTCGTTCAACAGCTCGCCTGGTGTAAGCCGAATGCGAGCGCCGCCGGGACCGGAGACTGTGATGGCCGGCCAACCGGCAAAATTCTGACCCAAATCATAGACATATACACCCGGCCTGGGATTGGTGATATGACGCGTGGCCAACGTCTCCATGACCCGCGTCGGGGGTGCGGCCGACGAGGTCAACACGCCACCCGGACCGGCGCATCGCTGGGCCGGATGCCAGCCCTGATCCTTAAAGCCTATGTCGGCCCACCCCCTTGGCTCCTGTCGACGATCATAGTCTTCGCCGCCAAAAATGCAGGAAAACAGAATCGGGCCTGGCTTTGTTTTCCAGCTCTGATCGGAAACGACGACCGACCGGGAACCGTCGGTGTGCTCGATTTCCAGTTGCAGGATCAACTGCGGCCGGCCGAATGAGCTGCGGAACTTTATATAGCGTCCGCCCTGGACGTTGAACATGCCGTTGCCCAAAAGCACGGCGAGCACGTTTTCACCGTTTCGCATCATCGTAGTGACGTCATAACTGTCGTACAGACAGCTTTTGCTATAACGGGTCCAGCCCGGCGCCATGACCCGGTCTCCCACACGGCGGCCGTTGATCAGCGCCTCATACTGGCCCAGGCCACACACATAGAGCAGGGCGCGTTGCACCGGTTTGTCGATAACCGTAGATTTTCTGAAAACAGGCAGCGACGCCGCCAAGGCGGTATTTTCTTGCCACGGCGCCATGCCAAAGGGCCCGAGAAGGTGCGCCGGCCGCCAATTCCTGTCGTCGAAATCTGCGGCCATCCAGCCATCGCTTGCGATAGCCGAACTGGACCAGGAGCGATCAATGGCGATGCGGATTTGCGTGCTATCGTGATAGGTGATGGTGAGATGGCCGATCAGTCCGGCCGGACCGGCCTGCCGACCGCTATTCACCGCGGCGATGGCGAGTACATTTTCACCCTGCTGCAGGAAATCGCTTACCTCACTCTGCAGGGTAACCTCTCCATCCTGCCCGTACATGGCCGGACGACCATTGATATAGAGTGTGAAATTATTGTCGCAACTGGCGGCGAACACGGCGGAGCGAATGCGGTAACGATGCGAAATATGGATTTGCCTGCGAAAATAAACAGTGCCTGGGGCGTACTGTTGCATGGAATCCGGTTCTCCATGCCAGATCCAGCTGTCATGCTGCAGCACATGCTCGGTGGCTTGCGGGTCGGTAATCCAGCTTGCCTGCCAGTCCGCCGCATTCATCAGAGCCATTTTGAAATGGTTGACCGGGCTCCAGTTTGAAGCTCTGTTTTCGTTATCCCAAACACGTACACGCCAATAAGCATCCTGACGGCTGGTCAGCGCAGAGCCCTGGTAAGGGATGAGATGGCTCGCATCGCTCTGCACCTTGCCGCTGTCCCAAAGGTCAGCCTGATCCGACAGACGCTCCGGCGACGTAGCCACCTGTATCTGATAGGCCGACTGTACCAGGCCGCGGACGTGTTTGAGAACGGCTGTACACTGCCAACTTAAATGGGGCTTCAGCACCTCTACCGCCAGAGGTTCGTCCGCGTATTCGCAGCGGAGACGGGTCGGTTGCAGAACGCCGTTTTCAGCCAGACATGTGCAGGCCAGGCAGGCCATGAGCAGAACAGAGTATAGTTTCATGTGCTATCATCCAGGTTTTATCCACGCCGGTATGATCAGATGTCCCGGGCGATCCGGATCCCATGGTATCTCGGGCTAATGCCCGAACCATATTTCCGCCCGGGGAAAAATTCCCCGGGCGATCGAGGATCCAGGCAAAGCAGCGAGGAATGCAGGCAAGAAGCTATTTGCGCAGCCGCATCAGCGCTTCGATATAATAGTAATCGCCATAGGTCAGCGGTACATTGATCTCGCTCTTGCCCGGTTTGTGTCCGACACCGTGCAGGAGCAGGAAAAATCCGTTGTGGCCCGCCTCGGCAAAATACTCTTTTCCGGAAAGCGAACGAACCTGTTTTTCGGCAAAGGCCCGATAGGCCTCGCCGGTTTTGGCATCAACCATGGTGCTTAACTCGAGCAATGCAGAGGCGATGATGGCGCCGGCGGATGAATCGCGCTCCTCATTAGGAATAGCGGGGGCATTGAAATCCCAATACGGGATACCGTCGGCCGGCATGTTGGGATGGTGAATGAGAAAATCAGCCACATGCACGGCATGGTCCAGGTAGCGCTTCAGGCCGGTTTCCCGGTGCATCATGGTAAAGCCGTACAATCCCCAGGCCTGGCCGCGCGCCCAGGCCGATTCATCGGCATAGCCCTGATGGGTATTCTTTACCTGCACGTCGCCGGTGAGGGTGTCATACGACACTACATGATAGCTGCTGTAATCGCTGCGATAGTGATTTTTAATGGTGTTGTCCGCATGCCGGATGCAAATGCGGGCAAAAGTAGAATCGCCGGTTTCCTTAAACGCCCACATGAGAAACTCCAGGTTCATCATGTTATCGACGATGACCGGAAACTGCCACTTGGGCGAATGGTCCCAGGATTTGATGCAGCCGATTTTCTCATTAAAGCGCGTACACAGCGAACGGGCGCCGGTCAACATGATCTCACGGTAAGCCGGATCTTTGGTAAAGCGATAGCCGTTGCCATAGCTGCAATAGAGCATAAAGCCCAGATCATGGGTGCCGGTGTTGTACTGTTCTTTCTCCACTTTTTGGGTAAACCGTTTCGCCGCTTCCAGGCGGCCCGGTGTTGCTTCCGCTTCATAGAGATACCAGAGCGATCCGGGAATAAAGCCGCTGGTCCACCAGCTGGAAGGCGCAAAGATATGTTTGTTTTTGGCAAAGGAGCGCGGCAGCTTTACGCTGTCTGCAGCGAACGCCGCCATCTTGTCATACTGCCGGCCGGACAGCACCAGCTGCCGTTCGGCCAGCTCCCGGATCGGCAGCTGGTGATCGGCACAGCCGGCTAACACCACGATCAGGACACCAACGAGCAGGCCGTTCAATGCAAAACGTGTCATACATACCTCCTGACGGTTTACTGATGATATGAGTTGGTCTCAACGCCCGGCCAGATCCCGGGACGTCGCCAGGGCAATCACGCGTCCCTGATCTCCGACCGCACAATAAAAATGATACACCACGCCTTTATGGACCACAAGCCACGGCTTGTGAGCATAGGTATCATCCCAGGGTTCTGAGGGCGTGATCAGATCCGGACCGGTCCATTTGGTCCAGTGCACCAGATCGTGAGAGCAGGCAAAGGTATCGAACGCTTTGGGTTTCCAGAAGGCGCCGAAATAAAACATGACCCAAACATCGCCGATGCGCACTATCTGCGGGTCGCCGGAAATGCCCTCCCCGTTATCGATCACCGGTTCGGCACCGTAACGATGCCATTGCTGCATGTCGTCCGATACAGCCATGCCGATGCGTTCAAAGCCGTTGCGCAATTTTCCGTTATAAAACATGACAAAGGGATAGCCGAGGGTTTTCTGCCTGTCCCAGATGACGTTGCTTCTGTACAGCGTCATTTTTTCAAATTCACGTACATCTGCCTGGTCCCTGGCCAGGACCGGCCGCTCGCTGCGCGTCCAGCCCGGCACCTGATCCGGTGCTGAATTCCAGGCCATGCCGATGGCGAGAGGATCGGTTTCATAGCCCTGCAGGGCGCCACCGAGATAGGACATCCAGTAGTGGCCGTTGAACGGCGAAATGGAAAAATCGCCATTCCAGCGATACTCCTGCAGCGCCATGGAACCGGCCGCCTGCAACGCATCCCAGGTGCCGGTGCGAAAAGGCAGCATTTTGCCTATGGTCTGCCAGTGCAGCAGATCATCGCTCACGGCCAGGGCGGTTTCATAGCCGGTGCCGTCAAATATAATATAAGTCATGTACCAGCGCTGCCGGTGCTGAAAGACACAGGGACAGTCCACTTTATGATCGTTCTCGCCTTTGAGAACAATGCCGTATTTAAAAGGGGTTTTGACCTGCTGGTATATGGATTGCATGGTTCCGGGATCGACATCGATGTGACGGGATTGGGCGGGAACGATCATACGCGGTTTTTCCTCTGTTACAGCGGTTGCTGCCAGCACCAGTGCGATTCCCCAAAAACCGCTCAGGCACCGGCGCCACGCCAGGATGGTCATACACTACCTCTGCAGGATGGATAGAACATGTCCAGAGTTTTTGATGAAAAAAGGCAAGCGTTTGCCGAAAGGAAAGAATCAGCCGCAGGCCGCTGTCTCAGCTGGGCTGTACACCGGCAACGAACTGCTCTGATCCTGCGATGGAGTGGGCAAAGGATTAAAAACGTGAAGTCGACAAGAGCGAACTGCTCTGTTCAAACACGTCGTTCCATCGCGCGGTATCCATGGGTTCAAAGGTTCTGACCTGGAAAGAGCGGCGGATAAGATCGCGGCCCTCGGCCAGCGATCCAACCACTTTTTTAGCCATGGCCTGCACGACGACATTGCCAAGTGCCGTGGCTTCCACAGGTCCGGCGATCACCGGCAGTCCGGTGGCGTTGGCGGTAAACTGGTTGAGAAGATTGTTCTGTGAACCGCCGCCGACGATATGCAGCGCCTGCAGCCGGATGCCGCGCATGTTCTGGATCTGCTCCAGGACAATGCGATATTTCAATGCCAGCCCCTCCAGAATGGTGCGAATATACTCACCCTTGCTCTGGGGAACATATTGGCGGCTGTCCCGACAGAACGACGCGATCGCCTGCGGCATGTCGGCGGGATTGAGAAAGCGGGCGTCGTCCGGATTGATGATGCATTTGAATGGCGCCGACTGGTCGGCCATCTCGAGCAATTGGTCGTAGGAATGGGTTTCGCCGCTCTTTTCCCAACGGGCCCGACACTGCTCGAACAGCCACATCCCCATGACGTTGCGCAGAAAGCGGATGGTGTGTCCCACGCCCCCCTCGTTAGTGAATCCTGCGGCGTATGTACGCTCGTCGATGATGGGAGCGCTGGTTTCCACACCGATCAACGACCAGGTCCCGGAACTGAGGTAAGCCCAGTGTCCGCTCCCGGCCGGCACCGCCGCCACCGCGCTGGCGGTGTCGTGACTTGAAGTGGCTATGACATCGATGGCAGGCAGCTCGACCTCCTGGCGTACGCTTTCCAGAAGAGGGCTGATGACCGTGCCCGGTTCTACCAGCGGGCCGAACATAGAGATCGGCAGACCCAGCCGCTGGATCAGCGCCGGCTCCCAGTCGCTGGTGCGGGCGTTGAGCAGCTGCGACGTCGATGCAATGGTGTATTCGCAGGCGATCTCACCGGTCATGAGAAAATTCAGCAGATCCGGCATGAACAGCAGCCGCCGTGCCGCCGGCAAAAGCGGATGGCCGGTGTGCACCATGCTGTACAACTGAAAAATGGTATTGAAACTCATGAACTGGATGCCGGTATAATCATAAATTTCTTTCTGCGGCACCCTGGTGAACGCAGCCTCCATCATGCCTTCGGTGCGGCTGTCGCGGTAGGCGTAGGGATGGCCCAGCAGGCAATTCTGCTCGCCCAGAAGTCCATAGTCAACGCCCCAGGTATCCACGCCGATGCCGGCGAGGTCGGAGTGACCCAGCCGGCCGGCGGCGGTCAACCCTTTTTTGAGTTCGCTGAACAGATATGGCAGGTCCCAGTAATAATGCTGCAGCATTTTTACCTGCGGATTATGGAAGCGGTGCAGCTCCTGCAGTTCGATCTTGTCGGTCAGGGTAGCAAGGATGGCCCTGCCGCTGCCCGCCCCATAGTCCAATGCCAGAAATTTTGCACCTGCCATGCCGTCTCCTCTAGAATCGTTAGGACTGCAGTTGTTTCAGAACCGCTGCGGTGACCTGCGAAATCAGGGCTTCCTGATCCGTTCTGCCGCCAGCCGGCGCCGTTGTCCCGGCGGGTCCAGCTGCCGAGCAGGATCCCGTCGCGCAGGATTTGCAATCATCGGCGGCGGTGATGCCGAACCGTTTACGCAGGTCATACAGTTTTTGCACCTGCTGCGGATTCAGAACCTGCATCGTACCCACCTGCATGGCCACATAGGCGATGTGGGCAAAATGTTCCAGCGTTTCCATCTTGTGGTAGGCGTTGAAGAGGTCCTTGCCGATGGTGAGCGCGCCGTGATTGGCCAGCAGAAAGGCGTCGTGATTCTTGAGATATTTCAGCACCGGCTCAAAGAACTCGGCCGTACCCGGTGTGCCATATTCCACCAACGGGATGCTGCCCAGGGCCACTACGACCTCCGGCAACACGCATTGATCCAGAGGGATGCCGGCCACCGCAAAGCCGGTGGCATGTATCGGGTGGGCGTGGCAGACGCTGTTCACATCCGGCCGCTCCCTGTACATGCGCAAATGCATGAACACTTCCGAAGAGGGCTTTTTATGACCGGCGAGGACGTTGCCGTCCAGATCGACCATAATGATATCCTCGACTTTCATGAACCCCTTGCTGACGCCGGTGGGCGTGATCAGCACCCGCTTGGCATCCAGGCGCGCGCTGATGTTGCCATCGTTGGAGGCGACATAGCCGCGTTGATAAACCCGGCGGCCGATCTCCACAATGTCGCGTTTTAACGCTTGCATCGAGCTATACAAGTTCAGGCCTCCAGGTTATTTTTCCGACTTGCCGGGCAGCAGCATTTCCACGTCGCTGTGCGGTCTCGGAATAACATGAACGGAAACCAACTCGCCGACTTTTTCCGCTGCCGCCGCGCCGGCATCTGTGGCCGCTTTAACGGCGCCCACATCACCACGAACGAGGACGGTCACCAGGCCGCCGCCCACCGCCACTTTGCCGACGAGTTTCACGTTGGCCGCTTTGACCATCGCATCGGCCGCTTCCACAGAGCCGACGAATCCCTTGGTTTCGATCATGCCTAATGCTTCTTGTGCCATGGTACATCTCCTTTCAACAGGTGATAATTAAACAGGTGTTAACCGATTTGCATCCATATTTTTCCAACTGGAGCGCATAAAAACCGGCAATGGTTGATTCTGCCACATTTGCTTCTGATGATTCTTCCCTTCCTCACCTCGCGCGAACCGCCGCAAGGTCTGCCGGCGCACAGCCATCGCCGCTATTTGACGAGGTAACCGAAGGAATTTTCACTGGTCATGCCGGCGGCGTTGGCTTCATCGGTATCGATGTGCATATAGAGGTTGAGATTCTCTGCCACGCGTATCATGACCTGTGCAAAGGTCACCGCTATCTCGCCGCTGGTGCGAATGTTCACCATATCGCCGTGTTTGACGCCAAAACGGGCCGCATGCTGCGGGCTCATGTGAATGTGGCGCATGGCGCGAATGGCGCCCTCCGGAAGCAACAGCGCCCCTTTAGGACCGACCACCGTAAAGGGGGCAGAGCCCCTGGTGTTGCCGGAAAGCCGGTGCGGCAATTTCATGCCGAGATAGATACCGTCGGTATAGGACAGTTCCAGCTGGGAAAATTTGCGGATGTCGCCGAGAATACGCACTTTTTCAAACACCCGTCGATTAGGGCCGACGATGGTGACGGTCTCATTGGCCGCGAATTCACCCGGTTGCGGCAGGTCCTTCAGTTTGGTCAAACGCGCGCCCGGACCGAACAGCAGTTCCAGATGTTCCTGAGTGATATGCATGTGGCGGGCGGAAATTCCGATGGGGATGCGTTCAGCATCCTGCTCCTTCAGCATCTCCTCGACCACCTGCCGTACAACCCGTTCTACCGTATTTTGCAATTCTTGCTGATTCATCGCCATAACAGAACCTTTAACGTTGATTGGACATCGGTGACAGCCTCCCCGTTGCCGTCACACAGCGATCAGATGTAGTTTTGATACAGCTCTTTGCTGGGCGCCGGGATCACCACTTTATTGACCAGCAACCCTTTTTCAGCCACAATCGCGGCGCCGGCGTCCACAGCCGCACGGACAGCGGACACTTCGCCCGTCATGGTCACAAAGGCCTTGCCCCCCAGCGCCATGGCCAGGCGGATCTCCAGCAATTCCACGCTGGCGGCTTTGGCGGCCGCATCGGCGGCTTCCAACAGAGACGCTACGGAAAAAGATTCAATAACGCCCAGACTGCCCAGCTCGTGCACCACGTTGGCGCCGGCGACGGCGGGCATCACACCGGGATGGACGTTGGGAATCACCATGGAATCGATGACCGCATCCGGCCATTCGCCCTTGCCGGAAGCGATGCTGGATTGAACCGCTGCCACCGAACCGGTCACGATCACCATATATTTTCCGGAACAGATGGTCCGCGACAGCACCAGTTGTACATCCGCCGTTTTCAGCATGGCATCGGTGACAGCCAGGCCGGCGGCAATGCTGTTCAATTCAATCAGGCCGAGACTATTCATGTCGACATTATCCTCAATTCATCAGGTGCGAATCGTAACCAGGTCCGGGGTGACCTCGTGCACACGGCCCGTCAGGCTGGCATGTATGTTCGCGCCCAGTTTTCCATCCGCCATTTCGGCTATCGTTTCGCCCCGCCGCACCGTCTGCCCTGCTTTTACGATCGCCGTCGCCGCTACACCCACATGCTGTTTTAACGGGATTCGTACCTGGGCCGGCGTCACATCGATCGCTTTGAATTCGGCGTGCGCTTCATACTGTGTCACATTCAACCGATTCATCAGCTGTTTTATTGGGACGCGGCGGCTATCCTTCATGGCGTGAACGCGGACCTCGGTTGGTCCTTCCCACTTGCCCTGGCCTTTGCCACGCAAATCCTGCATGCCGCGCACGCAGGCCTCACGGGGATAGAGCGATTCCGGGCACGCGTACAGGGTGCAGAGGCCGCACTGACAGCAGAGCAGGGCATGTCGGTTCCAGATCTCGGTGCCCAAGGCCGTGAAGCCGAGAGAGCGCATCACCAGATGCGGCTGCACGTTGTAGCCGAGCAGATAGCGCGGACAGAGTTCGGTGCAATAGCTGCATTGATCGCAGGCGGAGTGGCCGATGCGATGCATGGCTTTGGCCGGCCGGGTGGTGCGCTGTATCAGGATGTGGTCCGGGGGCAACACAATCAGGCCGCCGGTTGTTTTTGTGACCGGCTGCTCATCATCGGGCAGCAGCCGTCCCATCATCAGCCCGCTCTCCATGATCCGATAGTCGGTGATGCTGGGACCGCCGGCCAGCGCCAGGACATCCCGGCCTGACATACCGATGGGCACCCGCACCGTAACCGGGTGTTTGACAGCGCCGGTGATGGTCATAAAGGTATCAGTGACCGGTTGGCCCAGAGAGGCCTGGTACAGGTTATACAGCGTTTCCACGTTATTGACCACCGCACCCACCTGCAGAGGCAATCCCTGCGGCGGGATCAATCGGCCGGTGATGCCGTAGACGAGTTCATATTCATCCCCGGCCGGATAAAAATCGCCGAATTCATGAATGGTGACAGGGTGGTTGCCGATGGCTTTTTGGACGGCGTCGATGGCGTCACGATTCTTTGATTTGATGCCGAACACCAGTTTATCGGCGCCCACCTGACGGCCGGCCAGCAAGAGCCCTCCGACCACTTCGCGGCTGAAATGAATCAAGAGCTCGCGATCTTTGTGCATCAACGGCTCACACTCGGCGCCGTTGACCAGGTAGTATTCGACGTTGGCATCGAGTTTGACGTGGGTGGGGAAACCGGCGCCGCCGGCGCCCACGACCCCGGCTTTTTTCACTTGCTCAACAATACTCATTTATTCCGACCTATCTGTTGAAAGCCAGGTCTTTATCATTTCATGTAATTTCACTCTGCCGAATGAACGGCTGTTCAAAAGCAACACGTTGGCTCGTGCGGAGGCTCGAACCCCGGCCAGCGAATCCACCCGCCAGCCCATCACCGGCATCAAACGTTCATCTCGCAGCAGGCGTCTGTAGAGCGGATGGACCTGATCGTCAAAAACGATGGCGGCTTCCAGTTCGTTACGGCTGATACGGCTACGGATCATCTCCAGCGGCTGCTCGAGATTTCGCGCCCCCTGCGGCACGGGGATGACTAAAACGTTCCGCTCGCACTCTTGCAACGCGGCAAAAACAGCTTGCCACTGCATCTGCAAAAGAAACCGCGCCATAACGGCAACGCTCTTTTGGCCTTGCACCGCTTCGGCCGGTTCAGAAGGGATCGTACCCCGTTCCAGCGTCATGCCCAGGTCCTGAAGCAGATCCAGGGCAGAAGGCGTAACCAGGCAGGTTGGCGCGACCAGGAGATGTTTCATGCCCTGCTGTGCCCACTCCTGTACACGGGCGGCGGTTATGAGACGCGCACTGGTATTCCGGCGGTCGACCGCCGGCGGCGCCGCAGAAGCCATAACAGCCGGTGTGGAACGAGCGGCGGAGGCGTCCGCGCTGAGAGCGGCCATGACCTCCTGCACAATCAAGCGGATCAACCGCTCCTTTTCATCAGGGCGCAAGAGCGGCCTCACTGCTTTTCGCCTGCAGAGGCGGCCGGGTGGTCAATGCGGTCGACGATGGCGGTGATGATGCTGCGTAAAGGGATGCGTTTCTTGAATCCAAGAATTTCCATGGCCGAGCGGCCTTCTGCCGAGACCAGCACGACATCGCCCACGCCGGCGCCCACCGTGTCCACCGCCACCTGGATGCCGGATTTGAGCTTGCCATCCGGATTCATGGGCTTGACCAGGAGGATTTTTCGGTTCTTAAAACTCTCGTGTTTCACTGTGGAAACCAGACGGCCCACCACTTGCGCGAGAATCATGATTTATCCTTGTCCAATCGATCGACCAGGCCGACGATGCTGGCGTCGCTGGGAATCTGTCGATCCGGCAGCGAAAACGTCGCCTCTGCGCCGGTAACCCAGTACACCACATCCTGCAGGCGCGAATTGATCATATCAGCCGCGATCAACGGCGCACCCGCATCTTTTTGTTCTTCGTCCAGCGGCTGCAGAATGGAGAGCTGAATACCGGTCAGCTTTTCGTCCTTGGCCGTGGCCCAGACGCGACCGATGACTCGACCCAATCTCATATCACGGCCTTGTTTTCTGATAGGTGAGGCGGCCGCTCATCTCCACTGAATCCACTATGGCGATGATGGAGGCATCCGTGGGCACGGTGGACAGGTCTGAGGTCTGACGGGCGGAACTGCCGCGGCACAGCAGCACCATCTCGCCGACGCCGGCGCCGACCGAATCCACAGCCACCACATAATTGTTGGTCGGTTTGGCGTCCGGTCCTACTACATTCAGAATGAGTAATTTTCTGCCGGTGAGACGTTCGGTCTTTATGGTCGCCACCACCGATCCTTCTACCACAGCGAGTTCCATACTCGGATCCTCTAGATACAGGCTGTTACTTGCGTTTGCTCAACACATCCTTTTCATACTGCTTGACAACCTGCAGCCACTCCATGCCGGACGGTATCGAGTTCCTGTAGAGATGATAATCCCAGACAGCGCCAAAGGGCAGGGTTTTGATCTCTTCCAACAGCGCCAGCCGGCTGGTGTGATCGCCCGCCTGCTCGTATTTCTTCAACATCGCTGTCGGTTCCAGCAGCGCCTGCAGCAACGCCTTGAGCATGCTGCGGGTGCCGATAATCCAGGCCGCGACGCGATTGACACTGGCATCGAAAAAGTCCAGGCCGATATGCGTGCGGCGCAAAAATTGGCCGCGCACCAGCTCCTGCGCTATAGCCAGCAGTTCATCGTTGACGATGACGATGTGATCGCTGTCCCAGCGCACCCCGCGGCTGACGTGCAGCAGAATCTCGTCGACGAACGTAAGCACGGAAGATAGTTTGTCCGATATCACTTCCGTAGGATGATAATGGCCGGCATCCAGCGTCAACAGTTTTTTTCTGCTGACCGCATAAGCAAGATAGAATTCATGGGAGCCGACGACATAGCTTTCCGAGCCGATGCCGAACAGCTTGGGCTCTACGGAATCCAGGTTGTATTTGGCCTCCACCTTGTCGCTGAACAGCTCATCGAGCGATTCCGCCAGTATCTGCCGCGGCCGGTTGCGATCAGCGGGCAGATCTTTATAGCCATCGGGAATCCAGACATTGGTCACACAGGGCGATTTGAGCGCTTTGCCGAACGAGGCGCCGATCCGGCGGCAGGCCTGGCCGTGACGAATCCAGAATTTGCGAACCGCTTTGTCAGAGTGGGACAGCGTGAAACCGCTGTCGGCTTTGGGATGAGCAAAAAAAGTGGGATTAAAATCGAGCTTGATCCCGTTGGCTTTTGCCCAACTGACCCAGTTGCGAAAATGCTCCGGCTGCAGTTCGTCGCGCTCCACGCGTTTGCCGTCGGTTTCAGCATAGATGGCGTGCAGGCTGAAGCGGTGATGGCCGGGAATCAGGCTTTTCGCTTTTTCAAAATCCTGGCGCAGTTCATCCGCGGTTCGCGCCCGTCCCGGATAATTGCCTGTGGCCTGAATGCCGCCGCCGAAATCAGAGCTGACGTTTTCGAAACCGACCACATCATCGCCCTGCCAGCAGTGAATCGAGATGGAGATCCCATCCAACTGCTGCAACGCTTTATCAACATCAACGCCTACCTCTGCAAATATTTGATTGGCCATCTCAAAACGCTTTTCAATGACTGCTTTAGTTGTCATAAGCGCCATCCTTTACAATATTGTAAGTATTGAACAAACAAAAATTGCTTACGTTATCGCACACGTGTGTAATTTATTCAATCACTGCTAAAGAAGCAAGGATTATTTGCAAAAATTTATAATTAGGCCTGATCTGTAAATATATGCATAAAATCCAATAAAATCAAATAAAAATAACCCAAGCAACAATGGTTATCTGGCCAAAATCATCGAGCGGACACTCCGCTCCCGGCCGTTATCCACCAGGTAGAAATAAACGCCGCTGGCCGCCGCGTGTCCCTGCTCGTCACGGCCGTTCCAGGTCAGTTGATGCTCGCCGGCCGTCTGACTGCCGCTGAACAGCGTGCACACCAACCGGCCTCTGATGTCCACGATCGTAACGCGCACAGCAGATGACGGTTCAGCGATGTGAAAGGTTATTAGGGTTTCAGCATTGAAAGGATTGGGATAATTCTGCAGCAGGGCAAATGTCTCCGGACGCGCGGTCTCCGGCTCCTGCTCCACCCCCACGGCTGTCTTTTTGGCGAATTGCAGATCGTCAATATAGATGGTGCCGCTGAGACTGGCGCCGGCTTTATAACTGAGCTGAATGCTGTCGAAACCCAGCGTCCCGTCCAGGGAGCCGTCGCCAAGCCAGGTGCCGGCGGGTTCAGAGGACATGTCCCATTGAATCCATTTCCAGCCCAGCCAATCGATGGTATACCAGGGACTGACTTCGTGGTTTGCCGCGGTATAGTTGGGAACGCGGTCGTCCAGGCAAAAACGAAACTGGGTGCCGCTGCCATCACCAAACACCAGCGCCTGCAACACGCTGGTTTTATCAAAGCGCACATTTTTCGGCGCACCGCTGTTCAGATACTCGCGAATCAGCCAGGTGGACGCCGCCGTATCCCAGCCATAATCCAGTCGCATGGATTTGCTGCTCTGGCTGTGCAGGTTGACATGTTCGCTGTCATAACTGCGGGCGGTTTTTTCTGTGATGATGCCGCTGGTGCTGCCGCTTTGCTGCGGCTCAAGCCAATTTTCCAGGCCGGTTTCGAAACGATCGATGGGCAGCGGCTGCAGCACGGAGGTGCCGGTCCGGAAGGAAAATGTTTTTTGCGCGATCTCGGCGTTGCCCAGCAGATCTTTTAATCCTGCCTCCACCTGCACCTTGTAGGGCTGGTTTTGCGCCAGCGGCTGTGCGGGAAAAAAAGAGATGACGCTGCGTCCGCCGACGGTGTAGTGGCGAATCTGGCCGTTGATGCGCGTCAAATCGCTGCTGCGAAACAGCTTGATCATATCCGCAGGAATGGAGGAGGGATCGGCCGGTTCATCGTAGATGAGATTGATGATCGGCTGCAGTTCAACATTGGTGGCGTTCGGCCGCGGCAGGGAGTTGCTTAATCGAGGCGGAAACAGGTCGGCCGGACCGGTTTTGAAGGCCAGCACAAAGGCATCGCCGGCCGTGCCGTCGCCATTGCCGTCCAGGTGATGACCATAGCGATCCACCGCATCGCCGGCAATGGTCAGAACATAGTTGCTTTCATACTGCAGCGTGTCGGGCTTGAAAACCAACGCACGATTATTGTCGAACCAGGTAAAAGTGCCACGGCTCGCCGGTTCCAGTTTTAACGACTGTTCCACCGAAGCCGGATTGACCGGTCGGCTGAACTGCAGCGTGATTCCATCCCAGGCCGGAAATTTATCCGATCCCTGACCAGGGCTGGAGGAAATTATGAACGGCGGTTTTTTCGATATCAGTTTGACATCCTGGAAAGTAAAAAAGGAATCGCGCATGGCGACGGCAAGAGTGTCGGCATAGTATCCCGGTGCGGCAACCGTCATCTGCAGCGATGGGGAGGCGAGATTCTCCAGATAGTAAAAACCGTTGCGCAACTGATTCGGATCAGAGCTGTATTTGTGGAACAGCGACGCATAGCTGTCCGTGGTGTAGGTTTTGCCGTCGACTGTAATCGTCGCAGCGTTGATGAGTTCGCCATTTTCAAAATCGGCTACAAAACCGGTGAGGATGTTTACGGCCGGACGCGCCAGCTTGAAATGTTTCAGGATGGACCAGTAAAACGTCCAGGCCTCCAGCCGCTTCCAGTCGGCGTTCATGTTGCGCTGATTCTGCAGCGGGCTGGTGTGAAAGCCGGCTTCGGAGAGTTCGGACGCCATCGTTGATTCACGATTGACATGCAGGTAGGGGCCGCTGGAGGTGCAGCCATAAAACGAACAGTCACCATAAGAACCTCTGGTGGTCGTTCGCATGCCGCGTGTGAGCAGATCCACCATATAACTGGACATTTTTTTGCCGCCGTTAGGAACCTTTTCCGCTCCGGTGCGATACTGTCCCCATAACAACAGGGTGCTGTTGGCGGACGGCGAGCCCGCGTCACTGTGAATGGAGTGGTACCAGGCGGCGCCCAGGCTGTTGGCATAATCCGTACGCTGGCTCAGGCTGACCAGCTGTTGATCGTTGGTGCGCGTCAGATAGACGGTATCGATATCCGTCGTTTGCAGCAAATATTCTGCGAGCGCCTTGGCTACACGCAGGTTTTTCTCCGCTTCAGAATAGTTGTATATCCCCATATTTTCACTCTGGCTGTGACCAGGATCCAGAACAATGTTCCAGCCGGACAATCCGGTTACCTGGGCCAACAGGGCCTGACCCGTAAGAAGCAGCATGGCCATGGTGCGCAAAAGATTTCTCATCACGTTCAGTCTCCTCTTATTCGGCGGCCAGGTTGACAATATAGACAGCCCCTTCATTGAGCACATCATAGGCGATCTGCCGGCCGTCCGGCGACCAACAGGGATTCATTTCCAGTTTGTCCGTACTGGTGGTCAGCGCCAGCCGTTCGCTGCCGTCGATGGCCATGATATAAAGATCAGAGGCCAGATAATCATGGCCGTCATCACGGGTCACCATGAACACCAGGTGTTTGCCGTCGGGGGAGAAATGGGGACGATAGCCTGTCCCCAGCTCGCGATAGCCGCTGCCGTCGCTCCGTATAACACAGAGGGGGCCTCCCATGATTTCAAAAGCAAGCCACTGGCCGTCACGGGATGAGGTGAGGTTCAATATACGCTGGTCTTTAAGCAAAGGGGTCGAAACGCCGGAGGCATTCATGATCATCAACCGATCGCTCAGCACATAGGCCAGCGGTCGCGGCGCTGTCTTATTCAACGTAGACACCGGCTTGCCGGTGGGATACGCCTGCAAAGCCTGGCGATTCACACTGTACAGACGACTGTCGTCGCTTGAAAAAACAGGCAGGCTCAATGCCGCGGTCTGATAGGAACAGAGCAATTGCGCCTTTAATGTTTCCACATCAAAAAGCTTGAGGGCATTGTACCGGTGCATGCCTTCGTATTGCGCCACGCGACTGGCCAGAGATTTGCTGTCATTGGACCAGACCAGGCCGTATCCGGCTGCGGGTTCATCGGAAAGCTGGGACAGATGCCGATCCGACAGCCGCAGCACATAGACCCCCTGAAACTGATGGCCGCTGAACGCCAGATAGCGTCCGTCACCGGACCAGAGCGGTTTCTGATAGGGCTGCTGCTGATCGCCGGCAAGGTACACCGGCTGCCCCTGCATTTTAAAGCCGGCCTGAGCCGCCGCGATGAATCCTAATATCAAATATATGATATTTTTGCACATAGAATCTCCTTTTCAATTCTGATCGAAAAGTTTAGTTATAAACAATGTAAAATGCAACTAGAATTTGTCGTTTGCAGAGGTAATTCCAACATTGCTGCTTGACAATGATGTTGTTTTTTTTTATCATACTGTGAACATAACGTTAACTCGACATATCCAAGGAGAGATTATGGAAAAGAGCCAAATCTATCGCTGTGGCGTTTGCGGTAACATGGTTGAAGTGGTCGCCGTCGGTGGCGGCACCCTGGTATGCTGTGGTCAAAAAATGAACCAGCAGGAAGAGAACACCACGGATGCAGCTGTGGAAAAACACGTACCGGTAGTGGAACAGAGCAACGGCCAGGTCAAAGTGACCATCGGCAGCGTTATCCACCCGATGCTGGACACTCATTTTATCCAGTTCATCGATGTCGTCACCGCCACGCGCACGTTGCGCCAATATCTCAAACCCGGCGAGCAACCGGTTGCGATTTTTAATGTGGACGAACCGGTTCTGGCAGTCAGAGAATACTGCAACCTGCACGGATTGTGGGCCAAAAAATAGCTGCTCCAGCATTGTGCCAGCTAGTGTGTTAGGAGTCATTTTTCGCGCTATATGGTAAACAATGCCGGACGCCTTTGCGGTGTCCGGCATTTGGTTCCGGTTTATCCGGATTAGGGGAATTCTAATCAACTGCCGGAGGTTCTATGAAGCTAATTAAAACCATGCTGCTGCTCCTTTTCTCAGCAACCCTGCTTTTCAGTCAAACCCTTCCTTCCGGAGATGCTCTCAAAGGCAGCAAAAAATACAGCCAGTTTGAAAAACCGGAAGCGTGCAAAAGCTGCCACACCGACATCTATCAGCAATGGACGCAGGCGATGATGTCACAGTCCTACACCCATCACTGGGACGAGATCGAGTATTTTGATCTGGCCGTCGCCCACGCTGAAAAGGTGCCCAGCCTGAAAGGGCCGGTGGATGGCTGCAACGGATGTCACGCCCCGCTGGCGTTTATGGCCGGTGATGTAACGCCGCCGCGGCCAGCCGCCAATTCCCGCGCCAACGAAGGCGTCAGTTGCGATGTGTGCCATACCATTAAAGGCATTGGCAGCGAACCGCCGTTCAATTTCAGCTATCAATCCTCGCCGGGACGGATCAAGTATGGCGCCAAACCCGGGCTCAAATCGCCTCACCACGACACCGAAGCCCTTCCCATTTTCGAACAGACCGAATTGTGCGGCAACTGTCACAATGAAAAGAATCCGTTCGGCATTTGGGTAAAGTCCACGCAGCTGGAATGGAAAGAAGGCCCCTATGCCAAAGAGGGCGTACCCTGCATGCAATGCCATATGCCAAAGGCCTGGGGCAAGAACGCCACGATGGCCAAAGAGGACATGGTGGCCCAGCACCTCTTCCACGGCGCGCACGACGCCGGCAAGGTCGCCAGCGCCGTTGAACTGCGCATGCATCCCGAAGAGCGCGAAGTCGCGTATGACGGAACCGTCGCACTCAAGGTGCAGCTGTTCAGCGCCAAACCGGGCCACAAGTTCCCCACCGGATCGGTGGAGGACCGCATTCTCTGGCTGCATGTCACGGCTACAGACAGCGAGGGCAAAACATACCATCTGCCGGTGGACAAAAAAGGCTTTGCCGGTGAAGAGTATACCATCGCCGCCGATGCTCTCGCCTATCAGGATATGGGCGTGCCCAAAGGCATCGCCGATTTCAGCGGCGTACAGCGGGACGGCGTGCCGGTTGGCGACCGCATTTTCCGCATGGCCTATTTCGATCCGGAAGGCCGCATGACCATCATGCAATGGAACACCAAATCGCTGGGCGTGGATTATCGTCTGGCGCCGCGGGAAACAAAAATTGAAACCTATACCTGGAAGCTGCCGGACGATATTCCGGCCGGCAAGGTTACGTTCAAGGCGGAGTTGAATTACCAAAAGCTGGTAAAACCGGTGGCTGATTTTCTCAACGTCCCGGCTGAAGAAAGCGAAATTGTCCCGGTGAATTCAGCCAGCACCTGGGTCGAAGTGATCGAATAGATCCGTCACCGGACTGCCCCTTAAAAAGCATGTTACGATGCCTTATTGGTATTATCCGATCGGTATGGAGGTCTTATGCGTAAGCATGGTTGGTTTATCATTGTTGTCTTTACCCTGCTGTTCACGACAGAGAGCTGGTCCATTCCGGCCTTTGCCCGTCGATATAATATATCCTGCAGCACCTGTCATGCGCCGTTTCCGAAATTAAAACCATATGGCGCCGATTTCGCCGGTGACGGTTTTATCATGAAAGAGAACGAAAAAGCGCGTGATTACGTGTCAGCGGGCGACGATGAGCTCTGGCTCAACAAATCTTTCCCCCTGGCAGTTCGGTTCGACGCCTATGCGTTGAAAGACGACGGCGAACCCAATACCGATCTGCAATCGCCCTGGGGCCTGAAATTGCTCTCCGGCGGTACGGTGTATAAAAAGATCGGCTACTATTTCTATTTTTTCATGAGCGAACGCGGCGAAGTAGCCGGCATTGAAGATGCGTACATTCATTTCGACAACGTTTTTGACACGCCGCTCGACATCATGGTGGGCCAGTTCCAGACCAGTGATCCGCTCATGAAGCGGGAGTTGCGGCTGACCTTTGAAGATTACATGCCGTACAAATACAAGCCCGGCCTGTCCGGCACCGACCTCACCTATGATCGCGGCGTCATGCTGGTCTATGGTATTGAGCAAACCGGGACAGACCTGATCGCCTCCCTGACCAACGGCAATGGCAAGGGCCAAGCCGATGAAGAGACCAAAAAATTCGATGATAATAACGCGAAAAATATCGGTCTGCGTTTGCTGCAGGGGATTGGTGAGCACGTCAGCATCGGCGGCTATTATTACTCCGGCAAAGAGACCCTGGCCGGGAGCCGCATAGAAAACAAGGTTACCTACATGGGCCCGGATCTCAATATCACACTCGGCCCGCTGGAGGTTACAGCCGAGTACCTTCTGCGGACCGACGATAATCCCTGGTTTCTGCGCAACGGTGCCGAGAAACTGGATACCAAAGCGACTATTCTGGAAGCGGTGTTAGCGCCGCAACGGGATCGCTCCAAAGTCTATTACACAGCCCTGTACAATAACATAAAAAGCGAAGAGACGGTCTACCAGACCTTTACGCTCGCCGGCACCTACCTGCTGGCGCGCAACCTGCGCACCTCCCTGGAATATACCAGGGATCTGCTCCACGACCAGAATCGGCTGGTGCTGGGACTGGTCACAGGTTTTTAGCCGGCAGCCAAAGCGCAGAGTGACTGTGAGTGCAGGGCCGGGATGGCATGCCAATCCCGGCCCCGCACTTGGTTCAGTGCGTGCGGGGCGATCGCTTCCACACAAAAATCCGCTGCTGATCACCCGCCCCCCCCCGCGGTAACCCCGCCTGTTTTTTTCTATTGACTATTTCCTCCAAATCCATTATTATCAATATATATTTTGGGGTATTCCTGCCGGTAACAAACGCGTGAGGCCAAGATGTCAAACGGAACATGCATCATCCTGGGGATGGCTGTCATCATCATGATCGTCGGTTGTCAATCTGTGAAAATATCCGACAAAGCGCCTGTAGAGTATGTGCAAAAAGAGCTGGCCAAATTTGCACCCGTTGAATTGAAAGCGGACGTGACCTCCCTATCAGAAAACGATAAAAAATGTCTGCACAAGCTGATTGAGGCCGCGGGGCTCATCGACCAGCTTTTTTTATTGCAGGTGGATCCCGATAATCCACGCTTGTTAAGCGCGCTGGAAAAGTCCGGCGATCAGCCCCATCTCGATCTTTTTAAGGTGATGTTCGGCCCGTGGAACCGGCTCGATCACGATAAACCTTTTATCAACGCCCGGCCCAAGCCGGCCGGCGCCGGATTCTATCCGCCGGATATCACCAGGGAAGAGATAGACGACATCATCAAAAAAGATCCGGATGCCAAAAAGGATCTGGAAAACAACTTTACGGTCCTCCGCCGCGTCAAGGGCAGGCTGGTGGATGTGCCGTACCATTTGGCGTATCAACCGTTGACCAAACAAATCAGCGACCTGCTCGAAGAAGCGGCGGAATTGACCGACGATGCTACCCTTGAAAAATTTCTTCATCTTCGCGCCGACGCGTTTTTAACCGATGATTATTATGAATCCGACATGGCGTGGATGGATCTGAACGGCGATCTGGAGATCGTCATCGGCCCATATGAGGTCTATGAAGACAACCTGTTTAATTACAAAGCCTCGTACGAAGCCTTTCTCTGCATCGTCGATCGCGCCGAGAGTGAAAAACTGGCCACAGTGGCCAAATATCTGCGCGAAATGGAGGCCCATCTGCCGATTCCGGATCAATATAAATCCAGTCGTGGACTGGCCTCGCCCATCAAGGTGGTGCAGGAGATCATGTCCGCCGGCGATACCAAAGCCGGTGTGCAGACCACGGCTTTTAACCTGCCCAACGATGAGCGCGTGCGCGAAGCCAAGGGGTCCAAAAAAGTAATGTTAAAGAACGTAGCCCAGGCCAAATACGAGAAATGCTGGATACCGATCGCCAACACCATCCTCGCCGCCAAACCGCTGCAGCACGTCAGCTTTGACATGTACTTTAACGACGTGCTCATGCACGAAATGAGCCACGGCCTCGGGCCGGGATTGGTCACCATGGCCGGCGGGGAGCGCGTCGACGTCGCCAAATTGCTGAAAGAGTATTACTCGGTCATCGAAGAGTGCAAAGCCGATGTCCTCGGCGTGCTGAATCTGAAATTCCTCATGGACAAGGGCGTGTTTCCGCAGAACGAATACGGCTTGTACGCCACCTACCTCGGCGGCATGTTCCGCTCCATCCGCTTTGGCATCAACGAAGCCCATGGCGGCGGCGTAGCCATTCAATTCAACTATCTGATGGACCAGGGCGCCTTTTTTGCAGATTCGCAGGGCAAACTGGATCTGGACGAGAAAAAGATGTTACCGGCCCTGACCGAGCTGGCGCAGACCCTGTTGCTGTTGCAGGCGCGCGGTGACTATGAGGGGACGCAGTCGTTCGTCAACCGTTATCGCGTCCTGTCGCCGGTCATGAAATCGTGTGTGGAGCAGTTGCGGGAGGTGCCGGTGGATATCAGGCCGATCTTTAGCCTCTAGCCGTCAGGGATTAAACCGATTTCCCTTTTGCACACATGTATTACCGTGCTGGTATATCCTGACACGGCGCGTTAGTACCTCAAGCACGTTGGATCATAACACTATTCAGGTTCGCCATGATGGCTTATTATTCTTGCCCATTTGATTTTTTGTCCGATCTCAACAACACCATCAATCAAGCCATTCAAGGATGCTACCCGGATCTGTGGAATGAAAACGACATCACGGCTGCCATAGTACGGGGCCTTGTTAAAAAAAATCAAATTTTCACAATTTCCAACAATTCACGGTTCATCGAAAAAATATATACCATCGTCGAGTGGGAAGCGTTCAGGCTATCAGGCCGAATAGAAAATGACGATGGGGATGTTGCCTGCTATGTACAATTCAACCGTCCTGACAGGCCCCCGTTTGCGGGAATAGGTTATTTTGAAACAAAAAAAATCAATACTTCCGGTCAATTCCCCGGAATCAGGCCGCAAGAGCAGTTAAGCCGTTTGGTCCGGCTGATGCCGCATCATCATACTGTTTTATATGATTATGACTATCTCACACAGATACATGATCATCCGCATGCTTTGTATGGCTATAAAACTAATTGCGGCACCGTGCCAACCAACCTGTTATCAACGTTGAGCGAAAAATCTCGAGATCTGTACCGCTATGCTGTTTCATTGGCAGAGCTGCTTTTCTGCAGATATTTTTGTGGACTTGATCTCGAGTTCGACCAACCCGATGTGACGCACATTTTGTCGCCTATCCCTCCTCATACTCCATTAGGTGGTGGTGGCATACAAAGACCAAGCTACCTGATCGTTGCCCATGTATGCACAGCATCGAGTGAGGAAAAGCTGTCTTCCATTTTGCAGCCGAGAAGAACCTATGTATCGGACGACTACCTTCGCTTGTCCAGCGCAAGCCAACGACGGCCCTAAAGCCGACAAATCCGGCGTCGTTTGCGGTATAGTAACAAAGTGCGCATAAGGCGTTAGCGGACCATGGCGACAGGTCCAGGAAGAACATTGGAGAGAACTGAAACCAAATTGATTGCGGGGCGTTATGTTCCTGCCTTTTTATCGTGGTGAAGAGAGCTGGCCGGTGCGCGCACAAGCCGTAGCCTATGCAAAAAACACTGAATACCTGAGCCAGGTTTACCGGAACAATCCGCCCCTGGATAGCGGTTTGAACTTGCCGGTCAGCGATATCGTCTACAAGTACATTGCCAGCAAACCCGCTTTGACGGAACGGTTTGGCGAGTGCTTTGATGGCCCCAGAAATATGCTTCGATGCTCCATCACGCGAATGTGTTTAGATGCCTCACAATGCACGCAAGATGTGCTGCAATATCTTGGTGCCGATTTTGATTTCAGCACAAGTCTATACATGGATCAGGCCTTTTTCAGGAACAAGCTATTCCATGATTTGATCGGGCCCCGGATATTCCAGCGCACATCGATATTGTCTCAAAACAGGCTCCTGGAAGGCTTTGCAAATTATCAAAGCGAAGACTATCTTGGCGCATACCACCATTTTTCCAATGCCTATGAACTTGATTCGAGCCTATATCCGATACAATATCGAATCGGTTTGCTAAAATTAAATCATCCGGAATTAGTCGATGAAGAAGGGGCTTTTTCTGCCTTCCGGCTAGCGGGGATTAAAGCAGAACGGGATGGGCAAAAAGAGTTTGCTGCGCATTGTTACGTTCACGCTTCCTATTGTGCCTACCTGCTTGCCAGAGACGGAACGTCCCTGGAATTATCACAAAAAGCGCTGTCATTGTACCCTGGTTTGAGGGAAGCCATATACCTGAATGCTAAAATATTGTCATTGTCAGATCAGGGCACCAGTATCACCCGGCTTGATACCCTCGTTCATATGAACAGAAATTATGCTCTTCGAATCGGGGCCGATAAAGACATGGACTCTGTAAGAGAGGCCTTTTTCAGTTCATTGAAAATGAACGGAGAGCAGGAAGCAGATCCCATTCGGGAAGAATTCCGTCGAGACGTGCAGAATGTGAAACGAATTGAGCAGAATCTTACACGGCACGGACAGATTGTGAGCCAACTCGGATTAGATCGGAAATTTTTTCACCGCTTCCACGAAGACTCGGAGGAATTGGACAGTATCTACGGACGACACACTTACTTTGACTATAAATTGTTCATCGATCGATATCAAAATTTCCAGAAACACTATCGAACGCATCAGTTCTTGCGGCAACTGCAGTTTGGCCCCAGCTACATCGCGGACAACACGCCCGATCTCGACCAGGTAAATGAAAGCATAAGCGACCTGCAACAACGCGCTAAAGCGATCAAATTATTCTTGAGTGTAATCTTGTCGCTGTTCATTTTCTTCGTTTTTTCTTCTTCTCACCTGTCGGTGACGCCGCTTTCGATCTCATTACTTCTTGCCTCGATTTTTATCATACTGTACATGATGTGGCCTGAAGAATTCATGCAGATCACATGGCCGCTCCGCAGGAAAGTATTGTCCCTCACATCGCCAAAAGCCAAGCCACCGGCCACGGACTTGGGATCCAAAAAAGATAAGGACTGGATGCGTTGGGTGGTATGGCTGAACTTTTTGTTGCTGGCCATATTCCTGATCAAATGGCCTTCACAGACGGGACTGCGATCCAGTTTTCCGCTTTTCCTGATCATCCTGATTCTTTCAAGTGTGTTGTCACTGTTTTTGGTGCTGCGGTATCTGAAACGCCAGGAAGATGCATTAAAACGCACCAAGGAAGAAATCGAGATGAAAATAAGAGAGTACTTTACGCCACCTAAATGAGCTTACCATGTCTCACTTTTATCAAGACATCCTGGATAACAGCCCGGCGGAAATATCCGTCATCAACCTCGCCCCGGGGCGCCACCAATTCGAGGTTGTATTCATCAATAAAACAAAAGCGGATAATTTCGGTATCGATCCACAAAAGGCCGTCGGGCAAAAATGCTACGCGCTGTTTGAGCCATTCAGATTTCAATCAGATAAAAACGGCGAACATTGCGATGGCTGTCCCTCCCTGGAAGCGTATGGGAAAACCGGACGTCTCATTCACCGGGACTGGAAGTACAAACATCCCTATCGCCATGAAATCAGAATATGCAACATTACGTCGCGCCGGATACCAAACACTGATTTGACGGTGGAAATTTGCCGCGACGGCACCATCCGCAAGCGGGTATTTGAATTATCCTTGGATTTGGCAAAAGCGGATACCTACACCAGAATTCAGAACCTTATTTTTGACGGATTTTTGCAGCGGATGTATTTCATTCGCTGCCGTTTTTATCAGATTGCCAATGACGGAGAGTCGCTGGTGTTGAAATCCTTCAAGCAGGCCGTTCCCTCACCGGCCAGCATCTTTGAACGTGAGCTGGTGGAGGTTGAAACCGAAGCGCTAGAATTGACGGCGAAGAATTCATGGCCGGATAAGCTTTTGCTTGAAGACAAGGAGATCAAGCCCAAGTTCTTTTATCTAACCGACATAGTCAACGCCTCCTCATTTCAAAACAGCCTTTTTTTTAATGCGATTTCCATAGAACAGTGCCATCGGGCTCAAAAGCTGGAAAAGGAAAAATATCCTTTATGGCTGGATTTGCCATTGAGTATCGGCAACAAAATCATCGGCAAGATAAGCCTGGACCTCTGTGTAAACGATCAAATGAGTGCAAGCTGGATGATCAGTGATTATGAAATTGAGTTGCTGGACGTCCTTGCCAAAAACATCAGCCAGGCCTGGGAAAATATACGATTGCTGGACATGAATGAACTGCGCGAGATCGGAAAAATCGTGCTGGTAAAAAAGGGGCAGCTCTTGTCCGATGTATTGCAGGAAATCGTGAACAGCACCTCTCAATTTCTGAGTTTTGATTGCACATATTTGGTTATTAAAAACACCGATGGTTCGTTCGTCGAGGTAAATCGATCCATCCACGGTATTACAACAACAACTTATTCTTCTCTCAGCGGCTCGATTTATGCGAAATGGATCGAACCGCTTTTCCGAGATCGAAAGGAAAATGTCCTGTTTATCGATCCCGTCCCGGAAGAGTTCAAAGCCCAGCATCCGGAAAAGGCAGAAAAAATTGAAAGCTGGCTGCTCGCTCCTATCCTGACGCCCGAAGGCGAGTTCAAAGGAGTCTGGAAACTTGATATCGGTGAAAACCATTTGTTTAATGACTATTTGCGTGACAGGATTCAATTGATATCACAGCAGATCGCCATAGCGATTCAATCGCTCCAGCAAGATCAGGAATTGAAAAAGCAAAACAAACTGGCCGTTGAAGCGGCCGCCATGGCGGCACAAAATCTGAAGGAGAAAGAATCCTTTTACCAGACCGCCGAGCATGAAATGATTGCTCCCATCGAACCGATTATGAGCACCTTCAAATTATTCAAACGAAAAATTGAAAAATTGGGCATCACAGACAAACGGCTTCAACAGCTCCCGGACGAAGGCATCATTCATTGTCAGTTCCTCAGATACACGTTCGACAACCTGGATTTTTTGAGACAAAAAAATGTCTACCTGGACCGCGTTCACGCCCAAATATTCAAGAATGTCATCATACCGGTTGTCGAAACCGTTCGCGAATATGCAAACAGCCTTGGAGTTCAGATTGAATACTCCGGCTATCAAAACGTTGAAAAAGATATGCTGCTGGATGTCAACCGCATGCGCAATGTCTTTTTTAATCTGCTCCGCAATGCAGTAAAATATTCACATAAAAATACTCTCATCACCGTTCGCGGCATCGGCGCCAGCGAAGGCCTGTCAACGATCCACATTGAGAACAAAGGCATTGGCGTCCCCAGCGGATGGGAGGAAAAAATATTCCAACTCTACCAACGGGCGGATAACGCCAAGCAGTATACGGCTCCCGGCTCTGGCATCGGCCTCTACATATCCAGAAAAATTGTTGAAGCCCATGGCGGCAAAATTTTCCTGCTTAAAGCCGATGAACCAACCATTTTTATGCTGCAGATGCCCAAAAACTAGGAAATCGTATGCGATTGGTCTGGATCGATGATGATGTATTCAGCGTAAGAAAACAAAGCGAATTGCTCGGCTACCTTGATCATTTAGTCGACATGTTTTCGGATTATGACAGCGGATTAGAGCATATTCGTGAAAATAATAAACGGATAGACGCTATCATTCTCGATGTCATGATGCCTCCTGGAAGACTGGCTAATCAAGTAGGATCGCAAGACGGGCGCACGACCGGCCTCGTTGTATACAAACTGATACGACAGATCTATCGCGGACCCATCTTGATCTATAGCGTCTTCAGGGACAAGGAGTTGGTCGAACAAAGCATCATGACCGACCATCGTGCCCGCTTTCTCAATAAACCAGCTACAGAAGAGGAAATCCTGGCCGTCATCCGAGAAATTAGAAGATATTGCTAGATCGCATTCCGCACAATTATATAACCGATTTCACAGGAGCCCGAGGATGGAAATCATCAATATCCTGATTACTTTATTCTTTATCGCGCTCGTCATCGCCGCGGCCTTTTTATCTAGAGGCGTGGTCATCATTCGTCGAAGTCAAACCATGGTGATCGAACGTCTGGGGACCCGCCCATTCGCACTCAATGCGGGTTTGAGGTTTCTGGTGCCTGTCTACCACCGTCCTCGCCCAATTATGGAAAAAAGAGCTGAACAGCAACCGGATGGCAAAATTATTGGACGGTACAAGTTATCAGAGCGAATCTCTCTGCAGCAGATATTACTGGATTTTCCTCAGCAAAACGCCATAACCAAAGACAACGCACCGATACATATTGATGCCTTGATGTTTTATCAAATCACCGATCCGATCCGTGCCGTTTACGAAGTCGAAAATCTTCCTCTCTCGCTGGAAGCCATAACTCAAACCGCGCTTCGCGACATCATCGGCGAAATGACGTTAGACGAAACCCTGGCCTCTCGCGAGAGAATCAATACACGCATCCGTATGCACCTCGAAACCCAAACCGACTCCTGGGGCGTCCGTATCTCTCGCGTGGAAATTCAAGACATCATTCTTCCTGAAGAGTTGCGCGGCGCCATGGAAAAACAAATGAAAGCAGACCGGGAGAAAAGGGCTCTGATTCTGGAAGCAGAAGGGAATCAACGCGCAGCTGTTTTAAAATCTCTTGGAGAGCGAGAGGCCAAAATCAACAAGGCGGAAGCTGACAAGCGAGCTACAATTTTGGAAGCGACAGGTAAAGCGGTGGCACAGGTTCGGCTAGCTCAGGCGGAAGCCGAAGCCATAAACCGGGTTTCTGACAGCATGGTCAGGATCAGAGGGAATCCCGAGAATTATCTCCTTCTCACGCGATATCTGGAGACTCTGAAAGAAATGACCTCCGGCAAGGACAACAAAGTGGTCTATGTCCCCTATCAGGCCATGAGCGCCCTGGGATCCCTCGGCAGCATCCGCGATCTGTTTGCGGAAAAGGGTTCTGATAAATAACCAACCATCTCAGCCGGCGGGCAAGGCCATAGATTACATTCCCGTCGGCTTGAGCACCACCGTCGCCAGGGGCGGTACAGACAGGCGCACGGAATGCGGCTGATTGTGCCAGGGCCAGGTATCCGACCAGACGCCGCCGGCATTGCCTCTGTTGGATCCCCCGTACACCTCGCTGTCCGTGTTCATCACTTCCTGATAAAACCCCGCATACGGCACACCGATCCGGTAATCCTCATGCACCATGGGCGTGAAATTGCAGATAAAGATCAGCGAGTCCCCTGGTTCATCGGTTTTGCGCATGAAGGTAATGATACTGTTTTCCGAGTCCTGGAAATCGATCCAGTCGAATCCGCTGTAATCGAAATCGATCCGGTGCATGGCCGGCTCTTCCCGATACAACCGGTTCAGATCCTTGACCAGCCGCTGCAATTTGGCGTGCGGCTCGTACTCCAGCAAGTGCCAGTCCAGGCTCTTGAATTCAGACCATTCCTGCCACTGCCCGAACTCTGATCCCATAAACAGCAGTTTTTTGCCGGGATGACCGTACATGAACGCCAGCAGCGTGCGCATGTTGGCGAACTTTTGCCAGAAATCGCCCGGCATCTTATCCAGCAGCGAGCGTTTGCCGTGCACCACCTCGTCATGGCTGAGCACCAGCACAAAATTCTCATGAAACGCATACAACAGCGCAAAGGTGATCATGTTGTGGTGATACTTGCGATACAACGGATCTTTGGAAAAATAGGTCAGGAAATCGTTCATCCAGCCCATGTTCCATTTCAGATTGAATCCCAGTCCGCCCAGATAGGTGGGACGGGAAACGCCCGGCCAGGCGGTGGACTCTTCGGCGATGGAGAGCACACCCGGATAATAGCTAAAGAGCACTTGGTTGAATTTTTTGATGAAATCGATGGCTTCCAGATTTTCGCGACCGCCGAACACATTCGGGACCCATTCCCCGTGCTTGCGCGAATAGTCCAGGTACAACATGCTGGCGACCGCATCCACACGCACGCCGTCGATATGATATTTATCGAACCAGAAGAGCAGATTGGCGATAAGAAAATTGCGCACTTCGTTGCGACCGTAATTGAAAATCAGCGTTCCCCAATCCCTGTGCTCGCCCATCTTTGGATCCGCATGTTCGTAGAGATGGGTGCCGTCAAAATAGGCCAGGCCGTGGCTGTCGCGCGGGAAATGGGCCGGCACCCAGTCGATGATGACGCCGATGTTGTTCTGGTGCATGTGATCGACAAAATACTGAAAATCCTCCGGCGGACCGAAACGGGAGGTCGGCGCATAATAGCCGGTCACCTGATAGCCCCAGGAGCCGTCGAACGGATGCTCGGCCACCGGCAGCAGTTCAATGTGGGTATACCCCATCTCTTTGACATACTCAGCCAGGTCGTGGGCCAGCTCCCGGTAGGTCATGAAACGGCTGCCCTCCTCGGGAATCCGTTTCCAGGAGCCCAAATGAACCTCATAGACCGAAACCGGCTGTGTGAGCACGTCCGCGTTCCGGCGCTGCTCCAGCCAGTCGCAGTCGTTCCATTCATACCGGTTGATATCAGCGACGATCGAAGCCGTGTTCGGCCGCATTTCGAAATAATGGCCGTAGGGATCGCTCTTGATAAATATCGTCCCGGCCTGGTCCTTGATTTCGTATTTATATTTTTCTCCGGCGCCGATGTCGGGGATGAAGAGCTCCCAGATCCCGGATGAGCCCAACACCCGCATCTGGTGTTTGCCGCCATGCCATTGATTGAAATCGCCGATGATGCTGACGTTGCGCGCGTTCGGTGCCCACACGGCGAAATAGACGCCCTGCACGCCGCTGATGGTGGTGGGGTGCGCACCCAGCTTTTCATAAATGGTGTGGTGATCGCCCTTGCCGAACAGATAAATATCCAGTTCGCCGAGCTGCGGCAGAAAAAAATAGGGATCATGGACGTAGCGCTCGTGGTCGTTCTCGGCGATGATGCGTAACTGGTAATTGGGCAGGGTGCTCCAGTCCGGGATGGTCACCTCGAAAAAATGGGGATTGTGCACCGCCGCCATGGCATACTCTTTTTTGTTGGCCGGGTCACGGACAAAAGCGGCCTTGGCATCCGGGATCCAGGCCCGAACCACCCACAAAATTTTGCCGTCCACCAGGACTTCGTGCGGCCCGAGAACGGCAAACGGATCGTGCATCAGATTTTGTGCAATCTGTCGAACTTGCTCTTTGCTTACGGTCGATGAGTGTTCAGTCATGATGTTCATTTCGATTCGTTAGGTCCTAGGCCACCGCCTGTGGTGCTCCCTTCAGGAAGCCTGGGCGACTATCAAAACATGGTCCCCGTGCAAGATCCCCTTGCGAATGGCCCAATCGTCAAAGCGCTTCAGACGGCGCAAAAAACCGTGCTTGACGGGATCCGGCCAGCGCATATCGCCGGCGATCGCCGCACGATAGCCGATGCCGGTGTGCTCCAGCAGGTGCAACAGGACAAATCGCCTGCTGACGGCTTCCATGATCTGCCCGCAGGTGGCCTCCTCAAAAGGTGAACGACGGGTCATCTCTTCTCTGACTTTGCGCGAGCCGCCAAAAGCGTATTTGAGTTTCGTATGAAAGGGAACAAACGTGGGCAGAAACAGGTACAGCAATCCACCGAGCCAGCGCGACAACCGCTTCATGCCGATATGATCGGAAAAAATGAACACACCACCCGGCTTGAGGGTTTTGCGGATTTCCGTCATCAGGTGATCGAGCGCAACAATATGGTGCAGGCCATCCCAGGCCAACACGACATCGTACCTCTTTTCCGGCAGTGCGGCCAGATTGAGATCCGCCACTTCGTACTCGAGGCTGCCAAAATGCTCATGAAACGGATTCTCCACCGCCATGCGTTCGGCGATGGCGATGGCGCGCCGGCTTATATCCACGGCATGGACATGATGCCCCTGCCGCGCCAGTTCCAGGGCCAGACCTCCCGGGCCACAGGTCAGCACCAGAACGTGGGCCTGAAGCGAAACCGCGTCGATATGATTAAACAGGCTCCGGTAGAGTGGACCGTTCATGATCTGTTCCGCCGCCGGATCAAATATCTGCTGCTGCGGCAAATCCTTGCCCCGATGCACAAACAGCCGCTGCGCCCGGCGCATGTCGGCCGAAAACGGTATGCCCACGGCCATGGCTTTTTCAATCTCATCGCCCCAATAGTCCGCTTCCTGCTGCAGAGCGGTGCGATACGCCGAGGAACCGATCTCCCACTCCACGCCGACCTCAGTACTTGGACTTTAGGAAAAAGGTGACGCCGACGCAGATGCAGATGTCTGTGGCATCCTTTTCAACCTTGATATCGTTTATTTCCGTTTTTACCGCTTTGGCTATTTTTTGATACTTGGCGCCTATATCGATATGGGGCCCGATACCGATGTCGATCAACAGGCCGGCGTTGACGTTCCAGCCCCAACGCGTCAGACTGGTGGTGGTTTCAGCCGCAGGATACCCATAATAGTAATACAATTCCGGCACCGAGGCCACAGTTCGATAATTATAAATACCGCCCATGGGAGCCGCATACAAGGTAAACCTGCCGATGGGCAGCGAAAGCTGGGGACCGAGGGTCAGCTGAAAGGACTCGTTACGAACCTGGACGAGAAAATACCCCATGGAGGCCTGCATGCTGTTGCGTTTTTCACCATATGAAATATAGTTCAAGTCACTGCGCAAAGCGAAAAATCGCGACATGCCGGGGCGGTAAAACAGCTTGCCGCCGATACCTTCGCCATCTTTGGAAAGGTTGGCAAAGTCGGATTGCGGCAGCGAGACGATGAAATGGGCACCAGCAGCCCATGGACTGGTCTGGGCAGATGAGATGACCGATATCAGCAAAAGCAGCATCATCACCTGATGGATTTGTTTCATGAATTTTCCTCCTGTCAAAGGTGCTGGACGAACGGCACCCGGACGGCTAAACCGTTCTAATGCCTTGAATTTACAAAATTAACTGAGGTGATTCAAGCAAAATTCCACATATTCTTGCTTTTAAACCGTACAATTTATAAATTGTTTCGTTAAAAAAGGATAACTATGATCAAACTGTATCTCAAGCCAGGCAAAGAGAAGGTGATCCGGCGCGGTCACCCCTGGCTCTTTTCCGGCGCCATCCAGCGCGCGGCCGGAGCGGCGTCGCCGGGCGACATCGCCGCTGTCTGCGACCACCGCGGCATCACCCTGGCAAAAGCTTTTTATAATCCTCAATCCGACATCGCCTGCCGCATCCTCACGCTCCATCCGGATGAGGAGATCGATGCCGCGTTCTGGCGAAAACGGCTGCTCAATGCCATTGAATTGCGCAAACGGCTGGTACCGGAACGAACCGATGGATACCGCGTCGTAAACGCCGATGGCGATTATATGCCCGGCCTCATCGTCGATCTCTATAACGACACGATGGTGATCACTATTTCCACTATGGGCATGGACAGGTGCCGGCCGGTGGTTCTGCAGGTTCTGAAAGAACTGTTGCCGATGGATTTTATCTACGAACGCAGTGAAGGTAAAAGCAGAAAGAGAGAGGGATTGGCGGAGCAGTGCGGCTGGCTGACGGCGGCAAAACCGCACCCCGTCGTCATCACCGAGAAAGGCCTCCGCTTCCAGGTGGATGTGGTGCACGGCCAGAAAACAGGCTTTTTCCTCGATCAGCGCGACAATCGCTCCCTGCTCGGCTCGTTGAGCCGCGGACTGGAAGTTTTAAACTGCTTTTCCTACAGCGGTGGCTTTTCCCTGTATGCGGTCAAGGGTGGTGCGACCCGCGTCACCTCCATCGATGTCTCTGCCTCCGCCAATAGAGTGGCAGAGGAAAATTATGCGCTGAACGAGATCGACAAAAGCCGGCATCCGGTGGAAACAGCGGACGTTTTTGAGTATCTGCGTCACACCAAGGAAAAATACGATCTCATCATCCTGGATCCACCAGCATTTGCCAAAACGCAAAAAGAGGTCGAACCGGCCAGCCGTGGTTACAAGGATATCAATCTGCAGGCCATCCGCAAATTGAATCCAAACGGCTTTCTGATGACCTTCTCCTGTTCCAATCATATGAGCGAAGAGCTGTTCGGCCGTGTGGTTAGCGCCGCCGTGCAGGACGCCGGACGCAGCGCGCAGGTCTTGCGGGTATTGGGCCCCGGACCGGATCACCCGTACTTGCTGGCTCACCCGGAAGGCCGGTATCTCAAGGGACTGCTGCTGCGAATCGTCTAGCCCGGATGATTGGCCATTCATGGATTCATGGCACTGTTTTCTGAAGCGATGTTAAACCGCGGCAGGACGCGCTAGCTCTTTTTAGCGTTCATTCGCGTCCATTCGCGGTTACGTAACATTGTCGCGGCTTGTCCGCCTCAGGCAAAACGTGACCGGACCCTTCGCAAAGAAACCATAGTCACCGGCACGGTGTGGCGCAATTCAATAATCGCAGTCTGTCGGCAAGCTACTTGGCATATTTCTGATAAATTTTTTCCAGAGCTTTCTCGGTCATGGTGCCATCATAGACAACGACGCGGAATTTGATCACCGTGCTGGCACCCTGGGGCAGTGTCAGATTCAACGCTTTTGGGGTGGCCACTTTGCGGCCTTCTTCGAATGCCTTTTGTCCGAGCGGATTGGCTGCAAAAAGCCCATAGGCGCGTGCATGCCAAAACGTGGGATAGTTGACGCTGGCCGGGTGGTTCATCATGGCCACGCCCACCTGTTTGCCGTCCTTCTCCCCCTGCAGACACACCCAGGCCGCCCTGGTGCCCCAGATATCCTTTTCAGTGCGGGTTCCGACGGAGGAGAAATACTGCGAATGCCCGTTCCGCTCGGCAAGCCAGTCGGCCACACGCATGGCAAACATGCCCTCCTTGGTGTCGCCGAATACCACGGCCGTGTCCTTGGCCGTCAACGTGATATCAAAATCGATCGTGTAATAATTTTTCGCGCCGCTGAATTCCATGGTCCGTTTTTCTTCCAGATAGGTTTTGCCGGTGCGCGCCACCCAGTTGTGCACGGAAGAAATTCGAGCGGTTTTGCCGCTCTTTTGTTCGGTGATCTGTGCCAGTTTGATCTGCGGCGGAGTCGTGGTGTTGTTCCAAAAGCCTTCCTTGTTGACTTCGTCATAGGTTAAAAAAATGCCAAAGTGGTGGGGATGATCCTTGGTCTCTCCCTCCACTTTTTCAAAGGGGAAATGGCGGTTAAGAAAGATGCCCGATGGTGTATTAACCGGATAAAGCACCGGCTTGGTCATGTCGGATTTGTACAAATAGGTGGTCACCAGTGTGCCGTCTATTTTGACATCGATTTTGCTATCGCCCTGCACCAGTTCCACCTTGGCAAAACTCCACGTGGCCAGACACATGAGCAGCAGCATAACGGATGTGTAACGAATCATAACAACGTCTCCTTCTGTTAGGGAATCTTGATGGTTTGCAGCATTTTACCGAATTCGCCAAAGGTGCGGGCGTCGAGCAGGCAAAATACGATATGGTGCAACCGCGTATCGGTTTGAGCGTGCGTTGCAGCGGTTGAGAGCATGATGCGGGCACAGCGGTCGACCGGATAGCCAAAAATGCCGGTCGAAATGGCAGGAAAGCTGATGCTGTGCAGACCGTACGCATCCGCCAGGTCCAGAGCCGCCTGGGTAGCGGCCTGTAACTTGCGGTCCTCATCGCCGCTGCCCATAATGGGACCAACGGCATGAATCACATACCGGGCAGCAAGTAGACCCGCACCGGTGATGGCCGCCGTGCCGGTGAGCACCGGTCCGTGCAACCGCACCCACTCGGAACTCTCCTGCTGTATAGCGGCTCCTCCCTTGCGAGCTATCGCGCCGGCGACGCCGCCGCCATGGGCCAGCAGTTCGTTGGCCGCGTTGACGATGGCATCCGTCGCCATCCCGGTGATGTCTGCTTGCCGGATTTCGATCACGGTTTCGTTGATCACGATCTGCATATTGATTCTAAATATATAATTGTTAATTTATAATGCAAGGAAAAACTCGGAGTATCTACGGTGTCTGGATTATCCATTATTTTGCTGCTGCTGGGGTTCGCCATCGGCCTTTTGACCATGCTCCTGCTGCGCTGGTGGCAGGGCCGAACCCTGGAAAAATGGGCCCGGGAGTTCAGGGAGCAATCAGAAGCACAACAGCAGGCGCAGGTCGATGCCATACTCTCCCAGGTGCGGGCGCAGTTCGGCACCTTGTCGCTGGAGGCGCTGTCCCGATCCACCGGCGAGCTGCTAAAACTTGCCCAGGCCACGCTGGCGGGCGAACGGGAAAAAGCCAAAATGGAAATCGGCGAGAAAAAAAACCTCATCGATCAAGAACTCGCTCGCATGGCCGGGCAGGTGCAGGATCTGATGACGCTCGTCCGGCAGCTGGAAAAAGATCGATCGCAAAAATACGGGGAATTAGCCAGCCAGCTGCGTCACACCGGCGAACAGACGGCGTTGTTGAGCCAGATCACCGCATCGCTGAAAGAGGCGCTGGCCAACACGCGCACGCGCGGTCAATGGGGCGAACGGATGGCGGAAGATGTTCTCCGCCTCTCCGGCCTCGTGGAGAATATCAACTATGTCAAACAGCGAACGCTCGAAAGCGGACGCCATCGTCCCGACTTTACTTTTTTGCTGCCGCGCGATATGAAACTGAACATGGATGTCAAATTTCCCCTGGACAACTATGTGCGCGCCATGGAAGCCACCACCGAAGCGGACCGGATCAGATGGCAGAATGATTTTCTCCGTGACGTTCGCAGCCGTATCAAGGAGATTACCGGCAGGGATTATATCAACAGCGAATCCAATACCGTGGATTATGTGCTGCTGTTCATCCCCAATGAACGCATCTTTAATTTCATTCAGGAACAGGATCAGACCATCCTGGATCAGGCGCTGCGGTGGCACGTGATCGTCTGTTCGCCGTTGACCCTGTTTGCGGTGCTGGCCGTTATCCGCCAGGCGGTTGAAAATTTCAGCCTGGAGAAAACCGCCAACGACATCCTGCTGCTGTTGTCGGCGTTCAAAAAACAGTGGGATGAATTCATCAAACGCATGGACACCCTCGGCAAACGGTTGCAGGATGCGCAGAACGAATTCGATCAACTGGTGAGCACGCGGCGACGACAACTGGAAATTCCCCTGCAAAAACTGGAAAATCTGCGTTTACAAAAAGAGGCGGCTGCAGCCGAATTACCGGCGACATCGGAAATAAACCTGCCGACGGCACCCGAGGAGTAATCAGAATCCTGCCGAGGATTTGGCTTGCTATTAATTTATTTCTATTAATGTTAGACCGTACGGCCTGCTGCTGCGCAAATAGTTATCGATTTTGGAAATATAACTGGGACCTCTTCTGTTAAAGCCCTTAAACAAACGAAGAATCGAGGTCCCAAATGAAAAAAACTATTTTGACATTTCTACTGGCGATAACCGGCGTCTCTTTGGCCGCCGATGAATATCTCGTCGACGCTGCCCATACGCAAATCGGATTCAAAGTAAAGCATATGGTGGTGACGACGGTGCAGGGCAAATTCAACGAGTTCACCGGCAAAGTGTTTTACGATGAAGCGGATGTGACCAAATCGAGCGTGGAAGGCACGATCAAAGTGGCCAGCATCGATACGGATAACCCCAAACGCGATGAACATTTGCGCAACAGCGATTTTTTCGATGCCGCCACCCATCCGGAGATTGTGTTCAAGTCCAAAAAGATCGTCAAGCAGGGCGAAGGTTTTGCGGCCATCGGCGATGTGACGATGCGCGGGGTGACCAAAGAGATCAAGGTGCCGTTTACCATCACCGGCAAGCTGGTGGATCCCTGGGGCAAGACGCGGGTCGGCCTGGAAGCCACGGCAACGCTCAACCGCCAGGACTTTGGCGTCTCCTGGAACAAAACGCTGGATAACGGCGGTGTGCTAGTGAGCAACGAGGTCAAGATCGAGATCAACGCCCAATTCATCAAGAAATAACAGTGATTGCTCGCGGTCATCCGCAGATGAAGCAGATAAAAAATTGATGGCTTGTTCTCCGTTGCCAGCACTGTTGCGCAACAGGATTGATCAGGTTAGCAAAGAACTTTAGTATAGAGGGCAGACGGATGAACAGAGTCATCCATTTCGAAATTCACTCGGCCAATCCGGAGCGCACCGCAAAATTCTATAACGATGTTTTCGGCTGGAATATCAACGAGTGGATCATTCCGGACGTACAACTGCCGGATGAAAATCGCTATTGGCTGGTATCAACCGGGGATCCGAAAGAGCCCGGAATTGACGGCGGAATTTTATTCCGCCACGGGCCGGCGCCCGCAGAGGGGCAAGCGGTCAATGCCTTTGTCTGCACCATGGGCGTGGAAGAGGTCGATGAATGCCTGGGCAAAGTCCTGGCCGCAGGCGGGTCCATCGCCATGCCCAAAATGCCCATCAAGGGTGTAGGTTGGATCGCTTACGGCAAGGACACGGAAGGCAACATCTTTGGCATGATGCAGGACGACAAGAACGCAGGCTGATCGGCGGATTATTTTGCAGAACAGGCCGTGTGCGTCGCTGTGCAGCAAGCCGGCCATTTTAAACTGACAAAAGCCGGGGTCATCATCAATATACTATATTTTAATTCAATGAGTTTGAATAGCCCGGCGCATTTAAAAAGGCGTCTGATTCAAGATCGGACGCCTATTTTATTACATCAGGCCAGGGTAAACTCGACGGTGAGGATTTTCTTCCCCTTTGCTGTAAAGGGAATCCCCTGCTGATCAAGCCTGATCTCCTGACGATGTTCCTCATTCAAATCAACCAGCCAGGCTTGCTTGACCGGCTGCAAGGTTTTAATAAATCCCTTGACCTCCCTGCTCTCCGGATTAAACATGCGAAGGATGAACGACTCCTTGCGGTCTTCCGCCTGCTTCAAGGCCGTGAGCTGCATCGAGCCGCCGCTGATTTCCAGGAAACTGGCGGATTTGGGCAACGAGCCAGCATGGGGACCGGCCTGAGCCGATTCGAGCGGCAAATTGACCTCCTCTGCCTGTGCAAAACATCCGTTCGTCCAGTCTCCCCGATGCGGATAGATGGAATAGGTCCATTCCCAGTCGCGCAGACACTGGGACATTTCCATTTCCGGGTAGACCTCCCAGCGGCCGAACACCGGTGCGTGCCGGAACGTAAAAGCACGCATCAGGGTGATGGCCAGAGAACGATCCGTGTCATCCAAGGCCTCATATTCACGCAGGCCGGAATTGTTTACAATGGCAAAGCCGTTCTCGCCGTCGCTCATATCGACAAAACGGTGCATCGGATATTGCGGATTGGGTTTGCCATAGTAGGCGTTCCCTTTCTTGACGGTGATATCCCGGTCAATGACATCATAACCGATTTCGGCGTGGGTCTGATCGCACGACAATCGCGTCGGAAACACCACGCGCAGGCGATGATTTTTGCAGGGATTGGTAAACGTGGTTCTCACATCAAGCCGTCTCTGGCCGGCGCGCAGGGTGAATTGGCTGGTGATGACCACTTCACGGGTTTCTTTCGAGCGGCTGGTGTTGTTGTCCGCTTCCTCGCGAAACTGATCGGTCAGTTCCCGGGTCAGGCCGACCGGAATGTGCATCCGGGTCACTACCGCGATGGTTGAACTCAATGGCCCCGATTCGACCAACTCAATGCTGCAGGGCGATCCATGCGATGTGAGAACCCGGTTGTCATCAGGATTCATATGGATCCAGGAATGGCCGGTTTCACCCGAATCTTCAAAGTAGTGCAGGCCGGCGAAGATGCGTCCGGTTTCTTTATGCAAAAGATTCAGCGTCCCGTCCGAATTGAACGTCGCCTTGAGATATTCGTTTTCGAGCACATTGGGAGATGGTACCAGCGTGCCTTCGGCCGGTTTGAACTGGCCGGCTCTGACCACGTGAAAAGTTTTATAACCCAGGGCCGGGATCTCATCCACTCTAATGTGGCATTGCACCCGCTGGCTTCTCACTTCCGTCGAGATGTCCTGAAGATTTCTCACGAGCGTACCATAGGCGTACTCTCTTTTGACTTGCAGGGCGCCGGTGAAGGTGCCATCCGGTGACTTTATTTCAAACGCTTCATATCCCATGTTGGCCGGCATGTCGATAAGACAGGAAATCACTCCCTGGCGCGGGAACGGCGAAGAGTTGAAAACGGTCAGAACGGAATCCTTCTCGGACACGTCCGAGTTATCGATATGGAACTGTACCTCCTGCAGGCCTCTGCGGGTCAGGCCGTCGCAGATCATGTGGATTTGATCAAACCGGAACAGGGCGTCCTTTTCCATCTGGTCGACGCCGCCGCCGGTGATGGTGTCATGGGGATGATTTTTAAGCAGGAATTTCCAGGCCCGGTCGAGGGCGCTTTTCAGATATTCGCCGCCCACCATGCTGCGGACCGCGCTCCAGGGCTCGGCCTGGCGCTGCAGTTTAGTCTCGGCCAGGTGATTCGCTTTTTTGATCGCCGGGCGGGCGCTGATGACGTCGCCATAAAGAAACGTCCATTTCCCGGTGGCGCCCGGATCGCGAAATTCGCCTTTGAGGACCACAGGGTCCTTGGCCTCTTTGCGCATGGCATTCATGTATTCCTCGAGATTGGAAAATTTGATGTCATGCTCCGGCAAGAGCTCCTGGCACAGCTTCATAATGTCTGTCTCTTTGGGATCCGGATCGGACGAGTCGAATCCCTGCATGCAGACATAGTGACTGGTGCTGAAATGTTCGGATTCGTCCCTGACGAGTTTGAGCAGCTGGTCGCGAATCGGTTCCGCGTTCCACAGCTTTTTGTCCCTGTTGAGAATGTAGTAATGGGCTCTGGGATGGGAATCGTTGGCGAGCCGAAACGGGGTGGCGCCGCGATCCCAGTCATAGCGACGAAACACGTCATCGCTGCCATAGCGCAGCACGCGATAGACATAAATGTAATAACTGAACCGGCTCATGGCGCCGAACCGCGAACCCATCAGCCGTGATCCGTCCGGACCTTCGAGAATGTATTCGCATTTAGGGGTGTTGATTCCGCGATAGAAAATGATGGTATCGATGCCAAAGCCATTGTAAATCTGCGGCATCTGCGAGGTCTGACCGTAGCTGAACGGCGTATAGCCGATCTTGCTGGTTTGGCCGAACGACTCGGCCACGCGGTGGCCGACCACCAGGTTTCTCACCAGAGATTCGCCGTTGCAGATATATTCTTCAGGCAGCGAGTACCAGGGGCCGATGATGAGGCGTCCGGAGCGGACATGTTTGGCGATATCCTCACGGCGTTCCGGACGCAACTCGAGGTAATCCTCGAGGCACAAGGTTTGCGAATCCATGGTGAAAGAATGAAAATCCGCGTCCTGGTCCAGCAGATTGAGCAGGTTGTCCATAAAATCCAACAGCAGTAATCGGGTTTCCTCAAACGGATAGGCCCATTCCCGGTCCCAGTGAGAATTGCTCACCACGTGAATCGTTTTGCGCTCGATTGACATTAGACGGCTCCTGTAAAGTCGGTAAGAAAGAAAATGGTATCCGGATTATCACTCTGGCGACATTTAATCAACTTCAAATTTTCTTATCCATGTATACTAACGCTGATTTTTCAACACGCACGTACAAAACCTGGAATTGGTTTTCAGTCGATCGGGTCAGGATCAGGAAGCACTGATGACAATGCCTTCGATGATATCCGCCGCACTTTCGCACCGGTCCACCGCTTTCTCCAGGCGCTCAAAAATTTCCTTCCACTTTATAATCACCATGGCGTCGTTCTCCCGGAACAGGCGGATCAGCGCAGAGCGCAGAATGCGATCGCCATTGCTTTCCAGTCCATGAATGACCTGGCAATGGCGTTTGATCTTTTCAACGTTTTTGAGCGATCGCATTTCTACCAGGCCTTCCGATATTTCGGCCAGGCACGCCACCAGCACATCGGCCATGTCCAGCACTTCCGAGCGCATTTCCCTGATGCCGTATAATTCGATGCGGGAAGTGGCGGAATCGATGGCATCGACGATGTCATCCATCCGCTTGATCAGTTGATGGATGTCGGTGCGTTCAAGGGGTGTGATAAAGGTCTGGTGCAACGCTTCCATGCACCGGTGTGTAACCTGATCCGCGTCATTCTCCAGTTGGTGAATAGTCGCCACAAAGGCCGGGATATCACGGCTCTCTCTTGCCATGGACTGTAATTGCCTGCACACCTCGATGGAAATGCGTGCATGATTTTCAAAAAAGTCATAAAATCTGTTATCTGTGGGCAAAAGTTTCTTCAGCATAGTCGCTCCGTTGCAGTTGGCCAGCTCGGAGCGCCGATTCATTATCACGCACCCTTTCGGCCGGACTATATTCCATAAACCTTTAATTTTAAAAATATATTGCACATTTGCAAGAACATTCACCGGCTGGCACAAAGCAGCAAGGTGGCGGGGATTTTCAGCCTGACGAGAGATATGTGCGTCGGATCTGAAAGACGTCACCGACTGTGTCACCCACAATATTTTTCAACCAGGGCGAGCAGCTCTTTTCTTTTGATCGGTTTGGCGATATAGTCATCACATCCGGCCTGCAAGGCCTTTTCCCGATCGCCGTGCAGCCCGTAGGCGGTTTGGGCGATAATGGGCACTTTATGATTGAACTGCCTGATTCTTCGTACGGCTTCAAAACCGTCCATCGTCGGCAGCTTGAGATCCATCAGAATCAGGTCCATATCAGGATGAGTACGAAAAAATTGCACAGCGTCAACGCCATTAACCGCACGAAATAAATCAACAGATACCTTGGCCAGGGCCATGGACAGCAGCTTGGCAGAGATATCATCGTCTTCCACAATCAATATCTTGAGCGGCTTGCTGAGGGAAAGGTCCTCAGAATGCTGCGCAACCACCAGCTCCAAACCTGCCATTTCGCTGGCCGGTCGGTAGGGCAGGGATACATGGAACATGGACCCCTGTCCGGGTTCGCTGTCCACCCAGATGGTCCCCCCCAACATCTCCACATAGGCCTTGGTGATGGCTAAACCCAAACCGGCCCCCTGAAAAGCCCGCTTATCCGACATGTCAGCCTGGACAAACCGGTCAAAAATCACCTGATACAACTCGCGCGGTATTCCAATGCCCGTATCTTTGACGCAGAATTCGAGGCCATCCGGCCCTTTGGCCAGAGTCAGTTCAATATGGCCCTTGTCGGTATACTTGATGGCATTCTTGACCAGGTTGGTCAGGATCGCATACAGCTTCTCGCGATCGCTCCGGACAACGGCTTGCCGGTCCGGCAGCTGGCCGGAATGGGTGAGCTGGATGCCTTTTCGTTTGGCTTCCGGACGAAAAAAATCGCATATATATTGAAGCATCTCGTTGACATTCGTACGCGACTCTACCACTTCCACCTGGCCGGATTCGATTTTTGCAAGATCGAGAATATCATTGATGATGTTGAGCATGCGTGCGCCGCTTTTTTCGATCATGGCGATATAGCTGTGGAATTTATCATCGGTCAAATTCGGTTCTTTTAACAGCTCGGCAAATCCCAGGATGCCGTTCATGGGCGTTCGAATTTCATGGCTCATGTTGGCCAGGAACGCCGATTTCAGACGATCCGCCTCCTCCGCTTTTTTCTTGGCTTGGTGCAGCTCGATATTGGTCAGGTTCAGCTCTTCGTTCTGCGCCTTAATTTTGTCCGCCTGCTCCCGCAGCGCATGTTCTGCACGTTTGACGTCGGTGATGTCTTGAACTACCGTATAGCGCAGTTTTTTATCCTGAACATATATAGCTTCGGCAGAGAGCAGCACATGCTTCATCTCTCCGTTTTTTGCCCGTAAATCCGCTTCAATGTTGGTCAGGCTCCCTTTTGCACGGGCGGCATCTACAACACGCTGTACGCCCTCCGCGGTGGCAATGCCCAACTCTTCGGGCGTGTGTCCGATCACCTCATCCTTTTCAAAGCCGAATAATCTGGAAAACGCTTCGTTCACCTCCAGATACCTGCCGGTGGCCAGATCGGTCAAACCGCAGGCAGACGGATTAATATAAAAGAGCTTGGAAAACTTTTCTTCAGAAAGCTGCGTACTGGAGATATCTTTGGCAACACCGAAAACAGACGGCTCGCCATCCCATAAGCCCCAGGACACATGGGTTTCCACCGGGATGAGAGAGCCTGATTTCGTTAAAAGCGGGATGGAGCAAAAGTCCCTTTTGCCTTTCAGCATGTCATCAATAATCGCTGCTGCATCAGCACGCTCTTCCGGCGGGTGCACGATATGTACAGGCTGGCCCAGCAGTTCGTCACGACAATAGCCGAGGCGGTGCAGCACGGTTTTGTTGATATAGATGATATCACCGGCGCAATCGAGGACAAATAAAAAGTCCTCGGTGGTATTGAAAAAGGCCTCGTAATTCTGGCAGGATTGCATGGATAATTTTTCCGCCTGCTTACGATCGGTTATGTCCTGACCAATGGCCAGAAATTCCTGCAAACGACCTGTTTCGTCAAAGAGGGCCCGGCTGGTCCAGTTCTGCCGGAATAAGGAGCCGTCAGCACCGATGCAGGATTGTTCGTGCGATTCAATCGGATTTTGCGGTGTTAACAAATTCAGCCGAAATCGAACAAAGTCCCGTTCCTCCGGATTCAACAGGTCGAACCAGCATGTGCCAATCAGGTCCTCGTCGCGCCGACCAGCCAGTTTCGCCAAAGCATTATTGATGAATGCAATTTTGCCGTCCGGCAAAAATGAACAAATGTAGGCAGGGAGCTCCTGAAACAGCTGATGATATCGGACCTCACGTTTCATCGGTACTCCGTTGGATTGGGCGGTTTCAGTCAGAAACGGACAAGATATCCCCTCTTTTCAAACGGACGGCGCTTCAGCATCACCGAGTCGGCACCAGGTCTTGTCGATCGCTTCATATAAAAAAAGCACAACCTTCGCATCAAACCTGCAAAAGCGCTGTGCTTGCTGAATCACAATCTTGGATGACCAAAGAGATGCAGAACCTTAACCAGTTTATGACATTTCAGTCATTAAATCAAGAATTTTTTGCTGAAGATCATTTCCCGGCCCGCTCATCCGCGAGTGGCGCAGATGAGCGATCCACGGCTCGCAGGCATCTACACCACACTCTGAGACTGGTGACGAGGGGAAAATGCAAGGAGTCTTACCACAGTTTGAGGCTTTGGTATCAACAGGGGAACGAACAAAAAAAGGCCCTCAATCGAATAACGACCGAGGGCCTTTTCGTACCCCTAGCAGGATTTGAACCTGCGACCAAAGGTTTAGGAAACCTCTGCTCTATCCAGCTGAGCTATAGGGGCGAGCAAACGTGATTTCTCTGGCGGTCACATGACCTCCCTTCTGCCATCTATGTACCATGGCAGATGCCCACAAGTTGTAAAAGTTAGCAATTCCTGTCATTATATGCAACACTTGAATTTTTGCAGCACAATTTTCTCCCCCCTCCTGCCAGGCGCGGCCCCTGCCGCGGAGGCGCAAATAGGCATGCCGCTTCAGGCTCAGTCGCTCAGATCACAGCCACCCGTGCAGCCGGACCATCACGGGAGCGCATCAATCAGGATGCGCCTGGAATGAGCCGCACTCCCATTTTCAAAGATCAGGTCCAGCGTTCTTTGCGCATTACTTTGCCAGAGAAAACGGGCTTATAAATGCTCTGTGCGGCCCGCTTGCCAATGCGCTCTCGCTGTTGCGGTTGGTCCAGCACCCGCAACAGCGTCCTGCGCAGGCTCTCCTTGTCCTCCGGGCGAAACAGATAACCGGACACGCCATCGTTTATGATCTCGCATATGTTGGGCTGATTCGGCGCTACGATGCATTTTCCCACGCCAAGGTATTCAAAGATCTTCATCGGACAGGCATACTCCGGCGCTCTGGGCTGAACGGCGATATACATGGCGGCGATATGCTCCGGGATCTCGTCCCGCGGGATCGGGCCTGCAAAAACAACGGCCGGCAACAGTTGGTGGAGCGCAGCATAGAGGGCGATGGGCTCATCCGGCAGATCACTGGATTCCAGACAGCTCATGACTGTACGTCTGGTCAAGTCCTCGCTCTTTTCCAGGACGAGGCGGCGCTCGATCACATTCTGCAATTCACGGATGTTGCCCGGCCACGGCTGCGCCAGCAACAGCTGCAGCGCTTCGCTCTCGATGCTTTTTATCTCCTTGGCAGGTCGTTGTTTATATTCTTGCAGAAAGTGCAGCGTCAACTGCGGCTGATCTTCCAGGCGCTCGCGCAGCAGTGGGACCTGAATGAACACCACGTTGAGGCGATAAAAAAGATCTTTGCGAAGCTGGCCGATGCGGACCGCATGGCGCAGGTCTTTGTTGGTCGCCGCTATAATCCGGACATCGACTTTGATGGTATCATTGCCGCCGACGCGTTCAAACTCCTTCTCCTGCAATACCCGCAACAACTTGACCTGTGTCGACAGCGGCTGGTCGCCGACCTCGTCGAGAAACAAGGTTCCATCATCCGCCTGCTCAAAACGGCCGGCACGGGTTCTTACCGCTCCGGTAAAAGCTCCCCTTTCATGGCCAAACAGCTCACTTTCGATCAGCGTTTCGGAAAGTGCTGCGCAATTCAATCCGATCAACGGGCCGTCCTTGCAGCGGCTGCTAAGATGAATCGCCTTGGCGATCATTTCTTTACCGGTGCCGGTTTCTCCCTGGATGACCACGGTTGAATCCGTGTTGGCCAGATCGGCGATCAAATTGCAGATATTTTTCATCGCAGGAGAATTTTGGATGATGTTTATCATCAGCGTCCAATTCCTCGTCTGCTACTACGAATGAACGTTTTGGCAATTTTAGCTTAAAGGCATGCGCAAACAACGCCAGAGGGTTTGGTTCGGCGAGCATCGGCCTTGCGGGAACCACATTAACGGAATCGAAGTAGAGGGCTTCCCTTGGCAAATATACATGTGCTTTTTAGGGCAACATCGATAGCGCGCCCTCCTTTAGCCGTTCAGACGGGCGCGGAATTGATTTTGCCATCATGGCTCACATTGCATCAGCCCAAGACAAGGCCCTGGCAGAGTACGATTGCCCCCTCGCCAACTTTATTCTCGCGAACTTGCATCAACGTTGGCTTAGATATATCTCTTTGCTTATCGATTACTATATCCGTCGATGCGAGCCAGCAGATGGGAGTGTGTCGACGCTTCGATATACTCATCGATTTTCGACTCTATCGATGGTGCACAGGCTGTTTTCTCCAGATACACCGATAATTGAACCGCCGGTTCGGCGCACTGTCGCCGTTGACGCAAAGTGATATCGGATCATGCAAATCGGCCGGATGATCACACCAGTGAAAATCAAAGGCAACAACATCGCCGGTCAGGCGCACGAGATGGCGCGGGATCGCCAATTCCAGCTCGCGGCCGCGATAGCGATAGCGCAGACGCGCGCACTCTCGCCACGGCTGATCAGGCCGACCGGCCTCATAGCGCATCAGGGTGGTGGTATTCTCATCGACGACCGTTTTGTTAATGAGCACGTCATAGCCGAACCATCCCGTGTCATAGTTCTGATCCGTGTCAATGAGCAACAGCATCCAGTTGTCGCCGCTGTGAACGCTCAGCGTGGTATCGGTTTGGACATAAAAGTAGATATTCTTTTTATCCACGCCGACCTTGCAGGTCACAAAATCGTTTCGTCCGGAAAGATTGACATATTCCAGTCCCCCATAGCCTTTATGGCGGCGATGAAAGACGTCGCCCACCGTATCACGATATTCCACTGTTACCTTTTGCCAATCGTCGAATCGACCGTCGATGCGCAGTTCATTCAGGCCCTGCAGCTCCGGTGTGGGACGAACGCCCTTGAAGCGGCGGATGTTTTGCGCCATCTGCATGTAATAGTTGTCGGTATAGCCGTGCTTCATCGGCTGAACACAGCGGTTAAATTCGGAATTATACTGATCGATAAAACGATAGTCGACCTGGCGCCGCATGAAATCGTAGGTTTTGCCTTGTTCAGGATGATACTTGCCGGCGGTCCATTCGTTCCAGTCATTGATATATAAAAACTGCGGATGGCTGGCCAGGGCTTCATCCCAACGATCCTGAAAATAGATGCCATACCCTTCCGGATGTTCGACCACTTTGTTCAGCCAGGGTACGAACGTCGGCACCGGCAGATCGTGCTCATTCAATTCCGGTTCGCCATGTTCGCGCGTCCAGCACTTGCCCACCAGACTGACCGGATGCTGGGCCGGTGTCACGGCCGCTTCCTCCCTTTTGCCCAGGTGCGTGGAGAGTAATGAATCCGGCGGCAAGGCATTGACGTTCTTGTCGTCCAGGTTATAGCCAAAGCTCCAGTTATCCTCAGTGCCGACGAACCGCCGGCCGGCCCATGTATAAAATCCCCACCACATATTGCGCAAGGTAAAAAATTCTTTGACCTCTTTGCTATAGTCCGCATAAAACTCTTCCGCATAGGCCGGGTCGCCGTAATGGGGGTGGTGCTGATCTGTCTTTGTCGCCGGATCATAATGCGGGTTGGGATGCTTCATGCCTTGGCCGTTGGCGTCGATATCAGGGGTAGCGTTGTACAGCAACAAGGGCTTGCCGTCCCAATAGAACCAGAGGTCCTGGAATTTTTTTGCCAGATAAATTCTCTCATACAGTTCCTGCACCACCGTTATGACCGGTCCGTTGAATGCCCAAAAGCAAAACTGCGGCACCCGGTTGCCCGCGGCTTTCATTTCGGTCATCACAGAAAAAACCGTCTCCCATTCATCCCAATAGCGCACGGCGTTGGTTACATCCATGACCAGCACATCCACGCCGGCGTCGGCGAGCATGGACATATCCTTGCGGATCACATATTCATCGCGGCTGAGGAAATAGCCCATTTCCGGCTCGCCCCAGTGATAGGCAAATTCCGTCCAGGCCGGATCTTGCGCGTTCAGGCGTGCAGCCGGATTAGCGGCCAGTATCCTGGTCACATCGGCCAGGTACGGACTTTTCAGGTTGGCATTGGCATCGCCGTGCCAGGTGATGTAAAAAATAGCCACCACCCGACGCTGATCGTGCTTGACCGGACCGACCTGTTGAAAAGAGGGCATAGTCCTGCCCAACGCATCGGTGGCTACCCAGGTATCGGCATACAAATCCCGAAGCGCATGATCCCCTGCCCCAGGATCCGCTCCCTGGCCAAACAACAGGCTGGAAAAAAACAAGCAGGCAGAGCAGATCAGGGCTCTGCAACGACAGTGTTTTGCTTTTTCATGCATCGTGCACACCTGCTTTCTGTTAACAGTGAGTAGACTGAATGACCGCCGAACGTCGGCGCTTCCCGGCAGCGATCTTTCCCACCGCTCCGGCACATCTTGTTGCCTGAGGATCCTCATACAGGCAAAGTAGAAATTCACAGAGCGATAATCAACATTTTTTTCCCTTGACAAGTCGCCAATTTTCCGCTATACTTGACCGTTCGCACATCACGTACTAACGAGGCGGTACGATTTATGAAAAGAATAATCTTCCTTTTCCTGGCGGCCATCTGTGTGTCAGCCGCTTTTTCGGCGGCGCCGCTGCAAACGCTGGATCTCTCAACAGGCTGGAAATTCAAACCGGAACCGGCGGGCAGGATGCCGCAATGGCAAAGTCCCACGCTTGCAGACGACGATTGGGCTAGATTGAATGCCGGAGTACGCTGGGAAGACCAGGGCTTTAGCAGCACGGACGGTTATGCCTGGTATCGCCACGAGTTCGAGGTGCCCGCAGACTGGTCGCAAAAACAGGCCTGGCTTATCCTCGGCGCCGTCAATGATGCCTTTGCCCTTTTTTGCAACGGCCATTTTATCAATGAGTTCGGCGACAGCCTGAAACACACCGTGGCCAACACGCCCTCTCTGGCCAGCCTCAATCCCTGGCTGCATGCGGGTAAAAACGTGCTGGCTCTGCGGGTGCTGGACGTGGGCGGCAGTGGTGGGCTCTGGCAGCTCCCCTGCCTGTTGACTATCGACCCGATCGTCATGGATACCTTTCCGACGCTGTTTTGCGAACCGACCGCGGATGGCACACACCTCGACGTTCATCTGAATATGACCCAACTCGGCCGGCATTGGCGGCACACCCGCCTGGACCTGGCTTTAATCGAAACGAAAACAAAAAAAATCCTGCAGCAACACAGACAACAGCTGGACGACGATCCCGGCATTCTTTACTGCCAATTCACCGTGCCCGAAAAGATCGATCCCTGGTCCTGCCGCATCGAGAGTCGCTTGACCACAGAGAACGGCGTCGAGCTCATGCATCGCAGCAAAACCATCGATCGCTCCCAATTCAACCGGTCAAATAAAGCCGGATATAACGTTCTGAACAATTTTGTCACCGAACTGGTTCAGGTGGAACTTGCGAACAAACCCGTATCGGTGCGTTTTGAAAATCCGCGTCCTGGTTGGGTATTCTTTGCCATTGAACATGGCAGTGCAAAGACGCAGGCCCGGCTGAAAGACGATACGCTGCGATGGCGTATCAATCCAACCACTCGGACACCGGAAGCCATGCTCTATCTGGCAAAAGGACCCCATACCCTGCAATTAACCACTCCACAACCGGGCAGACTCGTGGTTCGCGCCATTCCGGAACTCATCTACAGCCAGTATCCGTGCAGGCCGCACCTGGAGCCGTTCGGTCCGTATGACTGGGAGTTTCTCACCCGCCACGTCCTCTCCCATGTCAACACCATCATAACCGGCGGGGTGCCTGAGCAGGCAGGCGAGTGGAGAGCCGAAGGCCGCCAGTGGCTGTGCAACATGTCGCTGCCCGGCCTGGCCGACAAGCAGCCGCCTTCGACGAACACGGTCTATGACATCTGGGCGTCGAGCCCGGGCGTTGTCCGGCCGGAATATGGCGGCATCATCGTCGATGAGTTTATGCTCAAACCGCAAACGTACTATCAGCCCTGGACCGAGGCCATGGAGGCGCTGTACAAAAATCCAGGCTTTGGCGGCAAGCACTTTTATGCCTATTGCAACGACCTTTTCCAGAATCCGTATCTGCCCGCCTTTGTGTTCAGCCGAACGCTGCTGCAGCACGGTGGTCGATTCGCCCTGGAGCGCTATCTGCCGCTGCCTGCGAGTGAAAGCGAAGCGCGCGCGCTGTTGCAGGAAGAGTTGCAACAGGCGGTTCTCGCCGGCCGCCATCATTTGCCAGAGTTGAAACAGCATCTGGTCGTGTGTCTGGGCTATCTCTGCGATCCGCCTGAAATGCTGAATCGATTGCCTCACGTCAATTACAAGGTATTCATGGACATGCAATTTCACTTTTTGGCCACCAATCCGGCCTTTGCCGGTTTGTACGGCCTGCAGGAATACTTGTCCAGTTATGCCGATGAAGAGGTGTTGCGCTGGGCGCACCGGCTGTTTCGCCATTATTGCATCGAGGGCCATCGCAGCCGTTTCAGTGATGAGCCGTATCAGCTGCCGCATCTGAAAAATCCGGATTTCGTCCATGGCATGAATGGCTGGCAGGCCCAGCCGGCTGAGGCGGGCAGCATCGCGCCGGGCAAGCTGGAAGGGTTCAGCTGGCTGCAGGGGCGCTATCCGCAAATTCCGATCGGCGACCAGGGCATGGTGTTCAAGCGTTCCGACCGGCAACCCAATCGGCTGCATCAGACCCTGCAGGCGTTGACACCGGGGCAGTGGTATTCGCTGAAAATGATTTCGGCCGACATGAATCAGTTGGATGTCAAGCAGTCGTCCGGCCTGTCCATAGAGTTAAAAAACAGCCTTGTCGACAAGAATCGTTCTTTCAGCCACCTCTATCCCAACAACTATGCCCACAGTTTTGGTCCCTACAACGTCGACCACCCGGCGTGGATGAATTATCAGCGTGTGGTTTTTCAGGCCCAGGGGACAACCGCCGAGTTGACGATTTCAGACTGGCAGGATGAGAGGACGCCCGGCGGAGCAGCCGGGCAGGACATTATTTTCAATTTTATCGAAGTAAGACCCTATCTGTTGCCGGAGTGACCACAGTGCCTATGGACCGACGAACTTTTCTGCAGAGCGCGGCCTGCTTGCCTTTGGCGAGCAACCTATGGCCGTCAAACACCACATCGACACCGGCAACGAGGCTGTCCGCAAAAGGCCGGCACCACTTTTTCGGTTACTACGGCATTAATCCCTGGGACCGTGGCAAACGCTATCATCTTGCGCTGGAAACCGACTTTGATGACCGTATACCCACCATAAACGATCAGGCTCAGGTCGGCCTGGTCGATGTCCGCAGCAGCCGTTTCATTCCGCTGGCTGAAACCAACGCCTTTAATTTTCAACAAGGTTCGATGATGCACTGGATCGATGCCGGTTTTGGCGAAGAGTTTGTTTACAACGCCAGTGAGGGATCCTCGCTGCATTCCTATGCGATGAACCGGCAGACCGGTGAAAAAAGAAAAATCAACGCAGCGGTCGCCGCCGTCTCGCCTAACGGCAGGGAGGCCATCGGGCTCCATTATCTCCGCATGTGGTATTGCCGCAAAGAGGTCGGTTATGCCAACGATCTCCCCGAGTTGGAGCAGTCGCTCATGCCGCCGCAGGACGGTTTATTCGCCATAGATCTGGCCACGGGCAAAGATGAGCTGCTGCTGCCGTTCACGGAAGTAGCGCGCCATCCGTCCTTTAACATCACCGTAAACGGCTTGATGTGGTTCAATCATGTGCTCTACAATCCGTCCGGACGCCGACTGCTCTTTTTCTGCAGAGTAAAAACCGGCAAAAATTGGGCGACATCGTTGTGGACCGTCAACCGGGACGGCTCCGGCCTGCAGTGCCAGATCCCCTTCGGCCACTGGATCTCTCATTTTGACTGGAAGGACGATCGCACCATTCTGATCACCTCCGACCTCCTCGGCGAAAAATATTTTCTGGAATTCACCGACGGCAAGAAAGAGTATACCCCCATCGGCAAGGGGATTTTGACCAGCGACGGCCACTGCTCCTATTCACCGGATGGTCGCTATATTTTGAGCGATGCCAAGGTGGCCGGCGGCGAGCATCCCAAAGCAGAGGTTTTTCTCTATGATTTGGCAAAAGGAGAAAAGAGATCCCTGGGGGTATTTGACCAGGACATCAAGCGGACGGCTGTAATTCGCTGTGACTTGCATCCCCGATTTTCCAGCGACGGCAAAACCATCACCTTCGATTCGCTGCACGAGGGCCAAAGACAAATCTATATGATAGAACTCTAGTCGCACTATATTTCAATAATTTTGTTAAATTTCTCTCAACGAATCCACACCATACCAGTTTACACCGCCCGCAGAGGAGG
>CAZISM010000016.1:54216-66752 GCA_964541895.1 uncultured Cytophagia bacterium
TAAATTTCTCTCAACGAATCCACACCATACCAGTTTACACCGCCCGCAGAGGAGGATGCAATGCTATCTGAAGGTTCGATATCCCGACGATCGATCTTGAGACATTTTGGTTTTATCAGCGCTCTGCCCCTGTTCGGCAGCAGCCAGGCCAGGCCCAGGATGGAGGCCGGCTCCCTGTTGCGCAGAGGATCCCGTACCGATAAAATATTCCGCGATATTGCAGAAAAGGTGCGCACCACGCCCTTTGTCGACACCCACGAACACCTGATCGAAGAAAAAGCGCGCCTGGCCCAGGCAGGGGACTGGACCCGGGTGCTGGGGCACTATCTCGCTTCTGATTTCTTGACCGCCGGCATGCCCCCGGAGGACCATAAAAAATTCTTCGCCCCGGGCCTGGATCCGAAATCGAAATGGCAACTGCTGGCACCGTACTGGCCGTTTGTGAAAAATACCGGCTATGGCCAGGCGGCGCAGATCACCATCCAGGAACTCTACCACGTGCCCGAGCTGTCGGCCGAGACCATTGTTCAGGTGCAGACAGAACACGAACGCCTCTGCCGTCCCGGTTTCTATCACACCATCCTCAAAGAGATCTGCAACATCGAATCGTGCCAGGTTAACTATATCGGCCGGCCCTTTTGCGAAACCGACATGCCTGTGTTGCTGATGCAGGACATCAGCATCCTGGGCATGATCAAAACGCCCAATTCGGAAGAGTATGTAAAGCCGACCGGCCTGACGGTGAAATCGCTGGCCGACTGGCATCGGGTCATGGATTGGTGGTTCGAGAAATACGGCACCTATGCCGTAGCGGTCAAATCGCAAAACGCTTATTCACGCAATATCGACTATGACCAGGTCTCTGCTGAAAATGCCGAACCGATTTTTAAAGAGCTCCTGGCCGGCGAGCGACTGACGGATGTGAAGAAAAAGGCACTGGAAGATCACAATTTCTGGTACGCCGTACGCAAAGCGACGGAATGTCACCTGCCGGTAAAATTGCACACCGGCTATTATGCCGGACAAAATATCAATCTGCCGCTGTGGCGTCTCCGTGACAACGGACCTGCGGCCTCGGATCTGTGTCGCAAAGCGCCCGAGACTGATTTTATTTTCATGCATATCAACTATCCCTATTATGAAGAGTTGATCGCGCTGGCCAAGCATTACACCAACGCGCATGTGGATATGTGCTGGGCGTGGTTGATCAACCCGCTGGCGGCCAAAGATTTTCTGAAAAAATATCTGATGACGGCGCCGGCCAACAAGTTGCTCTCCTTCGGCGGCGATTACTTTACCGTGGAGCCGATTGTGGGCCACGCCGCCCTGGCGCGGCAAGGCATTACACTGGCATTGACAGAGCTGGTGGAAGAAGGCTGGATCAGCCAGGCCACGGCGCTTGACCTGGCTGAAGATATCATGAGAAGGAACGCCCGGCGGATCTTTCACCTGGATGAAAAGGAACGCCTCTTAAAACACGCGCCCTGGTCGAGCCGATAAATCGGCACCACCGCCGTCATCAGGCGGGCTTGCGTTTTCTGCCCAGACCGGAGAGCAGGCTCAGGAGAACGCCCACCACCAGCAGCGTAACCGTGCCGATGACGCCGATCATGCGGGTGTGCCAGTAGCATTCAAGCCAGGCCCAACCTGCGGGCAGGTCGCGCGCAAATGTGGCCCAGGCAATGCTGAGGACGCTGGCGATGACCGCGACAACGGCCGGCCAGCGTTTGACCTGCTGGAACATGATGCCCAGAAGGAACAGCCCGATCACGCCGCCGCCGGCGATGCCGGCCAGCTGCCACCCCGTCTCCAGCGCCACTTGAATTTTTATTAGCGCCAGTCCGGTAACGGTGCCGATGACGCCCCAGATGATGGTGTAGCGGTGCAGCATTTTCATGCTTTGCCGGTCGTCCGCCTGCGGATTAAAGTAGCGTTTGTAAAAATCATAGTAGGTGAGCGAAGACAGGCAGTTGAGAGAGGAGGCAATGGTGCTCTGGGCAGCGGCAAAAATGGCGGCAATGATCAAGCCGCGTAATCCGACCGGAAGTTGTGTGGCGATAAAGTAGGGAAAGATTTTGTCGCCGACCACCCCTTCCTTGAGCTGAGGCGGCAGCTGATCGGCATGAATGGAGTAGTAGGCATACAGCGCAGTGCCGATAAAAAGAAAAAGCACAGAGATCGGGATGTAACCGATGACGGCTGTCCATAAGGAACGCGACGCTTCCCTGATGGTGCGCGTGGTCTGATAGCGCTGCACGTTATTCTGGTCCACGCCGAAATTACGCAGATTTTCCATGATGCCATACAACACCACCACCCAGGCCGTCGGCTGAATCAAATCAAAATCCCAACGGCCCAGCGAAAACTTGTCATTCGCCGCCGCAATGGCAAACACCTGCCCCGGCCCTTCCGGCATGTCCAACAGGATAAAAATAATGACGGCAAAGGCACCGCCGAACAATATGATGACCTGAACGACATCGGTCCAGACCACGGCTTCGATGCCGCCGATCATGGTGTAAAAGATAACCGAAATGCCGGCGACGATGATAATGGCGCTGTAGGACCAGCCGGTGATGTTGTGCAGCGGCAACGACAGCAGAAACAGGATCAGGCCGACGCGCGCGGATTCGCCAAACATGAAACTGACGCTGCTGTAAATGCGCGCCCAGCCGCCGAAGCGCTGCTCCATGTATTCAAAAGCCGACACTTTGACGCGCGTACGATAAAGGGGAATAAAATAGAGCACGGCGACGGCTGCGCCGATGGGAAGCGTTATGGAAAACAGAAACGCGTCCCAGTTGGTGTTGTAGGCAATACCCGGATAAGCGAGAAAGGTGATGCTGCTGACAAAAGCTCCCAAAATGGATAACCCGACCGCCCAACTCGGCAGACCGCCCCGGGCAATCATGAATCCATCCGGCGTGTTGCTTTTGTGACGGAAACGGGTTCCCAAAAAAATCATGGCAGCGAGGTAGGCGATGACCACAGCGTTGTCCCAAAAACTGAAATGCGTCTGCATCGGCGTCCTTTCGTTTTCGATTATCGGTCCATAGGGTGTCTGACCATCCAAAGCTATCGTGCGGGGTCGATTGATTGTTCTATTTGCTGTTAACGATACGTACCTCTTTTGGCGCTGTGCAGGCGACCCTGGCTTTGCCGTTTACTTTTTTCCATCAGCGCTACGATCATGTGATGTGGACCGATGCTATTATTTTTTAAATTGGATTTTGATCGTCTTGATTTCGTACGGCCTGAAATCAAGCGCCAGCCGGCTTTTCTCAAAGGAGAGGTCAGCCATCTCTTCTTCGAGGCCGTTGCACAGTGCGGCGGAAATCAATGTATGCTGAAACTGCAGTTCGATCCGGCCGCGCTGATTAAAGGCTTCGAAAGCGCGCAGGATAATTCCAGAGCCGTTTTCCGCCCTTTTGACGGTTTCGATCACGATGTTCTCTGCGTTGCTCTCGACCCATGAACAGCGCGATCCGGCTGCAGAGGAGGCGACACGCTCATGCCGGCGCGCCAGCAGCGGCACGTTGAACTGATAGGCCATTCGCATGGTCTGTCCCTGCCGCCAGTCGCCGGCGTGCGGATAGAGAGCATAGCTAAAACGGTGATGACCGATATCGGCGTTGGGATCCGGATCGATGGCCGATTTGAGCAGCGTCAACCGCATCAGGTTATCTTTGATATCATAACCGTATTTGCAGTCGTTGAGCAGACTCACGCCGTAATCACCCTCGGAAAGGTCCGCCCATTTCTGCGCCGGAACCTCGTAACGGGCCTTGTCCCAATCCGTATTGCGGTGTGTAGGCCGTTCGATCGTCGCGAAGGGGATATCATAGGTCGCTCTGGCGGCATGGATGTTGACCGGAAAAGCGGCTTTGAGCAGTACCTGATGTTCCTGCCAATCGATGTCGGAGACAAAATCGATGCGCGGAATCGAGTCATAGATATAGATACGCTGTCTGATCATGGATGACTGAAACGGGCGCTGGAGTTCCACACCGCCGCGGATGGGGCCCTGTTCAACAACGTTGACATGATCCAGGGCCGTTACTTCTACCACTTTGTCCTGGAAAAATATATCGATGTCCCAGGCGTTGTTGGCCATGGGCAGGTCTTCGAACGCCTGCAACAGGTTGCCTTTTTGGCCGGGGACGATGATCTCCCGGTGGTGGCGTTTATCATAGATCGAGCGGAGACAGCCGTCGCCGTCCAGCTCCATCCGAAAAAAACGATTCTCCATGCGAGACGGCGAGATGCTCAGACTGGACGTCAGAGCGGCGCCGGTCTCTTTACGGGTAAACGGGAACACGGTATATCCCAGAGAAGGCAAGTCCGCTATGTTCATCAGCACACCAGAGCCATCGTGGGCTCTCTGCGCCGGCACCCTGCTGCCCTGCTGGTCACGCACGTCCAGTTCTCCCTCAACCGCCGGCAGGCACACGATATCGGAGCGGATCCACGGCAGCGGATTAAACACCAGCAGGCCCGGATTCGCCGAGGGTCCGCTCACGTCGCGGCCGATTTTCTGCAGGGCGTTTTCCAGCAGAATCGCGCCCTTTTGTTGCACTCGCTCATAGTCCCGGTCACAATCCTGATAGACTTCGGCGATAGACGAGCCGGGCAGGATATCATGGAACTGGTTGAGCAGCACCGTTTCCCACAATCGGTCGATCTCATCAGCCGGATAGTCTGCCGAGTCCTGAAACGCCAGAACTGAAAACAGTTCGATATGGTGTAACAGAATCTCGCTCTCCCGGTTCTGTTTCTTTATCTTTGCCTGCGAGGTATAGGTGCCGCGATGCAGCTGCAGATAGAGCTCATCATTCCAAACCGGCCAATCGACGCCGCGAGCTTCCAGCTCCTGGAAAAACGATTCGGCCTGCCCCTGCCGGTGGCGGGGCATGCCATTCATCTGCTGCAACCGTCGGCCGTTTTCCAGCATTTCGCGGGTCGGCCCGCCGCCGCCGTCGCCCCAGCCGAATGAGAGCATCACATTATGGTTCATTTTTTTCTGATGATAATTGTCCCAGCAGGCTTTGATGTTGGCGGCGGTGAGATCGACGCTATAGTCGTTCCACCCCCGGCGATCGGGTGTGGTGATGAAATGGCTGAGGATGCGGGTTCCATCCACCCCTTCCCAGAGAAAGGTGTCGTGGGGAAAACGGGTGTATTCATTCCAGGAAAGTTTGGTGGTGACGAAATAGCGCATGCCGCACTGCTTCATAATCTGGGGCAAAGAATAGCAGAATCCAAAGCAATCCGGCAGCCAGACCACCTGCGGATCGCACGCCAGATTTTGCCGAAAGTAACGCTTGCCGTAGACAAATTGCCGCATTAGGGACTCGCCGCTCGGGATGTTGCAGTCGGATTCAACCCACATTCCGCCGGTCGCCTCCCACTGTCCGGTTTTTATTTTTTCTCTGATGGCAGAAAACAGCGGCGGGTAATAGCGCTGCACCCATTGATAGAGCTGAGCCTGGCTCTGGGTGAACCGGTACTCCGGATAAAGGTCCGCCAGCCGGAGCGCGTTGGCACAGGTGCGGGCCGCCTTGCGGATGGAATGTTTGATCTGCCATTTCCAGGCCAGATCCAGGTGCGAATGGCCCAGGCTGACAACCGTCGGCGCAACATCAGCCTCGGATTCAAGGCGATACAGCACTTTTTCGAGTTTGGCATTGGCCTGGACGATGGATGCAAAAAAAGAAGCCTGCCCCAGGTTGAGGAAATCGACCTCCAGGAGTGCCTGGTGAAGGATCCGGCACCATTCCGGATACACGGGATGGTTCTCGCCGATCGCTACGGCCGTATCGAATATGTTTTTAACTGTGAAATAGAATTGTTCGACCTCGCTGTTGATCGCAACCAGGTCGACCTGCGCGAACAGGTGGTCATGTGCTTCCAGTCCGCTGAAAGCTTCGATGGCCAAAAGATGCTTCTCCCCCGGTCGCACCAGGTCCCACAGCGGGATCTCGGTGCGACGGACATCGATGCTCTGCAGCGGCCTGCCATCCAGATAGACCAGCAGCTCATACTCACGGAGATCGCCGCCCTCGCTGCTTTTAAAGACGAACTTTTTGCCCGGCAGCACCAGGAGCGCCAGCTTTTGCCCCTGCGCTTGCGCTGGAACGGTGAAGGGGATGCGAAACCAGCCGATTTTGTCTCTGCCGCCCCAGGTGTGCCCCACAGCGAAAGGCGACCACGTCCGGTCATCAAAATCCGGATGTTCGGCGCCGGCGAGTTCCCCATCATAAAACCGGATCTCCTGTAACGGAGCGAGGCGCCTGTACATCTGCTCCTGAACCGTGCGGATCTTTTTTTCGTAATGGGCCAATTGCATGGTTTCGAACGGAATGAGCGGCATGAGGGCACCTGGTTGAGATTCGGTTATTTGCCGGAATGGCGATGCAGTTTCTGTTTATCGACGGGTTGGATGGTATCCACAATCCATTTTCGCATCTCCTGGCCCTGCGGCGTTTGCTGCGGATAAGAGATGAAATCCAGCGCCACGCCCAGACCACGGGCGATCCGGAACGCCATGACCGGCCAGATCGCGCCGATATCGCCTATGACCGGAATGCTGTTTTCCAAACGGCAGAATCCGGACATTTCCATGCGGAAGGGAATTTTCATCAGCTTTGTTTTCGGCATGCCCTGATCGATGGCTTTTTGTACTTCTCCGCTCTGATGTTCAAAATCCCAGGCCGATTTCAGGTTTGGATCGAGATCGATGCGAATCAGCGTTTTGTTTTGCAGGCGATAGGTGGAATAGCCCTCCCATTGCGACCAGATGCCATGGCCGGTATAGGTCTCGAACGGGCCATCGTGGATCTCCTGGGTCAGCACGACCGCGGATTCGATGATGACCGCCGCTTCCTCCATCATATTCGCGATGCGATGGCAGCGTTCGGAAATGGAAATGGAATCGCCGATGGCCATACCGACCCAGCCGCCGCCGATCAGCTGCGGTACGGTGACCAGCAGCGGCTTGCCGGCGGCATAGGCGGCGCCCAGCATGGTGCGCGGATCTGCACCGGCTCCGGCTACCCGCTCAAAGGGCAGGCCATGGCTGCGGGCGATCATGAGAATTTCCTTGGCCAGAATTTCAGTACGTAATCCCATCGGATAGGCCATATTGCCGGCCGCTTTGATGATGACACTGCCTGACATCGACTTTATCTTTTCCATAAGGTCGGCATCGAGGATCATTTCCATCTGCAATCGCTTCAGCCACTCATCCGACAGGAGCGACAGTTCAAAAATATCGCCGCGCGGCAGGATGTCGTCACTAAAGCCCAGGTCGCGGCCGTTCACTCGTTTCACCTCATCCAGCACGCCGGACATTTCGTGCGCCACCACGGCAGAGCTGGTGGTCACGCCATCGACGATCCCCTTGTTGATCAACTCGGCGATCAGGGTGGTGACGCCCTCATGGAGGTTGGGACCGCTGCCGGTCACCACCACCACCTTGCCACCGCGGTTCTTGGCGGTGACGATGCTCTGCACGGCCTGGTCCACCATGTCCCGGACATCGGCGTCCAGATTCTCATACAAAGAGGAGAGAAACTTTTCATCCACATTCATGGTCTTGATCCCTGCTATTGGTTCAACAAGAGTTTTTCAACTTTGGCCGCATCTTCGGCCGTGTCGACACTGATTCCGGCTGTGGCCGGATATTTGGTCTCGACCACATAGATTTTATGCCCCTTTTCCATCACTCGCAATTGCTCCAGGACTTCTATCTGTTCCAGAGAGGTCTGCGGCAGTTTGGAAATCATTAACAGAAAATCCTTTTGATAGACATAGAGGCCGATGTGCTCATAGACGCGCAGATCTTTATCGTTGCGCGGATAGGGTATCAGGGAGCGGGAAAAATAAAGCGCATAGCCCAGTTCGTCCGTCACCACCTTGACCACGCTGGGATTGTCATAATCCTCCGGCGGGATCTGCATCTTCAAGGTGGACATTTTTATTTCAGGACGGTCCAGCATCGGCTGTACGGCTTCATCGATCATGCGCGGATCCAGCAACGGTTGATCGCCCTGAATGTTGACGATGATGTCCGCCGGCCTGCCGGCTATCGCTTCGGCGATACGGTCGGTGCCGGATTGGTGATGCGATCCGGTCATAATTGCTTTACCGCCGAATCCTTCGACGCACTGTTGAACCCTGACGTCATCGACGGCCACGTACAGCTCGGACAGTGTCTGTGATCGCAGCGCCCGTTCGTACACCCACTGGATCATCGTCTTGCCGGCCAGTTCCTTCAAGATTTTGCCCGGCAGGCGGCTCGATCCATACCGGGCCGGGATCACCCCCACCACCTTGCGTTGATCAGACATCTCTCCTCCTTGTCAGCTACGGATAATAGATATGGCGATATGTAAGATAAGAAATCACAACGGATCACGCAACCGTAAATATTCTGTCATTACCGCCGCGTTTTCCAGGGATCGGCTAATCCCAATTGCTCCGGCGTCTGATCGATATAATAGAGATCGAATTTGCACCAGCCGGCGCCTCCGGGGAGATCGTTCAGCAGGATGGTTGCCGTAAAATCGTTTTCCGCTGTCGGCTGCTCGAGAACAAAGGGATGGATGGGCCGCGATTCGATATCCAGCGGAATTACGGTCACCGCCGCCTGCGGCAGATCGGCGGAAAAATTCTGGTCTTTGAAATAAATGCCATCCCACTTGATGTGCTCAACGGTGATGGAACGGCCTCTGATTTTCAGCAAATCGATGCCGTCCACCCGGCCTTCCCAATGCAACAGTTTTACGGCGTTGTCACCCTGTTCTTTTAAAATGTGACGATAGCGTTGCTGTTGTGCCGCTATGCCCTCGTCGATCTCGGCCGGTGTCGGAGCATCCGCCAACTCCTGCACAGCCCTTTTGGCATCGGCCAGCATGCTCTTTGTGTTGGCCAGGAGCTGCTGTGCGCCGGCCAGATCATAACCGAATCCCGGTACCTGTGTGAACAGCCGGCAAGTGGTCTGCAGTTCGCCGGCGTTTCTCGACAGAGCTTCCCGGAAAAGTTCGGTGGGATTCTCCCGGTATTGAAAATAGCTGAAAAACGTCTTTACATACAGGTTGTTGGTTTTGATGAGCAGACGCGTCATCTCCAATGCGTTTCTGGCGTCGAGGGCTGTTTTTCGGTCCGGGATCAGCGGTTCCAGGCCTTGGTAGGTGTCACACATGCGAGTGGCCAGCGTCAATCCGTGATCCAGATACATCAGGGTCTCCTCCAGCCACGGTTTGCAGCGCACATAGAGCTTTTGTAAAAACAGCATGTGCTCTCTGCCTTTGTCGATCGTTGGAAAGCCCTGCAGCACAAAAGAGCCGACGCGGATGTGAGGCAGTGAGGTGAATTGCCCATAGGTCACCGGTTCGATATACAGACCGTATTTGTAGGCATTCGGCGACAGCAACAGAATATCCGCCATGCCTGCAGCAGCGGCCTGGCCAAAACGCATGGCGGCAAAATCCTGGGCAATGCGTTTCACATCCTCATTATGATTCCAGCTCAGGCGGCTGATGGTATAGGCGGTGAGGTTGCGCGTCTCGAATTGGTCGTCTCCCGGCATGTCCATATTGGCCCCCTGCAGGTTGCAGTGGGCGTCGCCCAGCACAGCCTGCAACCAGGCCTGATAGTAAGGACCGGGATAGGTGGGAAAGACGTTGGCGCCGTGATGATAGTCCATGGTCTCAAACACCACCAGGGTATGATGGGGTGTTACGTTAAAGGTGGGATTAAAGGCCTGAAACCACCAGCGGTCGTTTTGGGTCGAGCTGGGGATGAGATAGAGATTTTCGATCGGCACCTCCGCGGTGAAGGTTTGCCGAAAAACATTCGGCTGGGCATGTACTTCATTCGGGTGGTTATCCCAGGTGATATGAAAATAGAGTTTGTGAAATTCGGTCGCCACCACCTGATGAACCTTGGTGATATAGGTTCGGTATTTTTTCTCCAGGCTCCAGTCACACGCCGTAGCGTCGTGGATCGGATCAAAGGTTCGATACGCACCCCAGTAGGTCTGTTCCTCACCCAGAAAATCACCCACTCCGTCCAGCTCGGGCATGACCTGAAACAGCTTGCGATACTTGGCCTGCACCGCTTCCCAGAAATGGGGATCCTCAGGGGACAGGGTGGCCTGATATTCGCGCAAAAGCGAAGGATGGTAGGTAAACTCGGTGCCGAAGGCGAGATATTTCATATGCAGGCTGTGGGCGTACTCGATCAGCTCTCTGGTCTTTTCCCTGTTTTTGATATTTTCCGATCGTTCCGGTTCTGCGTCCCATGGAATCAGGCGCAACGGATTCTCGCCGAACACCACGTTCAAACCAAACCGCAGCGCGCGATGCAGGTCCTCCCTGCTCGTAACCAGGATGCGGGTTTTGCGAATGGCGAGATCCGGCTCCCTTTTGACATGGATATCAGGGATCGCGCCATGCACACGCATTCGATCCAGGAGCCAGTACAAGCCATATACGACAGCGATCGCCGAGCGGCCGGCCACGATCACGCTTTTTCCCTGCGCATGCGGCACCGTGGTGATTTCATACCCTTCCGGGTGGGCCGGCGGCTGCAGTGGGATCCTGGCCTGGTTTAGTTTTGTGAGGAGATCCTGTTTCGCCGGCGCCGGCGTGATCACTGCGACATCGGCCGGAAGCTTGCGAACGGTTCGGAAAAATTCCGTGCCATTGCGTTTGCCGGCGCTCTGCAGATCCGCAAGGACCACTTGCACGGCCTGATCCTGCGCCAATGTTGCATCCATTACTATTTCGTACCTGCTCGTTTGCGGACGGACCGGGCCTGCCAGAAAAAATAAGAGCAGGACTCCTGCTGATATTCGGATGCTCGTCTGCTTCATGTCGCTCTCCTGTCGAAACGCATGCCATGGTCTTTTGCAGGATAAGTTAACTGTTAAATCTGAAAAATCAAGACTAATAAACGACCAGGATCCTGAACGCACCTCCAGCGGCGATGGCAATGAACCCGTAAAGCGGCTTTCCGCTTGCTTTTGCGGGTGTGATTGATTAATATAGTTTGGGGCACGATGAAGATGAGGGTAACAACGAAAGGAGCGGTGTATGAAGGTGTTACGAGCTTGCGCAGTTGCAGCGATGATGATGTGGATGCTGGTGGCAGCCTGTTCAAGGGACAAGGAGATTCTGCAACCGGACCGGACCAGAACCATAGAAATCGGCGGCCTTTTTTCTCTTTCCGCCAACCTGACCGCTCTGGGGCAAGACAGCAAGGCCGCCATGGAGCTGGCGATTGAAGACATGAACGCGATGTTTGCAAAAAATAAAAGTTCCATCCGTTTGGCCGGCGTAATCAACGACACACAACTCGATCCGGCAAAAGCGCTGACGCTGCTCAAAGCACAGGCCGGTGAGGGCATCACCTGCATCATCGGGCCCTCCTCCAGCGCAGAAGTGGATGCCGTCAAGTCCTTCGCAGATGCCAACAACCTCCTCGTGATCAGCCATTACAGCACGGCTGGAAGACTGGCCATTACCGATGATAACATTTTCCGCTTTTGTCCGTCGGACATGAGCGAAGGCCCGGCGGTGGCCGCGCTCTGCGCGCTCGATGGCATAACCGCGCTGGTGCCCTTATGGCGCAATGATGCCGGCAACCAGGGCCTGCACGATGCCGTGAAAACGGCCTTTGCGGCCAGGGGCGGCAGCTGGTTTAACGGATATCGTTATGAAACCACAACAACCGACTTTGCGGCCGCTGTCGCGCAGATTCGCAGCCAGGTGGATCAGGCGATCACGCAGAAGGGCAGCGGTAAAGTGGCGGTGTATGCTGCGTCGTTCGACGAGATCGTCAGCATCTTGAAAACGGTGGCCACGGATCCGGTGCTCTCTACGATAAAGTGGTACTGCGGCGACGGTGTGGCGCTGAACGAAGCGTTGCTGCAGGACGCGACAGCAGCGGCGGTGGCGGTGCAGACCCTGGCGGAGAGCCCCAATCTCAGCTACGATCAATCGGCTGCGGCCATATGGCAGCCGCTGGAGGCTCGCATTGAAGCAAAAAGCGGCAATGAGGGCAATCCGTTTGCCCTGGCGGTGTATGACGCCGTATGCGTGCTGGCCAATACATTGGCCGCCACCGCAGGCAACGCCACCGGCTTTAGCCAATTGAAACAGGAATTCGTGCAGCAGGCGAACAGTTATTCCGGTGCAACGGGCCCGACCACGCTGAATGCGGCCGGCGATCGAAAAACAGGGAATTATGATTTCTGGCGGATAACCAAAGTCGGCAACAGCAGCCGTTGGCAAAAAAGCGCCTACTATGATGGTACGAACGACCAGGCCAGCAGGCTATAACAGCAAAAGCCACGGAAATGAACTTGACATCTTTATGTCTTCCGTAGTCGATGACTATTCATAACCGCGGAAAATATGGAAATGAACTTGACGTTTTCAGTGTCTTCCGTGATGACTAATATTAAACCACGGAAACCATCGAGAACACGGAAATAAAATTGCCTAATTCTGTGCCTGCTGTGGCTTCCGTGG
>CAZISM010000017.1:0-17246 GCA_964541895.1 uncultured Cytophagia bacterium
AGAGATCCTTGTCGTCCTGTGCGCTTTCTACCGCTTGCCAGTATAACCGTGTGCCTTCGTCATCCTGCTTTTCCTCAAAGGCTGTTTTGGCCAGCAGCAGGCGGGATCGGCATTGAGAAATGGCTGTGTTTTCCCACAATAGCGTTTTGATCTTGTTGTATTTTTTTGCCACAAAATAGAGGTCAGCCAGATCAAGCACCCGTTCGGGATCAGCGCCTGGGAGTGAAACTAATTTTTGCAGGGCCTCGATGGCTTTGCTTTCCTGCAAATTGCGCAGGGCTGAGGAGAGAAAGAACTGGTATAGGGAATCGTTTTGTGGGGCCTGCAAGACGGCTTTGGCAACCAACGAGACCGCGTGGGCATTGGGCTGATCCAGCGCCTCCTGCATGCGAGAAAAGCCCATTTGGCTAGCCGGAAAATATTTTTGCTTCCTGCAGGCCGATTTGTAGAATGGATATGCTTTATTGTAGAATTCTGCTTTTTCGTAAATCCGGCCGGCGGCGAGGGGATTGTCAATCAGGCCGGGCTTTTGATTGGCTACGGGATCGAGAAAATCGACGGTTTTATCAGCCGGCGAGTCCAGCCTGGCATAGGTGAGCGCCAGGCCATAAAGCGTTTTGTGGTGCGAGGGATGGAGATTGTGGATTTTTTGAAAAAGGTACAGTGCGGAATCCGGCTTGTCGGCCTCCAGCAGCTGAAAGGCCAGTGTGCACAAAAGATCCCTGTCGTCAGCATTTGCGCGGCCGGTTAGAGCCAGTACACAGAAAACCAAAAAGACCGCAGTTCTGATTCGGGCAACGGCACGTTCCATAGCAAACCCCGCGAGTTGGTCAAGAACCAATGCTGGCCTATTTTTCAGAACGATCTGTTGTATAATACAGAAAAAAATATTAGCAATCTATTAAAATTTGCGTAAATTCGTTAAATAGTGTTTCGAAAGTACGAAAATGCGTGGCGGGACACCCGGAGTTGCCGCAAAAAGCGCGGCAACATCCGGGGTCCCTTGTTTTGCACCAATCTCAACCGGTGTCGTCCTGAGGCGCAAACCAACAGTGCCTGCACCGCGATGGGGAGTTTTTTGCGCCGAAGGATCTGTTAGCTGATTTCTCTTGATACTCTATGTGGTTGTTTATCGAGGAGGCGCTTTAGGCCGTTGTCGCAAAACTGTTCCGTGAAACGCGGGCGCGCACAGATCCTTCGGCCGCCCCAAAGCCGGCGACCTCAGTTGACATGGAATCAGGAAACTCGATTACTCACAGATCCAATGGCTGTGCACAAGCAGCAGAGTCAGGTTGACTTGAGCTGGAAAAATGAGATTCAGGACTTTAAGCGAGCGAACAGGAGCAAGTATGTCCATAAAACAATTCTTCTTTTTATTGCTCTGTCCCATTCTCACCCTTGCCGCCGGCAAGGCGGAAATCCTCCGGCACGTTACTATTTACGGCACTGGCGGCGAGTACTGTGCCTGGCCGTCGATCACGCGCGCTGCCAACGGCGATCTGCTGGTGCTGTTTTGCGAAACCGAGGAACATCTGGGTCCAGACGGTCGCATTTTGCTCATGCGCTCAACGGATGATGGGGTCACGTGGCATGGTCCGCAAACCGTCTACAACTCTATCATCGACGATCGCGAATGCGGCATCACCGCTCTGCGCGACGGCCGCCTGCTGATGCATCTGTGGTCCACGCATTGGCGCGAGGCTCAATACGCCGCTCTGTCTGATAACTCGTACGAAAAGCCAATATTGCAGCGCTGGATCGAGCATGTGAACCAGCCGGCGTACCAACAGGCAAGCGCGTTGCAAAAGGCATGGCTGTCTATCACGAAAGACAACGGTGAAACCTGGTCAGAACCACAGGACGGGCCGGATTCGGTCCATGGCGGCGTGCAACTCTCTGACGGCTCGATCCTGGTTGCAGGTTACAGAAGCCACGCCCAATATTGTGGCATCTATACATCAGACAGCACGGCCAACTTTTGGCAGGAAGTGGCGACTGTTCATTCCCCGCAACCCGATTCATTCCGCTTTGGTGAACCGCATGTGGCGCAGCTGCCATCCGGTCGTATCATCCTCATGATGCGCGCCACCATGACCAAATATGACGATCAGGCGAAAAAGTGCTTTCTATGGGAATCCTATTCCGACGACCTCGGCAGAACCTGGGTCAAGCCCTTTGTTACACCTCTATGGGGATTTCCGCCGCACCTGTTGGTTTTGCAAGACGGCAGAGTGCTCTGCACCTATGGCTATCGCCGTCCCCCGTTCGGTCAACGCGCCTGCATCAGCCGCGATGGTGTTCATTGGCGTTTGGAGGATGAAATTGTTCTGCGAGAAGACGCGGTCAACGGGGATCTGGGTTATCCGGCATCGGTGGAGCTGGAACGGGGCATCATCCTTACCGTGTATTATCAACCTGATGCGTCGGAACGCAGCCAGCGCATGCATCCGCCGGATCCTAATCGTAAAAAACCGGCTATTCAGGCGACGGTGTGGAAGCTGCCCTGAACAACGGCTCCACCCGGACGTTGCTTTTATCTGCCTTTTTGCTTGCATTAAACAAAATAATTTTCTAAAATTCGTCAATCTTCCAGGGGACAGTCTCAGAGGATGGGATTGGGATGAGGTGATGTGCAAGTCAAGGTTCAATCTCGAATGAGGTGTGCACAGGGCAAACCGCACCGTGTTGGCGCAGCCCTGCCATCGCTTTGGTTGCGTTCCATGCAACCGATCCTGTAGAGCCGGCGAGTGCAATAATTTCGAGTATCGAGAACAGAGAATCCCGCTAAACTAACGTGGCAGGCAGACCCATGAACGTGTTGCGAAATCGACTCAAACGTTATCCGCGCTTGAAAAAGTATATCAAAGCCCCTTTTTATTTCATCCAGGGCGTGCCTCCGGTATACCACACCGAAATCAGTCCAGAGTTCATCCGCGAGTGTGTGGACAAGCCGGATCCGGTCATCCTGGAGATCGGCTGCAACAGCGGCAGTCACACACTCTGGTTTCTGCAGGCCTTCAGCCGGCCGCGCATTCACTGCTTTGAACCGGATCCCCGCGCCATCGCACGCTTTAAGAAAAAAGTGGGAGAGCGGGAAAATGTCGCGCTGCATGAAATCGCACTCAGCGATCGCGACGGCGAGATCACCTTTCATCAGAGCGACGGCCAGCGCGATGAGAGCCAGGTTCAGCTGCTGCCGGAGGGGTGGGATTTTTCCGGTTCCATTCGCAAGCCCAAAGATCACCTTAAGGAATATCCCTGGGTTACTTTTGAGCACTCGATAACGGTTCCGACCATGACGTTGGACCACTGGTGCCGGGACAGACAGATCGAGCATATCGATTTTATCTGGATGGACGTGCAGGGCGCGGAAATGGATGTGATTAACGGTGGCCGGGCCTCTCTGCAGAAAACCCGCTATCTTTATACTGAATACAGCACCAAAGAGTTGTACGAAGGACAGGCAACGCTGAAAAGCCTGTTGAAGAACTTGCCGGAATTTAAAGCTCTGATCCGCTACCCCAATGATATCCTGCTGCAAAATGCCCGCTTCCCGTTCAAGCGGATGACGCACTGGCCGGCGTACTAGCTCCGACCGAGCCGGCCCAGTATATGCCAGTAAGCGCCGCGATGCCCCTGTTGTATGGCATCCACCAGAACGCTGTTGGCGTTATAGTTGTAATTCTTTTCCGAGCGGGTTGGATCATGGAAAAAGAAGCGCGGGTCGTTGGCGATTGCAAGATCCAGTGTTTGAAACAGCGAATCCTTCACAGCCGGCTCCAGATAAAACAGCGGCTGATAGCCTTCCCCGCCGCTTATTCCCTCCGGCTTTAGCGCCATAGAGGCCAGCTCTGTTCCCGGGTAGACTCGCACGCCGGCGCTAACACCCACGTAATCCGGCGCTGCTTTTTTCATCAGCTCAATGGTCTCTCTCACGCTAGCCGGCGTTTCTCCCGGAGCTCCCAACAACAGATCAAACATGGTGGTAATTCCAGCTTGTCGACATATCTGCGCGACTTTAAGGATCTGTTCCGGATCGTGATCGCGTTTCAACCTTTTCAGCATGAGGGTGTTGCCGTTATCGACGCCGAAATTGATTCCCACGCAGCCGCTGCGAGCCATCCGGCCTGCCAATTCAAAAGAGAATGGAAACGGCGAGCAGTAGGCGTACCACTGCAAGCGGCCGGCCAGTCCACGATGTACGATATTATCACAGATCGATAGCGCGTGATCGACTGGAAAATTGAACTCGCTGTCACAGAGATGGATGTGATCCACCCCCATGCTCAGCAGCTGTTCCACTTCATCCACGACCGCTTTGGGTGAGCGCAGGCGGATTTTCCTGCCTTTGGCTATTGGATCGGCGCAATAGATGCATGAACGCGGACAACCCCGTTTGGTCTCCACATTGCCTTGCCCGCCAACGTCAAAATAACGGCGATGATCCACCCAATTGCGTCGACACGCCGGTCGTTGCAGCAGGTGATCGTCCCATGCCGGCGTATTTTGCAGCCAGATTTCATCTTTTTTCCAGATCAGTCCGGGAACCAGCGCCAGGTCCAGTTTGTGCTCAAGGCTGCGAAGAAGCGTCAGCATGGCTTGTTCGCCATCGCCGAGCAGACCATAATCAATACTTGCGGCCTGACTGATTGGCAGCGCCATGGTTGAAAACCCGGCGCCGCCTGCCAGGAGCGGAGCATCCGTATTTTCTCTGATCAGTTGTGTTACAGCGGAGAACGGAGTGATAAATTCCTGCGGCTGCAGGTAACTGCAGTCATCGCTGTTCCGCAAGGTCAAGGCCACCAGATCAAAAATTTTTTCAGAAAAAAAGCGCCGCACCGCCTCTACGATGTCATCTTCCCAGCAGAGATCCAACAGTTGAACCTGGTGTCCCTGCTGATGTACCGCATCGGCCACATACTCCAGTCCGATGGGACTGACAGGAGGTTGCATGCGGTTGCTGTTGATAAAGGCTATGCGCATTTGGAATCCAAAGGTTTAAAAATTAAAACCGGGAATGTGCGCCATGAAGCGCGAAAGCTTTTTCAGTGGCAGCAAACAGGCAACGCATTGTAACGCGACCAGCCTGGTCGCGATTGACCACGGCGGCATGGTGCACAGACTGTGCAGCTGTTTGGATACGGAGCTGTGTTGAATTCAGCTGCAAGCGCCGGTGCGCGACCAACCTGGTCGCGCTATATTTCTACTGCCGTTGGCGTTCTGCCAGGTCGGCATGGATGCGCTGCAGCAGCGCTTCATCGATGATGTAATACCTGAACACCAGGATCAAGCCGGCCGCGGCGACGGCTGGAATGATGCTGATAAGCAGGCGAATGCCCTGCAAGGCGGCCAGGCTTTGCTGAGCATTGGCCACATAGCCAAAGGCGGTCAACAGCCAGCCGGTAAAGGCGCCGGCGATGCCGGTGCCGAATTTCATCGACAGCGTGCCGGCGGAAAAGACCAGCGCCGTGGCGCGGCGGTTGTTTTTCCATTCGCCATAATCCGCTGCATCCGCGAGCATGGCAAAGAAGAGCGTCACCATCGGGCCGGTCGAGAATTCGGTAAGGCTGCTGAGGATAATGATCGTGGCGACATCCTGCGGTCCTGGCCAATACAACAGCGCGCTGCTGATCAGTCCCAGCCACAGGCTGTAGCGCATGAGCCGATTCTTGCCGAACCGATGCGTCAGCGGTCTGGTCACGGCCGCGCCCAGCATGGCGGCCAATAATCCGATGACCATAAAGGCGGCGGCCAGATCGACGCGCTGGATGTAATATTTGAAATAGTACATGGTCACGCCCTGTTTCAGCGTGGTAAAGGTGACAAAGAGCAGTCCCACGAAAAAGAGCACCACCCAGGCGCGATTGCGAAACAGGTCCCTGGTATCGTTGCGAATGGAGGCAGGCGAAGCCGCCACCGGCCGCACGCGTTCTCTGGTGCTGAGAAAAGTGACCACGAACAGCAGCGTACTGATGACGGCAAAGAGCAACATGGTCAGGCGATAGCCCTTGATGTTATCGCCGCCGCCGAAACAGGCCACCAGATAAATGTTCAATCCCTGGGTAATGAGACCGCCGAGAAAGGCGCAGACAAAGCGGTAGGAAGAGAGGCTGGTGCGTTCCAGGGGATCGGCGGACATGACGCCGGTCATGGCCGAATAGGGGATGTTGCTGGCGGTGAATACCACAATCAAGCCGCCATAGGTGGCATAGGCATAGAGCAATTTGGCGGTTCCGGTCAGCGCCGGCGTCGTGAAGGTAAGCACGGTAAGAACGCCAAAGGGCACGGCCGTCCAGAGCACCCAGGGGCGATATTGGCCCCAGCGTGTGCGGGTGCGATCAGCGATGAGTCCCATGATGTAATCGGTAATGCCGTCCCAATAACGGCAGACCAGCAATAATGTGCCCACAGCAGCGGCGGACAGGCCGAACACATCGGTGTAGAATATGGGTAAAAAGACCATCAGGGTGCGCCAGACCAGATTGGTGGCGGTGTCGCCCAGGCCGTAGCCGATTTTTTCAAATACAGAAAGTCGATCTGTTTTCATCATTCCTCAAAGCCGTTTTGTTTGACCACCTGACTGTACCATGCCGCCGAGTCTTTAGCCGTGCGTTCGCCAGAGGCGAAATCCACATAATGGAGGCCGAACCGCTTGCTAAAGCCGGAAGCCCACTCGAAATTGTCCATAAAGGACCAGAGAAAGTAACCCGTTACGTTTACGCCGGCGGCGATCGCCTTGTGGATTTCGCCCAGGTAGGCGGAAAGGAAATCGATGCGGGCCTGATCGTGCACCCGGCCGTTGCGCGGGTGATCGGCCAGGGCGCAGCCGTTTTCGGTAATGACGATTTCCGGGCGGCTGTAGCGCTGGTCGATCCATTGCAGCAGCTTGCGGCAGCCCCAGGGCACAATGGCCCAGTTCATATCGGTTTTCTCCCAGCCGGGATCAACGGAGAGCTGTACCTCCTGATCGGCTGAAAGACCGCCGTTGCCATACACCTCTTGCGAGATATCCTGTCCGGTAGCGTCGGCGGCATACATGGTGGTATAGTGGTTGAGCCCGAAAAAGTCGACCGAGCCTTTCAGCAAAAAACGGTCGTGATCGCTGAACCGGGGCAAGCGGTCGGCTACGCGTTCCCTCATGACCGCCGGATAGTCGCCAAAGTAGATGGGATCGCTAAACCAGGAGAGGAAAAATTCCAGAGCCCGTTGCGCCGCTTGCCGGTCCGCCGCCGAATCGGTCAACGGCTCACGCCAGTCGCAATTGTTGGTGATGCCGATGCGGCCGTTTTGAGCGCCGTACCTTTCCCGATAGGTTTGCACGGCGAGCGCATGGCTGCGCAACATGGTGTGTGCGGCCTGGTAGGGTTCCGAGTTGGAGATGCGGCCTGGGGCAAACACACCCTGGCCGTAGCCGAGGATGGCGGTCACCCAGGGTTCGTTAAAGGTGATCCAGTGCTTGACGCGATCGCCGAAATGGCTGAAGCAGATGTCGGCGTATTCCTGAAAACGCTCTGCCAGTTTGGGGTTCAGCCAGCCGTCCATTTCCAGCTGCAGGGCCAGGGGCAGATCCCAGTGATACAGCGTCACCCAGGGTGTGATATCGTTGGCGAGCAGTTCATCGACGAGTTCGGAATAAAAGCGGATGCCCTCGTGATTGGCTTTGCCGTATCCGAGCGGTTGAATGCGGGGCCAGGCGATGGAAAAACGATAGGCTTTCAGGCCCATGGCTTTCATCATTGCAATGTCCTCGCGAAAGCGATGGTAATGGTCGCAGGTTGTATCGCCGGTGTGGCCATGCGCTATTTTGCCGGGTGAGTGGCTGAAGGCGTCCCAGATGGACAACCCTTTGCCGCCTTCCTGCCAGGCGCCCTCGATCTGGTAGCTGGCGGTGGCGGTACCCCAGGTAAAGTGTTTGGGAAACGTGAGCATGGATAATATCCTTTTTCGAGCGTGTTCAGGGTCAATATTACGATGATTGACCAGTAAAATCAAGGGCAATTATTACGCAAATCAGATTGATTGATGCTATAATTTACAGTCATTTCCAATATTCAGTAGAAAGCCAACCATAATGAAAACAGCACCATTCATTGTGCCAAAAATTACTTTTTGGGTTGCCCTAGCGCTGTTTGGCTCTTTGCCGGCTCAACTCCGTTTTGTCGACATTGCCAAGGAGAAAAGAGTTCAGGGATTGTATCGTAATGGGAGTTATGTTTACGGCCATGGCGTGGCCATAGCCGACATCAGCGGAGACGAACTCCCGGATATCTATATGGCCAATGCTATGGAAGGAGTTGAGTCTTATCCTGACATGCTTTACATCAGCCAAAGGGGTAAATCGTACACCAATGAAGCCTATGGTCGGGGGGTGGAGGATAACTATGGCATAGGCAGCCATGGTGTGGTCTTTTTCGACTTTGATAATGACGGCGATTTCGATCTGTATAATGCCAGTACCAGCCAGCCCCAGGACGGAGTGTTTGCGATCAACAGGCTTTATATGAACAACGGCGGCAGTTTTCAAGATTGGACCAGCAGAGGCAAATTGTCGGACAAGCCCGTTGGCTCCCGGAGCGTGGTTGTTCTTGATATCAACCTCGATGGCTATATGGACATCTATTCCATCGGCAGCATCTTGCCCAACTATGATCCGGAGAACAACCAACTCTACATCAATCAGGGCGACCGAACCTTCAAGCTGTCAGATATGGGACTTGCCGCGGTCAACAAAAAAGGGTGGGGTCCGAACGGCGTCACCGCCGCTGATGTAAATGGAGATGGTTACCCTGAAATCTATATTTCCAGAGTGGATCGAGCCAATAAAGGGGCTCGACCGGCCAACCAGTTCTTTTTCCGTCAAGCCGACGGTACATTTGTGGACCGCGTTAACGAAACCAACACTCAGGCTACCGGCTGGAGCGATGGCGCAACCTTTGCCGATTTTGATACAGACGGCGATTTAGACCTCTTTGTCTCCAGCAGCAACAGCAAAAAATTAAATAAACTGTACGTGTTCCGAAATGACGGCCTGGGCAATTTTACAGACATTACCGAACAGATCAATATCTATCAACGCGCTTTCTCCAATGTTCTCTTCGATGTAGACAACGACGGCGATCTGGATCTCTATGCCATGAGCGACAGTACGGCTTTTCAGCATAACCGGCTCTATCTCAACGACGGTCATGGCAATTTTACCATGCAGTCGAACACCGGACTGGAGGTGCCTTATCACGATGCCAGGGGTGCCGGTGTGGCCGATGTCAATAATGACGGCCTTTTGGACTTGTATGTAACTGATAAAAACAAAGATAATAAACCATATTGTTACAATCATCTTTTTCGTAATGAAACGCCGGATAACGGCAACAAATGGTTGAAAATTTTTGGCCGAGGCCCCAAAGGCGATGCCGGCGCTTTTGGAACAAAGATCTGGATTTTTAAAAAAGGCGGCATGGATGACATCAGCCAGCTCATCTGCCATAAAGAGATTATCAGCAATTACGGATTCTGCTGTTCGGATGATCCGGTGCAACATTTTGGCGTTGGCAAGAGGGATACCGTTGCGGTTAAGATACGTTTGACCGACGGCACGCTGTTAAAGTATGACAAAGTTGCAACGAATCAAAAAATAACATTTGCCAAGCCGGGAAGCATTGTCAAGACCTCGGGCGATGATCAATCCGGTGCTCGAAATACGACACTGCCGCTGCCGCTCAAAGTGACGGTGCTGGATGTCGGCAATAACCCGGTAATGGGCACTGAGGTAAGATTTACCTCAAACGACGGTCAAATCGTTGGTACGCAACCGCTGTACACCGATATGAATGGTCAGGCGCAGGTCCAGTATATCGTCGGCAACACCGCCCCGGTTCAAAAGGTGACCGTTAGCAGCCCGCTCATGGCCAATATCTATACGGAATTTACCGTGAATATGATCGTCGTGGCAAAAGAACTGCGTCTGATCAGTTTGCCAAACCTGGCAGGTACAGCCGGAGAGACCCTGGCCGATTCGATCAGAGTGCGAGTCCTGGACGATCAAGGGCTGGGAAAATCGAACCAGGCGGTCACCTTCAGTATTCTTGATGGCCAGGGCCGCCTCTTCCCCGGAGGTGCGCTCTCGGCGCAAGTTCAAACCAACAGCGCTGGTTTTGCCGGCGTGGCGTGGAAACTGGGCAAAGCGCCCGCCGCTTTTGTCCAACATCTATCGATCCAGTCGTTATATGGGGGTGATCATCTTTCCGGGTCGCCATGCACGGTATCAGCCGCCGTTCAATATCCGGATACATTAAAGCTGGAAAAAATCGACGGCGACAGCCAGAGTGGTGCAGCGGGCCGAGTGCTGGCGCAACCGCTGCGTGTGAAGGTGAGCAGTACTACCGGGGTAGCGCCGCCACCGCTCGCTGTTCGTTTCAGAGTAACGTCCGGCGCTGGCCGCGTTTCGGAAGCAGATTCCGTTACCGTGACGGCAGACAACGGCGGGCTGGCTTCGGTGCCCTGGCGCCTGGGCGTCGATTTCCATCTGGCGCAAACCGTTCTGGCTTATCTCGTGGTTAATCCGGCGCACCGGCAAACCTTCTCTGCGACCGCGCTGCCGGTGGCGTCGCGATTGCTGTATAGCGGCGAGAGCGAATACTCCGGTGTGGCCGGCCGTTTGCTGGCAACGCCGCTCAAGGTGAAAATCACCGACGATAGCGGCACCCCGATCCCAAATTTTACGGTTATGTTCAAGATCGTGAAGGGAAGCGGCAAAATAAATGCGCTGGACAGTAGCGCAGCGAAAACGGATGGCAACGGTGAAGCGACAGCGACATGGTTACTGGGCGCGAAAGCCGGCAGGCGGAATAATCATGTGCGCATTACTGCAGCAGGATTGAACGGCAGTCCAGTGGACGTTTATGCCTCCGCACTGGCAGGGCCTGCCTACCAGGTCAAGCAGATCGCCGGCGATAATCAGACTGCCGGACCGTTGCGAAGTTTGATGCCGCTACAGGTGCAGGTGACGGATTCGCTGCAAAATCCGGTCAGCCACCATCCGGTGCGATTCAACATCGTTCAGGGTGATGCCAAATTCGGCAGCAATCCTTCTTTGACGACTGAAACCGACAGCAGCGGCGTGGCGTTTGCCGTCGTCACCATGAGCCTGACTCCTGGACCAGTCCAGATACAGTCGACGGCCGAACATAACGGTATATCATTAAAAGGATCCCCGATCAGCTTTCGCGCCACGCTGACGCCTCCGGTTGCCACTCAACTCGTCTATACCGGCTTACGGGAAATGATCGGGCAGGCGGGCAAAACCTTGCCTGAAATTGTCGTGCAGGCCCGCGATGACGTTGGTGTTCCGGTGAGTGGATGTTCGGTTCTGTTCAAGGTGACGCTGGGCTCCGGGAAAGTGAACAATTCGGACAGTGTGCGGCTCAAGACCGACCAGCAGGGGAATGCCCGTGTCGTCTGGTCGCTCGGGCAGATCAGCGGCAAGCGTAACAACCAATTGCAGATTTCGGCCTCCGGTCTGACCGGTTCGCCTTTGCAGTTAATCGCATCGGCGACGAGCGGCCGAGCCTATCGGATCGAGAAAACATCCGGCGATGCGCAGGTCGGCACGCCGCATATACTGTTATCGCTACCGTTTCTGGTGTCAGTGACCGACTCGTTGCGCAATCCGGTGGCTGGTCAATCGGTTCTTTATCAGGTGACCCAGGGTGATGCCACATTCAGCGCCCGCAGTCAGATCGCCATGCTCACTGACAGCCTGGGACAAGCCAGAGCTGTTTTGCAGCTCGGTGAGCAGATCGGGACGGTACAGGTTAAGGTGAGCGCTCAATACGGCGGGCGTGAACTGGAAAACTCTCCTCTGTTCTTTACGGCCACCGTCAGACCACCCAATCCGACGCTGCTCAAACTGATCGGCCCGGCCGAATATGTCGGCCAGGCCGGCCGTGCATTATCACAGCCGGTGAGAGCGCAGGTACTTGATGAATTTGGCTATCCGGTATCCGGATTCACCGTCACGGCCCGGGTGCTGAAAGGTGACGGCCAACTCAACCACCAGGACAGTATTCACATCAAAACCGACCAGCAGGGTTATGTCTCCTGCCAATGGCGGCTGGGAATGCAGCCGGGGCAAAAGAATAACCAGATGATGTTCGCCGCAGCGGCGTTGAAGGGGTCGCCGGTTCTGATCACTGCCACCGGGCTTGCGCCTAAAGCTTACCGCATGAGCATAGTCGGCGGCGATGCCCAGAGTGGCGCAGTTTTAACCACCCTGGCACAACCTCTGCAAGTGCAGATTACCGACTCGTTGCACTATCCGGTCGCGGACCAATCCGTAAGTTTTCAGATCGTACAGGGCGATGCGAACCTGGCCGGCACAACGGCCATGTCGGTACAGTCTGACAGCAATGGTATCGCTCACGCGGTTATAGGGCTGGGCACCATACCGGGATTGATCCAAATCCAGGCGGTGGCGCACTGGAACGGTCAGCCTTTGCGAGGCGCACCTGTTACCTTTTCAGGACAGCTGGTGCTGCCTTCCATAGATCCAGCGAGATCCGTCCTTATAGCGGATAGTGTGGTGGTGGCGGACGGCCAGGCGCGGGCCAGGTTGCAGGCCCTGCTCGTCAACTCCCAAAATCAACCGCTCGCCGGGCTCCACATTCGTTTCGATGTGTTCGGCAAGGATAACCATATCGCCCAACCTGTGTTGCCTACAGATGCGCAAGGTATCACAGAGGGTTATTTGACAAGCACGAAAGCAGAAGTGAAAAAAGTCTGGGCTGTCATTTTGTACGGCACCACCGTGCTCGATACGATACGAATTCGATTTGCCCCAGGAGCGGCGGCGAGTCTGCAAAAGGCGGGCGGTGATAACCAAAGCGCGCCTGTGCGTATGACGCTGGCTAACCCCTTGAACGTGCTGTTGAGCGACGCCTTCGGCAATCCATTAGGCGGGGTCCTGACGGTGGAGGAGGTCTGGCCGGATGGAACTCGGCACGCCCAGGCTCTGATCACCACGGACCAGAACGGCGTGGCGCAATGGCGGTGGACGCTGGGGGCCTTGCCGGGGTCGTATTCGGTGCATGTCGCACATAACCAATTGCGGGTGACCTTTGTCGCCACAGCCAGCGCCCGCGTGCCCGGACGGCTTCAGATGGTAACGGGCAACGACCAATACGGCCGCAGCGGCGCAGTGCTGGCACAAGCACTGGTGGTGCAGGTGTTTGATTCTCTGGGAGAGCCGCTCCCGGGCGTACCTTTGACTTTTTCCGTTTCCGCCGGCGGCGGCATGTTGATGCCGCCAGCGGGTGTGGTGAGCGACTCGCTGGGCAAAGGCAGAGTAACCTGGAAAGTCGGCGTGACCGGTGAGCAACGCGTCCAGGTCCGCATCGCCGGTGTGGAACAGCAGGTTGTTGAATTTACGGCCAGACTAAAGGCCAATTCGGTTCCGACTCTGCAATGTCTGGCGGATACGACCATCAGTGAGGGGCAATTTCTGAGCTTTATAATTAGCGGATTTGATGCAGACGGTGATTCCTTGCGTTTCGGCGCCGACGTGTTGCCGGACAATGCGGTATTCGACCCTGCGTTGCGGCAGTTCAGCTGGACGCCGGGATATCGCCATGCCGGAACCAGCAAAATCGCTTTTTGGGTGCAGGACAGCTATGGCTCCCGCACGGTGGCCATTACCAGCATTACTGTTCGTGATGTTCCAATGGCCCCTTATATCGTCGCTTATATGCCGGCAGATTCTATGCTCAATATGGCCAATGAAGACCTGGCTTTTTCAGTCTCTGCCGACGATCCGGATGGAAATCATCTTTATTACAGCTGGTGGCTCAACGGCAACATGGTTTCGCCCGGCGGCAACGAATTTCTCCTGCGCTATCGGCCGACTCTGCCTTTGCAATCACGGCTGGTGGTTCGCGTCAGCGACGGTCAGTTTACGGTGGAGCAGAGCTGGCGTTTGAACCTGGCCAGCTCGGTGGCTGGCGTCATTGAACCACCCACGGAATTTGCTCTGCTGCAAAATTATCCCAATCCGTTCAACCCGGTTACGCGGATTCCGTTTCAGGTCGCCCATGCTGCCACGGTGCGCATCGTGATGTATGACAGCAAAGGGCAGCGGGTGCGCACTCTGACAGACGCCTATTACCCCGCCGGCCGCTATGAGGTGGAATGGAACACATACAACGAGGATGGAACGGCGACGGCATCCGGTGTGTATGTATGTGTGCTGGAATGTGAAGGATTCCGGCAAACGCGCAAGGTGTTGCTGATGAAATAAGATGGTCTGCTGCGGGCAGAGCCCGTTGTAGGGGTTGCCCGCAGGAGAGGGAGTCGTCAAGAAAGGCGCGCTTGCGATCTGGCCCTTTGAGTTGGTTTGGGCAGGCGAAGGGTTCGTCTCAGCAGGCGGCCGAGGCAGAGTCTTTCCCGGACCGGTATGGGAATCGAGATGCGGCGTTCGGTGTCTTTGAGCCAGATGGTGAGACAGGAAAGCCCGCCGTGTTTGGTCCAATCCCACACTTCGATATCGTGCCAGTAAATCATTTCATCCTGAAACAGGATGCCCTTCTCGCCGATAACAATTTTCATAGGCCAGGAGTAGAAAATAATAGCCCCATAGCTCAGGATAAGCAACACCAGGGTCGGTCGGGGCATGTTTTTAATGACCAGGATACCGCAGACCAGCAAAGCGATCAGCGCGAGCCAGTTGACGTATCCCCGCCACGAAAACAGGTTGAACCGCGCCGACCAATTGCCCCAAATGGTGCCGATGTGGCTGATCGCAGAGCGATTGCGCCAGCGGATCTGAATTTGTATGGCACCGAAAATGGTCAACATCCCCAACGACATCATCAGAAGCATCACTTCCTGTCGCGAGTCCATTACTGACATTTTCTCCTACTTTTGGGTCACAATGCTATGTGCCAGCGGCCACGGCCAATTCTTTGGCAGCCGCCGGCTCTCCGGTTGAGTATCGATGGATGCGATTCTGACGGTCAATTTGGATTGCATGACATCGTTCTGCGCAGCCGCCGGCAAGCGTAGAAACTCGGACGGCGTTATGCCGATGAGCGTCCTGAACGAGCGGCGGAAGGAGCGCACGCTGTTATAGCCTGATAGCAGGCTGACTTTAGATATACAATTTTCTTCTCTTAATAAATCCAAAGCCAGGCTCATGCGCGCTATTTCAATCAGCCGATGCGGGGATGTGCCGAATTGAATGATCGCGATCTCTCTCAGATACGACGGCGAAACCTGCAATTGGGCCGCGAGCATGCCAACGTCGAATTGCCAATGATGGCGATACTGGCAAATGAGCTTTATGATCGCTTCCGGATCAATCATTCGGTAGACTCCCCTGTTGAGTCCAATCTGATGCGGAATGCAAAGGAGGAAAAAAACTGCCCCATGGACAAGCAAAAACAGAAGAACCCCCGGCTGCTACCAGCAGGTTTGCACGGGATGGCAGCAGCTCCGATTCACGGCATTGTAATAAACAAGCGTCCCTTCGCCCACATAATACAAAAAAATTACCTTTATGTCAAGTGAAATCGTCAAAAATAGCGAAATAGTGTAAATAGGTGTCGCTTATTTGTTACACTATGTGCGAAATAAAACAAGGCCTCAGCCAAATCGCTTGCTCAAAGCTATAAATTTATGTAGATTAATCACCGCAATGGTCTGCATCGGATCAGCCCTGCAAAAATATTATAACTTATTAACTTTTAAAGCATTGAGGACGTTATGGAATCGTTACAGATCGACAAGCTGAACATTGCTATCTATGAGCAAAAGTCCGAAATGGCCCTTGCCGCCGCCGAGCATGTCGCCGCCATACTTACCGGGGCGATCAGGGAGAACGGAGCGGCCAACGTTATCCTGGCCACAGGCGCTTCGCAGTTTGAATTCGTTGAATATTTAAAGACCATGCCGCTGGAGTGGAGTGCGATCACGGTTTTTCATCTGGATGAATACAAAGGCATGGCGATCAGCCACCCTGCCAGTTTTCGCAAGTACCTCAAGGAGAGAATTCTGGATCATGTGCAGCCTGCCAGGGTGTATTATTTGGAGGGAGACGCTGCAGATATCGAAGCGGAAACCAGGCGTTACGAAGCGCTGTTGCGCCAGCATGACATGGCCGTTGCCTGCATCGGCATTGGCGAGAACGGCCATATCGCTTTCAACGATCCGCCGGTGGCCGATTTTGCCGATCCACGCCTGGTGAAGGTGGTTGAGCTGGATGAAGCGTGTCGCCGCCAGCAGTTGGGAGAGGGCTGGTTTCCGACGCTGGCCGATGTGCCGACTCATGCGTTGAGCCTGACCATTCCTGCCATTATGCGTTGTCAGGCCATCAGCTGCGTGGTGCCGGATCAGCGCAAAGCGGAGGCGGTGTACAAGGCGCTGTACGGACCTGTAGCCACATCCTGCCCGGCTTCCATCTTGCGGCAGCATCCGAATACGACGCTGTTTCTGGAACCGGCTTCCGCCTCACGCCTCAACCGCTGATCGTCCCGGCAGGTGCGAACCAGCCCGTTGTTCCAGGGCAGACAGGATCACGTTGCTCGCCTGCGGCGGCGACAGGTGTTCGGTGTTGAGCACGAGGTCGTATAGTTCGCAATCGTTGGGATCGCGATGGAAATAGCGCCGCGCGAAAGCCAGGCGCTCGCCATCGACTTTTTGTATCAGGGCCAGCGCCTCCCGGTTGCTGATCTCCCGTTTCTGCGCCAGCCGCAACGCCCGCTGTTGCAGCGGTGCGGTCACCAGAACCCGCACCGCATGCACAGACTTTACGACAAACGGACTGCCGCGGCCGATGAGAATGGCCTGGCCGTGTTCCGCCAGACTGACCAGCACGTGCACCAGGTGCTTCAGATACTGATCGATGGCCAGGCTGCCGCTGCTGAGCAGGGTTTTAATCCAGTTGTCGATTTCGCTCTGTTTGCGTTCGTCGAACGACTCGACGATCTGGCTGCGAACGCGGGCCGTTTGGGCGATGTATTCCACTATTTCCCGGTCAAAGACCGGCCACTGCAACGCTTCCCCCAGAGCATGCGCCACATCATCCCCACCCGCGCCATGCTGGCGTGAAAACACCACGACCAGCTTGGCCCATGGTCCGGCCAGCGCTTCATAGTGCCGATCGCGACCAGGCTGCCGCTGCACCTGCCAGACGCCGATTTGTTTAGAAACGAGTTTATCCCAATGGACGGGATCCTGGGTGTGTGTTAGCATAACTGCCT
>CAZISM010000017.1:17346-29150 GCA_964541895.1 uncultured Cytophagia bacterium
CCGGATTGCATGGCATGGGCGGCGTTGATTTCCAGGTTGCGAATGACCTGCTCGAGCAGATTGCGATCGCCATAGATGTAGCCGCAATCGTGGCACAAGGATTTTTCGATTTTAAAATGTTTCAGCACACCGGTCAATAACAGGGTGTCCGTAGCTTCATTCAGGACCACATTCAGGTCCAGCGGCTCGAATCGCGGTTTGGTGGGGCGGCTGAGCGAGAGCAGATTCTTGCCGTGCAGGGCCACTTTTTCCAGGTTGGTGGTGAACAGCTCTGCAATCGCTTTCACTTTATCCGGCTTTTCCGCCTGCTGCTGCAGCAAGCGCGCGTGAATCAGCAATCCGCCCACCAGGTTGTTCAACTCATGACCGATGCTGCCGGCGATGATGCCCAGTGTGGCCTGCTTCTCGGTCCTCAGCAGCTGTTCGTGAGCCTGTTTCAATTCTGTGATGTCTTTGTACATCAGGGTGACCGCCTCGACGTGTCCATGTTCATTGAATATGGGAGAGGCTGAGATCAGGACGTTTCTGGCTTCCCCACGATTATTGTAGCGCAACGCTTCCAGACTTTTTAATGACTCGCCGTTAATCACCTTGCGCGATAACAACAGAGCCTCTTTTTCCACCGGGTCCTGCACGATCAGGTCATCGATCTCTTTGCCCAGCGCTTCCTCTTCTGCGTAGCCGAAAATTTTGACCGCGCCCCTGTTCCAGGAGGTCACGATGGTGTCCGGTGCGATGGTAATGATGGCATCCTGGGCGTTCTCGACGATGGAGCGATAGAGCTGTTCCGATTCGCGAAGCTCGTGGATGATTTCCCACACCAATCCGGTCATCTTTTCGGAAAGGTCGCCCATTTTCCGGGCTATTTCGTCGGTTTTATAAGCGGATTTTTTCATAGTTTGATATTGGTATATACTGCAATATAATCACTCTGCGGCATTCAGTAAAGTTTTTTTTGCATTGTTCCTCCCGGTCCGGTCGCGTTGTACCCCCATGTACATCCCCGTGTGATTTCGGTCAATTGTCGATACGCCAACTCTTTTTAAAACAATAAATAATAAGAACGACTGCGATTTGGCACTCTGATTGCAGGAGAGATAGCAGATGGTCAAAGATGAAACCTATAAAGGAGGCAGATATGAAATCGCTTAATGGAATGATGATGGCTTGTGCCCTGATGATAATAGGGCTGAATCCGATGGACACTCAGGCCCTTGCCCGCGGCCGCCTTGTGATCAAGGTGGCGCCGCCGGCTGCAAAGGTGGTGGTGGCCCGGCCCGCCTGTCCGTATAAAAACGGCGTTTGGGTGGCCGGTTATTGGGAATGGCACCATGGTCGGCATGTCTGGCGCGATGGGCGTTGGCTGAAGCCGAAACACGGCCACGTGTGGGTGGACGGCCACTGGCACAACTCTACGGATGGTTGGGAATGGATCCCCGGCCATTGGAAAAAGCTATAAACCGGATCTGGCAATTCCTGCGAGGACAAGCGGGAGCTATCTGTCGGACGCCCTGGAGGGGTCCGACCTTTTTTTGTGGCGTGAAAAATCGCTCGTAATATGCTAAACAGGCTGCCCGTCGCGGGCAGTCCCTGCAGCGTAAAAAAAAGCGTTTGACTTTAAAACAGAGATTTGCTAAACTGATTTGCTGTGGCGAAGGCGTGGCGCCACCGGGCCGGCATGGCCGGCCGTTCGATGCTGTGGACCTATCCGCAACCGGTTTTCGTATGGCGAAAAAGAATGCAAACCATCGCTCTATACAACGTGGCACAGGCGTTTTCTGATCCTGTGCTTTTTTATTTTAAGGGAGGTAGGATATGGATTTTATGCAGACACTGGGCCTGAAGGCGAAAAATCAGGGCGCTTCAACCGGATGCGAGTGGAACACGACGACCGATCAGGGTGAATTGAATATATATTCACCCGTTGACGGTCAAAAGATCGCCGGCGTTTATCAGGCCTCAGCCGCCGATTATGACCGTATGATCGTTCAAGCCCAGGCCGCTTTCAAAACATGGCGCATGGTGCCGGCCCCCAGGCGCGGCGAGATCGTGCGCCAGATCGGCGAAACATTGCGTGAGCACAAGGATCCTCTCGGACGTCTGGTGACCTATGAAATGGGCAAGTCCTTACAGGAAGGCTGGGGTGAAGTCCAGGAGATGATCGATATCTGTGATTTCGCCGTCGGTCAATCAAGACAGCTGTATGGCTTTACCATGCATTCCGAGCGCGTCCGGCATCGCATGTATGACCAGTACCATCCACTGGGCGTCGTCGCCGTAATCACGGCCTTTAACTTTCCGGTAGCGGTCTGGGCCTGGAACGCCATGCTGGCAGCGGTATGCGGTGATGTGATTGTGTGGAAGCCTTCTTCGAAAACGCCGCTGACCGCTATTGCCGTGCAACACCTGATCAAAGAGGTTCTCAAGGCCAACGCCTTGCCGGAGGGACTGTTTAATCTTATCATCGGCCGTGGTGCCACGATCGGCGAACGCATATTGAATGACAGCAACATCCCCCTGATTTCCCTGACCGGTTCCACGCAAGTGGGCGTGCACACGGCAGCGACCGTGGCCCGGCGGCTGGGACGTACGATCCTGGAGTTGGGCGGCAACAACGCCATCATCATTACGCCGGATGCGGATTTAAAGCTGGTCTTGCCGGCTGTGGTCTTTGGCAGCGTGGGCACGGCTGGTCAACGCTGCACCACCACGCGGCGGTTGATCATACATGAAGCGGTATATGATCGCTTCCTGGCCGCCCTTGTCAAGGCCTATGAGGGGGTGCGGATCGGCTCGCCATTGGACGTGAACAACCATATGGGGCCTCTGGTGGACAAGGAAGCGGTGACGACGTTCTGCGCAGCGCTGGACAAAATCCGCGCGGCCGGCGGCCGGATCGTATTCGGCGGACGCACGCTCTCCGGGGCCGGCTATGAATCCGGCTGCTATGTTACGCCGGCCATTGTGGAAGCGGAAAATCACTGGCCCATCGTTCAGGAAGAGACCTTTGCACCGATATTATATCTGATCAAGTACCGCGGCGCCATTGAGAACGCGATTGAATTGCACAACGCCGTGCCGCAGGGATTGTCGTCTGCGATCTTTAGCAATAATCTGCGCGAGACCGAAGCGTTTCTCTCCCACGAGGGTTCGGATTGCGGCATCGCCAATGTCAACATCGGCACATCAGGCGCGGAAATCGGCGGCGCTTTTGGCGGTGAAAAGGAGACCGGCGGCGGCCGGGAGTCCGGTTCCGACGCCTGGAAGGCCTATATGAGACGTCAAACCAATACGATCAACTGGTCGGATCATCTGCCGTTGGCGCAAGGCATTCAGTTCGATATCTAGTCCATGTGCAGCAGGGTGGCCCAGCGGCTACCCTGCTGCATTTTTTGTTAATAAGTCTTGTTTTTTTCGATACAAGGGTTATATTATTCGGGATGAGGTGATCTCTGATCGCCAAGGGTTGGGTAACGACGGGCTCTTACATATTCTTCAAGCTGTAGCATCACGCTTACGCCGGCACTGCAACTTTCCCAGCACCTATTTCTGCCGTTCTATCTTTTCAGCCTGCAAAAACATATACAGCTGCATGGTATGTGCAAGGCTGCAAGTAATTCCATCGTGCTTTCGTTCGATTGTGGCAATCACTTATCAACAGGGCCAATGCAAATGGAAAAGAAAAAGGTCTCGGCACGCTCTTCCTCAGCGGACCACTCTGCGAAAAAGAAGGAGCAGATAGAGGAAGGAAAAACCGGCAAGAAAAAGTCGAACCAATCGACAAGACCTTTGCCCGGATCGGCTGAGACGGGTTCGGTTCCGGATGAGGCGATGCACCAACGCCAGGCAACTGGTCGCGAGACTGTTTTTACCGGCGCCCCGGCATCCGGCGATCTGCCGGAACATTATTACCGGGAGATATTCAATTCGACCAACGAAGCCATCTACATCGGCGAGCATACAACCGGCCGGATTATTGATGTCAACGACGCCCTGGTGCGGTTGTACGGATTCGAATCGCGGGACGAGGCGCTTGGCAAAACCATCAATGATTTATTTATGGATCAACCGCCGCTCAAGAACCAGGCAGCCTTGGATGATTATGTCCGTCGCGTGTTTTCACAAGGTCCGCAGATTTTTGAATGGCAGGCCAGGAAAAAGAGCGGCGAAAAATGCTGGATTGAAGTCTCAATGAAGCGGTTGCAGTTCGGCGACACAACCCTGCTGCTGGCGGTGGTGCGCGATATCGAAAGCCGCAAACGGATAGAGGAGGAGGTGAAAATCCACCGCGACCGATTGCTGCGGGCCGAGCAGGTATCCAGGTCCGGCAATTGGGAATTTCATCTCGATTCAGGAACGGTATACGCCTCTGAGGGCGCGCGGGCGATTTACGGTGTGCTGTCAGAGTGGTCGATCCGTGAAGCGCAAAAGGTGCCGTTGCCGGAATACCGCGCCCTGCTGGATACCGCCCTGGCGGATCTGGTGGAGGGCCGGTCGGATTACAACGTCGAGTTTAAAATCCGCCACCTCCAGTCCGGCGAGATCCGTGATATTCGTTCGGTGGCCTTGTACGATAAAGAGACCCAGGTTGTGTTCGGCATCATTCAGGACATCACCGAGAACAAGCGCGCCGAGCACGCCCTGCGCGAAAGTGAAGAACAGTTTCGAATCCTGTTCGAAACCATCGAGCAGGGAATCTTGTATCAGCTGGCGAACGGCAAGATCACGACCGCCAACCCGGCGGCGGAGCGGATCCTGGGCCTATCGCTTGACCAGTTGCGCGAACGCACTTCCGTGGATCCGCGTTGGCGCGCCATCCACGAGGACGGTTCTTCGTTTCCCGGCGATACCCATCCCTCCATAGTGGCGTTGCGCACCGGCCAGAGCGTCCTCGGCCAGATCATGGGAATTTTTCATCCGAAAGAGAATGCGCACCGCTGGCTATTGGTCAGCGCCTATCCGCTTTTTAAACCGGGTGAGTCCGCCCCGTATCAGGCTGTAGCCAGCTTTACCGATATTACGGCGATACGCGCGACCAACGAAAGTCTGAAGCAGCGGGAAAACCTGCTCAACAAAATTCTCGACCTGCTGCCGGTTGGGCTCTGGCTTGCCGACAAAGACGGTCAATTGATCCGCAGCAACAAAGAGGGCCGGGCCATTTGGGGGGCCGAGCCCTTGGTGGGTTCGGATCAGTACAGTATATTCAAAGGCTATCGGCTGCCCTCCGGAAAGGAGATCCGGCCGGACGATTGGGCGCTGGCGCATGCCATACGTGAAAAAGCGACCATCACCGACGAGCTGCTGGAAATTCATGCTTTTGACGGCAAGAAAAAAATCGTACTGAATTATGCGGCGCCGGTGCTGAACGAACGGGGGGATGTGGAGGCTGCCATCGTCGTCAATCAGGACATTACCAGTCGCATGCAGACCGAGATCGCCTTGCGTGACAGCGAAGAAAAATTCCGCAGTATGGCTGAACAGATGTATGACGTGTTGTTCGTAACCGATCATACCGGGACGATCACCTATATTTCGCCGGCCGCCCAAGCCACCTTCGGCTATACCCCGCATGAGATGATCGGCAACCATTTCGCTTTTTACCTGGCCCCGAGCGAGGCGCAAAAAGCAGGCGTTGTGTTTGCACAATCCGTGGTTGGAGAAATTGAAGCCGCTCACCTCGAACTGACCATGCAACGCAAGGATCAGACCTCTTTTGTCGGCGAGCTGGTTGCCAAGCGGGTAAACGCCAAAGCCATGTCCGGCACGATCGGCGTGATCCGGGACGTTTCGGAGCGTAAGCGGCTACAGGACGATCTGGTGGCGGCCAAAGAGCGCGCCGAGGAGAGCGATCGACTCAAAACCGCGTTCTTGCAAAACATCTCCCACGAGATCCGCACGCCGATGAACGGCATTCTGGGCTTTTCCGACATGCTGACCGACCCGGATCTGACACCGGAAAAGCGGAAATATTTCATCGAGATCATCCGTCACAGCGGCGAGCACCTGCTTTCCATCATCGACGATATCATCAACGTGGCCGTTCTTGAGGCCGGCAAGATCAATCTGATCGAGACCGATATCGACCTGTATCAGCTGTTGCGCATCGTTCACGATGAATTCAGCCTTAAAGCGACGGAAAAACAACTGCAGTTCGAAAAGCAGATAGCCATGCCGTACGAGGAGGCGCAGATCCGTGCGGATGAAACCAAATTGAAACAGATAATAACCAACCTTTTGGTGAATGCGTTCAGATTCACCCATAAAGGGCGTGTGACCATGTGCTGTCGGCGGGACAACGGCTTTTTAGAATTTCGCGTTTCCGATACCGGCATCGGCATCGATCCACAACATCATGCCGCCATTTTTGAACGCTTTCGCCAGTTGCAGATGCCCACGGCGGTTATCGGCGGCGGCATCGGGCTCGGCCTGGCGATCTGCAAGGGCTATATCGAACAGATGGGAGGCCGGATCTGGCTGGAGTCGACGCCCGGGCAGGGTTCGGATTTTTACTTTACCTTGCCGTACCGGCCGGTCGAACGCCACGATGTCACCGTGGTGGCCGACCCGACGGTTGCCGCGCCCAAACGAGCCGCCACCGTTCTGGTGGCGGAGGATGATCCGGTCAATTTTCAGCTCATCCAGATGTGGCTGGCGCCGCTTCATTTGAATCTGTTGCATGCAGCGGATGGCCGTGAGGCCGTGGAGCTCTGTCGCCTGCACCCCGAAATCCGGCTGGTGATTATGGATATGCGCATGCCGGTGATGGACGGTTACGAGGCCACCCGGGTGATACGGCAGCACAACGGCACCGTGCCCATCATCGCTTTGACCGCCTATGCCCTGAGCGGTGACAGGGAAAAGGCGTTGCAGGTCGGTTGCAGCGACTATCTGGCGCGGCCGGCGAAAAGGGGGGATTTGCTGACGTTGATCGAAAAATATCTCGAGTCTTAGCAATTAATTCCGGGGCGCGATGTCGTAATTCATACAGGATCAATCCAATATGAGTGACGGAAAAAAATCGGACGGCCAGCTGAAAAGGCCGTCGAAAAACAGGGATCAAAAAGGTGCGCGTTCATCAGCGGCCCTTCGTGCTGAAACGAGCGGGAAGCGCGGCCAGGCGCACCGCGCCATGCCCTCGGAGCCGATCCTGTGGAACAATGAGGAGTTGCCGCACATGATTCCCGCGTCTTTGCTCGGGGAGGCCACCATCGCATTGTTTATCGGGGTGGAAGGCATTATTGTGCATTGCAATGGATATGCCTGCGACATGCTGGGCTATGTCTCGCCCGTAGAGGTGTGCGGCACCTCGATGTATGACCTCGTACCGGAGAAATATCACCCGCTGCTCAAAAAGCGGCTGCAGCCGCGCCGCAAGGGCGCGGGCCACGTGCAAACGGAATTTGAGATGAAGGGCAGAGATGGCCGTGCGGTCTGGCTGGAAGCCGTATTCCAAGCCATCTTTTATCAGAATAAAGCGGCCGTTCTGATGTTCGGCAAGGATATCTCGTACCGGATACAGTTGGAAGAGGCGTTGCGGACGAGCGAATACAAATATCGCAGCCTGTTGGAAAATGCCGGGGAAGCGGTGCTGGTGTTGCAGGATGGCCGCATCAAGTTTTTTAACAAGAGAACACCGGAGATGATCGGTCGTTCAGAGCGGGAGCTGGCGGCCAAATCCTTTGCCGAATTCATTCATCCCGATGACCGCGCCATGGTCCTGCAACGGTATCAGCAAAGAATGCAGGGCATCCCCACACCGGCAAGTTATGTCTTCCGTGTTTTACACGGCTCCGGCGATCTGCGCTGGACAGAGATCAAGGTGGCTGAAATCATTTGGGAAGGCCGTCCGGCTACGCTGAATTTTCTTGATGACATCACCCAGCGCAGGGCGGCGGAGCAGGAGCTTGATAACAAGATGCGTCAACTGAGCTGGATCTCCAGCTCGGCGTCCACCCTGTTACGCATCGAAACGAGAGTAGAGATCCTCGAGTACGTGAAGGGCATCCTCTCTGAATTGTCGGGTGCCGATTATCTGGTCATTTCCGATTATGATCCCGAGTATCAAAGTATAGTCCCCAGGTACCATATCGGTCTGGAACCGTTTCTCGACCAGGCGCGAAAGACGTTTGGCCTGGAGCTCGGCCAATTCTCCGTGCCCATGGCGGAGTTGGCCCACCAGATGGATGACTTGCTGCGCATGGAGATCCATCTGGTGGAGCGCGGCTTTTATACGTTGTTGAATAAAAAATATCCTTTGGCGCTGTGCCGCGGTTTCGAAAAGCTCATGGGTATCGAAAAGATCTATATCCGCGCTTTTATCTGGAAGGGGCGGCTGTTTGGAGGTCTCATGCTGGCTTTTAAAAAAGGCCACCTCCTGCAGAACCAGACCATCCTCGAGCCTATCATCAATCAGGCGGCGCTGGCGCTGGGCCGGCGGATGTATGAAGAATCGCTGCTGCACAGTGAAGAAAAATACAGATTGTTGATCGACAGTCTCGGCGAGGGCGTCTCCACTACAGACCTCCGCGAAGTATTTACCTTTGCCAATCCCGCTGCTGATGAAATTTTCGGCATGCCGCGGGGCGGGCTGGTGGGTCGTTCCCTGCTGGACTTTTTGTCGGATGACGACCAGGCGCAAGTACTGGCTGAAACCGGAAGAAAGAAAGAACATCAACGGGAACAGAGCAAATACGAGATCGTCATCACACGGACGGACGGCCAACAACGCAACCTGCTGGTGACTTCCTCGGCGCTTTTGGATCAAAACAGGCAGCTGACCGGCACCTTCGGCATCTTTCGCGATATCACGGAGCGCAAGAGTTCGGAAGAGGCGCTGCAGCGCAAAGCCCACGAGGATGCCGCTCTGGCCTCCATTTCGTCTTCCATGTTAAAGCCGGATGCCACGCTGGACAGAGTGGTGGAACAGATTCTGGTCCACGCCCGTTCTTTGACCGGCAGCCGGCATGGCTTTGTTTCTTTTATTGACCAGGAGAACGGCGACAACATCGTCCAGATCAACACCACCATGTTCGGCCGTACGCCGACGGATCGAAACAAAACGGTCATTCACCGCACCAGCGACGGCCGTTATCCCGGCCTGCTCGGCCAAAGTCTGAACACACGTTCCGTTTGCGTCCTGAACACTTTGCCATCCCGGTCCGGCGCACTGGCCTGGCCGAAAGAGTATGTTGCACTGGATAATTTTCTCTCCATTCCGGTGCAGTTCGGCGAACAGCTGCTGGGCCAGATCGGCATGGCCAACAGCGAGCGAGGCTACGGCGCGCCGCATATCGAAGTCTTGCAGCGCATCGCCGAATTGTACGCGCTTTTTCTTCAGCAGAAAAAGATGATGCAGGTGATCGAAGAGAGTGAAGATCGCTATAGCACCTTCGTCAATTCCAATCTGGATATGGTCTTTTTAAAGGACACCGATTACCGCTATGCTGTGGTCAACAGTCAGCTGGCGGAGTTTTTCGGGAAAACAGCGCCAGAGGTGATCGGACGCACAGATTACGATCTGATGAGCGAAGCGGCGGCCGACGCCTGCCGTTTCAGCGATGAGGAGGCGCTCCGGAAAGGGGAGGTGTTCATCAACGAGGAGGTTATCGGTCAGCGGGTCTACGAGACGCGCAAGTTTCCGGTCACCATTAAAAACAAAAAGGTGGTCGGCGGTATCATCCGCGACATCACCGCTCAAAAAGCGGCTCAGGAGGAGATCCTTAAACTTTCTAAAGGCATCGAACAGAGCCCGGCGTCCGTTGTGATTACCGACATCCAGGGCAACATCGAATATGTCAACGCCAAGTTTTGCACGCTGACCGGCTATACGCTGGAAGAGGTGATAGGGAAAAATCCGCGCATCTTAAAGTCCACAGAGGATAATGTCACCGATTATACGGCCTTGTGGAATACCATTCTCGCCGGTGAAGAATGGCGCGGAGAGTTTTACAACCGGAAAAAAAGCGGTGAGTTATGCTGGGAGTGGGCTTCCATTTCACCGATCAAGAACGAGGCCGGTACCATCAGCCATTTTATCGCCGTCAAGGAGGATATAACCGACTATAAACGGCTGCAGAAAGAGCTGATCGCCGCCAGGGACAAAGCGGAGGAGAGCGACCGGCTCAAGTCGGCCTTTTTGAAAAATATCTCCCATGAAATCCGCACGCCGCTGAACGGCATCATGGGCTTTACCGAGCTGCTGCTCGATCCCAACAATTCCGACGACGAACGGCTGCAGTTCTCCTATCACATCACGCTCAGCGTCAACCGTCTGATCAAGACGGTGACGGACATTATCAACATCGCCAGCATCGAAACCGGCCAGGAGGTGGTGCGCGAAAAAACGGCCGACCTGATGCAGCTGCTGGAAAATGCGTTCGAAGAGCTGCAGCGCACCGCCGACAGCAAAATTCAGATCACGCTGCAAACCGACCTGCAGCCTGAGGAGTGTTCGATATGGGTGGATGAAGCCAAACTCAGCCAGATCCTGGCCAACCTGACGGAAAACGCCTTAAAGTTCACTTACAGCGGCGAAATCAACCTCGGCTGCAGACGGCTGGGTGACGAATTGCAGTTTTTCGTCACCGACACGGGCATCGGCATTCCTCTGGAACATCATCAGACTATTTTTGAGCGCTTTCGCCAGGTCGATGATTCGCTCAATCGCCAATACGAAGGCACCGGCTTGGGACTCTCGATCTGCAAATCCTATGTTGATATGATGGGCGGCAGAATGTGGCTCGAATCGGAGCAGGGCAGAGGCAGCTCTTTTTATTTTACCATACCGTTCAAACCGGCGGCGCCGCTGCCGGTGCGCCAGCAGCAGCAAGCGCCGGCGGTCCTCAAGCCGCCCGCCAGGGCCGAAAAAACCGTGCTCATCGTGGAAGACGGCGAGATCAACTTTCTTCTGGCCAAAGAGTATCTGTCCGGCCTGGAGGTGAATATTCTGCACGCCACCAACGGCAGCGAGGCGGTGGACATGTGCCTCGCCCAGCCCGAAATCGACCTCGTGCTGATGGACATTAAAATGCCCGTGATGGACGGGTTCGAGGCCACCAGGCTTATCAAGGACAAACGGCCGCATCTGCCCATCATCGCGCAAACGGCCTATGCCCTGTTCGGGGATCGTGACAAGGCGATCAACGAAGGTTGTGATGATTACATCGCCAAGCCGTTCAAGAAGGATGACCTGCTGGCGAAAATCTCGCAATACCTGTGAACGGTTTTCCGGCCGCTGCCTCCCGGTCAGCGGCCTTGCCCCTTTTACTTGCCAGGCCGGCTGAAAAAATAATTTGATCCTGTACAACTTAATTCTTACCTTTACCTATCCCATACGCCCGTTTGCCGTTGTTCATCCATGGGGAGATGATACCTGCCTTGCGAACGCCGATACTTTTCCTCTTTGCCTTTTATTCAACCCTGGCGGCCAGGACCTTCGAGTACACGCCGCCCGCCCCCTCGCATCGCGCCTGGTCCATTGACCTGCAGAAAGAGCTGGGTTTGCCCTGGCTGCTGATCTCTTCGCCGGTGCGCGGACAGGTCCGTGATTACCTCTTTTATGATCGTAACAACGGCTGGCTGCTGGAAGACAATCAGCCCCAGGTGAGCCGGCTCTGGCGGCTGGTGGACGGCCGCTGGCAGGTGGTGGAATGGCAGGAGCTTCGGGGACGCGATCTGGCAGAACTCTGGGGTTTCGGCAAAGAACTCTGGTTCACCGCCAATGATCCGGTCATGCCGCGCAAATATGAAATCTATTGCTGGGACGGCCGGCGGCTGAAATACTTTCCCACCCCCAATTCCGATCA
>CAZISM010000017.1:29250-63289 GCA_964541895.1 uncultured Cytophagia bacterium
TCTATTGCTGGGACGGCCGGCGGCTGAAATACTTTCCCACCCCCAATTCCGATCAGATTTATGACCTGGTCATTTACGGCCCTCAAGAAGGCTGGGCGTGCGGCGCCTGGGGGCAGATGATGCGTTACGATGGCAGGGAGTGGCGTCTGGTGGATGTGCCGACGCCGTATCATATTAAAAAGATTTTCAACAGCCCTGATGGTCAACGCTTCGCGCTGATTCGAAAGCCCAGAAAAGAGTTTGGTTTTCTTTCATTGGTCGAGGGTCAATGGCGACCGGCTACAACGTCTGAACTGGAAACACTGCCGATGTATCCTCTTGCGCCCGATCTTGATGCTTCTACGGCCATTATTATGGACAATAATTCCAGCGCGGATTTGATCAAACAACGTATATCCGCAACGCTAAAGCCGTACCAGGATAAAACAATCCCCAACGATACGTTAATCCTGCATGATCCGACCAGTCCCCAATTTCTTCTCTGTTTCGGATTAAAAGGAGATGCGCGCAATCCTGTTCATAATGAGTTTCCCGCCGATATTCATCTCAGAGATCTCTTGTTTCCGTACTTTATAGGTGTGGAGCAAAAGGCTGGGTGGAATTATACACGACTTTGTTTTTATTCTTTTTCCTATCTTGAGCGCACGATCCTGATAAAGACGCCGGTGCCGAGAGGCACCCTGATAAAGAACCTTTTCGCATTCTCTCCTAATTATATGAATTATCTGGAACACGGTATTTGTATAGCTGATTTTAATAATGACGGAGCAGATGACCGTTATATTGTCGCCACAAACTATCCCAATAGGCTTTTTCTTTCATTCGTCTATCCGCTGGATATATGGCCGCGATATATAGACAGAGGAGAAGAGACTGGTGTAACCGGCCGGGCCAGGCAAGATGGCGGGGTTGCCAATTACGATGAGGGCACCTCCTGTGCCGATATCGAAAACGACGGCGATCAGGATATTATAGTCACCTCCCTGTATACGACGCTGGAATTGTATGTCCAGACCCATTCAATCCGTTTTCAGGAGCAGGCACATGAGCGTGGTCTGGGCCATGTGCTGGGCCGGGCCTATTCCGCCATCTGGGGCGATGTCAACAATGATGGCAGCATTGACCTGTTCGTATCGCTGGAAGATTCCTCCAACCGGCTGTTCCTCAACGACGGCGCTGGTTTTTTCAGGGACGTCACCGTCGCCGCCGGCCTCTACGTCTCCCGCGGCGGCGTCGGCTCCATGTTCAGCGATATCGATCTGGACGGGGACCTCGATCTTTTTGTGCCCCGTTACGGCGCCCGTAATCTCTTGTATTGTAACGAAGGTTCGCTTATGGGCATGCCCCGTTTTATAGAAATCGGCCGTTCCGCCGGCGTGGCCGGTGTCGACAGCATCGCCCGCTCCTCCTGCGGCGTGTTCGCCGATGTGGACAATGACGGCGATCTAGATCTGTTCGTGACCAATCTGACCTGCGCTAACTGGTTTTATCTCAACGACGGCCATGGCCGCTTCTCGGCAGGCGAATTTCCCGAGGACCTGGAGCCGCTGCGGCCCTCGCAGACAGCGGCTTTTCTGGATGCCGACCACGATGGCGATCTGGATCTTTATGTCGGCAACCGTTCTTACAGCTCGTATTACGAAAATCTCGGCCAGGGGCGATTTATCGATCGCACCGGGATCATGTCCGCCGGCAATGAGGGCTTTGTGACCGGCATGGCGGTGTATGATGAAGGGGAAGACGGTGACCCGGATCTTTATCTGGCCGACGACTTGGGGGTCAGCCGCATACTTGAGAACACATTAAATATGCGCAATTTTATCAAAGTAAAACTAGAAGGGATCTATAGCAATCGCGACGCGATTGGCAGCCGGGTGTATCTATATCGGGGCCATCAAGCCGGCGGTCAGTTGCTGGCCGTTGCAGAGGTCAACGGCGGCAGCGGCTTTAACAGCATGAGCAGCCGGACCGTGCATTTTGGCACCGGCTCGGATTCGCTTCTGTCGGTGCGCGTCCGCTTTCCCTCTGGTATCGTTCGTGACCTCGCCGGGGTTAGGCCCGGAACCGTAGTGCGCATTTCTGAAGCCGACGGGATGGATCGCCGTCTGGGCCTGCTGGCCAAATGGTGGCGGCGTTCCAGCAACAAGCCGGATAATCAACTGGCCTTTGCGTTCATTTTTCTTTTTATTCTGTTTATACTCTCCTGCTATTTGTATTACCGGCGATTCTCGTGGTGGCAGTGGCCGGCAGGCATCTATCTGGTGCTATTACCCATAGTGTTGTTCATCAGCATCATAGTCTTTGCCGCTTCCTCGTCCCCGTTCAAGCTGTATCTGGCGGCGCAGGCCGTCGGACTGGCGGCCTGGTGGCTGGGTAAAAAGGTAGTGGAGAGAATTTACAAAAGACCCTTATTGCGCGAAGAGCTCCTGGAAAAGCTTTTTCTGTCCTCGAATGCTTTTTTTCACGGCGAATGGGGTGAGCGCAAGCTGAATCGACTGGAATTATACTGCATTAATATCCAGACCAGCGTGGAGGACAAGGCTGTTTTGGACACAACGCTGGAAACCATAAACGATTTTTTCTCGGCTGTGCTGCCTGAAATAGAGAATATAATGTCCTTCGCCTATTACGTGGCCATGGCACGCGAAGTTCGCGTAAAGCTGCGCAAGACGATCGCCGCTCTTGCGCACAGCTTGAATCAACTCAAAGTTGAAATTACTTTGAATGCGAAGGAGCGGGTCCAATCGGCCAGGCTCACGGTGCAGCACGTGCAGGTGCTTCGTGCCGAGTTACAGGCTCTTCGGCAGCAAGTGGTGCAACGGTTTACCAGCGACATACCAACCATCCTGGCCGACTGTTTGCAGAGCCTGTCCGACTCTAGTGCACAGTGGGACATTCAAAACCGTCTCGGTCCGGGTATTAAAGTGCGCATCACCCCGTCCTCTCTGGAGCAGATCATCGATAACCTGCTGCGCAACGCCATTCGCGCTGTTGCTGGAGGCGATGATCGGCGCATTCAGGTGGTGGTGGATGGCAATCGGGATGTGGTGAGCTTGCGGGTAGCGGATTCCGGCGCCGGTGTGCCGGCGCCGGTTCTAGCGCAGCTGTTCCAGCAGCACATCGTGCGGCCGAATAACAAAGGTGGATTCGGTTTGTATCATGCCCATGAACGACTGACCAAGTTTGGCGGTACCATCCGGCATCTGCCGCCGGTACCGGGATATAGCGGAGCTGTGTTTGAAATTCAGCTAAAGAGGGTTGATCATGAGTGAGCGACTATCTCTACTTCTGGTAGATGATGATCCGGTGTTTGCCGGTGACCTGATGCTGCTGGGCAAGGAGCTGTTCGAGATCAAATATGTCACTTCAGGTGAAGACGGCCTGGCCTGTCTGCGCCATGAGCGCCCGGATGCGGTGTTGCTTGATCTTTGTCTGGGAACAGGGATGGATGGCATGCAAACCTTGAAACGAATTCGCGAATCCCAGCCGGATCTGCCGGTGCTCATGATTACCAATAGCGATTCAGTGGATGCGGCGGTGGAGGCCATGAAATTAGGCGCCATCCATTATGCCACGAAACGGCCCAATGTGCGTGAACTGGCTTCCATCATCGAACGCGAGCTCAAAAGCACGGCCTGGAAAAAATTGTATCAGGAGCAGTATCGCCAAAAGTACGGACGCATGGTCGGCGACTCGGCCGTCATGCGCGCCCTGTTCCAATCGATATCCCGCCTGGCGCCCAATTCGTCTACGGTGTTGATCACCGGTGAACCCGGCGTGGGCAAAGAACTGGTGGCGCACGAAATCCACGCTCGCAGCGGCCGCGCTCATGCGCCGTTCATCGCCGTCAATTGCGGCGCTGTGCCCGATCAGCTCTTTGAAAGCGAACTGTTCGGTCATGAGAAGGGCAGTTTCACCAGTGCCTATAATCGGCAACTTGGCAAATTTGAGTTGGCCGATGGCGGCACCCTGTTTCTTGACGAAATCGGCAACCTCTCCATGATCAATCAGGGAAAGCTGCTGCGTGTTCTGGAGGAGCATGCCGTTCATCGATTGGGCGGCAGCTCAGCCATTCCGGTCGATGTGCGAGTTGTCGCCGCCACCAATCAGGATCTGGTGGAGGCGTGTGACAAGGAGCGGTTTCGTCGGGATTTGTACTATCGTATCTGTACCTTGCAGATCAATGTTCCTGCTCTGCGGGAACGACGCCAGGATATTCCGGTATTGATCGCCCATTTTGTAAAGCAGATTATGATGAACATGGCGCGCAGAGGACCGGGCTTTGGTGACGCCGCGGTGCAAGCCATGTGTCGCTACGACTGGCCGGGGAACGTGCGCGAGCTGCGCAATATCGTGGAACGGCATCTTACCATGATTCCGGACCGAACCATCGAAGTGGCGGATCTGCACCTGAATCAGGATAACAAGGGATCGCGAAGCCTTTTTGACGACCTCTGGGAATTGCCCTACATTCAGGCACGTCGAAAAGCGATCGCCGAGTTTCAGAAAGAGTATTTTTTGCGTTTACTCGAACGTCATGACGGCAGCATCACCAAAGCGGCGGCTGCGGGCCGGGTCGCGCGATCGACCCTGCATCGATTGTTCGGCAACGGCGATGTTGCCTCTCACTCTGATTGAGCGATTGCTGTGGCCGAAGCGTCTCGCTTCGGCCTGTTGTGGGTAATGTACCGTCCGACTCGCCAAAATCGCTGTGAGCGTGGCGCTGTCAGCCTGAAATGGAGCAAATGCCGCGTTTTTTGTTGCAAAATTGCTCCAGCCTAACAACATGATTATTATATAGTAAGAATTTTCCTGCCCGATCCGGTGTTGCAAAATTGCTCCAAATGTCACGCCCGTTTACTTCTCCTGGATGACCACTGTTTTGTAATCCTATTAATTACAGCGCTTTATTATTGGTCAATCAAGTACTGGTTTCTGGCATTTTTTTTGATAAGAGGCCAGTGTGACCGCGGGGGAGGTCACGAACTTGAGAGAGTGGTTATTGTGGCCGAAGCGTCTCGCTTCGGCGACGTTTTGGGCACGAATCGCTCCTCTTTGTCAGCATCCCCGTCAATAGTGAACCGTTATGAGGTCTTTATGGCGCAGGCCTTGTTGTTGGACGATGATTCGGAATTTCTGCTGGCCGTGCAGAAAATGCTGCCGCGGCACACCAACTGGCTGGCGACCGGGGATCTGTCCAGGGCTTCCGAACTGCTCTCCACCATCTCCTTTGACCTGGTCATCATCCGACAAAAAAATAAACAGTTGGTGGAGAACCTGATCGCCCGCCACTTTAGTCAGTCAACCCGGCAAACCCTGCCGCTCAAGGCGATTGTGGTGCTGCCGAGGTATTTTTGGCAATGTCGGATGAGGAGGTTGGTGAAGGATTTTTCAGATAACTTTTAATTCTGGCGGCCACTACTTTTGTTAATCAGCTGGCCAGCAGTGCTAAAGCGGCTTTGATCAGTTTTAGCTCCAGCAGCCGGGTGGATGTCTCCTTCACCACTGACAAGCTGACGATAAAAAACGCCATCCGTGCATTGCGTGCGGAAGGTGGCACTGCCATCTATGATGCATGCCGGGATGCGATCAATCATTCCAACAGCCAATCAGGACGGAAAGCGATCATTCTCTTGTCGGACGGAGAAGATACCGCCAGCACAATTTCGCGGAATGATGTTACTACTGATGCGGTACGATATAACGTTCCTATTTTTTCCATTGGTTTGGGAATGGTACAAAACGGACCGGAAGAACAGGTATTATCTGACCTGGCCATTAAAAGCGGTGGACGCTATTATAGAGCGCCAGACGCTACGAAATTAGCTGAAATTTATCAGCTGTTATCGCAACAGTTGCAATGTCAATACCAGGTCACTTTTGTTTCTCCGAATCCTAGCCCTGATGGATCGACGCGCAACGTGACGATAGGGTGTCGCTATCAAAGCGTGCTGTTACAGCAGACAAAAACATATCAGTCTCCAGCCTCTGGGGGCACATCTTCTTCGTTGAACCTGGTCGTCGCTTCCCCACAGAACATCAGCAATACCTTTTGACTGGAGGTGCAGGGCCACTCGCTGATCGATCTGTTTGGTTTGAGTTTTGAATTGGCATTTGCTCCTGCGATGTATATTCATCTCTATCCGCCGCCCTCATCGAGTATGCAAGCAGGTGATTTGTGGAGCAATCCGAACGACCTGGTGTTCTATGCCGATGCCGACAAATCTGCCGGGACGATAAAGGTTGGGTATCCTTCGCAAACCACATATGTCCAGAGCACCGCCGGCACAGCCCCTGCCGAATTCCAACTGGTGCAGAACTATCCCAATCCGTTTAACGGGGCAACACGAATTGATTTTTCCCTCCCGCAATCGGGTGTGGTGCGGTTGGCGGTGTACAACATCACCGGGCAGCTGCTGGAACAGCTGCATGACGGATTTTTGGCCGCCGGGCATTATTCCGCGCACTGGCAGGGCCAGGACAGGCTGGGCCGAAAAATGCAGGGCGGGATTTACCTGGCTGTTCTTCACTGCGGCGGGGAATACAGGAGCGTAAAAATGATGTATGTGCCCTGGACGACCTGCAAAATTTTCTTGCGCAACGTCGTTTTAATTTGTATCATGTAGGGCGCCTAGCGCGGGTGGGGATGAGACATTGAAGATCGTATTTTAAGGCCCGACCCAATCTGACCAGATGTGCGGTTGGGCCTTTTTTTATTCCAAGTTCAAATAGGCCGGGGCTGTGAGTTTACGGTTCGCTGCCGAGGGTCGTGAAAGCGGATTTGCAAAGGCTGGCCGGCCAGGAGACAGAGCGCCATGACGTTCAGTGATATGTTAAATAGTATACCCTGCGGCATCTGGCTGGTGAATACGGAAACCCGCACCATCATCGAGGTGAATTCGGCGGCCTGCGATCTTTTGCAGCTGACCAGAGAATCGATCCTGGGCCAAACCTGCCGTTCCTTTCTCTGCCTGGACAAGGCGAGCGCCTGTCCGATCATCGATCATAACGAGACCATTGAAAACCGGGAATATCTCATGTGCGATGCCTATGGCACCTGCTTCCCGGTGCTAAAGTCGGTGACCCGGGTCCGATATCAGAACAGCGATTGCCTGCTGGAATCCTTTGTCGATCTGCGCAAACAGAAAGAGAACGAGCAGGCCCTGGTGGAGAGCGAAATCAACTTTCGCACTTTTTTCGAAACGTTGGACGATCTGATTTTTATCGCCAGTCCGCAGGGACGCATCTATTACACCAACAACGCCGTTTCGCAAAAGCTCGGCTACAGCAAATCGGATCTGCAAAATATGCATGTGCTGGATGTACATCCGCCCGAATATAGAACAGAGGCCGAGGGCATCTATGGCGCCATGTTCAAAGGCGAAAAAACAACCTGCCCGCTGCCGCTGCAAAAAAAGTCAGGCGAATGGCTGCAGGTCGAAACCCGGGTCTGGCTTGGTCGTTGGGGCGGCAGGGATTGCCTGTACGGCCTGGTCAAGGACCTGAGCGCACAGAAGGCGGCCCTGGATAGATTTGAAAAGGTCTTTCAGAACAATCCCGCCATGATGGCGATCAGCAGTTACAGCAGTCATAAATTCGTCGACATCAATACCGCTTTTCTGGAACGATTGGGGTACCAGCGGGAAGAGGTTCTCGGCCGTACGCCAAGTGAGATGAATCTGTTCCAGCAGCCATCGGTCCATCTCGAAGCTTCGCAAAAGTTCTTTGACTCGGGAAAAATCAAAAACATTGAGTTAAAAGTCAGGACAAAAGCCGGCGATGTTTTAGAGGGATTGTTTTCCGGCGAAACCATCGACAATCAAGGCGAAAAATCTCTTCTCACCGTCGCCATCGATGTCAGTGAGATCCGCAAACTGGAACGGGAGCTGAAAGCGGCGGAGGAACTGCGCCAGACCAGAGATTTTCTGGAAAATCTGATCGAACTGGCCAATGCGCCCATTCTGGTATGGGATGCGCATTTTTGCATCACCAAATTCAACCGGGCCGCCGAACGCCTGACCGGGCTTGCCGCCGATGAGGTCATCGGTCGCAACATCGCTTCTTTGATCCCCGAGGATATGCAAAAGCTGGCCCGTTCATTCGTTTCCGAAATCGCCAAAGGCCAACAGTGGGAGGCCGTGGAAATACCCATTCGCAGAGTGAGCGGTGAGGAGCGCGTCGTGCTTTGGAGCACAGCCACCTTGTACGCAGCGGATGGCTGCACCATTGATGCGACCATCGCCCAGGGTCAGGATATCACTGAACGCAAGAAAATGGAAGAACGACTGGCTGAGCGGACCGTTGATCTGGAAAAGGTCAACCGGCTGTTGCGCGCGGAAATCCGCAAACACAAAGTCACCCAAAACCAGCTGCGCTCTCTATCCGCCACCCTGGCAAAAACCGAGGAGTCGGAAAGGCGTCGCATCGCCTCGGATCTGCACGATCATATCATTCAGAACCTGGTCTATGCCAATATGTCGCTGAGCCGGATTCGCGATCGGGCCGGAGAACAGTGGATTGCAGACATATCGCAGGAGGTGCATCAATACCTGCAGCAGACCATTCAGGAGTTACGGACCCTCACCTTTGAAATCAGTTCGCCGGTGCTGTATGAATTGGGCTTTATTCCGGCTATACGCTGGCTGACGCGACAGTTCGAGGAAAAGCATCATCTGCACATACGACTGGAGGAAAAATTAAAAGCGCCGGTTTCCGAACAGGTGAGCATACTGCTATTTCAAGCCGTTCGGGAATTGCTGACCAACGTGGTCAAACACGCCAAAGCGACACAGGTGCAGGTGCACATCGTCCATGAAAAGCGGCTGTTAAAAATAATTGTTGAGGATGATGGAGTGGGTTTGGATCGAGCCAGCCCGCAGGTCAACGCCGACCAAAAGACGGGGTTTGGCATGTTCAACATCCGCGAGCGGATTGGATCTCTCAATGGCACGATGAAGGTTAAATCCAGAGAGGGAAAAGGAACACGGGTTGAACTGGCCTTGCCGTGCAGTGGTCGCTCGTGACGGGTAGAGGAGGATTATGACGCTCAAAATACTGCTTGTGGAAGATCACCATATCATACGCCAGGGTATCAAGAGCCTTTTGGAGAAACAGGACGGACTCGTCGTGGCCGGCGAAGCCGAAGACGGCCGCGAGGCCGTAGAATTGGCCCGCACGCTCAAACCGGATGTGATCGTGATGGATGTCACCATGCCAAAGCTGAACGGGATCGAAGCGACCCGCAGGATTCTGGAACAGGATCCGGACAGCAAAGTGATCGCTCTTTCCGTACATGCGGACGATGCCTTCGTCTCCGGCATGTTCACCGCCGGGGCCGCCGGCTATCTGCTCAAGGACTGCCTGGTGGAGGAACTGGTTACCGCCATTCGCTCGGTGGCTCAGGACCATTTTTATCTGAGCAAATCCATCGAACGCACTGTGGTGCATGAATACCGTTCCCTGAAGGCCAATCAGGTGCGTTCGGTTTTTTCCACCCTGACCTCGCGGGAGCGGGAGGTGCTGCAACTGATCGCTGAAGGCCGCACCACCAAACAGATCGCCGACACTCTTTACATCAGCGAAAAAACCGTTTCCACCCACCGGCAGCATATTATGGAAAAGCTGGGCATGGAGAGCGTGCCGGACCTGGTAAAATACGCCATCCGTGAAAAACTGATCTCCATCTAGCGGCCGAAGCCCTTTCACCCTATCATCCTTTCGGAAGTCGAAAATCAGCGAATTGCTGATTGATATTTTTGTCTATTTTTATTATCCTTGTCCAAGTGATAGAATGGCTGGCCAGCTCCAAGGCCATGAAAGACCAGCTCTCCGGAGCGGAGAAGGAGCCGGACACGTCTTCCACGAACATTCGAATCAGAGAGAGCATCACTTCTCATCGGTGGTTGCCCACAGTTCCAGCCGAGCACGATCTGGCATCAGTACACGGAGTGGAGCGAGAACAAGGTAGCACAAGCCGATGTGAACACCAGGCAGCCATCTCGGCCCCGGTCGCCCACCCCCCTAATGCGACTTTAGAGATGGCTGTCTGCATTTTTGGGGCCTGGGGCTGTTCATTTTGCGGCCGATGTGGCCATGAACCGGGGACGAACCGTCGTATCCTTTGTGACCGAGCTCGAGGCGCGGCAATGGCTGGCGGAAAAACGGCTGGTGTGGCAGATGAACTGATGCCGGTCAGGCTCACGACCGATCGGGGTCGTGGACCGAGCCGCCGATCGGCTCTTTCCTGGATTGGGAGATTTGCCTGCGGAATTCCACCGCGTACACATCCAGCAGGGTGATGAAAAACGCCGCGATGATGGGGCCGATGATAAAGCCCATCATGCCGAACATGCCAATGCCGCCGATGGTGGCAAAAAAAATCAGCAGATCGTGCATGCCGGTTTCGCGGCCGACCAGGCGCGGCTGCAAAATATTATCGATATTGCCTACCACCAGCGCTGCAATCAACAACAGCAGAACCCCTTGCCACACCTGCCCCAGGATCATCAGCACCACGGCCGCCGGATACATCACCAGCCAGGCCCCGACCATGGGGATGAGAGACAGTATCGCCATCACCATACCCCATAAAATCGGCGAACGAATGCCAAAGATCCAGAACGACAATCCGCCGATCACACCTTTGATCAGGCCGATCAGGAGCGTGCCCTTGAGCGTACCTCGCGAGACCGCCAGAAAACGTTGAATCAACGCATCTTCGTACTGGCCGGCCAGCGGGCTGATGAGCTTTAGCCGCTCGACCAGATGGTGTCCGTCCCGGAAGAAATAGAACATGGTGAACAGGGTGAGAAACAGATTGGCGACCAGATTAAAGGTGCTTTTGGTGGCTGTGTTGAGCACATCGGCCACCAGATTGGCGGTGTTTTTCAGCACGTCCTGCAGGGAAGACTGCCAGTCTATTTTATTCAGACCCAGACGCTGTATCAGCGGGTGCTTGACCAGGTCGCCGAGGATACCCTGATCGCCCTGCGTCACAATGTCTTTGACGGCGGATTCGGCGCTGTCATAAAAGGCGAGCGCTTCCTTGGCCACCAGATGCGCCAGCAGATAGACCGGAATGAGCAGAATCAGGAACAGCAACAAGCAGCAGAGCGCAGCGCTTATTCCTTTGCGGCCGCGCGTCCACTTTACCATTTTTTCATAATAGCCGTAAAACAGGCTGCAAAACACGGCTGCTAAAACAACCGGCACCAGGAACATCAGTGTCATCTTGAAAAATACGACGCCGATGCCGAGCAGGAGCAGCAGCAAAAAATAACGACCGAACCGGTCGTTGCCGGAAGACGGACGCCGGCTCGAGTGCAACCTGGTTTGTATTCGCAGCATGAAACATCCTCGCTTTATTTGGCTATTTTCTGCCAGGCCAGTTCGGCGGCGCCAAGGACAGCAGAATCATCCTTCAGTTCCGCGGCTACGATGCGCACATTCCGCAGCGCGATTTTAAAGACGTTTTGGGAAGCTACCCGCTGCACGATATCGACATATGGATCGCCGATCGCTTCCACCACGCCGCCGCCGATCACCACCACTTCCGGATTGAATATGTTGAGCAGCGAGGCCACGCCATAGCCGACATAGGTGGCCGAACGTTCGATGGCCTGCACGACCGCCGGATCGCCGGTACCGTAGGCTTCGCTGAGTCGCTTGCTGCGCAACATGGCTCCGGGCTGGTCGAGTCCGTCAAAAATGCGCGAAGGCACACCGCCATTGATCGCCGCGCGGATGTCCCGCTCGATCGCCAGCCGGCTGGCGAACGCTTCCAGGCAGCCGTGGTTGCCGCAGCCGCACAACGGGCCCTCCGGATTCAGAATCATGTGGCCCAACTCCGCCGCGTTTTCATTAAAACCATGAAGCAGCCGGCCGTTGATGATTACGCCGCCGCCGATGCCGGTGCCGATAAACAGGCCCACCATATCCTGGCTGCCATGGCCGGCGCCATAGGCGTATTCGCCCAACAGGCCGACATTGCCGTCGTTGTCGATCGCCACCGGCCGCTGCAACCGTTTCTTCAGATCCGCCTTGAGCGGCGCGTCCTGCCATTTCAGGTTGGGCGTTTCGATAATACGGCCTTTTTTAAGATCCAGAGGACCCGGGGAGCCTACCCCCACCGCCAGAATGTCGGCCATGTTTACGCCCGCCTCCGCTACCGCCAACTCGACGCACGTGGCCATGCGCTGTATGGTCATGTCGAATCCCAGTTCCGCTTTGGTCCGTTTTCGCGCTGAACCGAGTATGTGACCTTTTTTGTCGACCACAGCGGCGTATATTTTGGTGCCGCCCAGGTCGATGCCGATAACATATTCCTGCTTTTTCGGGGACATGTTTTGTACCTCGTCTAAAGGACCAACGGATCGACTATTGCGCCATGAACATGGCATAGATCTGATCCAGCATCTTTTTCTTGCTGCGCATCATTTCTTCTTTGCCGGTGCACGGCAGAACCCCGGCGCCGGCGCCGGGATGGCCGCTGCCGATATTCAGCCGGCGCATGATATCGCCTACGTCCTTGTGATGGGGCCGGCTGTTTAAATTCAGACTCAACGACATGGAAAAGGAGAGGTCGTTGCTTTTGATGTCGTTGCGAAACACATTCTTGACCTCCAGCACCGCCAGGCTTTCTGGAAACAACAGGTACGCCAGGTGTTTGATAAGGTTCGGCCGTTTGTTATGGCGCGTCAGATCGAGCACGATGAGCTGCTGCTGCGGGTCCTGGGGCATAAAGGAGACCTCTGCCTGGATCTGTTCCAGCATCTGCGTCTCTTCCTGCTGGTAGGTTTTATACCGCTTTTGCACCGAGGGCGTTTTGGCCACGTCGGCGATGGGACGCTCCTTCAGCAATCCGATCAGGCTGCGCAGGAACTGCCGTTGTGCTTCAGCCTGTTCGTTGCGGATTCGTATGGCGCCGTCGATGATTTTGCCCGGCGTGACGGCCCGCCATTCTTCAATGCTCAGGTAGCCGAACGAATCGATGATATCGGCTTCCTGAACCATGTCGTGAAAATGGGCGGGCAGGCCGCGATCCAGAAAATAGTCGTAAACCACCCGGCTGCAGGACTCTTTGATTTCAAAGCGACCGGCCACGGTGGCCGGATCGATTTTTCTGTACTGCAGCTCCTCCAGATTGCCTTCATGATGATCGAACCACAGACCGCATTCCAGAGGGTAGGGCAGATCGCAAACGACATCCTCGGTGGTGATGGAGATGCGCGCCTCCGCTACGGCCCGTGGGCCGGTGAAGACGATATAATCTATAGCTAGGGCCTGCGAGCAGACCGCGGCGCTGACAACGCCGTCAAAATCGTTGTGAGTGATGATCCGTTTATACATGGGCCTGAGCGTTTGTGTTTTAATACTACGAGTGGTGTTTCGCGCAAAATAGTCAAGAGTGTCGGATACCTTCGAGGCGTCCGACAGTTGGTTCCGGCTTGTCCGGATCAGGTTTTATACTGCATGAACAAGGGTTATGGAAACCCTGGCAGCTTATCCGGGTCAGTTGGTTGTTTCTTTTTTTGCTGCCAGCCAAAAAGGCGAGGTGATGAACCAGGCCAGCGTGGCAACAGTGGTGCGGGTAACGAACGTATCGTGCGGCAGCCGGCCGGTGAACACCAGCAGCGCCGACACCAGGATGACGGCCAGAGAAACGATCGAGATGATGATGGTTGCTGTTTTCATGATTTGGCTCCTTGCCTGGCTGCATCCACATAGCTGAGCCCTATATACAGGATCTGGGCGATCAGATAACCGGGCAGCCATTTAAAGAACAGGTGCAGCGGCAGCAGAAAAACGATGGTCAGGGTAACGACCCAGGTGATCAGCGCCGCCCAATTGATGAACAGGCCCCGCTTTTCGGCCCGGTATTGGCACAGGCCCAGTCTGGGCAGCAGCCAGTGTTCGGCAAAGACCACAGCGCCGATGGGCATGAGAATCAGGCCGTACAGCGCCACAAAGTCGAGGAGACGCATAAATACGACGGGAAAGCAGGACACCGCCGTGGTGATCAGGCCGGCGACCAGGGTGATTCGCCACCGCTTCCAGTTGGGCGAGATCACCTGCAGCGCCAGGCCGGCGCGGTACATGGTGGGATTCGCGGTCGTCCAGCCGGCGATCACTACGCAGAGCGCACCGCTGAATCCGGCGGCGGCGTAGGCCATGCCGCCCGGGTTCATCTCGCGCGCCACCGCGGCCACCATGATGCCGGAGCAGATCCAGGCGAGAAAGTGACCGGGGTACATACCGAACGCGGACATAAAGCCGTACTTCCAGTTTTTGGCATAGCGGAACAGCGCCATGTCCGACAATCCGATATGCATGCCCAGATTGGCAAACCAGGCGAAGAACATGATATGCCAGAAATTATATTTTTCCTGACCGGCCAGAGGAACGCCGTTCCAGATTTTTGTTTTGGCGATGTGCCAGAAATCGTCAAGGCTGTTGATGGTGCCCAGACTGGGCAGCAGGGCCAGGGCGCCGGCAATAAAGATGGCGAACATCCAGGGCGCACAGACCGAAGAAAAGCGCGACACCTGTTCAAAGCCGAGTATGGCGATCAGCGTGACCACGGAACCGATGGCCATGGTCAGCATCACCCATTCCACGCTGTTGGGCAATACGTCGGTCAGCGCCGGCGTCGGCACTTTAAAGGCCAGGCCGATGGCCGTCGCTGAAACCGAGATCATGGCGCCGGCCAGGATGCAGTAGAGGATCGCATTGGCCGAATTGTAAATAAACGTCAGCCCGGGACCGCAGATTTTGCGCACATACCAATACAGGGTCAGCCGGGTCCGCACCGCGATGGGGGCTACTACAAATGCCCAGGATAAAACCGCCAGCAGATTTCCGATCAGCAGGCCCCAAAACAGATCCGCTGCGGCCACGCCATGGATGACAAACATGGGACCGATGACAAATTCGGTGGCAGCCACATGCTCGCCGGCAAAGATAGCGGCGAATTTGCCGGCGCCATGCAGATGATCTGTGGTAACTGGTTCCCGATCGAACTCGTACAATTGATCCAGTCTGGCAACGAGGTTGTTCTTTTCCATTCCTGCTCCCATAGGTCGAGTGTGTTCCTGGTTTGCGGCTATTCGCGAATTCGATAAGTGATGCCGGGTTCGAGGACTTCGGCCAGACCCAGTCCGACAAAGCCGATGCTGATGGGCAATTCGTTCATGCCATAGGCTTCTGCATTTCGGCGATTGAGGAAAAATTCATAATTGCGCTGAATCGCCTGGCGCACGTCCTGGTTGGCGCTGACCTGATCATAGTACCACACCAGCAGATTCAAAGAGCCCTGGCTGCGCTGCTGATCCTGGCTGCGCAGACGTCCCCAGACGCCGGCTTTATTCATGCGGTTCAACAGCCACTGTAAACTGAACCTCATCTCGCTTTCGATGAGTTGTCTGATCTTCTGGCGCGGGCTCCGGCTGTGCACGCTGATGAATCCGTCGCTGGCATAGCTCATGGTGTCCAGCGGCCATTCCGTCAGCATGCTGTTGTGCAGGATGTAGGGGATCTCGCCGTCAGGCCGGCGTTGGCGCAACAGCCAGGCGACGGCGTTTTCTGCGATGGTCATGTACTCGGCCTCGCCGGTCCATTCAGCCAGAGCGCTGAAAAAGGCTGCGCCGGTGACGCTGGTGGCAATGGTGTAAGGCGCCAGGGAGAGCTGGCCGCGGTAATAGCCGCAGCCCACAGCGCCGGCATCCTTGCCGTCGCTGATGATCCAGCCCGGCGAGCCGCCGCGGTTTTTGTTCTGCGGATCCTCCTTGCAGCCATAGCGGACAAAATCCGCATAACGCCGCAAAGCCTGCAGGTAGCGAGCCTGTTGCGCCGGGTCGGCGTGGCGCAGAGCTCCGGCCAGGGCGGTGGCGCTGGTGCCGGCGTCGCCCAGATAGATATTGCCGGAAGGAGACATGTCACCCCAATAGCCGACGGTGTCGCCGCGTGCCGAAAGGGTGGTCTGCTGTAACGAGGCCAGGCGATCAAACCAGGCCAGGGCGTAGCGGCGATAGGTTTCTTCGCCGGTAAGATCATGGAGCGCAAGGAGCACCCGCGCCAGGTTGCTGTTGATAAAGATCGAGGTGCGATACTTTTGCGGTATGGCCAATTCACCAGCCGCCACATTGTGTGTTATGGCCCACTCTCCGGTTTCCCGCAAAAAAGAGATCAGGCTTTGCCTGGTGTTCTGATCCGGGATGAGAGGATCGCGGGCGTATACCGCCACGTTAGCCACCAGGCCCCACACCGCCAGCAAGAGAGTTCTACCGGTCTTGTTCATAATGCTTCCGGAGATTAATGTCATGTGGAATTACAATACCAAAAGTTTAAGGAAAACATTATACAATGTCAAGAAAATACTGAGCTTGTTCCGCCGGATTTATGAACAGCTCTGCTGGGAGTGATTTTTGCACCACAGGGCAGGCTTCGTCGGGCATAGCCCAAGTGACCGAGGTCACTCCCGGCTGGTGTCGAGTTTTTGAATCCTTTTGCCGGCGATCTCATCTAATGATCAAATGAACGATGAAATAAAGACATACTGCGGCAATGTCGCGGAAAGGCTGCGAGCGTGTCGAGACCGCGAGGTGGCGGCCCTGCTTAAGCAGCAGATGTGCAACGAAATGTCACAACGGTGCCAGAGCGACATGATCAGAAACAGCCTGGAACGATATGTGGATAAACTGATAGAAGAAATATTTGATTTGAGCGGACATAACAAATACCTGGAGGCAAGATGAAACAGTGGTTTTTGATTGTAGCGTTGGCAGCGGCCATGGTGTTGGGTTGCAGCAACGAAGCGCAAAACTCGACCGGCGACAAAGCCAAGCCTTTCTCCCTAAAGACCATCGATGGCGGTACGGTGACGCTGAACGATTACAAAGGAAAGGTATTGATACTCGACGTCTGGGATACCTGGTGTCCGCCTTGCCGTATGGAAATCCCCCATTTTGTCGACTTGTATAAAGAGTACAAATCCAGCGGCTTGGAAATACTTGGCGTGGCCGTGGGCCGCGAGGGGATTGAAAAGGTTAAAAAATTTGTGGCGGATAACGGCGTGAAATACACCAACGCCATCGTCACCAAGGAATTTCTCGACGCCTATGGTCCGATTGAAGGCATTCCTACCACCTTTGTCATTGACGGCAAGGGACAGGTGGCGAAAAAGTATACCGGCTATCGGGGTCGTGAGGTGTTTGAAGCGGATTTCAAAGCGTTGAGGGCCAAGTAATGAAAGCGGTTGTAAAGCGCGTTCAGGGGATGACGCTGGCTGCCAAAGCGGATTCCAACCATTGGCTGACCATGGATGCCGCCGAGTCGGTGGGTGGAACCGATGCCGGCTCTCGTCCTGTCGAACTGATCCTCATAGGGCTGGCCGGCTGTACGTCGATGGATGTGCTCTCCATTCTGCAGAAAAAGCGCATCACCCTGGATGATTATGAGGTACAGGCAGAGGCGGAAAGGGCGGAAGAACATCCCAAAGTGTTTACCCGGATTGCTTTGAAATTTATCTTTTATGGCAAGAATATACCGGAAGAGGCGGTAAAGCGGGCGATCGAGCTGTCCGAGACCAAATACTGTTCGGTCTCGGCGATGTTGAGCAAGACCGCTGCCATCACCGTCGAATATGAAATCAAGGAACAAAGGAGTTGATGATGAGTGCCCATGTCGTTGAATTGTCGGATAGCAATTTTGATGCTGATGTGCTAAAGGCCGCCACGCCGGTGCTGGTGGATTTTTGGGCGGAATGGTGCATGCCCTGTCGATTTGTGGCGCCGGCGGTGGAAGCGGTGGCTGAAGAATATGCGGGAAAAATTCGTGTCGGCAAAGTCAACGTAGACCATAATCCGGAGGCGGCGTCTCGGTACGGGATCAACAGTATTCCTACCATCTTGGTGTTCAAAGGCGGCAAGGTAGTGGATGGCGTGATCGGCGCGCTGCCGAAGGAGCAGATCGCAAGTATGGTGGAAAAACATATCAAGCAGTCCTGACGGCTTGCGGACGCCATAGCCCCTAGAAACGGAGCAGCCTCTTGAAACTGGCTTTCAAGAGGCTTTTTTGTTGGTCTCAATCCCGAGGGGCGGGAAGGATCGATCCCTGCGACAAACTCCATTTGCTTGTATGTTGTGAGGACTAGGGGACGATAGAGTGTTGCGGCGTACCTGGTGAGCCGATCGTTTGATCTGCTCTGCTGTCACTTTTTATTTACGATTTGATCGGGTACGCTTTTTAATTCGCCATATTTAATCGCTTTCACTAGTGCATATACAACATTCGTGCCAAAAAAAGCATAAGGGACTCTAAAAAATTTTGTGATAAAAATCAAATAGTTATGCAAATTTTATCCCCGGTCTCTGCTGCGGATTGAATATCGCCCTGTCGTTAAAGTTTGACAAACGCCTTGCATTACTGTCCCTTTTTTATGATAAAAATTTCACCCTAATTCTCTGTAAAATAACAGCTGACACAAAAGGGTGGCAGCGAAAATCCGCAGGCGACGTGGTTATTGCGGCTGCAGCCTCGAACGTGCTGTTTTTATGGCCGTCAGCAGACGAGCCGAGAGTGGCGGGAGGTTGCAGAAAGGGATACGTTGCTACAAACGCTATCCTCCTAAAACGGAGCAGCCTCTTGAAAAAGATATTCAAGAGGCTCTTGTTGCTGGAAACGATCCCGAGGGGCGGGAAGGATCGAGCCCAGCGGCAAACTCCGTTTGCTTGTATGTTGTGAGGACTATGGGGACGATGATAGATTCAGTCGAGCCGGGGATGGACGTTGGTGACCGACTCGACTGTCACTTTTTAGCTACTACGTGAACGGCCTATCCGCATAATTCGCCAGATCTGATCGCCATTCGCAGCTCATTATACAACATTCGTGCCAAAGCGGTGGAATGATCCATGAATAAATTGTGTATAAAAATCAAATAGTTATAATGATAGTGTTCAGGACGGTGACCTGCATCACAATTTAAAGATGTCGTCTTTACAAGACAGTTGTCATAAAAATATGTCATATCCGGGTGACTGATTTCCCGCACAAAACCGTAGCAGAAGGAAAAGCGACACAAAAATGTGGCACCTCAGTCCTTCGCTGTTCCCCAGCCCATTTTCTTTGCCATTTATTTTTGCGCTTTACAGCTTGTTCTTGTATTATAGCTTACTTTTTTTTATCTTGTTCTGTCAGGCAGTGAACGGACTAAAGTCGGGATCAGGATTGGCGGCTGAGCAAGTCAAAACAGAAACATGGAGTGAACAAGCCCTGGTCGCCCGGGCGATTAAAGGCGATCAACAGGCTCTGTCCCAGATCGTCAAACAGAACGAACGTCTGGTCTTTAACACAGCGCTGCGTCTATTGGCAGACCCCGTGGAGGCCGAATGTGTGCTTCAGGAAACCTTTCTCAAGGTGATGCAGGCGTTGCCGGAGTTTAAAGCCGAATCGTCGCTGTCGACCTGGATCTTTCGCATCGCCACCAATTATGCGCTGATGCGACTGCGCAGTCGCAAAAAGCGGCCGGAATCTCTGGACGAAAGCGAGAGCCGGATCAGCCAGACCGCGCTGGAGGCGTTCAACCGCTCCATGGCGACGAATCCGTTGCAGGCGGTGTTGAACGAAGAATTAAAACAGGCCATGGATAAAGCGATAGCCGACCTGCCGGATAAATTTCGCTCCGTATTCGTGCTCAAAGACATCGACGGCTACTCGTTGAAGGAAATATCCGAAATGCTCGAAATGAGCCTGCCGGCGGTCAAATCCAATCTGCACCGCGCCCGTCTGTTCCTGCGCGACCGGCTGGCCGCCTTTGCCGGTGGTCGAAAATAAAAAGCGCTTGACATTCAACAGACTGCTGCCTAAATTTACTAGTCCCCTCATGCTCACCAATTTGGAATAAACAGATACAATCACCCGTTACAGTGGGATAGAACGGACGAGGTCGCTCATGAATATTCTAGATCGTCTTTCGGTTCGGATATGCGCGCTGCTGTTTATGGCAGCCACCCTGAGCGCGCAGATCAAACCTACCATTGCTGTATTATCTCTGGAAGCGAAAAACGTCAGCCAGGAAACGGCGGATGCCGTGGCTGACATTCTCAGCACCGAGCTCTTCAACTCGCAGCGATTCAATGTGATTGAACGGCAGGCGATTACCCGGATTCTCGAAGAACAGAAACTGCAGATGACGGGCGTCACCGATATGAATCAGGCGGTGGAAATAGGCAAGGTGCTGAATGTTGCTAAAATCATGATCGGCAGCGTCAGCCGGCTTGGCGACACCTTTATCGTCAACACCCGCCTGGTGGACGTCAAGACCGGCGCTCTGGAGCTGGCGCAAAATGCCAAGAGCACCCGGGGCGAAGAAGGGCTGACCTCCGCCATCAGCGAACTGGTGGCCAACATTTCGCAGAAGGTGACGGTGGAAGGCTCGATCATCCGCATCAATCCAACCGTTCTCCTCATCGATCTGGGCCAGAAACACGGTCTGGCGGAAGGACAGAACCTGATCGTGGTGCGGGTTGGCGATGTGGTCACGGATCTGGGCGGAGCCATCATCGGTCGATCGGAAGATACCATCGGCAGCATTCGGGTGACGTCCGTAAAGCCCGAGTATTCGGAAGCGACCATGGTGCAGAGCAAAATGAACTTTCGCGTCGGCGACAAGGTGCGCATGACCACCGGTCCGATCGAAATCAAACAGGAGCAGGTAAAGAAACCGGCCAAAAAATCTGGCGATAAAAAAGGAGCGGGCGAACCGCCACCGGCCTTTTAAACCCACTTTGCAAGGAGGTTGAGATGAGAAAGATACTAACGTTGGTACTGGCGCTGGGAATGATGATGCTTTTTTCCAACGGCATGGCCCAGGAAGAGAACAAAACGATCGTAACGGTCGGCGGCAGTTACTGGAATGCAACCTACAGCTATCAGAATGAAGACGGCAAGGATGTTTACGAGTTCGGCACAGGTAATCTGTTCGGTCCCTATCTCAGCATCAGCAACGGCAAGTGGAACTTTGGCAGCTCCATGTATTTCGGCACCTTTCCGGTGGAAAAAATGGAGGCCGGCAACGACCTGGATGTAAAACGCAGCGACCTGAATTTCACCATCGGCTATCGCGTGCACCCCAACATCAATGTGTTCGGCGGCATCAAATACCTTAAATGGACCATGAGCGGGCAAATGGAGTATTGGTCCGACTATTATAGCAGCACTATGGTGGATTACGAAGCCACGGAGAGCGGCCCCATGTTCGGCGCCGGTGTCGGCGGCACGGTTCCGTTGGGCACCTCCGGACTGTACGCGTTCGGCTCTATCGCTTATCTCGTCGGTACGATGAAGACCGAAGTCAAAGCCGGTAACTATACCAGTGATGAAAACAACAGCCAGGATATCGCCTCCAAGCTGGCGGCGCTGAATCTGGGACTGGGATATCGCTTCCCGTCCGGTCTGGGTGTGAACATCGGTTACCGCGCCGACCTGTATACCGAATCGCAGGATGTGAAAAACTATCTGGGCGGTACCGAAACGGTGGATTATAATCTGGGCGTCAAAGGATTGGTCGCGACCGTCTCGTATACGTTCAAATAAAGAGTGTTCAAATCGATACAGGCCCGGTTCATGGCGAATTCGGGCCTTTTTTCATATAGAGCGCCAGGGTGCGAACTTCATAGGGGAGCATGCGCAGCGACAGGTCCCATCCCGCTGCCGGCAGCTCGCGGATTTTTTCCTCCACCATATTCATTTCCAGCAAACCAGCCATCTCTTCGCTCAGGCCGATATGAACGCGGTTGTCGCCGCCGTAGAGTTCCTGCAGCCGCAACACGAGGGCGTCGTCCTGCTCGCCTTTTTTGCAGGCTGTAACCAGAACGTCCTGGCCGGTCATGTTGATGAACGAATGCTCAGCCGGAAGCAGGCCGGTGTGAATCGTTGCCGGCATTACATACAGCGGCGTCTGGTAGCTTGCCGCCTGGCGCGGGCTCGCTCCCTGCCGCCAGTCGCCATTGTGACTGTATAACGCATAACGCATGTCATATTCGCCTTCATAGGTGGCCGGCGTCCTCTCTTGGGGCGAGCGCAGGGCGTGCAGGCTGAACTGGTTTTCTCTGACCGTAAAGCCGCATGGACGGTCACTGAGCAAAGTGACCCCATAGCGCGAGTTGGAGACGTCCAGCCATTTTTGCAAAACCACTTCTGCACCTGTCGGCGGATGCAGGCTATGACCGAAGGGGATATCAGAGACCGTCCTGCCGTTGACGTTCACTGGAAAAGTGATTTTAAGTGTCGTGTTGCGATGGCGCCAATCGGCGCGCAGGGCGAAATCCACACGGGGCAGATCGGCATAGAGGATGATCTCCTGCTCGAACCGGGAAGGCCCATCCGCATAGTGCACACGCATCACTTTGCGCAAAGGGTTCGATTCCATGATTCGCGTCGATACCGGTTTGTTCAGGGTGATGGTATCGTTCCGGTCTTGCTGCAGCTGCAGGAGATTGCCGCGGCCATATAAAAGCTCCTGGGCCAGACGGCGATCATAGATGCTGACGACATGGCCGGTTCGATAGTCCACTTCGACTCTGAGAAAGCGATTCTGCAGGATGAGGTTGCGTTGCGAGGGATTCGTTCGCTCCGGTGCTGCGATTTTATAAAAAATGGTGGTATAGCCGAACGCCGGCACCGGCGGCGGCATCACCAAACAGGACCCGTCCGCCTGGCGAACGCAGGAGAGAGGTTTGCCGGCGAGATCAAAAAAGCGCAAATCCTGCTCCGGAGCCGCCGGCAGATCGATGGTGACGGGCTCCTGCCGCGGCCAGTTCAGATGATTAAAGATGAGCAGAGGAAGCAGGTCAGGACGGGGCGATCGTGTGTCCACCTGCCCGGCGATGGCCTGGAGTGCGCGCCGGAGCACACGCCGCGCCAGGGTATCGGTTTGTGCCGCAGCCTGTTCCAGGTTTGTGCCGCGGCTGTTCTTATGAGCCTCCAGAAGCAGAAATTCACGCCAGGCTTTAGTCAATTCATGCTGCGGATAAGCGATGCTGAAACGCCGGCCAAACACCGAAAAGGTCTCTGCCATGGCCAGTAGAGCCTCCAGCCGAACCAAAGGCCGTTTGCTGATCTCCGCTCCACTCCGGCCGGCGCCCGTGATCTGGACGAGTTCCCCCTTGACCGTATCCGGACGAGCGACCATAGTCCGCCGGTGCGCAAGCACATCCTGGCGGCTGCCGGAGTCGGGCTCTGCGGACGAGCGGTAGACCTGCACGGTGCTGCCATCCGGCGACTGCCAATAAAACAGGCTCTCCTTTTCCTGCGGCTGGAAAAATATATAATCAACAACACCGCATTTGGTCAGAATCTGCGGCCACGAAGCCGGTAACGCTATGGCGCCATCCACGCATCCTGTAGTCACCTCCACTCCGAATTTTTCCCTGAAATAGCCTTTGCCGTAGAGGTATTGCCGAACCACCACTTCTCCCGAGGCGAGGTGGTCGACCTGCCGGCTCCAGGTGCCGCCGATGAGCGGCCGGCCACTTTCCCGTATCTGTGCCCTGGTGCGTTCAAAGAGGTCAGGGGCTCGTTCCTCCAGCCAGGCGTACGGCTGCGCGCATTCAGGTGCTTTCATATTCAGCCACCGGCTGTCGGCGCCATTCTGGGGCAAAGCGGTGTTGACAAACAGGGTAACAATCAGCAGCCAGATCCGTATATGTGTCAGGTTGTGGTCCATAGTGTAGTCGCTGCTCCTGGGTGATAAGCTCCAATTCTGAATAAATTAGCGATTTATGTTTGCAAATCAAGCAAAAACCTTTTATATTTTAATATTATAGCCTATCAGGCAGGACATTTTATGCGACGCTGGTATTTCGTTACCTTATCGATTCTGCTTGGCATCGGTTCCGTCCATGCGGACAAAAAGTACAGCATTGAGAACGTCCGTATTATGGCCAGGCTGCAACCCGACGGAAGCATGCTGGTTAGCGAGCATCGTATGTATAACTTTAAAGGCTCGTTTTCCTATGCCTATCGCACGTTTGTCAAGGGCAAGGGGATCCGCTACGATAATTTTTTTGTCTCCGAAGCCACCTATGACTATTGGCCGGATGAAAACAAGCAGCCCGGTTCTTTCCGTGTTGAAGACAAGGGCGATCAAGTGCGGCTCTACTGGTACTATAAAGCCAGGGACACCAGACGTACGTTTACCGTGCAGTATCGGGTCCTGGACGCGGTGCGGGTGCACCCTGACGGCGCCGTGCTCTATTATCAGTTTATCGGCAAGGACTTTGATCACTCACAAGGCCAGGTGCAGCTGCGCGTCGAGCCTCCGGCCGACCTGTCCCGATCCGATGTGCGGCAATGGTTGCACGGGCCTCTGTGGGCTGAATCACAAACCGAAGAGAACGGCACCATTCTCGCCACCTGTAAGCGTTTACCGGCAAAGACATTCCTGGAGCTGCGCGCTCTCTATCCTGCGGCGGCGTTTGCCGGAGCAGCCAGAGACAGCAGCATGATCCGGGGGCAGGTGCTGGCAGAAGAAGCCACGCTGGCCGAAAAAGCCAATCAAATGCGGGAAAAAGAGATCGCCAGGCGCGAACAGCGGCAACGAATGAAAGAGGCGGCGCCGCCCATCGTCTTTACCCTCGCCGGCATCGGGCTGGTGCTGTACTGGATGCTGTTCAGCGGTGCCGGACCTCGTCCGAGCAAATCCGGCGGCTATACATCCATGGCGGAGTTGCCTGACCAAACACCGCCGGCCCTGGTGGGCTATTTGCTCAATATGCGCATGACAACAGGCGCGGATCTGGTGGCCACACTAATGGATCTGGCGCAGCGGGGTTACCTGCAACTGGTCGAAGAAAAGGGCAACGCGGCCAGCCTGTTCGGCAAGCGGGAAAAAACCGTATATGCTATGGTTTTGCAGCGCAGCGTGTGGCATCAAAAGCAGCATGAATTGCTCGATTTCGAGCGTGACCTGATCGATTTTATTTTTAATCAGGTTCTGGGAGTTCGCGATCGCGTTGAAATGGATGAACTGAAAAAGCAGACCGGTAAAATGAGGCGCTTTTTTGTCAATTGGGTAAAGCAGGTCAAGGCCGCCGCGGACACACGCAATTATTACGATCGACTCAGTATTCGCAATATGTATTATGCCATGATCGTCAGCGGTGTGCTCTTTCTCCTCGGCCTGGGTTCATTGCCCTTTATCGAAATATGGGGATTGGTGCCGGTCGCTGCGGCGGTGCTCATTTTTGCAGGATCGCTGCTGATCGTGCATCGCACCCAGGATGGCCAGCGGGCGTTTGAGCGCTGGCGCGGTGTCAAGCGTTATCTGAAAAAATACCAGTTTGAACGTGCAGACCGGAGCCAGTGGCTGCGCTATGTGGACCGATATGTGATCTATGGGGTCGTTTTTGGCTTGTTCAAAAAGCATTATCAGAAACTGACGGCAGCGGTGCCGAACGGACAGCAGCACCTCTATTTTCCCTGGTACGCTCATTCGGCCGGTAGCTGGGGCGATGGCTCCCCGGCGGCTTTTGGCGCCGCGTTCGGCTCCATGGTGACCTCCATGAGCTCCTCCTCCGGTTTTGGCGGCGGGGCTTCGGCCGGCGGCGGCGGTGGTGCCGGCGGCGGCGGTGGCGGGGCTGGGTGATCACCACCATACCATCCCCGATGTAGTACACGGCACCTGCATACGGCACGTGGGCGAACGGTAACAGCACTATCGAGTTGAACAGGCATACAGCAGCAGCGCCAGGGGGCTGTAGTCTGTTCGACGCGTACTCGGCAACCTCTTTGAGCGCACACAATGAATGTTTGGATCATATATGAATCCAGATTAGGTAATACCGCTCAACTCGCCATGGCCATTGCTCAGGCGGTCGCCCGCACTGATCGTGTTCAGGTTATGGCCGCGTCGAAAGCCGGTGTGCCGCGCGGCGTGGAGCTGTTGTTGATCGGCATTCCTTCCCATCGCCACCGGGCGCCGGATTGCGTGCTGGAATGGGTACGACGCTTGCCGGCCGGCGGACTCGCCGGTGTGCACATGTCCGTATTTGATATCCGCTATCAGCCTTTGCGCTGGTTTGAATCCTCCATAGCTCACAAAATAGGCCGGAAATTGTTAAGACTGGGTGCCACGTATGCTTCCATGCCGGAGAGCTTTTTTCTCAACGGCCATGAAGGACCCTTGCCCGACGAAGAGTTGCAGCGTGCCTGCTCCTGGGCGCAGAACATGATTGGCGGCTTTGAACGCTCGCAACGGCAACGGGCCTGACCCCTGCACCGAATCACAACCGTATGTAACCAGGAGGGAATTATGTTTAAAGAGTTTAAAGAGTTCGCCATGCGCGGCAACATGCTGGATATGGCCGTCGGTATCATCATCGGCGCCGCTTTCGGCACGATCGTCGGCTCGCTGGTGGCCGACGTATTGACTCCGCCTCTCGGCCTGCTCATGGGCAATGTGGATTTCAGCAACCTGTTTGTCGTACTCAAACAGGGCAGCACCGCCGGGCCGTACCTGACGCTGGCGGAAGCGCAAAAGGCGGGCGCCGTTACCATCAATTACGGCATTTTTCTCAATCAGATTCTGAATTTTATCATCGTCGCCTTTGCCGTCTTTATGCTGGTGCGGTCGGTCAACAAACTGCGCAGAGAAAAACCGGCGCCGCCGGCGGAACCGACCAGTAAAGAGTGCCCCTACTGTTTTTCCGCCATTGCCATAAAGGCAACGCGTTGTCCGCACTGCACATCGGATTTGAAGGCCTAGATCGTATGATGGAGGTTGGTCGCACACACCGGATCGGTTCATCGCCGCCTGTTCCTGCCACTAACCTCTGTGAAAACCAGGAGGATTGGACGGAAGCCGATGAATTCAAACAGGGCTAAATGGTCCGGCTTTTTGCTGCTGCTTTCTGTGTTGGCCGCCGCCGCTGGAGAGTCGCGGAGCGTCCGGCCGGTTCGCGACGATGTCGGGTTCTGCTGGGATATGGAAGCCATGAAACGGCTGGTGCTGTATCTGCAGCTGAATGAGACGGATATCGTCAATCCGGAAGGATTGGTTGCCGGCATTTCACCGCATGACGATTACCTCTATGCCGGCCGTGTCTATTTTCCGCTGTTCCGTGCCATACGATGCCGCGAAGTGGTTGTGTTCGGGGTGACGCATGCAACGGTTCGCCAGGCGATCAACGATCCACAGGGCGTTCTGCTCCTGGATGATTTCAGCCACTGGCGCGGACTGAGCGGCGACATACCGGTATCGCCGTTGCGTGATTACATCGTCAGCCGTTCGGATACCGCCATGATCCGCGTCCACCGTCGCGCCCACGAACTGGAGCATTCGGTTGAAGCTCTCTTGCCATTTTTGCACTATTTCAACCCTGATATAAAACTGACCGCCATCATGGTTACGGCCATGCCCCTGGCCCGCATGGAAGAGGTCTCGGATCATCTTGCCGACCTTGTATGCCGCTATATCAGCGAGAACGATCTGCAGCCGGGACAGGATATTTTTTTCCTCATGTCCTCCGATGCCAACCACTATGGCCATGATTTCAACAACGCGCCGTATGGCGACGATGGCAAAGGCCACGCCATGGCCACAGCCGAAGATCTGGGTTTGGCCAGGAGCTATTTGACCGGCACCATGGATGGTGAAAAAATAACCGGTCTGGTAGGAGAACTGTGGGGAACCCGTTTCGATCAGACGGGCAATTTCCTCTGGTGCGGCCGTTACTCTATTCCCTTTGGCCTGATGAGCATCGGCAAGGTCATGCAGCTCATCAACGATCGGCCGATTCGAGGCACCTTGATTCACTATTCCGACTCTTACACCGAAGGGGTCATTCCGCTCAAACGCTCCGGCATGGGGATCACGGCGCCGTTTTCCCTCAAACACTGGGTCGGTTTTTTTTCCGCCGCCTATTACATCCGCTGAAAATAATTTTCCACGCCAGCCGCCACGTTTCTTATAAATCCTTCATAACGCATTCGCTTGAGCGCGGACTGCCGGACGTTGTTGTTGAATGTCTCTTCAGACCAAGTCGCCAATTCTGTTAATGGTGCGTTTTGCCACAGCGGCCGCGGTGCAAAGGCCGGCTCTGCGGTGGCAGTCGCCCTTTTTTGATTCCATGGGCAGACCTGCTGGCAGATGTCGCAACCGAAAATTCGGTTTGCCAGCGCTGAACGGTACGGCGCCGGTATCTCGCCCTTGTGTTCAATGGTCAGGTAGGAAAGACAGCGCCGGCTGTCGACGACCGCCGGGGCGACGATGGCGCCGGTAGGACAGGCTTGCAGGCACAGGCGACAGCTCCCACAGCGCTCCTGCACCGCCGTGTCGGCCGCCAATTCGAGATTGGTGATGAGCTCGCCGAGAAAAATCCATGATCCCAGACGGGGTGAAATGATACAGCTGTGTTTGCCCATCCAGCCGATGCCGGCGCGGACGGCCCAGGCCTTTTCCAGCACCGGGGCGGAATCGACGCAGAGGCGACCTTCGACGGAAGGGACCAGATCATGTATATATGCGAGGAGGCTCTTGAGCCGTTTTTTGATAAGGAGATGATAGTCGTCGCCCCAGGCATAGCGCGAGATGCAGGCCTGATCCGGAGCGATAGCAGGTTCGAAAGGCGTATAATAATTGACAGCGACGACGATGAGGGAGCGAGCGCCCGGGAGCATAACGCGCGGATCCAGGCGCATGGCGCGATGATTGTTCATAAACTGCATTGTGCCGTGAAAGCCCTGATGCAGCCAGGTGTCGAGCGACTCAGCCGGCAGAGCGTCTGCGGCGGCAAAACCGACCTGGTCAAAGCCGAGGCGGCGGGCGTGATCAATGATGTGGTGCTTAAGGTCCAAGTGTTGTTCCGGATTAAAGTGTTGAATCGACGGCCGGCCGGTTTGCACCGGCCCGGCAACGATGACCGGGCCGGCGGACGCTCACACTTATCGCAGCAGGCCGATGGTGAAAATCACAGCCCGGTCGTCAAAGTCGTTCAGGGTGACGGCATAGTCGAGATTAAGCAGGATTTGAAAATTATAGGTGCGGAACAGCCGCAGGCCGGAATGGGCTCTGAATTCAAAGCCGTCGCCTTTTCTCCCATCTTCGCGGTAGTAGCTGTAGCCGTTTGCATCGGTAAACATGGTGCCGTGGGATTCATGAGAGACCCAATGAAAGCCGAACGCACCGCCGATATAGGGACACACATCGGTGCGTGTCATCAGGTAGGAAGCATAGATGTTCCAGGCAAAACCTTTTTGGATGGCCAGCTGCGAGCCCAGACTGACCTGGTCGATCTCATAGCCGGTACGCAAGTCCATGGCAAAAGAGCGGCTCGATTCGTCATAGCCCTTTTGCGGATAGAGGTAGCCGAAAGAGAGTCCCATATATTTGCGGGCGGATCGCCGTCTCGGTTCCAGGGTCTCTTTTTTAGTGATGAGCCCGACCTGGGCGGTCTCCTGCAGAGGCTTGAGGGTGATGACGCTGAGCGCCATTCGTTTCATGACGGTTTCCAGATCTTCAACGGAATTGGCGGTGGTATTGTCGTTCAACAGAATTCTGGTTCCGGCTACATCCAGCAACAGGTACTGGACGATCACTTTTTCGCCCAGCCGGTTCAGGGAACAGAGCAGGACCTGGTCGGCGTTCAGGCTGCGGCCGAGGGCATAGCCGCAGGCGGCTTCGGAGCAGAAGTGGTCGCCGGCTTTTTCCTGAATCTCGTTAGCAGGCATCAGCTCGTAACGGCCGCTCTTGTCCATTTCCTGACGAAACAGCGCCTGAGCAGTGAGGGCGGACGCTTCATCGATACCGAGCGTAGCGAAGGGCAGCACCCCTAGACGTGGCTTTTTTGCCTCCGGCGACTGGCTGGCGACGATGCTCGCCGTCAGCAGCACCGCAGCCAGCGTGAGCAGGCGCCAAGAGTGGTGGCAGTAAGGTTTCATGATGACTACCTCGAATTAGCCTCGATTCTCAATACATAGTAATATAGCATCAATTGCTGTGCCAAACCACAAGAATTCGTGTTTTCATCTATGTTGCGACCGGCCAAATTGTCCTGTATCTCGGGCGAACGCCCGATTCATGGTTCCGCCCGAGGGAACATCCCTCGGGCGATCACGGATCGAGGTCGGAACTGGCCGTGTTATCGTCCTTCCAGCAGTATGTTGCCATTTACGGTCTGCAGTGATATCTGGCCTTTGCCCTCTGCCAGCGTGCCGCTGAGAGAATTACGGGTGCTGGTCTGATTGGTCAGGGATAGATTCAGCAGAGAAATTTTACCCGCCACCAGCGCGGCATCGAAGCGGGCCGAAGTGGCTTTGGGAATGGTCAAATCGATCTCGCCGTTCACGGTTGCCAGCCGGCAGACGCCGTTCTCCGGCAGCTGCATCTGCACATCGACTGGTCCGTTGGTGGTGCCGGCGATAAGGGAACCGATAAATTCGCGAACTCTGATTTTGCCGTTGACCAGGTCGATGTGGGCGTCTCCCTGCAACCCATCGATAAAGACATCGCCGTTGACATTGCTTATTTCTACATTCCAGTCCAGCGGCACCCGCAGATGATAGTCCACTCTGCATTCCCTGCCGTGGGTGTTTTCCGGCTGGATGGTGCGAATGACCAGCTCTTCGTTGCCGGCGGCCTGGCTGACTTTAAGCTCATCAAGATATGATTTGGCGTCGCGATAGCTGTCGGACGACACCTGCCGTTCGCCCCAGACCTGCACGGAGCGGCTGCCTTTAACGCCGACCACATCGACAGGGCCGTTGATGGCGGTCAGGCGCAGACGTCGCATCGCCGCGACCGGGACCTCGAATTCAAACTCGGCGGAGGCGCTGTGATAGGTGTTGTCCACGTTTTCAAACGGCTGTTCCACACAGCCGCCGATCAGGATCAGCACGAGGGCGGCGGCCGCGATATATGTTAAAACGGTCTTCATGATCTCCTCACTTCCTGTTAAGCGCATCACCTCTCAATCGCTGCACAGCGGCTTCCAGAAAGGCCAGCCGTTCCATGGCATCGGCGAGGTGACACGGATTGTTCAGCAGTATGGCGCGGCTGTCGAGATAATAATCCAGGGCCTGGCCCGGCTGCTGTATCTGCTCAAAGCAATATCCCAATTCATATTGCAGCAGGCCGCATACGCTGACCTGTTCGTATGATTTTTTCAGTTTATGATATTTGACGATGGCGTTGGTATAGAATCGTTGCTGCTGCAGCGCCCGGGCGCCGTTGAACTCTTTATCAGCAAGATCCGACGTTGCTTTTGCTGCTGTGCCGGCCGCTTTGTTTTCGCCGTGGACCACACTGACGCTGCCGATCTCGAGCCGGGTGCCGGCCGGCGGCGCCGGCAGTTTATCGACTTTTTGCGACATGATGTACAGAAACATCTCTTGCTGCGACAGACGGCGCAGATCCGCTATATCGATCATGGCCAGGCTGCCAAGGCGAAAGAGTGTGCCGTCCGCCAGCTGCAGGGTGACCCCGGATTCCGGGCCGGTCATGATGCTGTCCATATCCTCCAGGCTGATGCCGGCGTTGGCCAACGACCAGGATTCGTCCATACCGCGACGAATCTGTACTTGTCCGCCGATCTGCAGGATGCGCACCGGCGCGGTCAGCGCCGTCCCCAAGCCGGCCAGCAACAGGATGATAAAAAGGGGTATTCTTGACATGTACATTCTCCTCGATACACCGGGGCGGAGATTACAGCCGATCGAACCGCTGTCGGCTCTGCCCCACGTTAATCCATTTTACCCAGCCCTCGGCAACGCCCTGGCGCAGTTCAGTGTCCTGGTACCATTGCATGGCGCCGGCATCCCAGGCTTTGGCAAATGAATGGCCGAGCAATGTCGTCTCTACCGGTATCCATACGTGGGCGATTTCGTTCGTTTCGCTGCGCATCACCACCCGTTTTTCGTTCCGGGTAATGGTATGACGATCCGCAGCCTGGAGGCCGCTGTCGAACATGAGGTAGAGATGGGCGATCTCTTTTTGCGGATCCCGCACCTGCACGAACGCGGTATTAACGCCCAGGCTTTGCAGCAGCGAAGCATACAGCACCACCAGATCGTCACAATCGCCGCCGCGCTCCCGCACCGTTTCTTCAGCAAACTGGACGCGGTCGTCCATATAAAAGGGCACGTTCGGATCGCGCCGGTAGACCAGGCCGCTGCGGGAGAGAGAATCGAAAACAGCGGCGGCCAGAGCCAGGTTGGTGGACGCGGTGTCGGCAGCCAGGTGGCGGGTCATGGCGCGACCGGCGGCCAGCACAGCCGGATGTTCGGCAGTAACATACAGCGGCAGTTTTTCCGCGTCGCCGTCCCAGGCGTTGCGATGATGGATCATAACAGCGGCGCTGATCTGCTTGCGCAGAGTGGCGCCGGCGCGCGCTTCCAGCACCAGGTCCAGCACAGCCGAGCGGCGTTGATCGATTTCCAGCAGCCTGGAACCAAAGAGGGCGCGAACCGGTATGTCGCGGGTTTCGCCGCGCTCGAGGCGAATAAAACCGCTCTCCTGGGGCCGCTGTGAAAAACCTTCGATGTTGCCGCGGATATTGATCTCAATAGCATAGCCGGCCGTGTTACGAACCGTGACCAGAGCCAGCGGATAGGTGTTGTAAAACGCAAAATAGGCCGGATACAGATCTTTGACGATCACTTTGATGTCTTTGACCTGGAACATCTCTTTGTTGCGACCCCACATCACGTTCAGTCCCAGACCGAATTCCATGCCGCTGTATTCATTGTTGACGCGCCAATCGACGAAATGGTGGCGCATGGCCACATTCAGGGCCAGCCAATCGGTGAGCAGCAGGTTGACGCCGCCGCCGGCATAGCCGCCATAGTGCGTTTTCGATTCGCCGACCATCTCTTCCTCTATCAGCTTGCTTTTCAGCGTAATCGCAGTGGACAAGTAGGGCCCGGCGCCGACGGCCAGATAGGGCTGCAATTTGCTTGTCGATCGGCCGGATAACAGATCATAGCGCAAGCCGATAAGAAGAGGGATCATGGAGGAGACATTGGTATCGCTCTCGAACAGATCCTCTCCTTCTTTGTAAGCGGTGGCAACCACGCCCATTTCAAACTGCATGAACAGGTTTTGGTTGAGGCGGGAGAAAAAGTAAAACCAGGACCCGATGCCGCTGACACTGACCTGTCCGCCGGTCCTGGCCGGCGATGTGCTCAGGCTGAAATGAAAGGTGTGATCGGACATGTTCCAGAAACTGGGCCGAATGCCAATTCCGTGCGGCCGGGTGATGCCCTGGCCGGCGGCCGGACCGCACAAGCCGTACATCAGCACACCAACCCAAAAGTATGTCGTTCGTTTGTCCATGTTCGTTCACATCCCATTTTGCTTGTACAACAAAATCGCCCGGACCTATTTCCAGGAGCCCCACATAATTTGCAGACCCACACCATATTCCATATTGCTGTAGCGGTGGCTGGAATCAAAATCCACCAGATGATATCTGGCATCCATGTTCAATGCCAGCCAGGTGCAGAGAGAGAGATCACAACCGCCGCCGACATAGGCGCCGCCCTTGATGGTCCACTCCGTGGTCGTTTCCTCCCTGTAGCCATCGTCGCGGATCTGGATTTCGGCAAGGCTATAGGGGCCGGCGCCACCTGATAAATACGGCATTATGCCGCTGGAGTTACGCGGCGATGTTAAAAACATGCGCAGCCCGAACAGAACCGGCGTTATGGCATTGACGTCAAAATTTTCCTGATCGTTGTCATCGTCATAACAGCTGTTGGCTCGGGAGGACCTGTGATGATTATGCGCTTCATTTTCGCCCTTGACGTTGCCGACGCCGCCGACGCTGAATTCGAACATCGTCCGTTCGTTGATCCGCTTCAGGAGCGAAAGCCAGCCGCCGGCGCCCCCGATGTTGATCCGGGTGGTCCCGTTGGGAAAGGAGGTGACGACGTGATTCTCCGGATCGGGCATGACCCAGTAGCTGGTGCGAAAACCGATCCCGGTACTGCGCAGCGGAATCTCTGCAGGTAATTTAGAAGGCATGAATGACAAAATCCATGCAAAAAT
>CAZISM010000018.1:0-56352 GCA_964541895.1 uncultured Cytophagia bacterium
TCGGCAGATTCATCGACCGGCTCAAGCATCTCGGTGTATGGGATAACACCATCGTGGTCTTTAGCACTGATCACGGCACCCATCTGGGAGAGCAGGGATGCCTGCAAAAAAATCCGAATCTCCTCAACTCCTGTGTAACCCGCATCCCCTGGCTGATCCGCCATCCGGACAAGCGGTTTGCCGGCAAAAAGATCGACGCCTTGACCAGCCACCTGGATTTTTTACCTACCTTCTTGCATCTCCTGGGTATGGATGGCTATGCCAAAACGGACGGTCAAAATGCCTGGAGTCTGGTCACGGGTGCTGAAACTCGACTGCATGAACAGGTCATCGCCGGCTATGCCAACTTTGGCGCGATAAAAACGGACCAATGGTATTATTTTCAAAACATCTGGGGCGAACACAAAGGGCTGGGTCCGGCGCTGTACGATATCAAAGTCGATCCAGGTGAAGAAAATAATATTGCACAAAATAACCCGCAGGTTGTAGCAGACATGAAAGGGCGGCTGGCCAAGGCCTTTCGAACCAGAATGAGTTAATACGGAGTAAATCGGTCTATTCGTCATCTTTTTCATTTTTTTTATCGTACTACCGGGAATCAGCGCCGGATCAACACCTAACGGAAACGAACAGGAACACCCTATGCAGGTGAAATGGATATGGCCCCTTTTACTGATTTTGAGTAATGCGCCATTTTCCCAGGATCGTGTTCATGCGTTCGAACCGCAACCAAACAAAGCCGCATTGATGATCGTCGCCGCTCATCCGGATGATGAAGTGTATAATTTTAACGGCGCGATACCATATTATCAGGTCGTCCGCATGCTGCCGGTGATCCTGGTTTGCATGACCAGTTCACCGGCCGTCCGTGAAGACGAATTACGCTGTGCCTGCCGGATGTACGGCATGCGACATGAGCCGATTTTTGCCCGGTTTGATAATTGCTGTTACGGCGGAACCGTAGAGGAAAACTGGGAGAGATGGGGCGGACGCGAAAAAGTCGTCGAATACCTGACCGGGTTGATCCGAAAATACCAACCCGACGTGCTTCTGGGGCACGATCTGAAAGGAGAGCTGCGACAACACCCTAATCATATCTGCTCGGCGTTGGCGCTGATCGACGCTAGTCGGGCTGCAAACGATGCGAGCAAGTTTCCTCGGCAACTGGATACTATGGCAACATGGCAGCCGAAAAAATTATATCTGCATTTCTATCCGGATAACGCCTGGCCGCACACCTGGACCCAACCGGTTCAGGGCACCGGCAAAACAGTGCAAGAAATAGCCGACGAAGGGATTCGTTGCCATGTCAGCCAAAATGCGAAAAAGGGTTGCAAGGCTTCTGAATCGTACGGACTCTATTTCACGACCGTGGGACCGGATACGGCGAAAAATGATTTTTTGGAAAACATTCGCTGACGCCCGTTTTCGAGAACTGACCTGTTGATGGAGGATATCATGTGCAACAATACCGCCACCCTTTATCAGGAGCGGCTCCTTCGCTACGTCACCGCCATGCCCATAGACAAGCCCGCCTGTGCGCCGCTCCGGAACAGGTAAAAACGATGTGGTGATTGATGGACAGATCAGGTTATATATTTCTCTGGACCGATCTACCTGCTGAGGTGAGGGCTTTCAAACCGGAATTTAGTCCGTGAGCAGATTTACGCCCTGGTTGAAAGTTGAAAAAATATTGGCTTTCCGTAATCAGAAAGGGAGCTGTTATGACAAGTGCAGTTAAAGCGTTCTTTGCGAGTGCCGTGATACCCCTGCTCCTGCTGCTGCCGCAACCCGGGGCCGCAGATCCGCAGCCGGGTGATATTTTTAAAGAGTTTTTCGGCAAGCGGTTTTCTCTTTATGTAAGGGCGAATGTCATCGACAGCGTCGAGATCTCAATACCGGTCACCGATCTGGAACACGCCATCGGAGCTGAATTGGCGGTCATCGAATCGCATGCCCATATCGGGACCAGTGACCGGTCGTTTCGGGTGAACAACGGCGGCAAACAGGAGCTGTTCAAACCGGACGCCCCCGGGTCCGGATATTGCTATCATTATCAACATTACGGCAGGATGGCCACGACCTTTCCGGTGCAGGATTTAAAAGAGGGCGAAAATCGCATCCGTTTTTTCAAGGACCGGCAGATATGTCATAATTTCAACTGGTCGGGGTGGGGCGCGTCAGGGGGATTCGTGATCCGGGTGTATTACAATCGGCAAAAAGAGCATCCGACGGGAAACATTACCAGTCCGAAAAAAGGCAGTGCAATCGGGGATCAACTTCTGGTCCGAGCCAAGGTAAAAAGCGGGAACAGCAGCGTTACATCCGTCGAATTTTTTGCCCGCTATTACGGCTATTCCTATGACGGCAGCGGCATATTTGACAACTGGCATTATTTTGCAACTACGGAGAAAAAATGGCAGGGTCACATCGGTACCGTGACCTCCATGCCCTATCAATGCACCTGGGATCTGCGCTGGATTCCCGATCAAACGTCGCCCATGCAAATTGCGGCGAAACTGACCGATGCGAACGGTGTATGTTACATTACACCTGCGGTTGAACATATCACCTTGAAACGCAAAAACCGTTCCGTCAAAATGTATCTGTCCTCTGATCTTCCGGAAAAATTTCAGTCCCGCCTTTCTGCCCGGCACACCTGTACCATCGATCTGCCGGAACAGCAAAGCCGGATTGATTCGGTACGGCTGGCCTCCATCATCTGGCAGGGTCATCTGGAGGGCAAGTACAAAAGCCTGATCGGATTGAACAGCGTCGATCTGATGGTCATCGAAAACCTGGAGGATAAGGTGGATCGATCGGTCTATTTTCCATCTCTGTTGCCGATTTCTCCCGACCTCCTCAGGCCTGGAAGCAACGAGTTTTATGTTTTCTCCGACACCCATGGCCACATGAGCGAAGTCTACTGGCCCGGGCCGGCGATCCTGATATCTTTCCGACCCTAATGGAGGCTGCGATGAAATCAACATCTGGCTGGATGTGGTCTGTTTGGTTTTTCTTTTTGATGAGCAATGGGCATGGGATCGATATTCCTTTCAAGCACGAAATTATCGACAGCCGCGGCATGGGCCACCGCCAGGTGGCCGATGTGGACGGCGACGGCAAAAATGACATCGTCGCGGTTAAGCACTCGGCGCAGCAAAATCTGCTGATCTGGTACAGGTATCCGGACTGGAAAGAACAGCTGATCTGCGATATCGGTGCGTTTAAAGATTATAACGACTATCGTTCCTGCGATATGCGCCTGGCTGATATGGACAACGACGGCGATATAGATCTGATTGGCCGCATCGGGCGCATGAAGGACAATAGCAGCGGCGTTAATTGCTGGTTCGAAAATCCCGGATCCAAAGGCATCCTTGAACGCGAATGGAAGCGCCACGACATCGTGACCAGCCACTATGCCAAGGATATCGTGGTCACGGATTTGAATCGCGACGGGAAACAGGATGTAGTGATTCGGACCGAGAACTCGAAACTGGTCATCGCCATTCAAAAAGCGGCGGATGTCTGGAGTTCCCGCGAGATCGATGTGCCGCGATTGGACGGCACCGATGTCGGTGATCTCGACCGCGACGGCGATCCCGATATCGTCATCAACGGTATGTGGCTGGAAACACCGTCGGACCCTATCAATGGGGAGTGGATCAAACGAATTTTTGATGACAAGTGGTATGTGCAACGCACCGGCAGCAAGGGCGCCTGGTACGATAACAACTCCAAAGTCGTTGTTCAGGACATGGACCAGGATGGTCTGCTGGACATCATCATCGTCAATTCGGAAAATCGGGGGTACCCGGTTTCCTGGTACAAGGCGCCTGCGGATGTCAAAACCGGTTCCTGGAAAGAGCATATCATCGGCTATATGGATAAATCCCACAGTCTGAATGTGGCGGATTTTGACAACGACGGTGATCTGGATGTCATGGCCGGCGAAATGCCCAACAAACCGGAAGAGGCGCCTTTTCCCATCGTTATCTTTATCAACCAGGGCGACAGCCGGCACTGGATCGAACAAAAGCTGGCGGATTGGGGAAATTACAGCGCCGCCATCGGCGATATCGACAATGACGGCGATATGGATATCATCGGCTTGCGTAATTATAATCGTGCGCCCATAGAGCTGTGGCGTAATAAAACCAGTGACAACAAACTGTCCCTGGATCACTTTACCTATATCCGCGTCGACAGCACGCGCACGCGCGTGGATGGCAAAAAGCAGGGTGGGGGTGGCTGGTTCGGTCTGGATTTGGGTGACATCACCGGGGACGGCTATGCTGACCTCGTCGCCGGCAAATGGTTCTACCGGAATCCCAAAGGCGCTATGACGCTTCCCTGGCCGCGGGTGACGCTGGGCGACAGCCTGGATGCCGTGATCATCATGAAGGTGGACGACGATACGTATGGCGACCTCATCGCCGTAAAATGCAACCAGCAGTTCTGGCTGGAAGCCAATGACTCACTGGGCAGCGCGTGGACCGTTCGCAAAATCAGTTCGCTGCCGATCTGCAATCACGGCACCGGCGCGCAAGGCTATACCACGGCGCAAATCATTCCCGGCGGCAAAGAAGAAATTTTACTGAACGATGACAGCGGCCTCTTTTATCTGCAGATCCCTGAAAATCCCGAATCCGTTCCCTGGCCCTCCGTCGTCATCACGAATGGGATCAGCAACGGCGAGATGGTAGCCGCCGCAGATGTGGACGGTGATGGCGATCTGGATGTAGCTTCAGGGTGCAAGATCGGGAATCAGGAGAACGGTGTGACCTGGTGGGAGAATCCCGGTCAGGTTTCAGCGCCCTGGATACAGCGTCCTCTCGGACACGTCACCTTTAACCTGGATCGCCTCGCACTGGCAGATATGAACGGCGATCGAAAAATCGATGTGATCGTCACCGAGGAGCGCTATCCCGGTCCGGATCCGGATGCTTCATTGTACTGGTTCGAACAACCGGCCGATGCACGAAGCAATCGTTGGCTGCGGCATAAAATAGTTACGGAATATTCGCTCAATAATCTCAGTGTAGCCGACATGGATCGCGATGGCGACCAGGATATTGTCACCTGCGAGCACAAGGGCCCCAAAGAAAAGCTGCAGATCTGGGAGAACAACGGCAAAGGCCGCTTCACCGAGCATCTGATCGATGAGGGCAAGGAGAGCCATCTGGGATGCCGGCTGGCGGATATAGATCGTGATGGCGATCTGGATATCGTTTCCATCGCCTGGGAGGATTTTCAATATCTGCACCTCTGGCGCAACGACGCGATGAAGAACCAGGTTGGCTTGAAAACGGCCGGCATGAAAAAACAGCCGGCACCCGATTGGAGCCATCGTCTGCCGATTCAGGTTAACGCGGGCGATGTTGACCGGCTGGATACGCCGGTTGAAGTGGCACTCGACGCTAACGCGTTTTCTGATTTTTCTGGTTTGGATCAAGTCGGTATGGGGCTGGTCGAAGTCACGGCATCCGGAGCCATCATCGACCCTGAGGTGACCTTTCAATTCGATACATGCTCTATAGATCCATCCGCTTCTCAAAAATTCGGTACCCTGGTGTTCCTGCTGTCAGGAGAGACGTCGGCTGGAAGCACGCGCTATTACCAGCTCTGCTTCGGCAAAGCCGTCAAAAAAAATATGGTGGAAAACAGCGTGCGGGTGGAGGAGGGCGGACTCTATGAACAATATGACAGCTTTAAAATCACCACAGCCCGGGCTGTTTTTTATTATCACAAAAAGGGATCTGGCTTTGCCGGTATGATCGACCGGGAGGGCCGGGACTGGATCTCCTATCATCCCAGCGGCGGATCAGCCGGAAACTATCGCGGTATCCCGAATATGGGTACTCCGGATTTTCATCCAGGCCCGGGGGACGGCAACCAAATCAGTGTTCTGTTGCACAGCGGTCCGGTAAGAGCCACCATCCTTTCGCAAACGCTGGACGGTCAAACCGCCTGTACCTGGGACTTTTATGCAGACCATGCTACGATGACCCTGCTGAAAAAAGGTGAGGCGCCGTATTGGATTCTCTATGAAGGAACTCCCTTTGGCCAACTGGACCTGGCGGATGACTATTGGGGCATGAGCAACGGCGAACGTCTTGCCATCGCCGAACCATGGCTGGGCGAATTGCCTGGACCGGAGTGGGTTTATTTTGGCGATAAAAAGTGCGATCGCGTTCTGTATCTGATGCTACATCAGGATGACGAAGCCTTGGATCAATTCTGGCCTATGGAAAATAATATGACCGTTTTCGGTTTTGGCCGGCAATACCGCTGTTGCGATCGATACCTCACCGCGGTGCCGGCCAAACTATCCATCGGCTTTGCTGAAACGAGCCGGTTCCCCGACATCCGCAGGATTGTGGATTCCACGCTCCAGCCTGTGTGGGTTTACACGCAGCCGATTGAAATAATCGCCGGCCGCCGATAACAGCAGATCAAGATAAGGAGTTGCTCATGCGTGCTCACACCATTCTTGGATTTATATTTTTCATACCCCTGCTGTTGTGGGCGCAAACCCCGATGACAAGACTCGTGGTAGATGATAAGGGTCCTAAAGACCCATGGGCGAAAATTCTGGCTGATTTCGACGGCGACGGCTTTCTCGATATCGCCATCGGCGGCCGCACCGGCCCCCTGGTGTGGTATCGCCATCCGGATTGGCGAAAAACCGTAATCTGCCTGGGCGGTTATAACACAGTAGACGGCGAAGCCGGCGATGTGGACGGCGACGGCGACCTGGATATCGTCATGGGCGGATTGCTCTGGTATGAAAATCCGCTGCCGTCCGGCGACCCGGGCCAGGAAGCCTGGCGGGAACATCTCATCGCCGTCCATCCAACCCATGATGTGGAACTGGATGACCTGGACGGTGATGGGGATCTGGACATCGTTACCCGTGATCAATCCGCCTTCAGCAGTCCCAGGGGGAATGAAATCCACATCTGGCGACAGGAGAGTGTGGTTAAATGGAGCGGATTTGTGCTGTCCTGCCATCATGGCGAAGGCATAGTCCTGGCCGATGTGGACAGCGACGGCGATAAAGACATTGTTATTGATGGCGTATGGTATGAAAACAATAAAAAGCTTGAAGCCGAGTCCTGGCTGGCGCATCCCTTCACAAAATGGCACCACAGCGCCATGGTGGCCAGTGGCGATCTCAATGGCGACGGCCGCCTGGACATCGTGCTGACACCTTCTGAGCTCAAGGGACAAACTTTCAAGATAGCCTGGTATGAAGGCCCGGCAAATCCCAAAACTGATGCCTGGATCGAGCATGTGATCGAACCGCAGGTCGAGGCGGTGTATCATTCACTGAAACTGGCTGACATGAACGCAGACGGTTTGCTCGATATCGTCACCGCCGAGATGCATCAGGGACAGGACCCGGACGAGGTACTCATTTATCACAATGATGATCATGGCCGCAGCTGGCGGAAACAGGTGATCACCGATAAAGGAACTCATCTGCTGATGGTGGGTGATGTGGGTAATGACGGTGACACGGACATCATGGGCGCCAACTGGTCGGGCGAATTTCAGCCTATTGAACTCTGGGAGAATCAGACCGCCACCTGGAAACATCTCTCCAGCCGCACCGGCGATCTGCCGGTTCCGGCGGTCGGTCGCCAGGTTGCCACCATTATTTTCGATATTGACAATAACGGCTTGAATGATTTTGTCATTCCCAGCTATGAGCGCATGGTCTGGTATCAGAATCTCGGCACTTGCTGGAAACGGTTCGCCCTGGAAAATGGCAGTGCGGATGTGCGCATGGAAGCCGGCGGTGATTATTTCGACATCGACGCTGACGGCGACCTCGACATTATCATGGCCGCCCAGTCCAAAGCCGGTGAAGTGTGGTGGTGGGAAAATCCCTGGCCTGACTATTTCCCCGGCAAACCGTGGCAGCGCCATCTCGCCCTCAGCATTGGCGGCACGCATCACGACCAGATATTCGGCGATTTTGACGGAGATGGCCGAACAGAACTGGTGTTTTGGTTTAATAAGGGCCGAACGCTCTACATGGCAGAAATTCCGCAAGATCCTGCCGGCCCTTGGCCGGCTAATGAAATTTTCAAGTTTGTCGATGAACTGCCGCCCCCCGAAGGCCTGGCCGCGATTGACATCGATCTGGATGGCAAAATCGACATCGTCGGCGGCGGCTACTGGTTTAAGCATAAAGCGGGAGCGACCTTTGCCGCCATGGCCATCGATGAAGGCTATCGCTTTTCCCGCACCGCCGTCGGCGATTTGGTCAAAGGCGGCCGTCCGGAAGTGGTGATCGGTTCCGGCGATCAAGTCGGCCCGCTGAATCTGTACGAATGGAAAAAGAACACCTGGATTAAAAAGGTGCTGATCAAACATATCGACCATGGCCATACGTTGCGTGTCGGCGATATCGATCTTGACGGATTTTTAGACATCTATGTGGCTGAAATGTATAAACCAGGACCGCTTTCCGCCTGCCGGCAATGGCTGCTATATGGCGACGGCAAAGGTAATTTCCGAACGACCCTGATTTCCACCGGCTTGGGCACGCACGAAGGCCGTCTGGGCGATCTCGATGGCGACGGCGATCTGGATATTCTGCAAAAGGATTTTCAGCAGCATCAACGGGTGGATATCTGGTTAAATCCGGCCCGATAAAATGCGGCAACCGTAACCTAGGCAGCGGTGGTCGGGATTAGAGTCGGAAGCCGAATCTGGTTTGCGATTGCGTTTCATAGTGCTTTTATGGACAAAATATAATTTAGCAATTAACCAATAGAGGCGGTTTGAAATGTCAAGATGGATATTCTGGTTTGTGCTGATGTGTGCCATGAGCTGGTCCTATTCTCTCCTGGCCGATCCGGGACCTAATCAGGTTTTCCGGGAGTTCAGCTTTACCAGGACCATCAGCCCCTATATCGGCCCCAATGCGTACAAAAGCGAGTTCACTGCACTGTTGGACATCCGCGATCTTGAGCATGCCGTCCGGGCGGAAGTGGCGCTGCAGTTTTGGGGCGGTCATATCGGTACGAGCCATCAGGCTTTTTCGGTCAATAATGGCGACACGAAGGACTTTCAGCAACCGGACACGCCCGACAATCCTTTTTGCTACTACCGCACTTTGTTCGGCCGGCCTGCTGTAGAAATACCGCTCACGGATTTGCGAACAGGGTCCAACACATTTACGTTTTATTGCGGACCGCAGGTCTGTTACGGATTCAACTGGCCGCACTATTGGCTGTATGCCTTTACCGTTCGCGTTTATTACGAACCTGCGGTGGCTCATATATCAGGCGTGATCAGTACCCCGCGGTCGGGCGAGGTCCTTGCGGAAAATCCGGTTTTTCAGGTGAATGTTGACAGTTCGCACCTGCCGGTGGAATGTGTGGATCTCATCGCGTTCTACACCGATTTTAACTGGGAAGGAGACGGCCGCTACTGCGACTGGCATTACACCCTGCAGGGCGGTCAATGGAAAAGCCATATCGGAACCTGCCGGCAGGCTCCTTTTGTATTTACCTGGAACACAGAGTGGGTCCCTGATCAGGCAGAACCGGTCAGAGTCATGGCGCGCATCAAGGCAAAGAACGGCATCTGCTATACCACGCCGGCTGTGGATCAGCTGTCTTTGCGCAGGTCGCCGCGTTCGGTCAAGATGTATGCCTGCGCCCATATGCCGCAGAATTTCAGTGCCCGGGCCAATAAAAGAAAAGCGCTGTATATTTCGCTGCCGGAAGAATCCTCAGGTGCCAACAGGGCTTCGCTGGTACTGTCGACCTGGTCGGCCAAAACCGATGACAATTCGGTGCACGAGATCGGTATTAACAATGTACGGCTGGCGAACAATTTCGGCGCTTTTCATGATTACAGCTTTACTCGTCTTGATGTTCCGCCGTCTTTATTGAGGCCCGGAGATAATGAGATTTATATTTACTCGGCCTACAGCGGTCATGCCCTGGAGATCAACTGGCCCGGTCCTGTCCTTATGCTGGAGTATCTAAAGACCGAGCCGGCCGGTGTATTGCTTCAGGGTACGAATGACCGGTTTGTTCTCTGGACCAATTTTCCCAATCCCTTTAACCAATCAACCACTTTTTCTTTTGACGTACCGTCGGCTGCTTTTGTATCGCTGCGGATTTTCAATCAAAACGGACAATTGGTCAGGACGCTGCTGCATGACGCTATGGCGCCAGGTTACCAGCGAGTGCTCTGGGGTGGTACAACAGAGGCGGGCACGCTGGTGGCCGATGGTGTTTACGTTGCACAGCTCACCATACATGATAAAGTTCAGTGCAAAAAACTATTACTTATTAGATAGCTTAGAGAGGTGCCGTATGCTAACCAGATTCAGGCTGATTGTATGCGTGATGATGTCCACGGGCTTTTGTTCGTTCAGCAGCGGGCAGTTCCCGGCTTTTACCTATTCTGTGATCGCGCCGGAACATTCAACTCAAGCCCGTGCTATTGGTGATATTGACGGCGACGGCGACGGCGACATCGTTCTGGTGGAAGGGGAGATGAAACCCAAGGTGCTGGCCTGGTATGAATACCCCTCCTGGCAACGGCACGATATGAACAATGAAGTATTGGCCACTCTGGATTATGTGGCTGACAATAAACTGGCGGATATGGACAACGACGGCGATCTGGACTTTATCATTCCCGACAGCCATAACGCCGGCGACAAAGCCAAAATCATGCTCTGGCTGGAGAATCCGCGTCCCAAAGCCGATCCCCGTTCCACATGGACGGTGCACATTATCAAAAACCTGGGCACTGTTTCTTTTCTTAAAGAGATTGCGGTCGGCGATCTGGACCGGGACGGCCGGATAGATGCCATTGCCCGGGCGGAAAAAATGGGCTATCTCTTTTTTCAAAACAGAAAAAACGATTGGTTGGTGAAAGAGGTGCCGTTTCGTCCTCATGAAGGGCTGGAGATAGCCGACCTCGATCGCGACGGCGACCTGGATTTGATTCTGAACGGAGCCTGGTGGGAAAATCCGGCACAATCCCGGACAGACGCCTGGACGGAGCATACATTTGACGCCAAATGGTACAATCAGAACACCGGCAGCTGGATGGATAACAATTCCCAGGTTCGGGTGGGCGATATCAATCGCGACGGCCTGCTCGATATTGTCATTTCCTCTTCGGAACAAAAAGGATTCCCGGTGTCCTGGTATCAGGCGCCTATAGATCCGAAACGAGGGTCCTGGATTGAACATGTGCTGGGGCAGCTGGATTACGTGCATGGTCTGCAAGTGGCGGATATGGATAACGACGGTGATCTGGATGTAATGGCAGGCGAGATGATGAAAGGCCAGGATCCGGATCAGCTTGTTGTTTTTGTACAGGAAGGCCATCCTCTGGCACCGGCCGCCTGGCGAAGTAAAACGACGGTCTTTCGGCCACAGGTCATCGCTTCCCTGGGCGCCTACTGGCCGGTGATCGGTGATATCGGTGGCGACGGCGACGTTGACATTGTCAGTTCCCGCTCGTTCGACCAGCCGCCCATAGAAATGTGGGAAAACAAAACCAGCGATCGAAAACAACTGCTTGACACTTGGAGCTATATCGCGGTGGACAGCACCCGCAAAAAGCTCGGTGACTTTATCCCGCCCGACTGGTTGCGGGCTTTTGGCCTGGCCCTCGGCGATGTCAATAACGACGGCTGGGGCGATATCGTCTCCGGACGCGAATTCTATCGCAATCCCGGCGGAGATATGTCCGGCGCCTGGCAGCGGATTGATCTGGGACGCCCCGTGGATGCGTCAATCATTGTGGATGTCGATAACGATGAATTTGGCGATATCATTGCTCAAGACTTGCCCAATGTCTACTGGTATGAAGCCATGGATGCCAGGGGTGAAACATGGCGTTCGATTCACATCGGTACTATTCCCGCCACCGGCCATCATAACAGCCAGGGATTTCTCCTGGCGCAACTGATTCCGGGCGGAAAACCGGAAATCTGCCTCGAATCGGGTCAGGGTGTTTACTATTTGCAAATTCCTGGCAACCCGGAGGCCGGCCAATGGCCCTGCGTGCAGGTGACCGGTTTGGGCAGCCATGCCGAAGGGATTGGCGCCGGCGACATCGACGGTGACGGCCTGATCGACCTGGCCTTGGGAATGGGATGGGTTGGTGTCGGCTGGTGGAAAAATCCCGGTGATGGTTCGGCGCTGTGGCAAAAATATGAGGTGGGCCGAATCGATCGTGATTATGTGGACAAATTGGCGGTTGCTGATATGAACGGCGACGGTCATGCGGATATTGTCGTCACAGAAGAGTTGTATCCTGATATAAAACCGGCGTGCGTGTATTGGTTTGAAAATCCGGGTAATCCGCTCAGCGACCCGGCCATCTTTAACTGGAAGCGCCATTTGGCCATGGGGCCGAAATTCACTCTTAATAATATGAGCGTAGCTGATATGGACCGCGACGGCGATGTGGATATCATAACCGTTGAACATAAAGGGGATAAGAATACATTCATCCTGGAGAACGACGGCAGCGGCCACTTTAGCGAACACCTGATCGCCAGGGGCAAAGAAGGCCATGGCGGCGCCCAGGTGGGCGATCTGGACAACGATGGCGATCTGGACATCGTTCATATCTGTTTTGAAGATTTTCAATGGGTTCACCTCTTGCGAAACGACGCGGTCAGGATGAAAGCAACCAGGCAAAAAAAATAGGTTGGATTTTTATATATGGATGATAACCGTATAACCAGGGAGAGCTCCATGAAAGGTATTGCGCTTTTTATTGTTCTTGTTGTGGCGGCCACAGTGACCGCGCAGCCGCAACCGGGGGAGATTTTTAAAGAGTTCGTCTATGATCCGGCACCGGCCCTGCACTTTTCTCAGTTGGATCCCAATTGCACAAGGACCTTTGATGACGGATCCGATATGCCGCAGTTGAAAAAATCGGTGGTGAGGCCTCTGAATCTGGATTTGAAAGATGCCGTGCGCGCGGAAGTGAGCGTGGAATATTGGGGCGGTCATAGCGGTACGGCGGATCAGAAATTTCGCGTCAACGCCAACGACTGGATCATGATCCCGCAACCGCACAACACGCCGACGGCGCCGCAATGCTACTATCGCACCATGCTGGGCAATGAAGCGGTGAACGTGCCTCTGCAGCATTTGCGCCATGGCGTCAATGAATTTCAGTTCACCTGCGGCGCACAGATCTGTCACAATTTTAACTGGGGTTTCTTCTGGGTGTACTCGTTTACCGTTCGTATCTATTACAAATCCAGTCGACCGCATCCGCAGGGGCGTATCCAATCGCCTTTAGCCGGCGAGACCATCAGCGATCATACACCACTCAAAGTGGCCATTACCGGCAAGACGGCGATCAAGCAGGTCGACTATATCGGCTGCTATAGCGATTTTGACTGGGACGGCAACGGCGTTTTTATGGAATGGCAATTTCAAACCCAATATGGCGTACTGCGTCATCATATGGCTGTTTCGACCTGTCCGCCCTATGCCGCCGATTGGAACAACCGCTGGGTTCCGGATCAGCACGGCCAAATCAAAATCATGGCCAAAATTACCGATGTGAACGGCATGTGCTATACCACACCCGCTGTGGAAAACATCACTCTGGTGCGTCCGCAACGTTCGGTAAAAATGTATATGTCGTATGACGTGCCGGAAAAGTTTGGCGTCCGCGTCGGTAATATGATGACCTGCAAAATCGACGTTCCGGACGACCTCAGCAAAGCCACAGCCGCCCGTCTGGTGCTGTCAACCTGGTCAGCGGCCCATGCCGACGCCATCGGCTTGAATAACAAGATGCTGGCCGAACAGTTGGGATGTGTACACAACTACAGCTTTGATAATCTGCTGGTCCCGGTCACTCTGCTCAAAAAAGGGATCAACACCTTTTTCATTTACTCGGATACGCACCACCACGCGGCGGAGGTGAATTGGCCGGGCCCGATATTGCTTGTCGAGTCTTCAAATTAGAGCGTTATGTGGTGCAGGTTTTTATAACGGCTCTGGCTTAATTTTGCCAGGTCTTGTCGGTTTCAGAAGATTACAAAAAGATATAAGATTTTAATAATAATATATTTAAAAAAATAGAGTCTGAATGGAAACACGTGCTGGCCTGGCGTGTTTCATGAAAATATTTTATAAACCACTTGACAATAAAAAAAAATAATGCTATTATCTTAGAGCGTTAACACACATAGTTGGCCATTCCATTCATCATTAATACATTGAGACTTTCCGGCGCAGGTTATTACAACTGCAGTTTACCGCCCAAAGCAGTCATTGCCGGTCTGATGTTCTTCTGCTGATACTGCGTTGCAGCTGATAAAACGTCAAAAACAGGTCTGTACCTGTAGGGCTATCTGACTGGCACTTTCATGGTCGGAGTCAACTCTGTACCACAAAGATTGAATAAATGGAGGAAAACGCGATGGATCGAAAAACCTTTTTACTCGTGGTCACGTTGTGCATCACAGTTGTTTTTGCAGGTCTGGTGTGGTCTGCAACAACTGGCAAGATCGTTGGCGTTATCACGGACAAAAAAACCGGCGAGGGATTGCCGGGCGCCAACATTCTGATTGAAGGAACAAAGTACGGAGCGGTTACGGATGTGCAGGGTCGTTATCTGATTTTAAATGTTCCGCCTGGTTCGTACTCTATAAAAGCGTCCATGGTGGGCTATAATTCCATCGTCAAGACGGAATTGCGCGTCCGGATTGATCAGACCACCACCTCCGATTTTGCGCTTGATCAAACCGTCATCGCCGGACAGCAGGTCACTGTTGTGGCGGAACGGCCAATCGTCGAGCTGGATCTCACCGCCAGCAAGCAGGTTATCAGCGGACAAAAGATGACCAGCAGTTGGGTAGCCAGCATTGATGACGCGATCCGTACCCAATCGGGCGTCAATATCAACGGTGGTATCCGCGGCGGCTTCGGACTGGATGTCAACTATATCGTTGACGGCCAGGTCGTTCGAGACGGCGGCGCCAACTCGGCCCTGATCCCGGTTAACATGACCTCTGTTCAGGAAATGGAAGTGTTGACCGGTGGCTGGAATGCCGAATATCCGCAAGCCAACAGTGGTATCGTCAACATCGTTACCAAATCGGGCGGTACCAAGTACCATGGCAGTGCCCGCTATCGCTTCCGTCCGGCCGGCGTGTATCATTGGGGCCGCCATGTGTACAGCAAGCAGGGCTACGAGTGGTGGGAAACGCTGCCCAACGGCCAACCCGGACTCAACAGCCTGGCGTACTGGACCAAGAATGACGGCGGCCATGCCGTATACAAGGCCATGACCCCGCAACAGCGTCTGGAAAAGTGGCGTGAATTCATGACTCCGGATCCGGTCCTGGGTGATTACGACAAGCGCAATGAATGGGAACTGGAATCTTCTTTCAACGGCCCGGTCCCGTTTATCCCCAATCTTGGCTTTAACGTTTCCGGACGATGGCTGGAAGGGGTCGGCGTTTACCCCGGCGCCTATAAATATCAGCCGGAGTATAACGTACAGGTCAAACTGGATTACCGGGTTACGCCGAGCAATCGTATCGTCCTCAGCGGCATGCATTTCAAAACAAAGAATTCGGGCCGTTCACGCACGCCCTACCTGTCTACTGAAGATGTCGGTTTTGCCTCCGGCAATGCCCGCGGATTCTTTTACTCTCCGTATAATGCCGCAAAATTCTGGCCCTGGGGTGGTTTTGGCGTCGGCGGCGGCGAGTCCCTGGGTCGAATCCAGCCACCAGAACGAATGTGGCAGTATCAGTGGCAAGCCAAATGGACGCATACGTTCAGCAAAACAACGTTCATGGATGTATCGCTGCAAAACCTCCAGTTCCGGCGCAGTTCCGATTTTTTGGATAATGACAAAGGCTATTATCAATTCAAGACCAGCACCGGCCCGGTGCTGGGAAACGCGGCTATCATGGGCAACGGCATGTTCCAGGGATTCGGCGGTCAGAATGACACCTTTTTTGATAATGCCTTCTTCAACAGCAACAATTTGAAAGTGGACCTGTTAAGCCAGGCCACTCCCCATCACCAGATCAAGGTCGGCGCCGAAGTGTCCCTGCAATACTTTCGCCGCGCGGTCGGTACCTCCGCCGGCAACCGCTACGCCGTCACCAACAATATCTACCCGGGCGTACACCCCTGGGAAGCGAGTGCCTACCTGCAGGACAAGATTGAGATTAAGGGTATGATTGTCAATGCCGGCTTGCGCATGGACATGTATAATGGCAACAAGATGGTCAATTATGATGTGTTTGATCCTTATGGATTGTATATAGACAACAAGGTCCATCCGGCCGACATCCCGTATCGGAAAATTGCTTTTGAGCCCGACAGTCCCTTTGCTGTTAAGACACCCACGCAAATCGCCCTGTCACCCCGGGTAGGTATATCACACCCTATCAGTTCGACCACCGTGCTGCACTTTATGTACGGCCATTTCAATCAGCGACCCGGTTGGATCAAGATTATCTCCGACGGTTCGCTGCTGCAGAATCCATCCTCTCCCAATACCATTCACGATCTCGCCACCGGTTGGCAGTTGATTCCGCGTGACCCTGATCCCCAGGCGGTGGTGACTTGGTACAATGGAATGGCGAATCAGTCCAATCCGCTCATCACCTTTGAAAAATATATCCAGTACGAAATCGGCTTTGAACAAAACATCGCTGATCTGCTCACTTTTGACCTGACCATGTATTACAAGGACGGCAAAAATCTCACTACCTTGGGATACCAGAGAGGGTACGGCGCCGAGACGATGAATTTCACCACCGGTATCTCCACCACCCTTTATCCTGATACGGCCAACGCCAAAGTGGCGGCCGGCAGTTTTGTCATGCCGATCAATGGCGCCTATTCCAATGCACGCGGTCTGGAGTTGGAGGTCAATTCCCGTTTTTCGCGGTTCATCAACTTTCAAGCCGCTTTTAACATGTCCTTTTCCATGTCTGATAAATATGGACCAAGAGCTTTGTACCGTAATTTCGCCACCGGCAAGGTCGGCAAAGACCTGTATTGGGGCGGCACCAACACCGACCGGGGCAACTCGGGCAACCCCAACGACAAATGGAATCCGCGCAATACGTTCAAATTCGTCGCCGACCTGAACACGCCCAAGGATTTTGGACCAAGCTTGGGATCAATCAGCCCTCTGGGCGAGTGGTTTCTCAACGTTTACTTCCAATATGCGTCTGGCCGCAAGTTCACCTATCACTCTGTGATCAAGGGCGATCTGTCCAGCGAGCCGAACAATATGACCTGGAAACCGTTCTATTCCACCAACATAAAGGTCTCCAAAATGATCAAACTGTTCGGCAGCCTGAGAACGGAACTTAAAGTGACGGCCATCAATGCATTCAACAACAAGCAGCTCCGTCTCCTGTCCGGATCGCAATTGGCGGATTACATGGAATACGGCAAATTACCGAATCAATCGGTCAGCGGCGAGCCCGATGTCTGGAACTGGTACGAGCAGTCCTTGCTGCCACGGCAGATTCATTTCGGAATCGGCCTAGAGTTCTAGCTCCGTTTCTGTTCTTCCAACACGAAGCAAATAATGAGGAGTGTGTTCTATGAATAGAGTACTCGACGTTCAACAACCATACCGTTTTCCCATGGTCCTATTGTGTCTGCTGCTGATGTGCGTGTCGATATGGGCGCAGACCAGGCCGCCGCAGAATGTTCCTCAACTTCGGGACCTTACCAGAGGAAAAATGTGGATAAAGGGCGGTGAAAACGGAAATCTGGGCAACAGCAGTACCCCGGCCTACCCGGGCTATTACGGCAACACCAACAACATCATCCGCCTGCAATCCGAGGTCATGATTTATGCGAAAACACCTACGCAGACCTATCTTGATTATGATGTCCTAATTGGAGGATCCTGGGCGGATGTGCCGACGGTGTTGGTCAAAAACTATAATTTTCCGACCAACAAAGGCGCCGGCTATGGCCCGGATTATCCGGAAGAGTATTTTTACGGCACCTCCCACAGCTACGATACGAACCCGACAGATACCAATATTCCGCTGTTCTGGAAGGTCTCGACCAGGCGCATGGTATGGAGCCTGCCCAAATACGATGATTTTGTCATCACAAAAATCACCCTCACCAATAATGGCACAGAACCCTGGACCGACGTCTATTACGGCTGGCACCACTCTATTCAACCCTGCCGGGCCGGCGACAAGTATACCAACGACGTCGAATATACCTGGGCAAAAGACCTGAAAACGTATGGCGATGAACAGGGTGCGTTCATTTTTTATGATGATACGGCCTGGCCCAATTTCAGCGATACACCGGCCAAATATCTGATTTCGCCGGGCAACACCACCGGCGACCGAGGCGATCCGGGCAATATTCTGGAAGTGAATTCGCTCAATATGAAATTGCTGTCGCCGCAGGTGTTTGCCGAAGGCTTTCTGGATTGTACGCCGAATAAAGAAGGCAAGAAGAAATTCTGGTACAACATCCGCAACAGCGAATTCCAGCAGCCCTGGAGCCACTCTGCCGCTCCGGCTCATGAAGTGGTGAACTGGCATCAGGGTAATTATGATTCCTATCTGGCCATTTTGCGGGACGATCAGCCGCGCATGAGCTGGCGTGAAGCCCGGGCCAAAAACCATCCCACCGCCGGCAATTCATGGGAGAGAACACCCCTGGTTACCCTGGGTGTGGGTCCTTATGATCTGGCCCCCAACGATTCCATAACCATTCTTATGCTTCACTGTGGCGGCGACTGGCGCAGAGACATCACCGTGCGCGGCGGGTTGCAGGCCACTCAGGCGCTGCCCGACAGCAGCATAGCCGAATTAAAAAAGAACTGGGCCGCCGCCATCGAATTGATCGAGAATGGCTTTAAACCTAAAGCCTATCCGCCGCCGACGTGCGGCAACCCGCCCCGACAGGGCCTGGGCGACGAATTGGAGGTAAAAACCTTCTCCAGATTGCTGGCGGATGGCTCGCCGAGTCAAGGACATGAGATAGCCTGGATTCCGGTTCCGGACGATTATATGGATCCGATCCGCAAGATCAATGATTTTGCCGGCTACCGAATCTATAAAAGCGAAATGGCGATGGAAGGACCCTGGGAAAAAGTGGCTGAAATCAGCAAGGATCAGGCCAAAAGCCTGATTTCCGGCGGCCGTGTCCGTTATTCACTGGAAAGCGCTCCCGGTATACCGGCCCGTTTTGGTGTCACCAGCTTTGATACGGAAGGATTAGAGAGCGGAATGACGGCTTACAGTCTGGACCCGCTGGCAGCCCCGCGCGCGCCCAGCAACGATCTGAGCAAAGTTCGTGTCGTTCCGAGCCCGTTCCGCCAATCCAGCATGCTGACGGACGCCGGCGAAGAAAAAAGATTAAGTTTTGAAAATATTCCGGCTCAATGCACCATCCGCATTTACACCCTGGCTGGTGAACTCGTGCAAACGGTAAAGCATAACGGTTTTGGCTCGGAAGCCTGGGGATCCAGCACCGGCGATGCCAACAATTATATGCTGACCCGTTTCTCGGCGAACGTTATGCCCGGCGTCTATCTCTATCATATCGAATCCCATGTGGCAGGCCATGAGGGAGAGACCGCAACCGGCAAGTTCGCGATCATCAAATAATGACGATCATTTTGATTCTGGAGGAATATGCCATGAGAAAAACCAGCTTCTTTTTATTATTTTGCATTGCGGTCCTTCCCTATTTGCTGATGGCGCAGGTTTCCACCACGGATATTGGCCTGGCTCCCATGGAATTTGAGCAAGTGGCCATGTCCGGGTGGCAATTTCTAAAACTGCCCACCAATGCCAGGAATGCCGCATTGGGCGGTGTGGTCACATCCGTGAGTCACGGAGACGCTTCGGCGGTTTTCACCAATCCCGCCTCGATAATGGATGTTAAAAATGTAGATATTGCGTTTACACAAATGAATTGGCTGGTGGATATTTCCTACCAGTCCGGTGCAGTAGTGAAGAACCTGGGCAAGTGGGGCAACGTAGGTTTATCCTTCATCTATCTGGATTACGGCGACATGCCCAGGACGGAAAATCGACGATTAAAAAGCCCGACCGGCGAATATACCGGTCAGGTGCAACAGATACTCGATAACGGTACCTATACGGCGCATGATTATTCCATCGGCCTTTCCTATGGGCGTCAGATCACCGATCGATTTCAGGTCGGTGGTACGTTGAAATACGTGTCCGAGAAGCTGGATGACGCTTCAGCCGGCGTCGTGGCCGTCGATATCGGCACCATGTTTTACACCGGCTTTCGAACCTTGCGCCTGGCCATGGCTGGACGAAACTTTGGACCGGATGCGGAATTTCTGCAGTACGATCTCCGCATCGGGGTTCCGGCGGTCAAGGTAAAGATGCCGATGGTTTTTATTTTGGGAGGCGCCATCGATATTCTTGAAGGCGGCAACGGCAATCCACATCTGCTGACGCTGGCGGCCGAGTTTCTCCATCCCGCTGACGGACCGGAAAAATTGAATGTGGGTGCAGAATATACGTTTATGAATTTCGCCACCCTGCGCGGCGGCTATCGCAGCAATTACGATGAAGAAGGGCTGACCGCGGGCGCAGGCCTGAAACTAAAGCCCGGTGACAGCTGGTCGGTCAATTTTAATTATGCCTATCTTGATTTTGGACGGCTGAAAAGCGTAAACATGTTTACCATTGGATTTGGCTTCTAGGAGATCTCCGTCTGATGGTCTATATAGTATGACTTTTACACTGGAGGAATAGAAATGTGCAAATTAAGAGGGATTTTTCTGCTCATGGTCAGCCTTCTGCTGTTCGTGCAGGTGGCAATGGCGGCTGATCGAGGCGTCTATCTCGGGCTTTGGGGCGCCGCCAGCATGCCACAAAACCAGAACAGCTTCAGCGACCTCTACAGCAGCGGCATGGGATTCGGCGGTCAGGTCGGCGGCACATTGATGAACAAGACTCAAATCGTTTTCAACGCTTCTCATAATGTATATTCGGAAAAAATGCAGGGGCTGGAAGAGTATTATCTGGCCGTTCTGCAGGATGCCTATGCCATTCGCAAGTTGACTACGCCGATCATGGTTTCTTCGCCGGCGGTGTCCGGAGGCGGCCTCACCGTACAGCAGTTCTCCCTCAACCTGGTGCAGCCCCTGTTGCAGTCACGTCTCGGTGTCTACGTCATGGCCGGGCCGGGGCTCTATCTCTATCGCTACAAGTCCGTCACCATGACCGCCACCAAACAAACCACCGATCCGTTGACGAGCAAGATCACAACCGATCCGGACGGATTCGTCCAGCCGCATCAGGTCAAGTATACCTTTGCGTTTGAAGCGGGCGCCGGCGCGGAGTATGCACTGCTGTCGAAACTGGCGCTGTTCGCAGAAGGCAAATATAATTATACAAAAGCGCACAACGCCTCTACAGAGTCCTATAGGAACTTTATTTCCGGCAAACTGGGCGTGCGTTACCATCTTTAATAATTTTCAAAGACATTCGCATTCAGGAAACAGCTGCGCCGTGAAGTCAAACGGTTAAGCTGTTTCCTTTTTTGAGCCGATCCGATCTTTCTGCACGCAGACGTCTGTTTCGAGCTGATGGCTGCTTCTGGTACCGGCTGCCCACTATTTTCCCCTTTTTGAATATAAAATGGTATTATTTTTCCGCTCAATTCCTTATCTTTACGCCAATCCGGCTAAACTGGAGCCGCCCGCCGGCCCGGTTCCTGGCCGGGTTGTGCAGATAAACTTTGCGGAAAATAATACAACAGCGGAATATCGGAACCGGAAAATGACCATCAGAATCTCTCTTGCACTATGTTTTTGTTTGCTGCTACGGCCCATGTCCTCTTTGGCCGGGAACCCCGCCCCCATCGATACCACTATCCACAGAACCAGCAACGGCAAGCGGGTTTACCATGCTCGACGTCTGCAGACCCAGCCGCCGCTCATTGATGGACGGCTGGACGATCCCTGCTGGCGGTACGAAGGCGATTGGTCCGGTCGTTACACCCAGCAGATGCCGAATGAAGGGGCTGAACCGACTACACCCACGGCCTTGAAAATTCTGTACGACGATCGTCACATTTACGTCGCCATCCGCGCCAGCGATGATGTAAAACTGATCGACCGCAATCGCGGCCGGCGTGATGCCTTTACCGGCGATATCCTGGGCATCTGTTTTGACAGCTATTTTGATCACCGCACCGGCTTTGAGTTTAATCAGACGGCCGGCGGTAATAAAATTGATCTCCTGCTCACCAATGACGGCTGGGACGTCAGTTGGGATGCGGTGTGGGACGGTAAAACGGCGATTGAAGACAGCGCCTGGACCGCCGAATACAGAATTCCCTTGAGCCAACTGCGCTATTCGGATAAACCGGAACAGGTGTGGGGCCTGCACGCGTGGCGCTGGATCAACCGTAATCAGGAGGAGGATCAGTGGGCCCTGATTCCGCGCGATTCGCCGGGCCGCATGTACGATATCGGTGAATTGCACGGCATCCGCCATCTGCCGAAAAACCGCCGCATGGAATTTCTTCCCTATGTGCGCGTTCAGGATCATCGGTATCGCAAAGAAACCGGTAATCCGTTTTCGACCGGCCAAACGGCCGGTCATGCGGCCGGCCTCGACGGCAAGATCGGCCTCAGCAGCAACTTTACTCTGGACTTTACCCTGAATCCCGATTTCGGCCAGGTCGAAGCCGATCCTTCGGTATTGAACCTCACCGTGTTTGAAACTTTTTACGACGAAAAGCGGCCCTTTTTCCTGGAGGGGAAACATATTTTTGATTTTGACTTTCAGGGCGATCTGCTGTTTTATTCGCGCCGCATCGGCCATCAGCCCGGATATGAGCCCGAGTTGACGGAGCATCAGTACGCCGACCTGCCGCAGAACACGGATATTGCCGGCGCCACAAAAATATCAGGAAAATCCAACAGCGGGTTGTCCGTAGGCATTCTGGAAAGCGTGACCCGCCGGATGCAGGCGGAAATCAGCAACGGCTCTGACCGCTATCACCAGACCGTCGAACCATGGTCCAATTTTCTTGTCGGCCGGGTTCAGCAGGATTACAACACCAGCAACACCGTGGTGGGCGGTATGCTGACCATGACGCATCGTCGCATCAAAGACGATCACCTGGATTTCCTCAACCGTTCCGCCTACAGCGGTGGCCTGGATCTGCGTCATTACTGGCAGAACAAAACCTATTATCTCGATGCCAGGGCCGTTTTCAGTTCTGTGGAGGGCCACGAAAAGGCGATGCAGATGCTGCAAACCAGTGCGACGCACTATTTTCAACGGCCCGATGCCGGCTATCTCGATGTGGATTCAAGCCGCACCAGTCTGGCCGGTCATGGCGTGTTTATGGAAATCGGCAAGGGCGGCAACGGCAATTGGCGCTGGGAGGCGGGAACGAGTTACCGAAGCCCGGGTCTGGAACTGAACGATATCGGCTTTATGTCCGAGTCTGACATCATAGTCATGCAGGGCAATATCGGCTATGTGCAGAACCGACCGCATGGACTGTTTCGCAGGTATGCGGTCGAAACCGGCCTGGATAAATGCTGGAACTTTGGCGGCGAAGCCACAAACACCAACGTCAGTCTGAATCTGGAAGGCGAACTGGTCAACAAATGGCAGATTTTTACCAACGTCATTCGCGAATCCGACCACCTGGATATGCGCCTGTTGCGGGGCGGCCCGGCCATGTTCGTTCAGGGCTGGTGGCACAACATGATCAGAATTTCAACCGACGATTCCAGACGCCTGGCCGGCGGTCTCAGAACCCATGCCCATCGCTATGATGACCGGATCAGCAAAATTTTTGACATAAATCCATTTGCCACCTGGAAAGCAACCAACGTCATCCGGCTGGTAGCCGATATAAATCTGTCCAACAGCACCAATGCCATTCAGTATATCTCTACCATATCCGCCGGCGGCCGTGATACCTACATGCTGGGTGAACTGGCTCGTAAAACCCTGGGCATGACGGTTCGCTTTGATGTATCCATGTCGCCGGACCTGACCCTTCAGTACTATGCCAATCCCTACATCTCTGTCGGCCGCTATGCCCACATCAAAAAAATGGTTCAGCCGCGTGCGCAGCATGGCGGAGAACAGTATCATACGTTTAGCGATGAAGCCGTTCGTTTTGTGGCCCAGGATAACGGCTATGCCGTTGACGATAACGGCCGCACACTTTTATTCAGCAATCCGGATTTTGACTATCGCGCCTTTCGCTCCAACCTGGTGGCGCGCTGGGAATTTCGGCCAGGGTCCACGTTCTACCTGGTGTGGACCCACGGGCGATCCCAATACGATAATGTGCGTTCGCCTTCCCTTAACGACGGGCTGCGGACCTTGTTCGCAGCTGCTGCCGAAAATGTGTTCCTGCTGAAATTCAATTACTGGTTCTCGATCTAGCGTGACGCCGAATATCAAAAAGCATTTGCCTGATGTGAATGAAAAAGTGACCTTATCAAAAGGCGTCCACCTCAGCGGCGGAGCCCTGTCCCCGGCCATGCGGCGGGCGAAAGTGAAGTGGCTGTGGTCTGCAGCGTACAAGAGAGGTGAATTTTCCTCCCTGCTGGGCGCCGTAAAATTGGCATACCTGCATCTCACCGGCACAGCCTGCAGGCAGCATCACTGAATGTTTCACAGAAGCTAAAACCTGAAAACACGCAAATTTCTGAAACCGGCGGTGATAATCGGCATGTGCTGTTTTTGGGCGACAAGTTTTGTCCTGTGCATGTTTGATTACGAATACAGAGTCGTTTTCGATTCTTTCGTCCGCAACCGCCGTGGCAGACGGTAGCGGATCAGCGATCCCGAATGCCTGAATGGAGCCTGCATGAAAAAAGTGATTCACTGCCCGCAAGCCAACAGGGACAACCAGATCAGCCTGCTCTCGGATACCGAGCATCATGGTATTGAAATTCTGCTGCCGGGCCCTTGTTTGATGTTACGGTACAGGAAGTAAGCGGATACCGCGTTACAAGGATTTTACCAAATAATCATTGTATTTTTATTTTTTTCTCGTTATACTTAGTGCGTTAAGGCATTTGCTGAATCTGCTGGTTTGTGCACCTCCGGCACAGGAAGCGATGCGCCTAAGGATCATAATTGCAATGTATTGCAGGGATGTAACGTGATGTTCAGGATTTGCCTGATGTTCGTTGCCGTTGTTTTGACGATCTGCTTTCCAGCTCGCAGCGGTGCTAAAGATTGTGCGTCAAGTCAAGACATAGCGCTGCACATCGCCATTGAGCGTGATGTGGATGATTCTGCACATGTTCGCATTACTCTGGAGAACCGAATCTATAAAGCGGTAATTCGACCAAGGCACCGAAAAATAAAAAGCTATGGCGAGGTTGATCATGGCATCCGTGACTGGATTTTAAAAAGCAGGCAACAGGACCAGGTGGATGTTTGTGTAGATGGAAGCGCCCTTCGTCCTGCGTGCACCGCTGCCAAAATCGTGCACGACCATGCGGACGCAAAGACGGTCCGGCTTTCCTATGGCGATAGTCTGTTTCTCAATGACTATACCATCTATCGGGACAGTCCGGTGATCCGGATCGACTATCTTGAATACGGCAGCGTTCAATCGATCAGCAGCTGGATGAATGCTGTGGACATTGCCACGCCCGGAGGCCTGTCGAAACGGTTTACCGCCACAACACATGTCCTCGGCCAGGAACAATGGATTCGACCGCTTACCTATCACGAATCAGCCTATTGGAGCATCCATCACAGCGAAAAGGAGATCTATCACACCATCGATGACTCTTCGGCAGGCTCATTGAATTATAAGGACCATTTTGTCATGGTGGTTCTGAATCCTGAAACCGGCATAGGCTTTGGTCGAGTCATGCCGATCTATAAAGAGGGCATGCGTGGCGGCGTGCGCATTTTAAAACTGCTGTGGGATGTCGGATTTGAGCCGTTTATTGCCACCGGACAGTCATACCGCCCTCCGGTGACCGGCTATATTTTTCTTTTTGATCAGGGAGTGAAACAGGCGATTGAACTGGGCAAGGCCATTGTGGACGGAACATTCCGCCCTTCATCAGGCTACAGCCACTGAACTGACTATCATCATTGGGACGGAGTACATTATGATCAAACAGGCATGTATCGGGCTCATTCTGTGTTGCTATGGTATATTAGCGGCGCAACCACAACCGGGTGATCTGTTCCGGGAGTATATCTGGTGGAACGAGCAAGGTGATGCCGGCGGCTCGTATCGGGTCGGCGGCAAGCGGGGTGAAGTGTATCCGAATCGAGGCTCCAGATTCAACTATATCAATACACCGGTTGTTCTGGAAAGCGCATTTGACCTGGAACATGCGGTCAAGGCCGAGGTGGTGCTGGAGAAAATCCTCTGCCACGACGGCACCCGCGGCCTCGCCATTTCTATCAATGATCATGACTTTATCCCGGTTCCGGAATCACCTGGTATTCCCGAACCGCAATGGGACTATCAACACCACACCTATCCCATTGTTCCAGTGCCATTGCAGAATTTTAAGCCCGGAACCGGCAACTCGTTCCGGCTCAAGGTGGATTCCACACACTCATGGAACTGGCCGCAACCGCTGATATACGGCGTCCACTTTCGTATTTATTACGATAAGGCAAAGCCGCACCCCACCGGACGCATCGTCTCCCTGGAAAACGGCGATGTGATCGGCCTCCAGGCAGAGCTGACGGTGGAAGCCAAAAGCACTTACGAACGGATCAAACAGGTCGACTATATCGGCTATTATGAGGATGTGAATTTTGAGGGCGACGGATACTATACGCAATGGCACTATCATTATTATCATGGCGACCTGATCCATCATATCGGCACGGCCAAAAATTGGCCGTATCAGTATACCTGGGATACCTCCTGGTTGCCGGATCAATCAAATACGATGCAGGTAGCCGCCCGCATTGTGGATGATACCAATCTGATCTATTTCACGCCGGCTGTCACCGGCCTGCAACTCAAACGCAAGGGGTGGAAGGTGGAATTATGCAAACCGTATGAGGTGCCAAAATCATGGGTGACTCGCAAAAAAGAGTTTGCCGAAAAAATCGATATCAAAGGGGATATGAAAAAGGCGGTGGCGGCCCAGCTGGTCTTTAACAGCTGGAGTCCCGGCTATATGAACGGAATTTATATCAACGATATCAAAGTGTTCGACAAACAGGGGCCGAAATACAAGTACTATGAGCATCGCATTCCTCTGGACGACCTGAAGGTGCTGAAAAACGGCGTCAACGTCATCAAGACCGGAAAAACGCCTCTACACGACGGCCATATGGTTCATGGCATGGAGGTGAACTGGCCGGGCATCATGGTGCTGATTCGGTATAAATAGCTTTTTCAGCCAAAGGGGGCGTTTTCAATCTGACAGGCTGCTTTGTGAAAGGAGAGCTCCATCGCGTGGACCGACGTACTTTTCTCAAGCACGGCACGGCAGGGGCCGGGTATTTGATGGCCTGCGGCGCTGCCCCAGAACCTGCTTCGCGCGCTGCCAAGCGCCCCAACATTATTCTGCTGGTCAGCGATGATCATGGCGCAGATGCCCTCGGCTGTTATGGCAATCCGGTCATACAGACGCCCAATCTGGACCGATTGGCGACAGAGGGTGTTCGCTTTGATCATGCATTCTGTACCACCGCCAGCTGCAGTCCCAGCCGCTCGGTGTTGCTCAGCGGACGGCATAATCATGCCAATGGCATGTATGGCCTGCAGCATGAGTTTCATCATTTTCAGTGCTTTGATTACATCCAGAGCCTGCCGGTTCTGCTGGGCAAATCGGGTTACCGCACAGCCCGGATCGGCAAGTTTCATCTCGCGCCCGAGAGTGTGTTCAGATTCGAGACCATACTGTCAGCCGGAGCGGCTAATGACAAGACCTCAATTGGCCGAAGTCCTGTGGAAATGGTGCGGCAGTGCAGTGAATTCGTCGCTTCCAGCGATCAGCGTCCTTTTTTTCTTTATATGGGATTCGACGACCCTCACCGTGACTTGCCGTTTCAGACCTGGCCGGCTCCTAATCCCTTTGGCAACAGGGCGGGGGGCTATCCCGGAGTCAGGGACATAACCTGCGATCCTGATGGGATTCCAGTACCCTCTTTTTTGCCGGACACAGCCGAGTGCCGCGCCGAATTGGCGCAATACTACCAGTCGGTCTCGCGACTGGATCAGGGTATCGGAGAACTGCTGCGTCTCCTGAACGAGGCTGGCAGGATGGAAGATACGGTCGTTATTTACCTCTCTGACAATGGTATTGCTTTTCCCGGCGCCAAGACCACGCTCTATGAACCGGGTATCCGCCTGCCTCTGATCATCCGCACGCCCTGGCAAGAAAATCGCGGCCGCACCTGTTCGGCCATGGTTTCCTGGACTGACATCACGCCGACCATTCTGGATATGGCCGGTGTTTCGCCTGACCCCAATACCTTCCACGGCCGTTCATTCAAATCCATCATGGAACAGGAGCACCCGGACAACTGGGAGCAGGTGTTTGCTTCCCACACGTTTCATGAGATCACCATGTATTATCCGATGCGGGCGGTCAGGGAACGCCGCTACAAGCTGATTCATAATCTGTCCTCCAGTCAGGAATTCCCGTTTGCCATGGATTTGAAATGTTCTTCCACCTGGCAGAGTGTGGTCAACAGAGGCGAAACCATGTATGGCCGGCGGCCCCTGCGGCAATTTTTGCACAGGCCGGAATATGAATTGTACGATCTGGAAGTCGATCCGGATGAGGTGCACAACCTGGTTTCAGATCCAAGTCATCAACACATCTTCCGGCGTCTTCGCGAACGATTGCTCGAGTTTTGCCGGCAAACCGGCGATCCGTGGACCCTGCGCACCTAGTCGTTCGTTTAAAATTTATCCTGCAGACTGGAGAGACCTCCCAATGAACTGTTCGCGTCGCCGCTTTATGCAATCCCTGGCCACTTTGCCGATGCCAGTGCTGGCCCGCCCGTCGGCCTCCCCTCAACCGGCGAACCGGCCCGGCAAAATACGTCATGTCATTCTTATCCTCAGCGACGATCATCGCTTTGATTTCATGGGATTCATGGGCAAGCCTAAATTCCTGCAAACGCCGCACCTGGATCGTATGGCCCGGGAAGGGGCACATCTGCAAAATGCCTTTGTCTCCACAGCGCTCTGTTCGCCCAGCCGGGCTTCTATCCTGACCGGCCAGTATGCGCATCGGCATGGGGTGGTGGATAATAATGCTCCCATTCCGGAACGAACTGTTTTTTTTCCCCGCTATTTGCAGCAACACGGCTACAAGACCGCCTTCATGGGAAAATGGCATATGGGCGATCAGTCCGATGCGCCGCGTCCCGGCTTTGACAAGTGGATCAGTTTTCGCGGTCAGGGTGACTATTACGATCCGCTGCTAAATATCGACGGCCGGCAGGTACAGCATAAGGGCTATGTGACCGATCTGCTCACCGACTATGCGCTGGAATGGTTGCAGCAGGTCCGGGAGCAACCCTCTTTTCTCTTTCTTTCCCACAAGGCCGTGCATGCCCTGTTTGAACCGGCGCCACGGCATAAAGACCGTTATAAAAATGCAACCATAGAATACCCGCCCAGCATGCACGCCTCTGAGGCCAACGACCGCGGCAAGCCGCGCTGGGTCGTGGAACAGAGGGCCAGCTACCACGGCGTGGATTTCATGTATGAAGGGGGGATGGATTTCGACTCTTTTTATCGCCGCTATTGCGAAACCCTTCTGGCCCTGGATGAAAGCATCGGCCGGGTTCTCGACTTTGTAAAGCAATCCGGCCGGGAGGATGAAACCCTGGTGCTCTACATGGGCGATAACGGGTTCTGTCTCGGCGAACACGGCCTGATCGACAAACGGCATATGTATGAAGAATCCATGCGCATCCCCATGCTGGCCTGGGGACCAGGACTGATCACACCCGGAACCGTTCTGCCACAGTTGGTGCAAAATATTGACGTGGCGCCGACCATTCTCCAAGTCTGCGGTCTGCAGCCGCCGGAAAAAACCGACGGCCGTTCGCTGCTGCCCCTGTTTAAGGGTGAACCATCACCATGGCGTGATGCCGTTTTTTACGAGTATTACTGGGAACACGCCTTTCCGCAAACTCCCACCACCTTTGGGGTGCGTACCGATCGCTACAAATTTATCCGCTACCACGGATTGTGGGATACGGACGAGCTCTATGACGTGAAGGCGGATCCGTCAGAAATGAATAATCTGATTAACGATCCTGTGCAAAAGGACACGGTGCGCGATCTCAAAGATCGCCTGTTCACCTGGTTGGAAAAAACCGAGGGCCTGCAGATTCCGCTGCGAAGGGATGCGTGGTATCGCTTTGATAAACATAAACCAAAAGGTTAAGAGGTTGGAAGGAGAATACACATGAAGCTATGGGCTTTTGTGCTGAGCATTGGTTTGTTTCTTATGCATCCGTCAGCCGCGCAGGCCGCTCCGGCAAAAAAAATGGCGCTGGACAAATGGACCTATATTCAAGTGGACAACAGCCGCAGCCGCTATGACGGCAAACAGAGCGGCGATGGTTACTGGTTCGGGCTGGCCATGGGTGATGTTACCGGCGATGGCTTTGCCGACATTGTCAGCGGCAAGTGGTATTATCGTAATCCCGGAGCCGATATGGCCAAATCCTGGCAACGGGTGGCGCTGGCAGACAGCATGGACGCTTCGCTGATTGTGGATGTGGACGGCGATGCTTTCGGCGATATCATCGCGCTGAAATGCGGCAAACAATATTGGTTTGAAGCGCAGGACAAACTGGGTCGATCCTGGAAGGGCCGATTGATTGGAGAATACAAAGTATGCAACCATGGCACCTCCACCCAAGGCTATAGCCTTGCCCAGATTATCGCCGGCGGTAGACCGGAAATTCTTCTCCATGGTGAAAGCATCTTTTGTATCTCGATTCCGGATGATCCGGAAAAAGGATTTTGGCCGGCCTTTGAAATCGCTACGCCTGGCGGAAACGGCGAATGGCTGGCGGCAGCGGATATGGACCTGGACGGCGATGTGGATGTGACCGCCGGTTTTCTCAAGGATCAGAAAACACAGCTGCATGATATTGTCTGGCTGGAAAATCCAGGGGACGGCCATGGTCCATGGCCAAGGCATGCCATCGGAGAGAGCCGGTTTCGCGCCGACAAAACTCTGCCTGGCGATTTCAACGGCGATGGCCGCATAGACCTGGTGGTCTCTGAGGAACGCTACCCCGGCGCAGAGCCGGACGCCAGCATGTACTGGTACCAAGCACCACAGGATCCGAAACAGCAGAACTGGAGCCGCCACACCATCGTCACCCAATGGTCGATGAACAATCTGGATGTAGCCGACCTGGACAAAGACGGCGATCTTGACCTGGTGACCTGTGAGCATAAAGGTCCGGCCGAAGAACTGCAAATCTGGGAGAACAACGGCAATGGCGTGTTCGTCAGGCACACCATTGATATCGGCAAAGAGAGCCATTTGGGTGCGCGGCTGGCAGACATGGATCGTGACGGCGATTTGGACATCGTCAGCATTGCCTGGTGCGATTATCCATACCTGCACCTGTGGCGCAATGATGCCATCATGGGCAAGGGGACCGGCACGGTTAAGACGCCGCCGCTTGGTCTGGCGGAAATCACCGATCAGTCCATGCAGCTGGACCTGACCGTGTTAGCCGGCGCGTTTGACCGATTTGACAAGCCGGTGGAAGTGGAACTGGATTTTAACAAACTGTCGGCGGCCGGATTTGATGCCGCTTCCCTGCATGTGCTGGAGGTCGATGCCAATGGCAACGTGATGAATCCCTCCGTCGTTTTTCAATGGGATCCGGCAGCACAAAAGGGCAAGGGTAATCTTGTTTTCATGGCCGACGGCTGCACGCCGGCCCATAGCCAGCGATTTTTCTCGGTGTTGTTCGGCCCGGAAGGCGGCTATTATGTGCAACCGGTTTTTGCCAAACTCGTTTCTTTTGATGCCGCGGTGCCCCATGAAGGGGAATCCAGCTTCAAGATTGTTACGCCCCGTGCGACCTATTACTATCATAAAGCCGGCTCAGGGTTTGCCAGCATGAACGACCTGGACGGCAACGACTGGATCGGTTTTAATCCGCTGAAAGTGAAAGAGGAGGGGGCCAAAGGCGAATACCGCGGCATTCCCAACATTGCGCCGCCGAACTTTCATCCCGGTCGCGGTGACGGCCACAAGATGAGCCAGGTGATCAGTCAGGGACCCTGCAAACTGAAATTTCTTTCCGAGACCAAGGATGAAAAATGGGGCCTGACCTGGGAGATCTATCCCACCTATGCCACCATGACGCTGTTTAAAAAAGGGGAAGAACCCTATTGGATTCTGTATGAGGGCACACCGGGAGGGGAATTCGATCTGGAGGACTATGGCGTCAACTCTAAAGGTGAAACATTCGCCTTGCCGGACATGGTTCAGGCTAAAAAATGGAACGGCGATCTGCCTGATCCCGAATGGGTTTATTTCAGCGACGGCAAATTGAACCGTTCGCTGTATTTGATTCATCACGAATATTCAGATGCCGTGGATGAATACTGGCATTTTGGCCAGGGCGGCATGACCGTGTTCGGCTTTGGCCGCGGACCGCGAGAAAGCGGCTGGCAGCGGCTGACCCAGGCGCCGACCCATCTGACCATCGGGTTCGCCGAAAGCAGGGAATTCGGTGTAGTATCCAAATGGATCGACTCCGCCTATCAGAAACTGGACGTAAAAATCGGCAGGGTGACAAAAATGAAATAGCTGATGCTATGGATTACAACTCCAACCAGTGCGGAACTGGTCAAGGCCGTCGTGTTTCATTCATCCGGCCTTTCAATTTTTTGATAGAATTACGGAATCTCTATGCATATGGATTCTGACCGACGCAGTTTTTTAAAATGGACGGCGCTCGCAATGGCCGCCGGCTTGCACCTGCCCATGATGTATGCGGCTGTCAAAAAGAAAAAGCCGAACATAATATGGATCATGTCCGACGATCTTGGCTTTGGCGACCTGGGATGCTACGGCTGTCAGGACATCCCCACGCCCCACATAGACCGCCTGGCTAAAAATGGCGTCAAGTGCGAGCAATACTACACCGCGGCTCCAACCTGTACGCCGTCTCGCGCCTGCCTGTTGAGCGGGCGTTATCCCCAAGCCATTGGCATGACCAAGGTCCTGATGGGAGAAGGAGGAATGGCTGCAGACGTCGTCACGGTGGCAGAGATACTGAAGCAAGCCGGTTATGCTACCGGATTGGTGGGTAAATGGCATCTCGGTTATGGTGGGAAATCGCTTCCCAACAACCTGGGCTTTGATGAATTTTATGGTTTTCGGGGCGGCAAAATTGACTATTTCAATCATACCGACTCGGCGCAGAAGAAACCGGGAGATGCTCTAGGCAAACACGATTTTTACGAAAATAATCAAGAGATTTTTCCCCAAGGGTATTCTACCCATTTGTTCACACAACGAGCCTTGCGCTTTATCAAGAAGCATGCTGAGGAACCGTTTTTTCTTTTTCTCGCCTACAATGCGCCACACTATGCCAGGGTAGGCGTTCTGCAGGCGACGGATGAATATATCAAACGGTTTGCCAGGGGCGAACAACCGACACGACGCGAGTTGTACGCCGCCATGGTCAGTTGTATGGATGACGGCATTGGAGAGTTACTTGACGTGCTGCATCAGACCGGGCTGGATCAGAACACTTTGGTCATGTTCATTTCTGATAACGGCGCCGACCCGGAGCACGGTGGTTCCAATAATCCGCTTTCAGGAGGAAAATGGACTTTCAAGGAAGGCGGTATCCGGGTCCCCATGATCGCACAGTGGCCGGATCAGATTCCACCTCGAACAACAACCCATGAAATCATTCATGGCATAGACCTGTTTCCTACCATGCTGGCAGCGGCGGGCATTGCCCACCACAAAGGCTTGAGCCTGGACGGGATTGACGTTCTGAAGGCCTTGCAGGGCAAATCGAAATTGCCAAAACGCCCGCTCTTTTTTGGCGAATCCACAGTACGCCAAGGCAAATGGAAGCTTGCCACATCCAGGGGAGAGACGGCATTGTATGACCTGGAAGCAGATTGCACGGAACGTGTCAATCTGGCGGGCACATGCCCGGATGTGGTTAATGAGCTTGAACTTTTGCTAAAGTGTCACCAGCGTCGGTTTTCAAATGGGTCTGGTCTATTGAAACAATAGAGATCTGAAAAGGCCGGAATGGATAAGCCGGCCCACTCTGCTCTGCCTTTCAGCACGGATGAAGAATACGTTAAACTATTCACTGGATTTTTTTATGCCACGACGAGCGGTTCTGTTATACAGCCTTCTTTTCAGCCTTTTGGTCAGTGCGTCCCTGTTCAGCCAATCTGTTGCTGAAATCAAATGGAAACATATCTCTTCAGCCAAGGGCGATATTCCTGTTTTGTTCACCGGCAAAGATCAAACGTCCACCGCCGTGCTGGATGTGGATGGCGACGGCTGTCAGGACTTTGCCGTCTCTGAACGCAGCAGCGCTCCGGCTCTGGTACTGTATCGTTACCAGAGCAACAAATGGATGCCGTACGTGATCGAAGCGCAGCCGCTGTCCATTGCCGCAGGAACGGACGCCGGCGACGTGGACGGAGACGGCGATCCGGATATTGTCGCCGGAGGCGCCCGCAGCGATGAAGTGTGGTGGTGGGAAAATCCGTTTCCGAAACTGGACCCGCAAAAGCCCTGGACGCGGCGTACGGTAAAAAATTTCCCTGGCAAAAAAAGCCATGACCAGCTCTTTGGTGATTTCGACGGTGATAAACGGCTGGAATTGGCGTTTTGGAACCAGGGCGCGTTTGGTCTCTACGTTGCCGAAATTCCGGAAAATGTTAAAACAGCGGACGTATGGCCTTGTACAAAAATTTTCACCTATTCTCCTGACGGGGAAATGCAGCAACGCGGCCGCTATCCTTCCTTTAAAGGTGTGAATGAGCATGAAGGATTGGCTGCTGCTGATATCGATCTGGATGGCATCCCGGATATCGTGGCCGGCGGTCGCTGGTTCAAACACCTGCCGGACGGAACCTATAGCGAAAACATCATAGATGCCGGGTATGTGTTCAGCCGCCTGGCCGTCGGCGACTTGATTGCAGGCGGCCGACCAGAAGTGGTGATGGCTGTCGGTGACGGCTGGGCGCCCATGATGATCTATGAATGGAAAAAGGGCACCTGGTCCGGTCGCGCCCTGATGGATACTGTGGATTGTGCGCATTCATTGCGCGTGGCTGATGTGAATCGCGATGGTCATCCGGATATCTGGTTCGGCGAAATGCGACTGAACGGAGGTAATCCGGACAGCCGTCACGGCGTTCTCTACGGCGACGGCAAGGGTGGTTTTACGATGCAGAACATTTCCTCCGGAATCGAGCTGCATGAATCGGACCTGGCCGACCTGGATGGCGATGGCGATCTTGATATCATCGGTAAACCGTTTCAGTGGCTGACGCCGCGTATCGACATCTGGCTGCAGGAATAGGCGATCCGGTCTTTTGTCGAATCCGTGCAAAAATTCAAGAATTATCTGCAAGCCCATGAGGCAAAAGCATGCATAACAGCGAATGTATGTCCCGACGTGATTTTATGGCAACGTCTATGCTATGGCCCGCTGTGAAAGCATTGCAGGGCCGACCGAAGCAGAAAATGAATTTTATACTGTTTATGCCGGATCAACTGCGGGCGGAATCCATCGCCTGTTACGGCCACCCTCTGGTTCAGACACCCAACATGGATCGGCTGGCCGCAGAAGGGGTCCGCTTTGATCATTGCCAGGCAGCGTATCCGGTGTGCACGGCGTCCCGCTGCAATTTGCTCACCGGCTGGTATCCGCATGTAGCCGGACACCGTACGGTATACAATCTGCTCAAGCCCCACGAACCGAATCTTTTTAAATATCTTGTGCAGAACGGCTATAATGTGTTCTGGTATGGCAAAAACGATGTGCTGGTACATGATCGTTTTCATGAAAGCGCGACCGAATGGGCGGATTTTGCTGATGGACCCGAGTGGGGCGGCAAGGGCAATCCCTGGCCCGGAAACGATCCGCGCTATTATTCGTTTCTGTATGGAGCGGGCGGTGACCGCACCTCTTTCCCGGATTATAGCCGCGTACAGGCTGCCATCACCAAGCTGCAGCAGCCGAACGACAAACCGTTCTGTATTTTTTTGCCGCTGTTTTTTCCACATCCGCCTTTTACCGCCAGCGCGGATTTCTATCATATGTATCGTCCCGAGGATCTACCACCCCTTCGGCCCGCCCGCTTCGAGAAAAAGCCCGAGTTCTATAACGCGATTCATACGATGCGGCGTTTGGATAAAGTTGGTGAATCTTTTTTGCGCCAAATCCAGGCCGTCTATCTCGGTATGATCAGTTACACCGATTGGCTGCTGGGCCGGCTTCTGGAGGCGGTGGACGCGAGCGGTCACAGGGATGATACCGTAGTCATCGTCTGCTCCGATCACGGCGAGTGGGCCGGTGATTATGGCCTGGTGGAAAAATGGTCGACCGCCATGGATGATGTGCTGCTGAGAGTGCCTCTGATCATTCGAATGCCGGGCGGGGTCAGCGCTCATGTGGTGCATACTATGGTTGAACTGCATGACCTCATGGCCACTCTGCTGGAACTGGCGGGCATCGAGCCCGGCCATACTCATTTTGCGCAGAGTCTGGTACCGCACCTGTCTGGCGCTCAGGGCAATCCCCGTCATGCCGTTTTCAGTGAAGGAGGGTACAATCGAAATGAACCGCATTGTTTCGAACCTCTGGAAAAATTCACTCCCGATCATATCTATTATCCAAAAATTGAACTTGAAGCAAAGCATCCGGACTCTATTACCCGCACCACCATGATTCGAACCAGCGACTATAAGCTAACCTGGCGTCCGGAAGGGATGAGCGAATTTTATGATCTGCGCAACGATCCGCAGGAATTGCATAACGGTATTGAGGATGACCGCTATCGCGCAACTATCGGCAAGCTAAAGTCGGATCTTCTGGACTGGTATGTCCGCGTCTCTGATGCCGTGCCCTTCGGACGTGATGATCGTAACTTGCCACCCGCACAGGATGGCAAACGGAAAGGATGATATGAAAAGAAATCTATCGATGTTGTTGGCTCTGCTCGGCATGATTCCGGCGTGGATATCAGCCCGTCCGTGGTGGAATGCGGACTGGCGGTATCGCTTTCAGGTGAGGGTGCAGACCGGCGCCACCGAGTGCATCGACAGGCCGGTGGAACATGTTATGGTTTTCGCGAACAAGTTTGCCGAAGTACAGGCGGAAGGGGCCCTGCTCGATCCGGCATCCATTCGCATCATTGAAACCGATTCATCCGGCCGCATGTTGGCGGAGCGGTCCGCTCAATACGATGTCGATGAGTTGGTGTGGATACTGAATGGCTCCACACCACCGGCCACCTCCCGTTTTTTTGATGTTTACTTTAACGGCAGCGACCGCTCCGTGCCGCGCAGTTCCTTGCCGCCGTTGGTGGCCAAGCGGGACTCTGTGGATCGCTGGATATTCGATACCCCTGCCGGCCATTATGTCTTTGAACAGCGCGGCGGCGCGTTTGAAGTATTCAGCCCGGTGATCTGCCGGGATAACGAAGGCGGCAAGGACTGGATGCGCGATGATTATAACCGCTGGAACGGCATCCTCAATGTGGGCGATCCGCGAACCAAAGCGATTTTTCACCCGAATGAAGATGACGAAGCGGATGACAGCCTGACCAAGGGTCCGAAAAGTTTCATCCAATGCGCAGGCCCAGTCCGCTACCGGCTGAAATCCATCAACCGGTTCGGTGAGCTGGACGATGATTATCGCAGCAAGACCGTCTATTCCATTGAATATATGATTTATCCCCATGGCATTCGTGCCCGGATGCTGCAGGGTAACAAAGACGGCTATGCCTGCATTATGGAGCTCACTCCGGGCGGGGACCAGCTGGAAGCGAGCGATTATGTGGTCGGCCCGGACGGCGTGAAAAAATACAAAGGCGAAACATGGGCAAAAGACATTTCCCCGGAATGGCTCTATGTCGGCGATGAGCAGGATCCATATAAACTCTACTTTTTCCATGCCGAAGACGATACCATCAAAGACGGCTTGAACTGGTATGAAAACATGCAGGCGGCCATGGTTGGATGGGGACGAGGGGCTAATCCCGGCATCCATACCTATCCGAATACTTTTTATATGGGCTTTACACGGGCTGAAACCCACGAGCAGATAAAAAAGCGCATCGAATCCTGGCAGGCTCCGTTAACGGTTTCTGCAGGCAAAACCGAAACCGCTCCTGCTGATTCATGGGGACAGGTCCGTATCGAGGGAACGATCTCTGGGAAAAATGTGGTTTTGGAAAACAGCCGGTTGCGCATCCGCTACAGCACCACACAGACGGCCAATCCGGAGACCGCCATCACCGAGCTGCTGAATAAGGCTGTCAGGGAAAACCAGGCCGGCAAACATATCGATGAGATGGCGCGGGACTGGGGCCGGGATCGCGGACTGCTCTCGTCCGGCACCAGTATCGTCTATGACGGCGTCGATAAAAAGACCGTGCATTTAGAATGGGATGACGGTGCATCCATCGAAGAAATAACGTTGTACCCGGACCAGCCGTTTGTTCGCATCGATTACCTCAACACCTATGCCAATATTTGTGACATCGGCAATCCGGGAGGAACAGAGAGGGGGCGCTTTGCCATTTATGGCGCCAAAGCCTGGCAGGAAAAACGAAAAAAACGACTGGCCGATCCTGCTTTCAGAAACAGCGACCATCCGCATCATGTCCTGACCGACTCGCTCTATCCCACTTATCCACACCCGATCCTGGGCGATTGGGGCATTCCGGCAGCGGAAAATCCCATGAACTATAAAGGCTGGTACATTTTCGGCGTATATAATCCTGAGAATGGCCACGGTTACGGCCGCGTTATTCCCGCTGATGCCGTCGATCATATCAAGCTGCTGTCGAAAAATGGTTTTGAACAGTTTCCATTCTGGTTCGATAAACAGCGCAAACGCCCTTTTGCCAATTATCTTTTTGTTGTCAGCAAAGGCGAGCGCGAGATATTTGCTCTGGGCAAAGAGATCGTGGAGCGGGCCAACCGCGAACCCTGGTATCGTGAGAACAGCAACGCCAAAACCATCGGCAATGTTTTGCTGGAATGCTCCTATGGCCCGGACCGCAAGGTACAGGGTCTGTATATGAGCGGGTTGACTCGGCTGGTGTATCGGCCGACCAATGAAAACCTGGCGCAAAAACTGGATGTCAGCGGCTGCGGCTATGCCCAGTATCATGCGGCGGACAGTTACACCCAGTATCAGGTTACGGCCAGGACGCCGGATTTTATCGACGCCCGTGTGGTCCTAAAAGGGTGTGTGGACATTGATAAAACCTATCGAATCTATCGCGATCTGCCGCTTTTGGAAATACGCTATGATTCTCTGAAAATCCTTTGGTGGGAAGATTTTTATACCGAGCCGGCTAACGACCGTCGGGTGTATACCATCTATGGCATAGCCGATACCATCACCGCCGAAAAACATGCGCTATGGCGTCAAAAAGCGGAAGACACCTGCGGACATAATTTTGGCGACTGTTTTCTCCATGCCGCAGGCGCATCGGTTCAGCAATGCACCTACAAGGGATTTTTTATCTTTGGATTTTATGATCTGGATACCGGGCGCGGACTGGGCTTTGTCATGCCGGAACATATCGGGCTGCATGGCGGATTTAAATTGTGGTCCATGTATAACTATGAAACCTTTCCCTTTGTCCGTATGGAAAAAAAACTGCCGCTGACGCGATGGATCTTTGTCACCGGCAAAGGCCGGGACGGCATTCTAAACGGCGGCAAAGCTCTGGCCGATATGGCGGCGGATGGCAAGACGCTTGTCGATGTTTACAGAGATATGCAATTTAGGTTCTAGAGTTTTTGCCGGGCGGTTTTCCGCCACAGACGTTACACCTCAACCATTCAAGGATAGAACAGAAGGCTACCATGACAACAAGACGCGATTTTTTGAAAAACAGCGCTATCGGCATGGCCTCCCTGGCCATGTCACGTTGTTCCACCTCAGCTCGTCGCCCCAATTTCATTATCATCTTTTGTGACGACCTGGGGTATGGTGACCTGGGGTGCTTTGGTCATCCCACCATCCAGACGCCGAATCTGGATCGCATGGCGACGGCAGGACAAAAATGGACCAGTTTTTATACCGCCTCCTCCGTGTGCACGCCCAGTCGTGCCGGCCTGTTGACAGGCCGCCTGCCTATACGCAGCGGCATGTGCGATCCGGCATGGCGGGTGCTGTTTCCACGCTCTGCGCGCGGATTGCCGGATTCGGAGGTCACGCTGGCGCAGATATTGAAAAAGGCCGGCTATGCCACAGGGTGTGTCGGCAAATGGCATCTGGGCCATCTTGCTCCATATTTGCCAACCAACAGGGGATTTGACTCCTATTACGGCATTCCCTACAGCAACGATATGGACAAAGTCGCGGCCAAAGAGATCAATGTGTTTCATGATTCTAAAAGTGAATATTTTAACGTGCCGCTGATGCGTGACGAAAAGATTATTGAGCGACCGGCGGATCAGACTACGATCAGCAAGCGATATATCCAGGAGTCTGTCGCCTATATCCGTGCCAATAGGGACAAACCGTTTTTTCTCTATCTGGCCCACAACATGCCCCATGTTCCGCTCTTTCGTTCAACGGATTTTCAGGACAAAAGCCGTCGTGGCCTCTATGGCGATGTCGTTGAAGAGATCGATTGGGGCGTAGGCCAGATTCTGCAGACGCTGCAAGAGTGCCGCATAGAACAGGATACTCTGGTGGTGTTTACATCCGATAACGGACCCTGGTTGACGTTTTTTGAACAGGGTGGATCCGGCGGGCTGCTGCGCGACGGCAAAGGCTGCACCTACGAAGGCGGTCATCGCGTGCCGGCCATTTTTTACTGGCCGGGTCACATTCAACCGGCGGTCATGGCCGGTATGGGTTCCACTCTCGACCTCCTGCAGACCTTTAGCCATTTGGCAGGCGCATCGGCGCCAACCGACCGCACCCTGGACGGATTTGATCTTTCCTCCAGCCTGCTCCATGGAGCCGCCAGTCCGCGAGAGCTGATGTTCTTTTACCGCGACACCAAGCTGTTTGCCGTTCGTAAAGGACCATTCAAAGCCCATTTTTATACACAGCCGTCTTATGGCGACAAAACCGTCACCGCACACGAGCCGCCCCTGCTCTATAACGTAGACATCGATCCAGGCGAAAAATTTGATATCTCTGCCGCTCACCCGGACCTCGTTGCCGAACTGCGGGCTGAAGCGGACAAGCATCTGGCCGGCGTAATACCAGGCGAAAATCAGATGACGGAATTCATAAAGTGACAAATGACAACCGCTGCAACGAGTGGGACGATCGAACGAGACATGGAACCGAGGAGAATACATGCCAAGCAGAGTACTGAACTGGTTCAGAGATGAGGGATTCAATATTCGCGCCGTCTGTTTTCTGGCGTATGCCAGCGGCGCTACCTGGTATCCCGTGTTCAATATTTACCTCAAGCAGGTCGGATTGACCGGCACCCAGATCGGCGTCATTTCTGCCGTTATTCCGGCGGTGATGCTGGTCTGTCAACCGCTGTGGGGCGTGTTCGCCGATCGATGGGGCAGACGCAAGGCGCTGGTGTTGAGCATGTTTATCACCGCGCTTCTGGGCCTGGGCTTTCTGTACCAGAGCCATTTCTGGTTCTATTTTTTATGGATGATCCCGTTTGCTTTTTTTTATAATCCCTTTGGACCCCTGATCGACAGCTTGTCTCTGGATTATGTGGAACATACCCACAAAAGCAGCTACGGCTTGATGCGGTTATGGGGCTCCATCGGCTGGTCGATTCTGACCTTTTCGGTGGGTTACTATATTGCCGACAGCAGTTATGCCCCGATTTTTCCCATCGCCGCCGTTGTAATGTTTCTGGCGGCGCTGATCGGACTGCTCGGGCCGGGCCGGGCCGGCGCCAGCGGCCTGGAGGTGAATTTTAAAAATCTGAAACCGGTGCTGAAAAATAGAAAACTGGTTCTTTATCTTTTTATCATGCTCATTGTGGCCATCGGCACCTTTCCCATCTGGACTTTTTATTCCGTGTTTCTCAGCGATCTCGGCGCCTCTTCTACTCTGATCGGATTTGCCTTCAGCCTCGACGCGCTTATGGAGATACCGTTTTATTTTATATCGGCTCTTATTCTGAAAAAGATTTGCGCCGGCCGACTGTTGCAGATCAGCTTTCTCGCTTACGCGCTTCGTCTATACCTGTACTCCATCTCTACGACACCGCAAATGGCGGTGGCGGTGGAATTGCTGCAGGGCCTGTCCTGGGCCGCTTTTCTGGTGGGTGCTGTGGAATATGTCAATCAGATCGTGCCCGGACCGTTTCGAGCCACCGGGCAATCTCTGTTCTGGGCTTTTCATTTCGGTGCCGGCGCCATCATCGGCAACGCCCTCGCCGGCTATCTCTACGATCACATGCCTTTGCATCAGGTCTATCGCCTGATGGCCTATGTCATGCTGGCGGTGGCTGTGACAAGTTATTTTGCTCTGACAACCAGGCAAAAGTCAGCCGCGGACCCTCAGACCGGTGATGTCGTCGGGAGCGCAATCGCTAAAGATATGCAATAGGCTTGCGGAGCCTCTCCGTCTTTGACAGGAACCCCTTCGACTCTGCACGCGGATCAGGGATTTGTGACAGGAGATTATATGGATCACCCTGCTGACCTGTTTACTGCAAAAAATAACGATCCTGAATACAACTCGCCCATGATCGGCAATGGCCAGATTGTGACGACGTTGGGTCCCACCGGCTATCATAACGGATTTTGTCCTGAGCTGGAAGCAGCCAACAGAACCCTCTTTTGGGCCGGACGTCGATTCAAAGATGCCCGCAGCGCCAACATCCGCATCCCGCGCGTGCCTCCTGAAGAACTGATCGGTCCTACCATTCCGCTGGTTCGGTTTGGCCGGTTTTCACGTGCGCTTTTTCTCGATGATGTGAAAACAGGTGACCAGCAATGGCAGCAAACCATGGTGTATGACCGGGGACACGTAATCAGCCGGCTGTTTCATGGCGCAATCGAGGAGGAAACAGAAAGCCGGATCTGTCTCGGGACGAATGTTCTGGTTTTTCGCACCCGTTTGTCGAATATGTCGGCCGAACCGGTTCGGGTGAGGTTCGAACTCTGCTACGAGTTCGGTGACGCCGACGGACAACTAGCCGCCGGCACACGTTTGAACATCCGTCGGCCGCACCCGGAGGATCTGGAATTCGGCAATGTGGAGGGCACCCGTTCGCTGGTTGCCGATCCCTCTGCAAGACCGCCGCATCTCCTGGAGAGCCTTTCGGTTCAGTACGAAGTCGAAAGCCATTTGGGTGAAATTCATATTGGCCGCTATCCCAACGGTGTCATAGAGGATACAGCCACAGGCGGACGCTTTGTTCACGAGCTCACCCTTACGGGTGGTGAAAAGATCGAACTGTGGTTCTGGGCTTCATTCAGCGACCGCCTGCAATATACCCACTTCTCCTCTTTTGCCAGGTTGCCGCGTCTCCTCCGGCAACACGACAGGGCGTGGGCTGAGTACTGGCAACGGAGCACTGTCATTCTGAACGATCCGGTGTTGGACGGCATCCGCACATCATGTCTGTATACGTTACGTTGTAATGCTTCTCCCTGGACCATCCCGCCGGGGTATTTGAGCACCACCTGGGAAGGCCGCACGTTCCATGACGAATTCTATCCTTTTATGGCTCTGCTTTCCAGCGGTCATGTGGATCTGGCGCAGAGAATCCCGGATTATCGCCTGGCCACTTTGCCGCACGCGCAGATGCGCAGCGGTGGTAAAGGCGCCTACTATGGCTGGGAAGTAACCGAAACCGGTGAAGAGAGTGCACCCTATGGTCACTGGACCGACGAGCAGTTCCGTCATGGCCAGATATCGGAGCAAGCCTGGCGCTACTATCTCGTGACCGGCGACGTTACCAGCCTGGAACGGTATTATCCGGTCATCCGCGGCTGCGCCGAATGGATGATTCATGATGCTCTCATCCGTGACGAGCAGGGCCGGCTCACGGTTCGCACCATGGCGGATATTGCTGAAGGTGTTATGGCCTCGGATAATCCGATTTTCGCCGCTTGTGCGACGATTCGATGCCTGCACAACGCTGCGGACGCGGCGGCCATTTTAAAGAAGGATATGAAACCGGCCCTGCGCTGGAAGAATCTGGCCGATGAACTGTTTGATAACTTGCCTTTTGATAAAAATAAGAGTATCTTTCGCTATGCCGATGATGTGGACATTCCAACAGAGATGTCCCACCTGGCCATGGTGTTTCCCTTTTCTTTTGATGTCGCCGGTAAGCAGGCTGCGACAACCATGCAAGCGGCCTGGGCGGTCTATCAACAGCAAAAGGACGATGTGACCACAGAAGTTGTTTTTTCCTACAACTGGATTTGGGCCGTAGGCAGGCTGGCGACGCTTTGCTTTTATCAGGGCTGGGGAAACCGGGGATTGGAGGTTTTGAAAAAAACGCCGTTGACCCTGCGCAGTTTTCTGGCACCCAATGAACACTATAATCCTAAATACGGCGCCTTTCTGCCCTGGTTTACCTCCGGTGCCGGCGCCTGGATTTATGGCCTCCATGCCATGTTCGTGCAAGTATATGATCAGTCGCCTCCGATCCTGTTTCCGGCCGTACCGGAGACGTTGCAGGATGCGATCGTTAAAGATTTGTACGTCGCCGGAGGCGTAACGCTTTCTGCTGCCATTCGGTCTGGAAAACCAATTGAAATGAGCTTAAAATCTCCCTGCTCTTGTTCGTTTTCTTTCAGAATCCCTGCGGCGCAGGCACTGGTCTGCAGGTGGTCTGCAGCGGTCAAGATCAAGAGAGATGCCCGGCGTGGTTTAAAAACCGTTCATATCAGATTGAAAAAGGGCGAAAACGCGCTCCTGATGCCACCACGCAAGAAACGAAATCGTGCAGCGTTGAAATAAAACCTTATGGAGGATCGTATGTCAGCTCCCTTTGCCTCAAGACGGGATTTTCTCAAGCAGGCGACCGTTGCCGGCGCCGGTTTTACGATTTTACCCAGCGGCCTGCGCGCCGGTGTTCGTGCGCCCAGCGACAAGCTCAATATCGCGCTGATCGGAGCCTATGGCCGGGCCAAAGCCCATTATCGCGGTCTGGCCGGAGAAAATGTGGTGGCGCTCTGCGACGTCAACGAAGACCATATCGCCATCGCAGCCAAAGAATTTCCCAAAGCCAAACACTATGTCGACTGGCGCAAGTGTCTGGACCAGAAAGACCTGGATGCCGTGGTCTGCTGCACCCTCGACCACACCCATGCCTTTATCGCCAATTGGACGCTCAATCGAGGATTGCATATGTATTGCGAAAAACCTCTGGGCATCACGGTGGAAGAGGTCAGGACCGTGCGTCAGACCTACCTGAAGGTTAAGCATAAACTGGCTACGCAACACGGCACCCAACGCCATGCCAAAGCGAATTTCAATCGGGTGCGCGAGCTGGTTCGCGACGGCGTTGTCGGTGAACTTTCCACGGTATATGCCTGGGGTAACCGCCAGCTTCGCCGCTCCGGCTATCCGGCGGCCAGTGGAGCAGCGCCCAAATCTCTGCATTATGATCTGTGGCTCGGGCCATCTCCGTTTCATCCCTATAATCCAGAATATTTTGCCGGTGAAGCAGGCTTGAATTGCCTGAACTGGAACATGTATTGGGATTTCGGTACCGGCCAGGTGGGGGATATGGGCAGCCACACCATGGACCTGGTCTGGAATGCCATTGATGCCGGCTTGCCGATATCGGCTGAAGCGGAAGGTGAGGCGTATAATCCGCAGGTGACTCCGGTAGAATTAAAAGCGACCTTTGAACATCCGGCCAATGACTGGCGTCCGGCCATCAAAGTGCTCTGGTACCAGGGCGGCATGATGCCAACCTCGCCGATGAAATATATCGATCTCAAGCAGATCGATCATGGCGCGCTGTTTAAGGGCAGCAAAGGTTTTCTTATCAGCGATTTCGATTCCCGGGCGATCATCCCCTTTGGAGCTGAAGCGGACATGACCTATTACAAACCGCGGCCGGCTACAGAGCTGGATCCGCCGGTTAAGGATTTTCAGCAGGAATGGATCGATGCCTGCAAAGGCGATTTAAAGACCTCCTGCGACTTTGAATATGGCGCCAACATGATGGAACAGCTACTCCTGGGTCTGGTGGCCTATCGCGTCGGCAAAAAGCTAGACTATGACGGCATATCCGGCCGTGTCACCAACAGCGCCGAAGCCAATGATTTGCTGCGCCGGGAATATCGAAAGGGCTGGACGTTAAACGGATGACAGGACCCCGGTAAGCCGGTTCCAGCATTTTTTTTGAGGAAAGACACTTATGCCTGTCTTTACAGTAAAAGCAAACGCGGTTTTGGCTGTGTTGCTGGGAATGGTGTTACTGCTGAATTGCCGTCTGACGACATCCGCTTCGCCCCGTATGACCGTGCTGTTCATCATCGATGGCATGGCTTGTGGAACGCTTGAGCGGTTGAATCTGCCGACGCTGCAGCAGATACGCGATAACGGCGTCTATTTTCCGGATCTGAACCTGCCGCTGCCGGCGCATCTGGTCCGCAATGATAGCATGGAATCCGTGCATTATTATCCTTGGGGGTGTTCTCTGCCGAATGTCATGCTGCAGACCGGCTCGTTGTTTATTGGCGCAGCCGGATTGAAAGAATCGATGATTCAGCACAGCTTTCCGGAAGGCACCACCGCTTTTGTTGTCAATGATGGAGCGTATGAGGAGCTGCGATACGGCTATTCATACTATGTCCGTCATGGCCGCGGGGAAAAAGATCAATATGATTATGCCGGTGTGGTACAGAAGGCCCGGGAGATCATCACACAACATCACCCGCGCTTTATCAGGATACACCTGCAGGGCACCGGTTCTGCCGGCTATCATGACCTGCAGGCCGGTCGTGGATTATGGTCAGAGCAATCCCGCTATCCCGGCGAAATGGTGCGAGCGGATTCTGCATTAGCCGATTTCATCGCCTGGTTGAAGGACATCAATATTTACGACCAGACCACCTTCATCGTGATGGGCGATCATGGACAGAACGACGAGGGCTGGCATGCTCCCTATGTCGGCCAGGCTCATAAACAACCGGTTCTGTTTCAGGGATACGGCATAAAAAAAGGCAAGGTGATGACCAATGCCTCCTCACTGGACATCGCGCCTACGGTATGTCACATGAACCAGGTGCCGCTTCCGGCACAAAACATGGGGCGGGTGTTGCTGGAGATTTTTGCAGGTGAGCCCGACTCGAAAGCCGGCCGGTCACTGGTGGCCCGATTGAATGAAGCGTTGCTGCAGCATCATCGTCTGCTGCAGCAAGTACCTGCGGCGCAACGCGCTCCGGAATTTGAACGCGTGAACAGGAATTTCCTTACCATCGAATCCATCGGCAGCTGGCACAAACACGTTGCGACGCTGGCGGAACTGGTGCAGCATCAGGAGCGAATTCTGCAGGAGCTGCGTTCTTCGATGGCGCGTTGATCCGATCTAGCCGGAGGAGCCAAATTCCTTGCTGATGCCGTCATAGACGGCTTTTCGATTTTCCTCCGGAATTTTTATCTCGTTGAAAAACGTCATGCCTGTCAGGCGGCTGTTCTGCCTATGATACGCCCGGCCCCAGGCGATGATCTTTTTGATATACTCCGGGCCTTTGGGCGGCAACTGATAATTGTGCGGCGAATCTCTTCGTACGACGGTGTGCAGGTAACAGGGCAGCGGGGAGAGATAATCGATCACCCGCTCCAGCTCTTTCGTTTCCTGCTCCCGGTGGCGGCCCTCGCCGTACGGCATGATGAAATCAGGTGCCACGTCCCTGAGCACGGCAATGGTCTGGCCGCGGTTGTTTTGAAATCCTTCGATGTCGCCATCCTGAGGGGAAAAGCCGGAGTAGAATCCGAACTGCATGGCGGGATTGATCGATTTGACCAGCGTCTTGATGTCCAGCAGAGTTTCCCTGATCCGTTTGCTTTTCCACTCCAGCAGCTTTTCTCCGGAAATGGTATTCATCTGCTCGCCCGTGTCATGCAGCAATTTTTCCTGTGAATAGCGGCAGTAGCAGGTGTCGGCGGTGTAGGAGGGATGTTCCAGCACCAGACCGTCCAGCCGGGAATAACGGGTCAGAACATCGCTGATTTTATCGCGCATGTAGTGCCGGGTTTGGGGACTGTCGCAGCAGATGTGCAGTGTTTCGATCGCTTCCCGTTCATAGGCATCGGCCTCCGGCCGGATGGTATGGATGATCCGGCCGTCTTTTTTGCGCAGGAATTCAATGCCCGGATACCCCTCCTTGACGCCGATAAGGCCGAGATATTTAATTTCTATAAATACGGAAATACCCAGGGTGTGCGCCTTGTCGATGAGGCGCGAGAAAAATTCGCTCTCTTCAAGGGCGTTCACCGCTTTTTTATCGACTTGCGGTGCAAGTTTTTCATTGCGCACCGGCCAGGCCAGACCGTGATTGAGCGGTGCAAAATAGCCGGAGGATTCCATCATGACGATGAGCCTGGTCATGCCGTGCGCTTGCATGTGATCCAGCAATGCACTGAAATAGTCAAAGCCGAGCCGGCGCTCTCCGGCTTCATAGGTCAAACAGGTCGTCCAGCCAAATATCATCGGTTGTTTCGATCCTGCGACCAGATTGGGCCGCGCTCCGTAGAGTCGACGGTGGCCGAGGCTGAGCAGAGCTGCTGCAACGGTTTTCAAAAAGGTTTTTCTGCTGATGGTCATACTGTCCCGGGCCCGCTGAACACAGGCCCGCTCCCTCATTTATATTCAGGCAGACAACGCATTCGCTGTATCTACCATGAAAGTATCCATTCCTGATACTATAAGCAAATGAAAAAAGTCGTTTCTTTTTCTCCTGTCAGGAACAGGATCGTGAACAATATTCCCGCACGATCGGTTTTTGCTTGATTTTAAAAATTGGCGTTTGTACCATATCGACAACGAGCTGTTAAGGTGGAATTATTTAGCAGGAGGAGGCTTTTTTACATGGCTGTTGTTGGATTGTTCTCGAGAAAAATTAGAAAGTTATCTGTTCTTGTTCTGGTGGGGTGTTTATCGGTTTTTGCAGAAGACCGGACGTCATCTCGGTCACAGTTCGTCATCCCGAATATCGACCGTTCGCCCCACCTGGATGGCAAGGTCAATGAATCGGTGTGGCAAAACGCCTTGCGCATCGATACCTTTTATCAGTTCACTCCCAATAACGGCGAGCCGCCTTCGCAAAAAACACATGCCTATATGTATTGCGATGCCAACAACCTCTATGTCGCTTTTCGCTGCTTTGACACCGAACCGGACAAAATCCGCGCCACACTGGCGCCGCGCAATCAATGGAGCAATAACGATAACGCGTTCATCTATCTTGACACCTTTGATAACAAACGCGACCAGTTTCTTTTTATGATCAACCCTCACGGCGTGCAATATAACTCTTTCGACACGCTGTGGAAATCGGCCGGCAGCATCGATTCGCTCGGCTGGAGCGGTGAGATGGCCATTCCTTTCAAATCGCTGCGTTTTCCCAATACGCCGCAACAGACCTGGGGGTTCGTTCTCGGTCGCAATATCTATCGCCGCGGCGAAGTGTTGAACAATATCGACGTCCGCTATGATGACGACTTTTATGCCATGTTTTCACAAGCCACCGGCATAGGGCACATTGCGGCAGGCCATCACCACATCGAACTGGTCCCTTACGGCGCCGCCAGACGCTCGCGAGGAGCCACAGCCAGAGAAGAGGACGCGGCTATGGGTATCGACGGTAAATGGGGGTTGTCGCCCAACCTGGTGCTGGACGTTTCCGCGGCTCCGGATTTTTCCCAGGTGGAGAGCGATCCTTTTTTCGTAAACTTTAGTCCCTATGAATATCAATTGGCGGAAAACCGGCCTTTCTTCAATGAAGGCAGCGCCGTGTTTTCATTGCCGTACAGCCTGTTTTACAGCCGTCGCGTCGAAAATCCGAAACTTATGCTCAAGATGACGGGCAAGGAAGGGCCCTGGAACATGGGCGTGATCAACAGCTGGGATGACCCGTCGTCCGGCAACAATCGATTCTACCATGTTGAGCGGCTGCAGAAGGAGGTGTTCAACACCTCGAAAGCGGGTTTTACTATTTCCGGATTCGAAGCGCCCCATGATTTCAACCGCAATATTTCCGTGGACGGACAACTGGTCCGCGGCATGTATCGCCGCCTCAACTATCAGGTGGCGTCCACCTTTAACGCCGGCCAGGACAATAGAGACAATTACCTGTTTTACCTGCAGCATGCCATGTCCCCCTATCAGGGCATGAACTATGGTTTCAGTTATACGGATATCGCACCGCAGTACGATCCCAAATCCGGGATTATCGGATTGCGAGGCTATCGCAACGGCGGACTCTCCTGGGGCTATAGCTGGCATCTGCCCGAAAGCGGCATCGAATTGCTGAGTGTGTCCGCCTCCGGACAATACGCCCGAGTTTACAACGGCCTGGACCTGAATCGGGGCGGGGGCCTGAGCCTCTCCTGTTCGTTTATTAACAGGATGAACCTGGGTTTGTCGTTCTCCAAAAGCAGCGGTCGATCACAGATTCGCGACGATGCGGATCTGGTCTGGAACAAGCACATGTTCACCAGCGACAGCTATTCCTTCAGCGCCTCCAGTCAAACCGGCTCTTCGCTGGACGGTTCGCTGTCGTACAGTTACGGCAGAGGCGGCGGCATCTATCTTGACGATTATCAGGACCAGCAGGCCGGTACCGTACAAAGCGCCGGATGGGCGTTCATCTTTAAGCCTCTGACCAATATTCTTTTCAAAAATTCCACCTCCTGGTACAAGCAGGTGTTAAACAGCAACGGTTTTGTACAATATGATAACTGGTTGCTGCGTAATTCGCTGCATTATCAGATAACCCATAACTGGTTTTCACGCATCGTTCAGGACTATGATGTGACCATGAAATCGCAATTATTCGATTTTCTTGTGGGGTATGAATTCCAGGCCGGCTCCACGTTTTATATATCCTACAAAGAGCTCAGGCAGATGTTGCACCAGTCCGAACGGCAGCACTATGTCCTGTTCAGCAAATTTTCATATCTGTTCCGGATGTAATAATTCCCGGACTGTGAAGGGGGTCAGTGCAAAACAATCGATGCCAAGATGCATTCGCTTAGGTGATATTAAAGTGGAATATGCAACGGTTTGGAGGATCCGACCTCTGTCGGTCGAAAACACAATTCATGTTAGTATATGGCAAGTTGACGTCGCACAATGCTTGTTGACAAAACAGGAGGCCGCATGAAAGCCAGAAACGAATTTCCGGCAGGTAAGCCGGACCATGATATCAGCCGTCGACGTTTTCTCGGCACAGGCGCCCTGGCGGCGGCTGCGTTGACCACCGGCACGGCTAAAGGTGCCGGAGAAAAGCTCAAGATGGGTGTGATCGGCAGCGGTTGGTATGGCATGGTGGATATGAATGCCGCGTTCAAGGTCGGCGGCGTTGAGTGCATCGGATTATGCGACGTGGACACCGCCCATCTGGAAGAGAGCGCCCAGGCCGTCGAGGCAAAGCAGGGCTATCGACCGCAAACGTTCAAGCACTATCGGGATCTTTTGAATATGCCGGGCTTGCAGGCCGTGATCATCGCCACGCCGCCGCACTGGCACGCCCTGCCCTTTATCGACGCCCTGGCAAAAGGATTGGATATTTATTGCGAAAAGCCGCTGGCGTATGATATCCGCGAAGGCCAGGCGATGGTACGGGCCGCGGAACGCAGCCGGCAAATCGTACAGATCGGATTTCAGCGCCGCCAGAGCCAGTCGATCAAAGCGGCGCGTGAGTTCATACAGAACGGCGGCATCGGCAAAATAATTCAGGTCGAAGTGCAGATTCATTATTCGGCCAGGATGCTGGATGCCACCCCGCAGAATCCGCCGGCAACGCTGGATTGGGAGCTGTGGTGCGGACCGGCACCCAGGCTGCCCTACAGCCCGCAGATCGGCCACAAATCCTGGCGACTGGAAAAGGAGTATGGCAACGGTCATCTTGTGGACTGGGGCATTCATCTCGTAGACGCCACGCGCTGGATATTGAACGAAACCATGCCATGGTCCGTGCAGGCGGCAGGCGGCATCTATGTGCATAAAGGACATATCACGACACCGGATATTTTAACCGCGCAGTTTGATTTTGCCACCTGTCCGGTCATCTGGCGTCATCGCTTGTGGGGCGCGGTCGAGTATGCGCCGGAAATCGCCAACGGCATTCTCTTTTACGGTGAAAAAGGTTCTCTGTTTGTTACCGACAAACGCTGGGTGGTTATGCCCAGAGAGGCGGGAAAAGACAAAGAGGTGCATGAAACGGACAACGATATGGCGGTGGAGCATATGGCGGATTTTCTGCAGGCGGTGCAGAGCCGCAAAGCGCCGACCTGTACGCCTCAGGATTCATTTCAGAGCACGGCTACGGTGCAGCTGGGCATGATCGCTTACACGGTCGGTGAAAAAATAAACTGGCACTTTGGCGAGAAAAAGTTACCAGGCAACGACAAAGCCGCCAAACTGTTACAACGGCCGTATCGCGCGCCCTGGCGACATCCATATCCGATTTAACGCCGCCACCGCGTCCCATCGCAGGTCCGCCGGCATTTGCGCCGGTGCATCTGCTCCTGGTTTCGGACAACGCGCGCCTTGGTGGTGGAACGTCGGAACAGAAGAGGGAGTGGGGCGCTATCGATGTGGGGATCGTTTCGCAGAACATTGCTCTCTTGTGTGCCGGAACCGGTATGGTGACGCGGCCGCGCGTATCTGTGGACAGGGAAAAGGTCAAATCGTTGCTCCGGCTGACAGAGCTGCACTGTCCCATGCTCGAGCACCCGGTCGGTTTTCCTGAATAACCAAATCGGAAAAATATAGTGTGCCGGATACAAGGGTTGATGGATAAAATTGCAAAGGATACCAGATGGCTAAAATCCGAAAAACATTTTTCTGCTCCCGGGTGCTGCTATTAGCAGGCATGACTTGCTTTGCCACGCAATCACCAGCTCAGAAAAACAGCACCTATCTGAATACCGTGCTCTATGGCGCGTCCTACTATCAGGAATATATGCCTTACGAGAGGCTGGAGCAGGATGTCAAAATGATGGAAGAAGCAGGCATCTCGGTGGTTCGGCTAAGCGAATCGGTCTGGGGCCGCTGGGAACCGCAGGACGGTGTTTTTGAATTCGCCTGGATGGATCGCATCATGGATCGATTGCACAAGGCCAATATTAAAGTCATCTTTGGTACGCCTACATACTCCATACCGGTCTGGTTGTACCACAAGCATCCGGAAATTTTGCTGACTAAACTGGGGCAAGTCAAAGGCTATTATGGACCGCGGCAGAATATGGATATCACGCATCCGGCCTATCTGTTTCATGCCGAACGCATTATTCGCAAACTGCTGGAACATTACCGCAACCATCCTGCCATTATCGGCTATCAAATTGACAACGAGACCAGTTCGTTCGGCACCGCCGGCCCCAACGTACAGAAAGGGTTTGTCGAGTATCTGAAAAACAAATTCAGATCTGTCAAAGAGCTCAACACACTATGGGGCTTGGGCTATTGGGGCCAGGCGGTACAGGACTGGAATGAATTTCCTCCCCGCGATCACATTCTCAATCCGGGGTATAAACTAGAGTGGGAACGGTTTCAGCAACTCATCACGACCCGCTTCCTCAGCTGGCAAGCCGCCATCGTCAACGAATACAAGCGACCGGATCAATTTGTCATCCACAATTTCGTGGGAGGCGCCCGCACTGATATCGATGAATTCGAAATCGCCAAATATCTCGACCTCACCGGAGTTAATCCCTATCATGAAGTTCAAGATGGTCTGGACGGTCAGTCGATCGCTTTTAGCGGAGATTTGTGCCGCTCCTTAAAGAGGCAAAATTACCTGATCACCGAGACCAATGCCCAAACCACCGGTTGGGATTCCAAATGGCAACGGCCGCCTTATGACGGCCAGTTGCGATTGAATGTGTACAGTCACATCTCCAGCGGCGCCAATGCCGTGCTGTACTGGCACTGGCATTCGTTACACTATGGTCAGGAGACCTACTGGAAGGGCGTGCTCAGCCACGATCTGGAGCCGAATCGTGCCTATGCTGAAGTGTGTCGCATCGGCAAGGAGTTGAAGCGGCTTGGACCCCGGCTGGCTAATTTCAGGCGGAACGCCCCCGTAGCTTTGTTGTTCAGTGTTGATTCCCATCATGGCATTCAGTTCATGCCGTTCAGCGACACGAAGGATTATAAGAGCGTTCTTTTGCAGTTTCATAAACAGCTTTATCTGGCCAATGTGGGTGTGGATATCGTTTTTCCGCAAAGCGACATCGATTTCTTACAGTATAAAATGATCATTGCCCCGCTGCTTTATATCGCCAGCGATGCTCTGTTGGAAAAGCTGGCACGTTATGTGCAAAACGGCGGCCATCTGATCACCACCTTCAAGAGTGGGTTTTGCAACGAGTATTCCACCGTACGTTGGCAGCGCATGCCCGGACCCTTTCGCCAAGCCGCCGGCATCTCTTATCAGGAATTTTCCAGCCTGTCCGAAGATCTGGCGCTAAAGGAGGATCCGTATGGTGTGGGCGAGAAAAACAGAGTATCGACCTGGGCGGAATTGCTAATACCGGAAGGCGCGAAAGCGCTGGCGTGGTACGATCATCCATTCTACGGAAAATTTCCGGCCATTACGCGCCATACCTATGGTAAAGGCTCTCTGACGTATGAAGGCACTATTTTGTCGGATGACCTGCAGGGCAAGGTGGTTCAGGAAGTGCTGCAACTGGCAGGCATAGGGTCTGTCTCGGCATCCTTGCCGCCCTCCGTACGCCTTAAAGACGGCTGGAGCAATGCCGGCAAGCCTATGCGTTACTATTTGAACTATTCCGCTACAACACAAACATTGGTATACGACGGCGCGCCGGCCACAGAGTTGCTCAGCAATCGGAAAATAGGCCGCGGCGACTCGGTGGAAATTCAGCCCTGGGATGTGTTGATTGTGGAGGAATAAAAAAATCTCTTGAAAATTCGCAAATTTTGACATAAATTGGAAAAAAGATCGGTCTAGCGATTCATTATCTGGGGAGATGAGCAGGGCATGGCATTTTTCGTACAGGAAGAGTGTAGTGCCCTGTTTTGTTTATGAGCGGGCATGCCTCCTCTGGGCGTAGTGGTTGCAGAGTTTTTGCAAGATTGATGTTGGTCGCGCAGCGACCGTGCCTGGTCCAGGTGCCTGAATCAAATCCGCCGCGTCGCAACAGTTTGATAAACATAGAGATGCAGGTCAAGCCAGTGACCGCTCGAATGAAGGAATCATGAATAAATTAACTCTGCAAACCGATACTGTGCTTTCCGCATGCGCCATCCTGATCGCTTTTGTTTCCATTTGCGTCTCGGTCTGGGGGGGGATGGAGACGCGCAGACACAATCGCCTGTCGGTCCGGCCGAAATTGGAATTATCCTTTAATGCCGGCAAGGATCACTTTGGTTATAATGTGGTCAATAACGGTCTGGGTCCAGCTATTATTACCGGCTTGACCATTCGACTGGATGGAATAGCGATACGTCACTCCGGTTTCAATGGATTCGATGATTTTCTGGAAAAAATGCAATTGCAGGGCAGGCTGTTGAAAAAAAGCGCGATCGATTCCGGCAGCACCCTGATCGCCGGCGGAAATGCAGCGATTTTTGTTTGCAGGTTTGAGGACAAGGACGATCGGGAAGCCATATTAAAAAATGTCTTTACCAGAGTATCGATTCAATTGAACTATGCCTCGATGTATGAAGAGCGGTTTTTATGCAGTATCCCCTGACGACGTTGGCATGGGATGCTTGTCAATCACTCAGTTCGGGATATAAATAAATGGCGCAGGTAATCTAAATTTCAGGAGGTGACCTATGCTCGGCATGATGGAAGGAGTTATGCTTCTGCTTGGTGTTGTTTCTACGGTATTCGCCTTTGTCGTTGTAATTTATTGCATCATCCTGTTCCGGCGGTTTGTCATCGCTGTTGAAAAAATAGCCGAAAAACAGGGATAGGTCTCGATGCTGGCAAGCCGGGTTTTTCAACGTTGGC
>CAZISM010000018.1:56452-62912 GCA_964541895.1 uncultured Cytophagia bacterium
GTCTCGATGCTGGCAAGCCGGGTTTTTCAACGTTGGCCGCTAAAGTACGTGGCGGCCAATCCTGGCTCGAGGCTGTTGAAACCGTACGAACCCCGGATGTTGCTGTGTTTTTTTCGGCAACTCCGGGTGTCTCGCTTTTACATTGTATCTGAATGGAGCGATTGATGTGGCCGAAGCGTCTCGCTTCGGCAGCATGGTAAGATGCATCGCTCAACTCAGGCATCCGTCTGATGTGAAGCGTCCGGCGGCGTTAGGGCGCAATCCCTTGTTTTGCTCACCCGCGGCCTTTAACCTGGACCATCCCTGTCTATTCTTTTTTGACCGAATACAAAATGTCCATTGTATAATTATGCGGTTTCAATCGCTTGTCTTTATTTTCAAGGCGCAGGCGCCGAACGTACAATTTGACGCTGAGCCGGTTTTCTGCTGCACAAATGGACATCTCTTCCAGCGGCATATGTTCCGGATTGGTGCTAGCATAATGGCGAATCAGCTTTTCAAATAACGGTTGCAAATCGACCTGCAGGCCAAGCGACGGTTTGTTCGGTTGATGAACTTTGATCGTTATGCTGTCCATGTCGTTATTGACCGCATAGGATAAGCCGGCCTCTTGCACCTCCCGCTCTGTGCCGCCGGATGAAACAAACTGCTCTGCCAGCATGCGATCATAACCGCCGATATGGATTACACTGCCGCTTTTACCCAGGAAGACGAACACATCGTCCTCCATTTGCCTGTTGCCGTGCCTATACTCAATCCCTAAAAGAGCGACAACGTCCGCCGAATTTTTTCGGCTTGCCCGGGCTCCGGTTGAATCCCCAAGCCTTTCTGCAAACCAGGGTTGTATGCCGTCGTAGCCGTGCATGTCACGGAGATAGGAAATGATGGAACTGATTTGTACAGCGTCGTCGGCCGCAACAGGACTCGCCGCCTTGTGAATTTTTCCCTCCAGTAGTATGTTATGAGCTGTAAGCAATTTTTTCAGCCGGTCGATCTGACTTTTTTCCGATATGGAAAAAACACTCCATGGCCCAAAGCTGCCCAGCAGCGCCACGGTGCAAAGCAATCCTGGAATCACCTTGATGTTCCTGGCCTTGCTCAAAATGAAATACAAAGCCAGTGCGGCAATACAGGCGGCCAGAACGATGGCGAGATAACGCCCTTCGGTCACGCCATATTCCGAGATTCTCCGCCATACGGCTAACGGCAGCATGATGATGAGCGGAATCAGGATGACGAAAAACCACTGCCAGGCGAGACGAACCCATGTATACTCTTTCTGTTCGCGTACCGGATAGAGCAGTAGCAGAGAAAGGATGCCGGTGGCGGAAAATCCCAGGATCAGTTTGCTGACCCAGCCATTCGGCCAGCTCCAAAGCATGACAATTTTTCCCACATAGGCATACAGTATGAACAAATAGATGACTACCAGCGGTGTCAGAATATACTGCACAAAAATCTTTAAACTTTTCGGATAGTCGGTCTCCTGTTCCAGATCGTTGAGGTTTTCCGGAACGCCGGCGAGAAAAAAAGTGGTATGGAACAGACCGGCCATGATCAGCCAGAGCTCGGCATATCGCTTGGGTGGAATGCTTACACCGAACAGTTGATCCAGGGCGACCAGAGCCACGGCAAAACCGGCAAACAATACGCCGGAATAGAAAACCGATGTCATTAGGCGATACAGGAGCGATTTGTTGTATTGCCAGAAACCATTCACTTCTCCGGCCGCGTAGTACGGTGCCACGGCAACCAGAAGATGCATGGCTATGCTGAGCAAGACCAGACGAATGACGTGCAGGGCCGGAGCGTCCAGGTCAGAGGGCGCCGAACAGCCGAATGCGATCAGCAGTAAAACGGACAGGATTTGGCTGGCTGCAATCGCCCAGGGCCGCCAGTGGCGTTTTTCTGCCACCAGAGCGATGCTTAACAATAATGGGATGCCCAGCACGGTGGCGAAAAGGATGTTCAAAAATGGCGTGGGGACGTAAGGAGTCTGCCGCTCGACGAGAAAGACGGCCGCCAGTGTCCCTGCGGCGGCGTTCACAATCACGAGCGGAAAGCGCAGGACGGTTCGCCGTGTTTCCTGCCAGATGTGTAGGATGGATGGTAGTCGCATGGTAAGCCTCTGTTCTAGCTGTTAGGGATGTCAGCGGTGTTTGCCCCCGCATCGGTCATGCAGCGCCGCTCAAAGTGATCAGAGTTGCGAATGGTGCACGTGACAGAGATATGTACGACTAAATGCAAATATAGTTCCATGACCGGCCAAGGTACACTCCGTGCATCTGGTCGCGGGCAAGGATCGCAGCCTGAAAAATTGGCCGGCCCATGGTCTCTGCGGCATGAATGACTCTTACGCCGGCGACGCAGGCTCCGCTTTGAGCCTGTCCATGAATGCTTTGTTGACCGGATATTTCCAAAGTAAAAGTATGCCCGCAACTGCAAAGAATATGCCGGAAAAAAATGTGGCTGCCGCCAGATTCCGGATGGCTTGTGGTGTCTGTTCCTGGCCGCCGGCGATAAAACCGACCCAGACCAGACAATGTCCTGCAATCAACAATCCGACCGAGTTGGCGAATTTCATCAAAAAGCTGAACATGGCCGAATAACTGCCGTCTTTGAGCACTCCGGTTTTGTGATAATTGATCTCTGCCGTATCGGCCACCATAGAGAATGTCAAGGGAGCGATTATTCCGTTACCCAGCCAATACAGGGAGTTAAACAGGATGAAGAGGACTTTGGCTATCGGCACCATCGTGTTTCCCACCACCAGCGATGCCGTTGGCGCCACCAAGCCGGTCACAAATATCAAGGCCAGCGCCAGATTGCCGATAATGGATATGGCGGATCCGGTCATGACAGACTGTTTTTTATCCAGATGTCTGGCTACGACAGGCGAGATGGCGGAACCGATGGCAAATCCGAACATGGTGCCGCCGTGGGCGATGGTTTTTTCCACGGAGGTAAAATTCATGAGATAGATGTATAAATACATCTGCAGAGAGGCCACCAGGGTCATACCTTGTGCCAGCAGGCCATAGAACGCATAAATGATCAACGAGTACTTGTCCTGGATGATCTCTTTGGTGTCGCGGAAGAAGGCGCCAAATCTTGATCCAATGGCTTCGCCACCACAGCCATCGCTGCGGTATTTCAGGGTGGTAAAGGTGACGAGGACGACAATGGCCAGTGTGGCGAAACTGAACGCCAGTCCCATATGTTCATAGTTGGCGACCACATTGGTGCTTTGTACCGTGCCGGTGTCTTTGAAAAAAAGAGTCCAGGCCAGCGCCGGCCCCAGCATATTAGCGATCATATTGGCCACGAAGCGGGCGCCCTGAAGTCGGGACCGTTCGTGATAGTCGCAGCTGATCTCAAAGCCCAGCGCCAGATAAGGGATATAAAAGACGGTGACCGCGGTGCGGATGAGGATGTTGACGACCAGCAGGTACCAGAAGAGCAGGTTGGTTTTTACGATGGCGCCGGGGATGCTCCAGAGGAAATAGAATGTCAATGCCAGAAAAACACCGCCGATCAATATATAGGGGTGCCTGCGGCCAAATCGACTTTGAGTGCGGTCACTTATATACCCCATCACCGGATCGGTGATGGCGTCCCAAAACAGGGAAATGGACAACGCCAGTCCCGCCAGTTTGTGGTCCAATCCCAAAGCCTGCGTATAGAACAGCATGGAAAACGCCGCTATGCCGTTCATGGTCAGAGAAAAAGCGCCGTCGCCGGACGCATAGGCTACCAGATCGGCGGTCGGCGTCTTGCCTTCCTGTCCATTGCTCCTCAATGCCATATGTTCTCCATTCGGTTCCGTTGTTGCGAACAATATCATTTTTTAAGGATTTTTACAACACTTTTTTTGCCGGTCGGCAGAAGCCCTGCCGGCAGCCTGACCACCTGTATGGCACAGATTTGAAAACTTTTTCTTGTAAATTAACCTGCTTTGGGATATACTTAGAGTACCGAATCCGATCTGATTTCCATGGTCTGAAAATGCCGGACCTGATAAATGTCCGACATTCGGTTCAAAAATTTAAACCGCTAGTAAACGCGAATGGATGCGAATGTACTTATTGGCGTTCATTCACGCCCTTGGGCGGTTCATGCCTTTTTCGCGTATTGGTTCCGGCTTATCCGGATTGGGAGGATCGATGTCAAAATGCATGTTGCTGGCGATGGCCTTTGTCACCTCATTGCCGGCCCAGAGCGGCAGGTTCCAGATGCCGGCCGGCGGTCGGCAAAAAATCAATATCGATTTCGACTGGAAGTTTATCGATCGTGATTTTCCCCATGAAGAAGAGACCCATCAGGTCAATCAACTGCCCTGGCAGCCGGTGCAACTGCCCCACGACGCCAGCATCGGCGGCCCCTTTTCTCCGGACCACAATACCACGCAGGGTTTTCTGCCCATGGTCATCGGCTGGTATAACAAGGGCCTGCACTTTCCGGAATCGTACCGCGATAAAAAAATATTTATCTGTTTCGACGGCGTCTATCGCAGCGCCGACGTCTGGATGAATTATGCCTTCCTGGGTCACCATGAATCCGGCTATACCGGTTTCACCTATGACCTGACCGATTATGTCCGCTTGGGGGATCGCACGCCCAACGGCTTGCGCGTTCGCGTCGACGGCCGCCGCCACGAGCAGGATATGTATGAAGGAACCGGTATCTATCGTCATGTCTGGCTGCTGATCACCGATCCCCTTCATGTGACCTGTAATGGTACATTTGTCAGCGCGTTCGACATTAATCGTGCCGGCGCCGGCATACGGGCGTTGACCAGGATAAAAAATGATCACGCAACCAACAGGCCGGTTCGGCTCGAGACCGTGCTGGTGGATGCCGACGGTCTGGTGGTGTGCCGAATGGTCTCTCGCCGCAACTTGGCAGCCGGCGAAGAGTTTGAATTCGAACAGATGGGCCAAATAAAAAATCCGCACCTGTGGGATATCGACGATCCCTATTTGTACCAGGCCTGCAGCATCGTCTACGAGGATGACATCGTAGTGGACACCTACCAAACCAGCTTTGGCGTACGCTCTTTTTATTTTACCGCGGACAAGGGATTCTTTCTCAACGGCCGTTCCGTCAAATTAAAAGGCTTTAATGCCCACCACGACTATGCCGGACTGGGCACGGCGCTGCCGGATCGCATGCACTGGAACGCCATGCTGGCGATGAAAAATGCGGGCTTTAATCTGTTTCGCTCCAGCCATAATCCGGCTACGCCGGAACGACTGGATGTGTGCGACCGCATCGGCATGCTGGTCTGGGACGAGATCGAGCGCAAACTGGAAAGTCCCGAGGTCGAACTGCCGCTGGTGCGGGAGACCATTCTGCGCGACCGCAATCATCCCAGCATCATTCTCTGGTCGCTGGAAAACGAATCGCCGCTGGAGAGCACCATCTATGGCACCCGCATCATCAAAGAGGCTACGGCGCTGGCCCACCAGCTGGATCCGACCCGGCTGACGACAGCCGCCGCTTCCATGCCGGTAAACCGTAACGGCTACGGGGAGGCGCTGGACGTTGTCAGTTATAATTATGACTGGCGGCGGGCGGATCAGGACCACCGCGATTTTCCCCATTGGAAGATCGGCCTGATGAGCGAGTATTCGGCACAACGGGCGCGCCGCGGCGTGTACGGCCTGGAGCGATTTGCCCGCGCTGAGGAAGACTCCTATTTCGACCTCTATGACGGACTGGTGCAGAACATGTTTGAATTATGCACGGCCGTGGAGGAATCCTGGCAGCGCATCATGGACCGGCCCTACATCGCCGGCGGCTGCGTATGGAGCGGTCTCGATTACTGGGGAGAGGGCAATGCCTGGCCGCTGGTGTCGCGCGGGGATGGGGCGCTGGATATGTGCCTGATTCCCAAAGATGTGTACTATTATTTTATCAGCCAATATACCAGCAAACCCATGCTGCATCTGTTCCCCCATTGGAACTGGGCCGGACAGGAAGGCAAGCCTGTAGAGGTGTGGTGCTATTCTACCTGCGATAGTGTAGAATTGCGGCTGAATGATAAATCGCTTGGCGTTAAAAGCCTTGTCTCGGTTCAAGCAAAGGACGAAAAGAATTCCAGCCGGGCCGGGCACTTGTCGTGGCAGGTTCCATATCAGCCCGGAATCCTCCACGCCAGGGGGATGAAGGCGGGAGAAACCGTATGCAGGCAGGAAATCCGAACCGCCGCTGCTCCGGCCAAAATACGGCTGACACACGTGATGTCGGCTTTGCTGGAGGAGAAGCAGATTCAGCCTCTGCTGGCCGACGGCAGAGACGTGGCGCTCGTGCAAGCCGCGATCGTGGATAAAAACGGCGTGGTGGTGCCCGATGCCACCCATCACCTCCAGTTCAGCGTCGAAGGCGACGAAAACATCATCGGCGTCGGCAACGGTGACATCGCCAGCCACGAACCGAACAAGGGCTCGTTTCGCAAAGC
>CAZISM010000019.1:0-2648 GCA_964541895.1 uncultured Cytophagia bacterium
GCTGACGAGTCTGTTCGCTTTACCATGACTCTGACGAATGCGGAGAATCGGAATGACGGCAAGGAGCTGGACGCGCGCGAATTGTCCGGCGCCACAGTCATGATTCGCAATCGTGTGGTGCCGGTCGGCGATATCATGACGATCACAGCGCAGCCGGTGATGGGCGAAATTAAACGCGAGGATCAGCAGTATTCGCGCACAATCAGTTATGAATTCAAAGGACCGTTTAAATTGGGCGAGCGTTACATCAACGGCATCCTCAACAGCCTGCGCTTGCCGGTGGGTTACGAAGCCAGGCGACCGGACTGGATGTTTATCTTTGGCGAAGCAGACGCGATTCCCATGATCGCCATCACGCTGATTTCCATCCTGATGGTGTTCATGATCACAGCGTCCCTGTACGAATCGTTGCGCAAGCCGTTCATCATTTTGCTGTCCGTGCCCATGTCCCTGGCCGGATTGTTTTTAGGATTTTACCTGTTCGATATCAATTTCAGTCGCGGCGGCTATGCGGCGGTGATACTGTTGATCGGCCTGTCGGTCAATAACGGTATCATCCTGGTGGATCGGATCGCGCACCTGGCGAACAATGCGGGAGAATCATTTAACGAGGCTATTGTCATGGCTGTAAGGCAACGCACGCGGCCGATTCTCATCACCACCCTCACCACTGTTGCCGGCTTTTTGCCCTTTGTCATCAAGGCGGATGTGTATTCGTTCTGGTATTCGTTTTCCTTTGCTGTGATCTGCGGCCTGAGCGTTTCGACGATTATGCTGTTATTGGTCATGCCGGTGTTGTATCGGATTTTTGGCGGACGAACGCCCGCAGTGACAGGAAGGTGAAAAAACGATTAACAAATCTCCTTACGCCAAACCAACGATCAGCTGCCTAACCTGACCAATTAATAAACCGCCGAGCTGTTTCTTTTATGTTTATTGAAAAATTCCTAACCTGAGCGCGATTACATCATTTTTTATTTCTCTCAGCATCCCTCTGTTTTCAGCGGCCTATACTTCATGCTAACTCTGTCCGGAAAAAGTTAACAATTTCTTAATATTAATTTAATAATAGCATAATATTTCAGGATTACATTAAAGTAATTTGTGTGCAAAATTCCGGCCGTTCGCGCCAGACCATTGAGCCAGCCTTTTTTCTCAGGCACAACACGGGTGACAGTCTCTAAACTCGGAATAACATGAACGATATACAAATTATTGTTATTGGCACTGTTATAGTCGCCCTGATATTTGACATTATCAACGGCTTTCACGATGCCGCCAACTCGATTGCTACGGTTGTGTCGACGCGCGTGCTCTCGCCAAGATATGCGGTCCTCTGGGCCGCTTTTTTTAATTTCATCGCCATGTTCGTATTCGCTCCCAAGGTCGCGGATACGGTCTCAAAAATCGTTAAAATTGATGCCGCTGATCCTGCCTATATCTATGTGGTGTTGACCGGCCTTGTCGGTGCCATTGTCTGGGACTTGATCACCTGGTGGCTCGGCTTGCCCACCAGCTCTTCGCACGCCCTGATCGGTGGCTTTGCCGGCGCCGGCATTGCCCATAAAGGAATGGACATCATCCGCTGGGACAAGATGATGGCCACTGTGCAGTTCATCCCCCTGGCGCCACTCATCGGGATGGTGGCCGGATTTATCATCATCCTCGCCGTGTACTGGGCATTCAGGCGCTGGCGGCCGCTGGAAGTGGACAAGGTCTTTCGCAAAGGCCAGCTGATCTCTGCCGCCCTGTATTCACTGGGCCATGGCGGCAACGACGCGCAAAAGACCATGGGCATCATTATGGCTCTGCTGGTGGCGGCCGGCATTTTTGACGTCCATACCACCCTTTCGCTGACACATTGGAACACCCTCTGGATCATTCTCTCCTGTCATCTGGCCATGGCCATAGGTACAGCCCTGGGGGGCTGGCGCATCGTTAAAACGATGGGGATGAAGTTGACCAAGCTGAAGCCGGTACATGGCTTTGCCGCCGAGACCGCCGGCGCGTTGACCATTTTTTTAGCCACTCATCTGGGCGTTCCGGTATCTACCACGCACACCATCGCCGGCGCCATCGTCGGTGTCGGCTCCACGACCAGCACCACCGGCATAAAATGGAACATCGTCGGTCGCATTGTCATCGCCTGGTTTGTCACCATTCCCTTTTCCGCCCTGGTCGCTGCTGTCTGCTTTTTCATTGTCAAATACCTTCATCCGCTATTCTAGCAAAACCGCTTTTCCCTGATTCCCACAGCGACTGGAACAAATGGCAGGTTCCGCTGCCCCAAAAACACAATGCGCCAACACAGTTGGCGCACTCTAGGTATTGATGGAAAAGCTTGAATAGCGAGCGACTCTGCGTTGAATCAAAACAGTGCGGACCTTGTCGCCGGAGATTGCCTCACTCCATTATTTCCCATTCTCTCTCACAGCAGAGGCTCCTCCGCCCGCAATGACAGGGAGGCACCCGCCTCATTCTGCAGAATCCAGAAGTCGAAGCAGAGCTTCTACACCGAGTTCCCAAACTGGCGTATGGGAACCGGAAATGGGATGTATTCGTAAGAGCCGGCTCCTGCCGGCGATGGTGTGGTGTGGTGGCCTGCCAGTGCTACGAATATCGCCCCTGGGAAGCGGCTCCTACGATTC
>CAZISM010000019.1:2748-58833 GCA_964541895.1 uncultured Cytophagia bacterium
TGCGCTTCCGCGGCCGTGCCTTTGATGTAATCCCACTCGGCTTTGAGAATTTCTTCCGGATTCAAAGTTACAGGTTTTATTGCGGCACTTGCTCCAGACAATGATTTCGACTCCTCGCTCGTTGACATGGATCCCTCCTCCACGCGATATCCAGATATGCAAAAGCCCGGAGTCTGCCTCCGGGCTCTGATTATTTCTTTTCCCGTAGAATCGTCTTCACTACGCTGTCAGGATCCAGCCCCTGGCTGGCGTAGAGCTCGTCCGGCACGCCGGAGCTGCCATAGTGGTGGACGCCCAGTTTCACCAGCTTGCAGTGCAGTCCCTGTTCGGCCACGACGTTGGCCACGATGCTGCCCAGACCGGTGCGCACGTTGTGATCTTCAAGAGTGACGATCAGGCCGGTGGCCGCTGCTTTTTTGATGGCTTCAATATCCGGATCGGTCGGACAAGCCATGCTCAACACCATCACCTCCACACCCTGGGCTTTGAGCTTTTCCTGCGCCTTGAGCGCCCGACTGACCATGCCGCCCATGGCGATGATGGCGGCCGCGTTGCCGTTGCGCAACAGGTCGGCTTTGCCATAGACGAACTGGTAGCCTTCGCCGTAAAACGGCTTGCCGTCTTCCGCCAAAATCATGCTCATCTTGGAGCGGCCCATGGCCAGCAAAAAATTGCCCGTAGTGGCAGCCGCATAGCGGGTGGCGCGGTCGGTCTGGTTGGGATCGGCCGGCACCAGCACTTTGAAACCGTAGAAATTCTGGAACGCGCCCACATAGTCGATGCTCTGATGGGTCTTGCCGTCTTCACCCACATCCAACCCCACATGGGTGCAGACCACTTTATAATTGGAGCCGTTGATGTCGTTAAGGCGATGCTGGTTGTACGTTTCGGCCACGCCGAACACGCCGAAATCGGCAAAAAAGGTCAGCACGCCCTCGGTAGAACAGGCGCCGGCAATAGCGGCTGTGTTGTGTTCCTGGATGCCGCCCTGGAAAAACGAGTTGGAATAATTCTTTACCACATTGGTCGTTTTAACCGACGATGCCAGATCGCAATCAAACACCGCCACTGGAATCTTGCTGTTGTTGGCCGCCATAAGGTCATCCAGGGCGGTGCCCCAGCCGCTGCGGTTGTCGGTCTTGTCGGTGGCGCTGTAATTGCGCGGCGTGCCCTGATCGACCTTCACGCTCAGGTGCGGCCGAGGCGTCAGCTGGACCGCCGGATCGTGGGTTTTGCGGCGCTGAACCAGACTGTCGATATCATCCGGCAGGCCCAGCAGAGCCAACGCCTTGCGGCATTCGTCCAGCGGCAGAGCCGTGCCGTGCCATTTGTGATCGTTTTCCATAAAAGCCACGCCCTTGCTCATAACGGTGTGCGCCAGGATCATAACCGGCGCCGGAATCTGATGGGCCTGACGAATGGCCTGGTAAATCTCCTGATAGTTGTGGCCGTCGATTTCGATCACTTTCCAGCCGTCGGCTTCCCAATCGGCTTTGATGTTGTGCGGCATGACCTTTTCGATGTTGCCGCTGATCTGCAAGCGATTGTAGTCAATAAATACGGTGGTATTGTTCATGCCGAATTTGACGGCAAAACGGCGCGCTTCGCTGATCTGGCCTTTCTGCTGCTCGCCGTCGCCCATGAAGCAATAGAGCTGCACATCGCGGTTCTGCAAGCGGCAGCCGATGCCCATGCCCAGCAGCGCCGACAGGCCCTGTCCCAGATTACCGGTGCCCCACTCTACGCCCGGCACTTCCCGCTCCACATGGCCTTCAAAGGGCGAATTGGTCTGACGAAAATGGGCCACCGCATCCTCGACGTTGAAATAGCCCAACCGGCCCAGAGCGGCGAACACGCCCGGCGCGGTATGGCCGTGGCTGACCACGATGCGATCGCGATCGGGATTGAACGGATCTTGCGAATCCACTTTGGCATGGCACCAAACGGTCAGATAGAGATCAATGGAGGACATACTGCCGCCCGGATGGCCGCACGTGGCCAGGGTGGTCATTTTCAATATATCGCCACGACACTGCGTGGCCAACGCCTGTAACTCCTGTATGCGTTCCGCGGATAATTTTTCCTGGTTAAAATCCTGCGCTTTCATTTGTTCCTCGCTGTTGGTAATGGAAAGGCTATAATTCCTTAAAAGTAATAAAAAATTATCAGGCGTGCAAGGCAAAATCGGATTTTTAATTGATATTGGGGGCTGGATTCATTAACTTTCAATCTCCGGGCAACCACAGTGGATCTGCCTGGCACGAATCAACCGGTTTAATGTTGCTCTATGAATTCCGTTCAAAACATCATTCAACACACTCTGATCAACAAACGCGAAGAGTTTCTCCGTTTGTGGACGCCGCGCCTTCGCGGTCTGTTGCCGCCCTCTCTGAGCGGCGACGTCGACGCTCTCGCAGAATTCTGGCGTCAGGTGCTGGTGGACTATTACAGTCACGAAGATACCGACGGCATTGTCGGCAGGTTGCAGATCAACGCAGCCGCCTCGCCCCATGTCTTTAACGCCATCTCCATCAGCCGCTATGCGCTGTTGGCGCTCATGCCGGGCGACAACAGTCTGGAATGGTTCAGTCGCCTCAACGACGCCTATGAACCGCTGTTGCGGGCCATTCACAAAATGGAAAACTCTTCAACCACGTTTTCGGAATGGGCGCCCAGCGATTTTTCCCGCGCCTTTGAGCGCTATTTCGAAAACATCCTCCGCGATGCCGCCGACGCCATCATCCTGCTGGACGCCAAAGACCACATCGTCATGTGGAATAAAGCGGCCGAAGCCATTTACGGCTGGTCGCGCCAGGAAATGCTCGGCCAGCACATCAGCCGCATCGTGCCCCAGGATGCCGAATCCCGGCGTGAAATCGAATGGATCAACCAGGAGGTGCGCAGCAGGGGCTATGTGCGCAATTTCCGCACCCATCGCCTCACCCGCGACGGCAAACCGGTGACCATTGCCGTGACGCGCACCGCCATTTACGGAGAAAAAAACGAATTCATCGGTTCCAGCGTGATCAGTCGCGACCTGACCGAACAGGAGAAACTGCGCGACCAACTGGTGCATTCGGAAAAACTCTCCGCCGTGGGCACCCTGGCCGCCGGCATCGCCCATGAGATCGGTTCACCGCTCACCGCCATTTCGTCCATTTCGCAACTGCTCAAGGTCAAGAGCAAGGACCCCTATTTTACGGAAAAAGTGGGACTCATTCAGGAATCCATCGACCGCATCGCCCGTATCGTCCGCACGCTGGTGGATTTTTCCAAGCCCATTCAAGCCAAAATCGAACGTATTTATATAAACAGCGTCATTGAGGACGTTATCCACATCGTCAAATACGATCGCCGCTTAAAGTACCGCAAAATCGAAACCCAGCTGCAGGCGGACGTGCCGCAGCTCAAAGCCAGTTTTGATCAGCTCTTGCAGGTGTTCATCAACCTTTGTCTCAACGCCGCCGATGCCATGGAAGACGTGCCGGAAGGTCTTCTCCTCATCAAAACCTGGAGTAACGGCGACGAGGTCTTAACATCGGTCAGCGACAATGGCTGCGGCATTCAGCCGGATCATCTGCCGCACATTTTCGAACCCTTTTTCACCACCAAAGGAGACCGCCAGGGCACCGGTCTGGGCCTCTGGGTCAGTTACAACATCATCAAAAGCTTTTCCGGTGACATTCAGGTAGAGAGCACGCCGCACGTCGGCACTACCTTTACGATTTCATTGCCTGCTCTGAAATCCAGCCGGGCGTAGCCAATGGCTCACCGCATCCTCATAGTCGATGACGACGACATCGTCCGCGAAAGTCTCAGCGCCGTCCTGGAAAACCGCGGCTTTTCCTGCCGCCAGGCGGTCAACGGCAGCGAAGCCATGCAGATGTTGCGCCAGATCGATTTCGATGTGGTCATCACCGACCTGGAGATGCCACAGCTCAACGGCATCGAGCTTATCGAAAAAGCGTCGCAACTCAACTCCCGCACCTCGTTTATTCTCATCACCGCCTATGGCTCTATGGAGACCGCCATCCAGGCGCTGCGCAAAGGCGCGTTCGACTACCTGATCAAACCGCTCAATTTTGAAGACGTGGCCATCAAGGTGAAAAAACTGCTGGAGCATCGCGAACTGGTGCTGGAAAACCAGGCCTTGCGGCAGGAGATCAACAGCCAGTACGATTTCAACAACATCATCGGTCAGAGTCCGGCCATTCAAAAGCTCTTTACCACCATCCGCCGCGTCTCGGACAGCGACGCGCACGTGCTCATCACCGGCAACAGCGGCACCGGCAAAGAGCTGGTGGCGAAAGCGCTGCACTATAACTCGCCGCGCAGCAAGGGCCGCTTTGTCGCCATCAACTGCGGCGCCATCACCGAGACCCTGTTTGAGAGCGAGCTGTTCGGCCACAAACGCGGTTCGTTCACCGGCGCGGTGCAGGACAAAGACGGCCTGTTCAAATCCGCTCACACCGGCACGCTGTTTCTCGACGAGATCGGCGAGCTGGCCGTGTCGTCGCAAGCCAAACTGCTGCGGGCGCTGGAGAGCAAGGAAATCCTGCCCGTGGGCGGCACCAGCGTCGTAACGGTCGATGTGCGCATCATGGCTGCCACCCATCGGGATTTAATGCAGCTGGTGCAGGAAGGCCGTTTTCGCGAAGACCTCTATTATCGCCTCGCCGTCATCGAAATACATCTGCCCTCCCTGAGCGAACGGCGCGAAGACATTCCGCTGCTGGTGCACCATTTCATCCGCAAATACAACAGACAGATGAACCGGCGCGTAAAAGGCGTAGAGCCGGATCTCATGCACGCGCTTATGCAACGCACCTGGAAAGGCGAAGTTCGGGAATTGGAGAATATCATCGAACGACTGATGATCTTTGCCAACGGCGAAATTCTGCGCGCCGCCGACCTGCCCAAAGAGGTGCTGTCGGCTCGCGAGCCGCGAAAAATCACCGACGCCGCCACGTTAAAAGGCGCGCTGGAAGAGTTTGAACGGGAGGTGATTCGCACCCAGCTGGAGCGGCACCAGGGCCATCGCGGCAAAACAGCGCAGGCGCTGGGCATCAGCGAAGCGACGTTGTATCGAAAATTAAGCGAGCTCGGAATTTAGCGTGCAGCGATTCCCCCGGGGATACTACAGTTCTGTTTTTTCTACTCTCCCATCACCTTGACCACAACCCGTTTTTTTCGCTGGCCGTCAAATTCGGCATAATAGATCTGCTGCCAGGGCCCCAGATCCAGACGGCCGTCCGTGACCGGCACGATGACCTGATGGTGGATGAGCAGGCTCTTCAGGTGGGCATCGCCGTTGACTTCACCGGTACGATGATGGCGATAATCCGGACCCTGCGGCGCCAGTTTTTGCAGCCACTCGTCGATATCCTGGATCAGGCCGGATTCGGCGTCATTGACATAAATGGCCGCTGTGATATGCATGGCCGACACCAGGACCATGCCTTCGCGGATACCACTCTTTTGCACCAGCTCTTCCACCTTGTTGGTGATGTTGATGTAATCGCGATGTTTGCTGGTGTTGTACCACAGGTATTCGGTCAACGTTTTCATATTACACCATGTACTCCTCATCCAGGAGCAGGGCTTCCCGCTCGAATAGTGACTGATTGAACGTATCGATAAAATCCTGTACGTGCAGAAAATGATCCTCGAACGCCTCTTTTGCCAGCGGATGGCTGCATAACGCCGCCAGCTCCAGCCCCAGGTTTTCCACTTCGCGCAGCATAGTGCGCTCGAATTCATAGACCCGTTCCAGGCGACGGCTGGCCAGGTTTTCCGTGGCAAAGAATCCGCCGCCGATATAGGTCGGCGATGACAGGCTTTGAAAAATGGTCGCCAGCTTGCGCTTGGTGCTCTTGATGAGCTCGCTCAGCCGCGCCTGATCCTCCGCCTGCGTGGCGGCCGGGGTCGCTTCCAACGCTTTCAGCAAAGCGCGAATTTTCTGCTGCAGATGCTGGCGGATTTTTTGATCCGATCCGGCGCGATACGAGGATCGCTCGTAACCGCTGTACCCCACAATCGTCTGTGCAATGGATTCCAAAGAAGAAGAGACCGCAACGCGGTTTTCCATACACGAACTCCTTGGTTCATGAAAGAGTTAAAGTCTATGCCATGGGTGCAAGGATCAAATCAAAACAGGAATCGTATTGAGGACGTCAGTAAGTTTATATGATTGTATATAAATCACCATCGGGATTCATCGAGGAGTTGTGGGTAACATCTGTATTAATGTATAATGAATGCAACAAAAAGTCAATATCTTTCTTTCCCTATTCTTCCAGGCGGTTGACCATTTTATAGATTTCCGCGTCCACAAACAGTTTGAACAGATCCATATCCAGTTTGCCGGACTGGACCTCTTCCTGCAGAATGGCCAGCGCCTTTGCCGGCGGCACCGCTTTTTTGTAGGGCCGGTCCCAGGCCGTGAGGGCGTCATAGATATCGGATATGGTCATGATCTTGGAAGGCAGTGGAATCTGCTCCGCGTTCAGTTGCCGCGGATAGCCGGTGCCGTCCAGTTTTTCGTGATGGGCGTAGGCGATGTCCGGCACCTGACGCAGATGGGCGGCCCAGGGGATACGGCTGAGGAAATTAAAGGTGTGCGTAACATGCGACTCGATCTCCTCCCGTTCGCTGGCGCTCAGGCTGCCGCGGGCAATGGACAACAGCTTGATCTCGTCCTGCTGCAGCAGCGGCATGACGGTGCCGTCGTCCTGCACGGTTTTCGTGCCCAGAACGTGCAACTGCTCCTGGCCCTGTTCCGGCAGGATCCTGGGTTCGTTGGCTTCGAGAATGAAGGAAAGATAGCGATCCAGCTCTTCCATCTCTTCAACCAGGCGCTGCTCGATCGCTTCCAGGCCGTCGCTGCCGATGCCGGCCGCAGAGAGCAGCACAGCCAATTTGTCTCTTGAATAGCGCGCTTCCAGCAGTTTTTTTAAATAGCGGAATCGCAGTTTGACCAGCTCCAGCTGTTCCGGATACAGCTTTTTCGCCTTGACCAACACATGCTCGCGCACGCCGATTTTGCCGAAATCGTGGAGCAGGGAGGCGTACTTGATCTGCTGCAGATCGTCGCGGCTGAAACGCACATGGCGGAAACGGCCCTGATCGAGACGATCGATGTGCTCCGCCATCGCCACCGTCAGCACCGCCACGCGCTCCGAATGACCGGAGGTGGTGGGATCGCGTTGTTCGATGGCGTGCACGGACGCCAGAATAAAACCCTCGAACAACCGTTTGATCTCTTCATACAGGCGCATGTTCTCGATCGAAACCGCGGCCTGGCTGGCCAGAGAGGACGCCAGATCCACACAACGCTCGTCAAATGGGATGATCTGCTCGCTGACAGTATTAGCAAAGTCCAGCTTGACCGAGGCCTCTTTTTTACGGTTGATGAGCTGCAGCACGCCGATCAATTCGCCGGCATGGCTTTTCATGGGAATGCACAACACCGATTGAGTGTGATAACCGGTACGATCGTCAAAACTGCGATTGTGCTGGAATTCACTCTCCTCCGGCAAGTGGTAGGCATCGGCGATGTTCAGCGGTTTGCCGGACACCACCGTATAGCCGGCCATGCTCTTGCGCTGAATGGGCAACACGAACTCTTGATAATCGATGGCCAGTGAATCGTTCTGTGCCAGCTTGAAGCGCAGCTGTTTGTCCAGCCAGGGATCCGCATCGGCGCTCGCCTGGTCCGGTTTTTTTTCGATCAGATACAAACTGCCGGCATCGGCCGATGTGATCTCGCGGGCTTTATTCAAAATCAGTTCCAGCAGGGCGTTGGAATTGCGCTCGGCTGACAAGGCGATGCCGATCTTGTTGAGCTCGGAAAGCTCCTGGCTGCGATGCGCCAGTTCCTCTTTCAACTGCTGCATCTCTTGCGCCATGTGCCGCCGGCTGGTCATCTGATGCACCGCTTCGGCCAGGCGCCAGGCGCGGGGAGGCGACTCCACATAAACCGTTTGCTCATCCGCCAGGGCGGCCGGTTCCTCGCCGTCCGCCAGCACTACCACGATATGGGCACCGTTCTCCCGCAGCTGCTGGACGATTCGATCGCGCTCCCTGACCGTTTGGTCGACGATATAGATAGCGCTTGCCGGCGGACCGTCGTATTCGGTGACATAGTGCCAGGCGTCCTGCTGCCACAAACGGCGTAACGCTTCCCAGTAGCTCCGCGTCAGGTCCACCACTGCTATTGTATTATTTTTGCCCATGCCGCTCTTCCAGTTTCTTTTCCGCCAGCAACGTCAGCAAAATGCCGCTCAGGATGACCGTGCCGCCCAGCACCTTGATCCAGCCGACCTGTTCGTGCAGGATCAGATAAGCGAGAATCGAAGCACCGATGGGTTCGGCCAGCGTCATTATGGAAACGGTGGTAGCAGAAAAATGTTTCAACGCCCAATTAAGAGTTGTGTGCCCGATCACTTGTGGGAAAAAAGCAATGAGCACGAATAGAAGCCAGGTAACCGCCGGATAGGGATAAAACGCCTGCCCGCCGGCCAGCGTGACCAGCCACGTAGCCAGAGCGGCAACGGAATAGACCAGGCTCACATACATCACCGTATCCCACTCTGCCCGCAACCGGCGGCCGATCAACAGGTAGCCGGCGGCCCCTACCGCGCCCATAAACGCCAGCAGGTTGCCGCGCAATGAAGATTGGCTGCCCAGAAAATCATAATAGCCGATGATGAAACCGCCGAGCAGACTGAGCGCGATGCCCGCGGCCAGCACCAGGGTTGCCCTTTCTTTAAAGAAAAAATGGCTGCCGATAGCCACCAGCACCGGCGCAGTTTGCACCAGCACTACCGAGCTGGCCACCGAGGTATACTGCAGGGAGGTGATCCAGGTGCAAAAATGGAGACTGAGAAACAGTCCCGAACCTATAGCCAGGGTCCACTGCCGGGGCGTAATAGCTTTCCAGGTGATGGTCCGGCGGCTCATGGCCAGACCTTGATAAAACAGACCGGCTATGATCAGGCGGTAGCTGGCAATGACCAGCGCCGGCGCCTGGCAAAGCTTGATCAGCACCGAAGAGAACGAGATCGCCGCCAGGCCGATGGACATGACCACCACGACCCTGGCTGCATTGTCATGCGCCGGCATCTCTCATTCCTCCGGACGCAGAACAGGATAATAGACCAACTCTTGCGCTATCTCTGTTTCCGGGAATATGCTCCGTGCTTCCCGTAACATCACCTGCTCCTCTTCCCGCCCCTGCCGGCCGCTGATATGGTAAAGAAAAAGTCGATGCGCTTGCGCCAGCCGGGCCACTTCCGCCGCCTGCAGGTTGGTGCTGTGTCCTGTCTCCGCCGCCAACCCGGTCTGGTCCGTCCCAAAGGTGCTTTCATGCACCAGCACCGTGGCATGCTCTGCCAACGCCACACCGGCATCACAGGGCCGGGTATCGGTGCAGTAGGTGATAACACGACCTGGTCGTTTCGGGCCGACCAACTCTGCAGGTTGGATGATGCGGCCGTTCCACTCGATCGCCTGGCCCTGAATGAGGCGCGCACGCACGTGGTTGTTGGGCAAGCCCCATGCGTCTGCTTTTTCAGCGTCAAAGCAGCCCGGTTTGTCGTCTTCGACAAAGCGGTAGCCATAGCAGACTCGGCCGTGCTGGAGCTGGGCGGCGCTGAAGGAATAGCCGGACAACGGCTGCACGGGTATCTGTGGTTCGGAAAACTCTTGGATGACGACAGGAAAGGAAATTCTATGTCCAGTGATGTCGTTCACGGCATGGATGAATTTGGCAAGACCGACCGGGCCATACAGATAGAGCGGTTCGGTGCGATTGAGCAGATGCTGGCTGGTGATCAGTCCGGGCAGACCGAAAATATGGTCGCCATGAAGATGGCTGATGAAAATGGCCCGCACCCGGCTGGCGGAGGTGCCGGCCTGCATCAGCCGGAGTTGGGTGCCTTCGCTGCAATCGCAGAGAATCAAATCGCCGTCCAGCTGTATCGCCAGAGCGGGCAACTGGCGGTGCAAGGAGGGGATGGCGGCGCCGGTTCCTAAAAACAGCAGTCGAATTTGTTCGCTCATGATGCACCCATCCCTCTCACCTCAGCCGCCCTGCAATAATCAGGTTTTCTTTTTGCCAAATTTGTTTTCGGTTCCGTTCAGCAGCCGCTTGATGTTGCTGCGGTGGGTAAAAATAATCAGCAGCGCAGCGAAAAAACTAAAATAGTACAGCAGCGGCGTGATCGGCCTGTGTCCTAAATACTTGAACAGCGTCAACACAATCGGAAACGCCACCGCGGCAGTTATGGAGCTGATGGAAACAATGCGCGTCGCAAACAGCATGATGGCAAACACGGCCAGACAGATCAGCACAGCCAGCGGATACAGCGCCAGCAGCAAACCGGCGGCCGTGCCGACGCCCTTGCCGCCGCGAAAACCGGCAAAAACCGTCCAGATATGTCCGACAATAGCGGCGATGCCGCACAACAACTGTACGGTCTGCGGCTCCAGTGTGGTGGCGGCGAACGCCAGCCGTGGCAGCCAATAGGTGGCCACAAACCCCTTAAACACGTCGATCAGCATGACGAATACGCCGGGCTTCCATCCCAGAACGCGAAAGACATTGGTGCCGCCGGCGTTGCCACTGCCGTGTTGGCGAATATCGATGCCGCGCAGTAACTTGCCGACGATAATGGCGGTCGGTATCGAGCCCAACAGATAGGCGGCGACCAGGACAAGCAAAAGTGTGATCATCTTGATAACCTGTCGTTAACGTTAGCTGATTTTATTCTCCGGTTCCCCCATCACCGCTACGGCGATGCTGCCGATGCCGGTATGCAAACCCAGCGCCGGAGAGGCGTCCACGATTGGGATATCCACGCCTGGAAATTGCGACAACAACCGTTCCTTGCACCATAATGCCCGCTCCATAGTCACCGCATGGGCAATCTGAAAGCGCGGGTTGCGTACGCCGGCGGCAAAGCGACCGGCCAGCTCTACGGTTTTTTCATACACCCGTTGCAATCCGATCACCTTGGCCGCTTCCGTCACCTTGCCCTCTTCATTGAGCATCAACACCGGTTTGATGTTCAACAGCGTGGCCAGCAAGCCCCGTGTTTTGGTCAGGCGACCGCTGCGCATCAGATAGCGCATGGTCGGCACGCTGATAAAAATCCGACTCTGTGTAATCGAGTGGCGGAGCAGACGAACGATGTCGTCCAGTTTCAATCCTTTTTCAATCAACCGGCCGGCTTCGGCGACCAGCAGACCCAAACCGGCTGAAGCGGTTTTAGAGTCCAGCAGCTCCAGTCGAATTTTATCCGCCATGGTTTTGGCCGCTGTTTGCGCCGCATCAAAGGTGCCGGAAAGGCCGCCGGACAGATGAATGGAAATTGCCGCCTCATATCGATCGGCCACCGCCTCATACACGTCAAGATAGCTGGCCACCGGCGGCTGCGAGGTGCTGACACGGGCGGAATTGCTTTTTAGCACACGATAGATCTCTTCGGTGGTGATCTCGACGCGATCCTGGTAATTTTTATCGCCGATCATGACCTGCACCGGCACGACGTGCACGTTGAATTGCTGCAGCATGTCTGCCGGCAAATCGCAGGTGGAATCGGTCACCAGGGCGATACCGTCTTTGGCTTCCCTGGCCAGCGCCGTTTCGTTTTGCGCCAGCATGTCCTCCACCTTGGTCTGCAGCACCGTCGCCATTTTGCCGGCCAGCGCAAAAACAGCCTCGGGCTCGTTGGTGTGGATATGCACGCGCATTTTTCGCGTGCTGCCGACCACGATGATGGAATCGCCGAAAGAGGACAGGCTGTCCTGCAGCTGCTGCCGCTGCAGGCCTTCGCCCTCCAGCAAACATTCCGTGCAGAAGCGAAAACGGATCTCTTCTTTTACCTTATGAAAATGAAAGTGACGAATGCGTTCCGCCAGGTGACTGCCGGCTTTCAACGCCGCCACTTTGCCCGAATCGATAAAATCGCTCAATCCTTCCAAAAGATGGACAAAGCCCTGGGCGCCGGCATCGACCACGCCCGCTTTTTTCAAAACCTTTAATTTTTTCGGCGTCTCGGCCAGCGAGAGGCGCGCCCGCTGCAGCGCATCCTGCAACAGCAACACATAGTCGCTCTCTTTGCCCGCCTGCGCTGAGACAAAATTGGCCCAGTCCTCCATGACGGTCAGAATGGTGCCTTCGCGGGGATTGGACAACGCTTCGCGCGCCCGATCCACTGCCAGACGCACCGCAGCGGCAAACTCCTCCACCGTCAAACGGTCCTTGTCGCTGCAGGCTTCGGCCAGGCCCTGAAAAAACTGGGCCAGGATCGCACCGGAATTGCCGCGCGCACCCTGCAGGGCGCCATCGGCGATGCAGCGGCAGACGCCGGCCAGGGTCACCTGCGGACAGGCCTGGGTGCTTTCGATGATGGCGCGCATGGTGGCGGCCATGTTGGTGCCGGTATCGGCGTCCGCAACAGGAAAAACGTTGATGGCATTCAGCTGTTCCTGCATCTCGGTGATGCGATGCGCGGAAGCGACGATGGAACGCTTCAGGCGCAATCCATCGATATAGCGAATTTTTACATTCATGGGTTGCTCGGCCCGGTTACTTTATGCCAGCCAGTGCAAAAAGGCTCACATCACCCAGGAGGCGGAGGACGATTCGAAGAGCCGCTCCAATTCAGCGGCCAGGGTGCCCTTCATGGCCAGCAGCAGTTGCGTTTCAATATAACCAAACGGGGTGCCCATATCCAAGCGGGTGCCCGCTACTTCTACGGCCACGGCTTCTGCCCGCTGCACCAGCTCGGCCTGCGCCGTGGTCAATTGAATCTCACCCCGTTCCCGTCTGTTCTGTTCAATGTGCTCCTGCAGTATGGTGAACAGAGCGGGGGTAAACAGATAAAGGCCGAAAAAGGTCAGGAATTGGTCTGTCGCCAGCCCCGGCGTCGTCAAACGCTGTCGCGCCGTTTCTGCGTCCGGCTTTTCATACACCGCTGCCACCGCATAGGTAGCCGGATCCGCCTGCAGCAGGGTGCCGCCCTTGACGGTCCCAAAGAGGTGCAGGCGATCGATCGCAGTCTGTTGCACGCCAAACACGGAGCGGCCGTATTCGTTATAGGTCTGTATCATCTGCCGGCAGCAGGCACCGGTCTGCTCTGCCAGATAGATGTGATCACCGAGCATGAGCAGAAACGGTTCGTCGCCCACCCATTCGGCGGCGCAATTTACGGCGTGGCCGAATCCTTCCTGGCTTTCCTGAAACACATAGGAGATGGCCGACTGCATCTGCTCGAGTTTGGCGGCCTCTTTTCCGGCCCACGGTTTTTGCCGCAGAGCCGAGTCGGCGGACAGCACGGCAAAATGGTCCTGAAAGGCTTTTTCACCGCCAGGCTGGGTGATGATGCAGATCTGTTCAATGCCGGCCGCCAGGGCCTCTTCTACGACAAACTGAATGACCGGCTTGGTCACCCCGTCGCGATCGACCAGCGGAAACAACTCTTTTTGCACCGCATTGGTGGCCGGATAGTGGCGAGTGCCCTTTCCCGCTGCTGTGATGACCGCTTTGCGCACATGTTCTTTCATCTAGTCGAATGCCACCCGTATCGTGCCCAGTTCCAGGGCGCCTTGTGAAGAACCGAAAAAGAGATAGGGCTCCTGGCCTGTACGATCGCGATATTGCCGGGCCAGATTGCGCAGCAGATCTTCACTGCCGGCCGCAGCCAAAACAACAACCGTACCGCCGCTGCCCCAGCCACTGACCCGCGCACCGAACAAGCCCTTTTCCGGCCCTTGCGATCTGATCAGATCGACCAGCAGGTCGACTTCGCGGCAGTTCACACCGCAGCGTTCGTTCATGCTCTGATGCGATTCTAAGAGAATCTGCCCTGCCGCCACCGCAGCTTGCCGGTCGGTCGCCGTACTGTTTGACAACACCTCCACCAGCCTGTTGCTTCTCTGCTGCTCCAGGATGTGATGCTCGGTCACCGGCCGGGGCGCATACCGTTTAGCATCGTCGATCGTGGTCGCCGGATCTTCGTGGCTCTGAAAGCGTTCGACGAAGGTCTGCCCGGATATCTTTGCCAGCACCGATTTACGATACTTGTGCTCCCACTCCTCCGGCTCAACATTGCACAGATAGCCGCCGAACGGCAGCTCCGGTTCAGTTTTCAGCGCCTGTTGAAACACCATTTTACGTCCCATAAAGGAGGCGATGCGGACATCGCGATAGCGGCTGTCTCTCTGCGCCAGGGTAAGGCCGCTGTTGATGCCAACCCACTGCAAGCCGGCGGGCAAGGTCAGCTGATTCAACAATTCGTGGGGTTGACAGCGCAGCACCATAGTACGATCTTTATGGCCATGGGTCACGGCGATATAACGAGTGATGCCGGCCGGCCGGCCGACAATGTGATTTTCCAGAGTCTGACCGCAGAGTGCCATTTGAAAGCCGTCAAGAGCAAGCCCGAACGCCGATTTCAGGGCCAGCAGGTGGGCAATCTGCAAACCGGCTGAAGCGGCCACAGCGGCATCAGCTGGGATGGAACTGTACACCGCCACGTTGGCGCCGGTCTCCCATTTGCCGGCAAAACCCTCCTGCAGCAGCACCGGTATCGCCCCAAAGAGATTGCTCAACCAGGCGGATTTATCCTGGGCCCAGAGGTGATGCAGGGCCTGATAGCTTTTCGGCTTGCCCCCTTCGAAAAGGTCGTCCAGACGAAACTCAAAATTCAACACCCGTTCACGATTCATGTTCAAATTGCGCACGAGAAAACGGCGATCGATCCGCTTCTGCACGGCGACAATCGTGCCCTCTTTAAGGCAAGTCTGCAAAATCGTCGCCCCGGCATAATCGGACAGCCCGGCCATCACATCCAGCCGCGCCGGCGCCCGGGCGATGTAGATCTCCCGGGAAGGGGTGAACAATCCACCCAGGTTCTTTTTCAGATTCGTCACAAAATGACGCAGATCGTCTGGCCAATGGGATTGTATCATATAGCTCTCTGCACGTTCACAACCAATCCGTCGGAAGGGCCTCCCTCCCGTGATAAGATAGTAAATTTTTCTCCAAAGTCAACTGAGAAAAAGGCTTGAACGCTACCTTGACGTGCGCTATATTTAGTGATTACGTGAGTGATTCCGCCTGCAAAGGTTGCTCGTATCAGTGGGAAAGAAACAGATGTTGCCGTTGGTGCTCCGGTACCAACCTTCGCCAGAGGCAGAAATCGCTCACGGCAGAGATCAACAAGATGAACTTTATAAGGCACGTACGTATGGAAAAACCTGTAGCTCTGGTTACGGGCAGTGCCCGCGGCATCGGTCGTGGCATTGCTGAACAACTGGCTCAACATGGCTTTGATCTGGTCATCGACGACGTCCACGGTGAAGCCGAAGATATGCTCTTTAGCCTGCGCAAGCTGGGCGCAGACGCCATTTATGTCCAGGCGGACATTGCCAGCGCCAGCGATCGGCATCGTCTGCTGCATGAAATCAAAACCTGCTTTGGCCGTCTGGATCTGCTGGTCAACAATGCCGGCGTCGCCCCCAAGGTGCGCCTGGACATTCTGGAGGCGACCGAGGAAAGTTTTGACCGCGTCATGACTATCAATCTGAAAGGCCCGTACTTTCTCACCCAGGCTGTGGCCGCCTGGATGATCGATCAGAAGAAACATAACCCGGATCGAATGTATCGGATCGTCAACATCTCCTCCATTTCCGCCTATACCTCTTCCCCGGGACGGGGCGAGTACTGCCTGTCCAAGGCCGGCATCAGCATGATGACCCAATTGTATGCCGACCGCCTCTCCGAGTTCGGCATCGGCGTGTATGAAATTCGTCCCGGCATCATTGCCACGGATATGACGAGCACGGTCAAGGAAAAATATGACACGCTGATCGAAAACGGCTTGCTGCCGATCAAACGCTGGGGCAGGCCGGAGGACATCGCCGCAGCCGTGGTCGGTATCGCCTCCGGGTATGTCGACTATACCACAGGCCAGGTCATTAATGTGGATGGCGGTTTTCACCTTCGTCGTCTGTAATGTTGAATTTGACACTTGGAGTTGCATGTGAAAAAAGCTGAACTCGTTATCGACGCCCTCGCGTTTCCGCTCTATGAAGTTGACACCGTGATCATCGGCACCGGTGCAGCGTCGTTGAACTGTGCCGACCATCTCTATGATTACGGTCACCGCGATATGGTGATAGTCACTGAAAAAGTGGGGGGCGGCACCTCCAACAACACCGGTTCTGACAAACAGACTTATTATAAGCTCTCTCTCTCCGGCCAGGAACCGGATTCACCGTACGAGATGGCGAAATCTCTCTTTGACGGCGGTGCCATGCACGGCGACCTCGCCCTGATCGAAGCCACCATGTCGGCGCAGGAATTTTTCCATCTTGCCCACATCGGCGTCAAGTTTCCCCACAACAGCCTGGGCGGCTATGTGGGCTATAAAACCGATCACGACCCGCGTCAGCGCGCCACCTCCGCCGGTCCGTGGACGTCTAACCAAATGGTGCAGTGCCTGTTGAAAGAGGTGCAGGCCAAAGCCATTCCCATCCTGGACAACCACGATGTGGTCAGCCTGCTGGTGGAGGACGGCCAGGCGGCCGGCGTGATCGCTCTGGATAAAACCGCTCTGGACAGCCCGACCTTCGGACTCTGTTTCATCAAAGCCTGCAACGTCGTCTTTGGCGTCGGCGGGCCCGGTGGCTTGTACAAAACCTCAGTCTATCCGGAATGCCACACCGGCGCCATCGGTCTGGCGCTGGAGGCCGGTGCCCTCGCCCGCAACCTGACCGAATCGCAATACGGCCTGGCCTCCATCGGCTTCCGCTGGAACGTCTCCGGCACCTATCAGCAGGTCATCCCCAGGTATATCAGCACCGATGCCAGCGGCAACGACGAACAAGAGTTCCTCAATCCCTATTTTCCCAACATGGGCAAACTGGCCACGGATGTCTTTCTCAAAGGCTATCAGTGGCCGTTCGATCCGCGCAAAATTCCCAACTATGGCTCCTCGCTCGTGGACGTGCTGGTATATATCGAAACCGTGGTCAAGGACCGGCGCGTGTATATGGACTTTAGGGAAAATCCCCGTGGCGACGACCGCATCGGCCCATTCGCGTTCGAACAACTGGAGCCCGAAGCGTACACCTATTTGAAAAATTCCGAAGCGCTCTTTGGCACCCCCATCGAACGCTTGCACAAAATGAATCCCCTGGCCATCGAACTGTACAAAAAGAATGGCATCGACATCTGGAAGGAACCTCTGGAGGTTGCCGTCTGCAGCCAGCATAACAACGGCGGCCTGGCCGGCAACTTGTGGTGGGAAACCAGTATTCACGGCCTCTATGCCATCGGCGAAGTGAACGGCAGCCATGGCGTCTATCGTCCCGGCGGCTCGGCCCTGAACTCGGGACAGGTAGGCTCCCTGCGCGCTGCCCAACATATCGCCCACGTTCAGCTGCAGGCGCAGCAAAACGATTTTAGCAAAACAGCGGTTCGCCGCGGCCAAGAGCTCCTGAGTCTGCTCCAGACCTGGAGCCGTGAGTCCGCCGGCATCAGCACAGTGAAACAGTTCCGCGATCAGTTGCAGACGCGCATGACCCAGTTCGGCGCCCACATCCGCGATCCCAAGGCCATTCAACCGGCCTTGGCTGAAGCCTATGCTCAATGCGGCACCGTTTCGCAGCAAAAAATTGCCAATCGTCAGGAGATCCCCATCGCCCTGCAGAACCGTCATCTGGTGCTGGCGCATGCCGCCTATCTGGAGGCCATCCGGGCCTACCTGGAGCGCGGCGGCGGCAGCCGGGGCTCGTACATGGTCATGGACCCGAACGGCCAGCCGGTTCTGGAGCTCCTGGGTAATGCCTGGCGCTACAAGCCGGAAATGACCGAACTGCGGGAATGGGTGCTGGAAACCCGACTGGAGGCCGACGGCCGCTTTCATTCCGAATGGAAGCCGCGCCGACCGTTGCCGGATGAACTCTCCTGGTTTGAAACCGTTTGGGGTAAATATCTGGATGGCGGGATTTTCCAGGTGCAGGGAGAGGTATAAACAAAACACGGGAGCCGGGGTGCTGCCGAGCCGGGAATCTCAGATGACGGTGCCATCCCGGATCACGGCACCCTTGGTCACCACCACAATGCCGCTCCGGATCCAATAGCCGTCACCTTCTCGCTCCTCTTCATGGACCTGATTCGCATTGATGATTTTGACGCCTCGGCCGATGCGGGCGTTTTTATCGATGATCGCCCGCTGTATGATGGTGCCTTCGCCGATACCGACCGGCGGCAATCCGGAAGCCAGGTCGTTTTCAATCTCTTCCGGTGACTGAAAATAGTCTGCCCCCATCAACAGCGAGTGTTCTGCGACGACGCCGGCACGGATGCGGCTGCGAATGCCGACGATGCAGCGATTGATCTCTCCGCGCTGCAGCATGCAGCCGTCACAGATCATGGAATCGACAATGCGGCTGTTATGGACAATCGTGGGGGGAAGAAAGCGCGGCCGGGTAAAAATGGGCGCACGCGTCTCATAAAAATCAAACACCGGGTGCGGCTGCTTTATCAACTGCATGTTGGCGTTATAAAACGCTTCAATGGTGCCGATATCCTCCCAGTAGCCGTTGAACAGGTAGGAATGGATGTGATACCGACCCACGGCCGCGGGGATCAACTCTTTGCTGAAATCGGTAAACGCCAGCTGTTCGGTCAACAGTTTGATGAGCGCCTGCTTTTTGAACACATAGATACCCATGGACGCGATGTAGGGTTTGCGCTCGGCCGTCGCTTCGTCCAGACCCAGATGCCGGGTGTCGGTTTTCATCTCGCGCAAAACCGAACCTTTGGGTTTCTCGCGGAAATCGGTCACCTGACCGTCCGGCCGGCTGCGCACGATGCCGAATTCGGAAGCGTTTCGTTCTTCCACCGGAATGACAGAAATGGTGATATCCGCATCGGTCTGGCGGTGATATTCTACAAACGCCCGGTAGTCCATGCGGTAGAGATGATCGCCGGAGAGAATGACAAAATCGCTGACCTTTTGCTCCTGCAGGGTGAGCAGATACTGCCGCACCGCGTCGGCGGTGCCCTGAAACCAATCGGAGCGATCCGGCGTCTGCTGGGCCGCCAGCACTTCTACAAATCCCTCGGAAAACGGGGAAAAATGGTAGGTCTGGGAGATGTGGCGGTTCAACGAAGCGGAATTGAACTGGGTAAGGACATAGATCTTTTGAATGCCGGAATGCATGCAATTGCTGAGTGGTATATCGATCAGCCGATATTTTCCGGCCAACGGCACCGCCGGCTTGGCCCGCACTTTGGTCAGCGGGTACAGTCGCGTGCCTCTTCCTCCCCCTAAAATGATGGCGAGCACATTATCCATCGTCATGGTAAAATATACGATTTGCTCAAGTGACTTGCAAGCTATTCCGCCGGCGACGTCTGATTAAAACCATTGATCAGACTCGTTGTAATGCGTATATTGATACGAAGAGGAGTATAGAAGCGAATGCGAAAGGAGCTGATGATGGCCAACCTGTCGATCATTTTGTGTTATCACCGCAAGACCGATAAACGCGGTTTTGCCAAAACCCTAGCGTCCCTCGCCGCTCAGAACGATCAGGATTTCGAGGTGATCATCTATGGACCCGAAAAGCCGGTCATTCATGAAGCCGCCTTGTCCGACCGCGTGCAGCATGTACAAATCGACCTGGAGTCGCCATCCGCCTCGCTCAACAAGGCGCTGCGCAGCGCTCGCGGCGAATGGGTTCTGCTCTGCCAGAACGAAAGCCATACCATCGAGTTCAAAAAGTCGGCCGTGCGCTTTTACAATCTGATCATGCTGCGCCATCCCCAGTGTCCGCTGTTGTACACCGACTATGATCTCCTGGACAACAAAACTCTGAAATCGCGCAAACTGCTGGAATGGCATCCGGGCCGTTTGATGGACTCCTGGGACATGGGCTATTGCCTGCTGTTCCGCCGGTCGTTCCTGCAGTCCGTCGGTTTTTGCGACGAACAGTATCGATTCAAACCGCTGTACGACCTGCGCCTGAAAGCCTTTGCCGCCGGCCACCTGGTCCATGTCTCCAATCGCTTTAACGGCGTACCGTACCTGGTGCACGCCGCCGCCAGGGGGCTGGATGTGTTTGACTATCTCAAAGCGGGCAAAGAGGTGCAGCTGGAGCTGGAAGCGATGGTCACCGCTCATCTGAAACGGATCAACGCCTATCTGGCGCCGGAGCAAAATTATCGCTCCGTTTCCTATAGCGCCGGCGAAGAGGCTGGGTTCGGCGGTTGCGTGGCCAGCGTAGTGATTCCGGTTTTCAATCGCCCCGAGTTCATCACCGCGGCGATCGATTCGGTGCAGGCGCAGACTGTGCAAAACATCGAGTGTGCGGTGGTTTGTAACGGCGGCGACAAGGATCCTACGGTCAAAGCCGTGCAGCGCTACCTGCCGGGCGGGAAAAAGTATTCCGCCGACAAACCGCCGGTGCGGCTCATCGTGCACGATATGAACGTGCTCGGCTTGTGTTTCAACGACGCCTTGATGAGCTCAAAAGCCAAGTATTACATTCAACTGGATTCCGATGATCTGCTCTTCCCGGACGCGGTGGAAAAAATATTACGCGTATATGAACAGGACGATCGCATCGGCATGGTGATCGGTTCCTATCAGGTGTTTGAGAAAAAAGCCAACGGCCGCGTGGCGCCGGTGTTGCTGAACGACAAACCTTTCGTGGTGACCCACGACGAATGGACCGAAGAGAACGGCCGCAACAATCTGCTGCGCATCAACGGCGCCGGCGCGCCCCGCTCCATCAAACTCAAGGTTCTGCAGGAACTGGGCTGGTTCGGCATGAACGATGCGCCCTTTTCCCGCAACTATGGTGAAGACTATGAGCTGGTCAACAAATGCGCAGAACGGTACCGCATCGGCCGCGTCTGGGATCCCATCTATAAAGTGGTCCGGCACGCCGGCGGCACAGATCACATGATCGACCAGATCACCATCGATGTCAATGATAATGCCAAAGATCAAATGAGACTGGAAGCACTGCATCGACGCCAGGCACTCAACACCATTCATAAACCGGCCACGACCACGGTGGCAGCCCAGCCGCCTTCCTTTCTTCAGTCGCTTGCCGGTCTATTCAAAAAGGGGAATGCATGACCGCTCTGAAAAACCTCATGATTTCCGTATCCGGCGTACGCGGGATTGTCGGCGACGGCTTGACGCCGGATGTGGCTGTTAAATTTGCCCAGGCTTATGGCAGCACCTTCGGGCCCGGCCCGGTAGTGGTCGGCCGCGACTCCCGCGCCACCGGTGACATGGTTAAATACGCGGTCTGGTCCGGACTGATTTCGGTCGGCTGCGATGTCATTGACATCGGCATTGCGCCCACTCCCACCACACAGATAGCGACGGAAAAGCACGAACACGTCGGCGGTATCATCATCACCGCCAGCCACAATCCGCGCGAATGGAACGCGCTAAAGCTCCTGTCGCCGGAAGGGCTGTTTCTCTCGCCGGAGGCCGGTGCGCAAATTCTGCAGCGGGTGAAAAATGAAGAGTATCGCTTCGCCCCCTGGGACAAGATGGGTAAAATCATCCCCTGCACCACCGCGATCGACGACCATCTGCAGGCCATCTATCGCCTGCCCATTCTCGACCTGGAGGCCATCCGCAAACGCCGGTTTAAAATCGTCGCCGATTGCTGTAACGGCGCCGGAGGTACTATACTGCCGCAGCTGTTTAGCCATCTAAATTGTGAGGTGATCTTTTTGCACCCCGAGCCCACCGGATTTTTCCCGCGCAGTCCGGAGCCGATTCCGGAACATCTCACGGAATTGAGCGAAGCGGTGGTCAAACACAAAGCGGACCTGGGCGTTGCTGTGGATCCGGACGTTGATCGCCTGGCGCTGGTATCGGAAAAAGGGCTGCCGCTGGGTGAAGAGTACACGCTGACCATGGCCACCGCCTTTGTGCTGTCGCAAACACCCGGGGATGTCGTCACCAACGCTTCCACCACTCGCGCCCTGGACGATATCGCCGCCGCCAACAACAGCCGCGTGCACCGCACGCCGGTGGGGGAAATCCACGTCGCCATGAAGGCCGCTGCCATCAAAGCGGTTATGGCCGGCGAGGGCAACGGCGGCGTCATGTATCCGCCGCTTCACCTGGGTCGCGACGCCATGGTGGGCATTGCCCTGGTGCTGCAGCTGTTGGCGCGTTCTCAAGCGCCGGTTTCGCAGGTGCATGCCGGCTTGCCCCAGTATGCCATGGTGAAGGACAAGATCTCGTTGCCGTTCGGCGTCGACGCCAAAGCGATCGTAGCCCGGCTGGACGAACAGCACGCCCAGGACGACGTCGACCACACCGACGGCTTGAAACTCCTCCACGCCAACGCCTGGGTGCACGTGCGCGCCTCCAACACCGAGCCGATCATCCGCGTCATGGCCGAAGCACCAAGCCGGTCCGAAGCACAGAAACTGGTCGACGCGCTGAAAAAAGAGGTGCAAGCCCTCACACCCTGAGGCAGGATGTATGAATGCCAATTGTCTGGAAAAAATAATCGAAACGGTATATTGCGAAGTGACAATGCCTATGAACCTAACGCCCCAAACCCTGGCGCGCATGATCGACCACACTCTGCTGCGGCCGGATGCCAACCGGGAACAGATCCTTCAGCTCTGCCACGAAGCCCGACAGTACCAGTTCTACTCGGTCTGCGTCAATCCCTACTGGGTAAAAACCTGCGCCGAAATCCTGGCCGGCAGCGCCGTAAAGGTCTGCAGTGTCGTCGGCTTTCCGCTGGGAGCAAATCGCACCTGTTTGAAAGTGGAAGAAGCCAAACGGGCTGTGCAGGATGGCGCTGCTGAAATCGACATGGTGATGAACATCGGCCGCCTCAAGAGCGACGATCTCACCGGAGTTCGGGATGATATCCTCCGCGTCGTCGACGCCAGCAAACCGGCCCTGGTCAAGGTGATCATCGAGACCTGCCTGTTGACGGAGGAGGAAAAAATCGCCGCCTGTGTGCTGGCTCGGGAAGCCGGTGCTCATTTTGTCAAAACCTCCACCGGTTTCAGTTCCGCCGGCGCCACTACGGCGGACATTCAACTCATGCGCCGCGTGGTCGGCGAGCAGATGGGGGTGAAAGCCTCGGGCGGCATTCGTGATTATCAGAGTGCCGGCGCCATGATCCTGGCCGGCGCCAACCGCATCGGCGCCAGCGCCGGCATCACCATCGTAACCCAGGCCGCAGCCGCCCCGAACAGCGGCTATTGAAATTGAGGAGTTGCTAATGGCTAAAAAACTGCTGTATCCGCTTCTTGCCGCCGCACTGGTGCTGTTCTCTTGTGCCGGCATGGAAAAGATCATTCAACCGCCCTCGATTCGCATCGATACCGTCAAACTCGCCAGCGTGGATTTTGAAAAATTGGGACTCGATATCGTTTTTCAGGTGAACAATCCCAACCCCTTTGGCCTGAGTCTGAGCGGTTTTGATTATGCCTTTACCATCGAAAACAAGCAGCTGCTGTCCGGTCGCGACACCCGCGGCCTTGCCCTGGCCGGACAACAGATCAGCGAAATGCATTTTCCGCTCACCATCAAATTCGCCGACGTCTATCAACTGATCAGCGAAAAAAAGGATCTGGACACCCTGGCCTACAGTTTTTCCGGCACTATTATTCCTGCCGGACTATTGGCGGCTTTCAAGATTCCTTTCAGCAAATCCGGCCATCTGCCCAACGTGCGCCTGCCGCAATTGTCTCTCAAGAACGTAAAGATGCAAAAACTATCCCTCTCCGGCGCTGACCTGAAACTCCTCGTCGGTTTGAAAAATCCCAACATTTTTGGTTTCAACGTGGGCAAACTGGATTACAAGCTGGACCTGGCCGGCAAACCGTTCGCCAGCGGCATCACCGGCAAGCTGATCGATGTGCCGGCTAAAGGCGACGGCGTTATCGAGTTGCCGATCTCGATCAGCTCGGCCGGCGTTCTCGGTTCGATCTACTCGGCGCTGAGCGGTCAATCCATCGCCGCTTCCCTGCAAGGCACCGCCGAGTTGACGACACAGCACGGCACCGTGCCGTTGCCATTCAACACCCAGTCCACGTTGCGTATTTTGCGATAACGGCACGGTTCTGATACCTTATTGCATCCGGCTATAACAGAGAGAATGAACATGACTACGACTGCGACCCGCCCCAGAGGCGTAACGGTTCTTATCATCATCAATTCCATCGCTGCCGTCATCACCCTGCTGTTTTGGATCCTGGTCTATTTTCGCCTGTTTGCCCGGCCGATCACTGATCCCGCGTTGGCCATTGCTGCAAGCGCCACCTTCGGCTTCCTGGTGGGAGATTTGATCTGGGCCGTACCCTTGCTCATTGCCAGTGTGATCGGCCTGCGACGCCTGACCTTCTGCGGCTGGCTGTGCAGCCAGTTCGCCAACATCCTCTGGCTGTACTCTATGACCGTCATTTGGGTGCGAGATCTCTACAGCGGCGCCATCAGTCCGGGCGCCTGGCTGTTCACCCCCTTTGCCCTGGTGGCGGTTTGGGCGACGATTTATCTATGGCGCTGCCGGCAACTTTTTAGCCGGCCATGAAGAAACCGCTGCTCGCCTCGGCAAAGCGGCTTTTTGCAGACCGTTCCCTGTGGATCCCGGCCGCCCTTTTTCTGCTGCTGATCCTGCTCGAACTCGCTGTCATTCTCCATCTCAATCACCAGGAATTCAGCTACTCGCTGGACGATGCCTATATTCATCTCGCCCTGGCCGAGCGCATTCATCAGGGACATTATGGCATCAACAGCGGCGAAGCCGCAGCACCCTCATCCAGCATCCTCTGGCCGTTTTTGCTGGCGCCCTTTGCCGGCCAGAGCTGGTTCAGCTGGCTGCCATTGCTTCTGAACGTGCTCGCCGGCCTGGTCGTGCTCGCCATGACCGGCCGGTTCTGGAACTCTTTTTTTTCCGCCCGCACATCAACCACGCCGGCGCTTGCCGCCAACCTGCTGATGATTTTTTGCCTGAACCTGGTCGGCCTCTCGTTCACCGGCATGGAGCATCTCTGGCAACTCGTGATGACGTTGGCCATCGCGCTCGCACTGCTGCGCAGCGACGACGGTCACGAACCGGGCGCACTTTTTTTTCTCGCGGTCGTGGTCGGACCACTGCTGCGGTACGAAAATGCCGGGCTGTCCGCCATCGCTCTGCTCTGGCTGCTGATACAGCGCCGTTATCGCGCCTTCATCGTGCTGTCGATTCTCACCGTGCTCCCTCTCGGTCTTTTCTCTCTTTATTTACATTCGCTGGGACTGGCCTGGTTTCCCAGTTCGGTTATGGCTAAATCCGTAAGCGTGTTTGGCGGCAGCGCTTCCCCGATCGCCAACCTCATGCTCAACCTCAATCACCGGCAGGCCCTGGTGCTTATGGCCGCGATCGTACTTTTACTTGTTCACGCCTTTTCAAGCAGACGCCGCGCTCTGCCGCTGCTCACGGTGATGGCCGCCTGCGGCCATCTGATACTCGGCCGCTTCGGCTGGTGGGACCGTTACGAGATCTATATCCTTGCTTTCCTGCTCTTCATTCTTGCCGCCGCCTATCAGCACCATCTGCAGCGGCTAAATCGATGGTTGATCGTTAGCGTTATTTTTGTTATATTCCTGCCGTATATAATAAATCTGTTGTATACCCCGCTTGGCTGCAACAACATGTATCAGCAGCAACGGCAGATGGCACGGTTTGTAAAGCAGGAGTGGCCGGCGCCGGTAGCCGTCAACGACCTGGGCTGGGTGGCCTTTGGCAATCCCAATTACATTCTGGACCTCTGGGGGCTGGCGTCGCCGCAGGTGCTGCAGGTACGGCGCCAGCATCGCAGCAGCAGCTGGATGGACAGCCTGGCGCGCCGCCACAACGTCCGCCTGGCCATGATCTATGAGGTCTATTTTCCGCTCCTGCCGGAAACGTGGACCTGCGTCGGCAAGCTCTTTCTGGGGCGACGCAAAATGACAGCCGACCAGCCGGTAGTCAGTTTTTATGCTACCCGTCCCGAAGAGGTTGATACTCTCAAGCGGCATCTGCGCCATTTCAAACCGAGTCTGCCGCCTGACGTTCGTTTGCACATCGCTGCTGATGCTCACAGCACTGAAAAGAGAACACCATGAACAATCCTTCCATTCTGGAAACCATCAACACCTTGATCATTGAAACCGAAGTCAAGCTCATCAGCAGCATCATCCTTGTCCTGCTGATCTGGCTGCTGCGCGCCATCCTCTTGCGACTTCTTTTCCAAAGAATCAAAACAAACCGAACTCAACATGTTGCCCGCCAGATCGTCGGCTACACCGCCTTTATTCTCGGCGTGGTGCTGATCGGGCGCCTCTGGCTGGAAGGATTTCAGTCCCTGCTTATGGTGTTGACGCTGGTGGTGGCCGCGCTGGTCGTTTCACTCAAGGAGTTGATTCTCAACATCGCCTCCTGGAGCGTGATCGCCTGGCGGCAGCTGTTCAGCATCGGTGATCGCATAAAGATAGGCGCCCATTTCGGCGAGGTGGTGGAAACCGGCATCATCTACATCACCATCATCGAGATGGAGGAAAAATTGCACACCGAGCCGCAGGGCCATCGGGTGGTGAGAATACCCAACAGCCTGGTGTTGACACAACCGGTGATCAACTATACGCGCGGATCGCACGTTTTGTGGTATGAAGTGACACTCGCTCTGCGGCTTGACAGCGACTGGAAATCCGGCCGCGAGATTCTTTTGCAGATTCTGCTGCACCACAGCAGCAGCGCCAACGAAAGCGACGAAGAGGCCGGCGCCGACGTGCTCATCGCCGTTCGCGAAGGCCGGATTATTTTAACCGGCCGCTATCTCTGTGACTCGTACCGCCATCTCGAAGTTGAACAAGAGATCTGGCAGGACATCCTTGGCGCCATGCAGAACACCGCAGACATCACCCTGCTCTGACCGTCGCCGCACCAGCCCTTTGCCCGGCCAGCAAATTACATGCCTGTATTAAAAAAAATATAATAACTCTGGCGTTTAAGCCTGAAAATACTTATATTATATTCTTTGCTTTTAATCGTTAATTCTATTAACCTTGGAAAACGTATGGCTATTGATCTCTCAAAAATGCGCAACATCGGCATCAGCGCACACATCGATTCGGGCAAAACAACCCTGACAGAACGGGTTTTGTATTACACCCAAAAAATCCACGCCATCCATGAAGTCCGCGGCAAGGACGGTCACGGCGCCACCATGGACTCTATGGATCTGGAGCGGGAACGTGGCATCACCATCCAATCCGCTTCCACCAACGTGACCTGGAAAAATCACTCCATCAACATCATCGACACGCCGGGCCACGTGGATTTTACCATTGAAGTCGAACGCTCTCTGCGCGTTCTCGATGGCGCCATCCTGGTTTTGTGCGCCGTGGGCGGCGTGCAATCGCAAACCATCACCGTGGACCGGCAGATGACGCGCTACAAAGTGCCGCGCATCGCGTTTATCAACAAGTGCGATCGCATGGGCGCCAATCCAGAACGGGTGACTGAACAGCTGCGCGACAAGCTTAATCATAACGCCGTACTCATGCAGCTGCCGATCGGTTTGGAGAACAATTTTGAAGGCATCATCGATCTCATCACCATGAAGGCGCATTATTTCGACGGCGCCAATGGCGAAAACATACGCCTTGAAGAGATCCCGGAACATATGAAAGCGGCTGCGCTGGAAAAACGCGATCTCATGCTGGATCGAGTGTCCCTCTACAGCGACGCCCTGGCCGAGGCTTACCTGGAAGACCGCGTCACAGAAGATCTGATTTACTCAGCCGTCCGGCACGGGACCCTGAGCCTGGAGCTCATTCCGGTGTTTATAGGCTCTGCCTTTAAAAACAAGGGCGTGCAGCTGCTGCTGAATGCGGTGCTCGCCTATCTGCCGGCACCCACTGAAGTGCAAAACAAGGCGTTCGATCTGGATCAGGACAACGCCGAAGTGATGCTGCAATCCGACCCGACCAAACCGGCGGTGCTGCTGGCGTTCAAGCTGGATGACACCCGTTTCGGTCAGCTCACCTATGTGCGCATGTATCAGGGCCGTATCGATAAAGGCGATGAAATCTATAACCGGCGCAGCCAAAGAAAAGTCCGCGTCGGCCGCCTGATCCGCATGCACGCGGACGAAATGGAAGACATCACCTTTGCGGAAGCGGGCGATATCGTCGCCATGTTCGGCATCGACTGCGCCTCTGGTGACACCTTTACCTGCAGCGATGTCAACTATTCCATGTCATCGATGTATGTGCCCACGCCGGTCATCTCTCTCTCCGTCAAAGCGGCGGACAACAAGTCCGGCGAAAACATGGCCAAAGCGCTCAACCGCTTTGTCAAGGAAGATCCCACGTTTCAGACCTATGTGGATCCGGAAACGAACGACACCATCATCAAAGGCATGGGCGAGCTTCATCTCGATATCTATATCGAACGCATGCGTCGGGAATACAACGTGACCCTGGAGACCGGTGCGCCGCAGGTGGCGTATCGCGAAAGCATTTCCCAAAAATCGACCTTTGATTATACCCATAAAAAGCAAACCGGTGGCGCCGGGCAATACGGCCGCGTCTGCGGCCTCATCGAGCCGTTTCATCAGGGCGACTTCGAATTTGTCGACGACATCAAGGGCGGCGTCATTCCCAACGAATACATCCCCTCCTGTGAAAAAGGCTTTGTCCAGGCGCTGCAAAAAGGACCGCTGGTAGGCTTTCCCATCGTCGGCGTCCGCGTCACCCTCAACGACGGCAATTATCATCCGGTGGATTCGTCGGATAATGCTTTTCAGCAGGCGGCCTTTGGCGCATTCCGTGATACCTACGGCAAATGCAAGCCCATCATCCTGGAGCCTATCATGCGCGTCGGTGTGGAAACACCGCCGGAATATCAGGGACAGGTGTTAGGCACCATCAATCAGCGCCGAGGCATGATCCTCAGCGCCACAGAGGACAAGGTATTTACCGCCATCGAAGCCGAAGTGCCCTTGAGCGAGATGTTCGGCTATTCGACGGTGCTTCGTTCCGCGACCCAGGGCAAAGCCGAATTTACCATGGAATTTTCCCGCTATGCCAAGGTGCCGGATTCCATTGCGGAAAATCTTAAAAAAACCTATCTGGAAAAACAGAAACAGCAAAAATAGCTCGTACTTTGAACCCTTGCTTTTTTCAAACTCTTTTGTATATTTGTCCATAGGCAACACGGACCATTTGACAAGGATCAACGCATGATCAAACATGAACTCATCAAGCGCAGCCCGATTCGTATCCTGGAACAGACCATTCACGGTGGTCTGGGTAAAGGAAATCTGGGCGTTTTTATAGCCAAAAAGGGGGTGGGAAAAACCGCCTGCCTTGTCCATTTTGCCACGGACCACCTGCTGCGCGGCGAAAAAGCGCTGCATATCTCGTTCGCCGATGATCCGCACCACATCGCCAACTGGTATCATCAGGTCTATGAGGAGGTGGCCGCTGCCTACAAGCTGGAAAACGCCTCCGACATTTTCGAGGATTCACTCCACCACCGGCTCATCATCCATTTCAAACAACCGGACGTGACCCTGGATCACATCGAGAAAAAACTCAACGTCTATATCAAAGAGGGCGGCTTTAATCCGCAAATCATCATTGTGGACGGCTACTGCCTTGCGCAGCCCTCTGACCTGAGCAAGTGGCAGCAACTGGCTCAGCAGTATCAGGCTGAAATCTGGTTTTCCGCTACACTGCCGGCAGACGGCACCACCGCGGCGGATTTCATCAAACCGTTTAACGAGTATTTTACCGTTATCATCGAATTGTCAGCCCAGCCGGACCACATCGATTTCAGTTTGCTGAAAGATCATGCCGCCTCTGTTCCAGACAAGCTCAGGCTGCGCCTGGATCCAGGCACACTGCTCATCGCAAATCGTCGCGTGTAATTTGCCTTAATCAGGATGGTTAGGGGGGCACCCCGCTCAGGCCGGGGTGTGGATCGTTTGTGGATAGATCGCTGTGGGACTAGATATCCATGAGAAGGCGAGTTACAACCTGTCCCCTTAGCAGGTGCTCCTGTATTATTTCCTCGACATCGTTTTCGTTCACCCGGCCGTACCATATGCCCTGCGGGTAAATGACCACACTGGGGCCTTTTGCACAGGCGTTCATGCAGCCGGCTGAATTGGCGCGTGCACGCTTTTTAAGGCCCAGCTCATCCAGTCGCTGCTTGAACTGCGCCAGAACCTGCTTGCCGCCCCGGGCACTGCAGCAACCGCGAGGATCGTCCGCTGCCCTCTCATTGGTGCAGATAAAAATGTGAAACTCGTATTTCGGCATCTCCTTATCCTCCGTCTCACTGAGCCATGTCAGAACAACCAACAAAAAAAGCCCACTGATTCAGCAGGCCTTTGCGCGCCCGGAGGGGCTCGAACCCCCAACCTTCTGATCCGAAGTCAGAAGCTCTATCCAATTGAGCTACGGGCGCCAGTTCAATCGGATTAATGTACGATAATTCACCCTATTTTGCAAGCCTCATTTCACGGCAGGTCGCTGCCCTTTCAAGCAGAATACTCCTACATCACCGGTACACTGACCTTTACTTTGCCCACCACGATCAGGCTCACCTTGATCACAAAATGAAAGCGCAAATTGGGCGGCGGCGCCGGCGTTCCCTGCCCTACCACCTGAAAAGAGATGCGGTTGTTGCCGCCAACAATGGGCGAGATGGCTTTATCTATTTCAAGCACGCCCGGCTGCAGCAACGCCTGCACTTGCGGCTGATCCGCCACGTCCGCCAGCTTTAAATTTTGCACCCTGATCAAACCCTGATACGGTTTGGCGGGATCGGCGGTGACATCGACCGTGCCGTTCACAACCGTGCTGTTGGCCGCAGACAGGTTGGTGATCGTGTAACTGACGCCCTGCAGGTGAATGCCCAGGATCTCTTCAAAATTGTTATCCTTCTTGATTCGTTCGATCACTGGGGTGGCATCCACCGCACCTGTCTGTTTGAAAAATCCATCTGCTGAATTAACGATGAACGGGGCTTCTGCAGAGCCCAGAACCGGCACCTCAACGTAGCGGGTTTGGCAACTCATGCCCTGAAAGAGCAGTGCGCTGACAAGCAAAATCGCCGTTGTTATATATTTTTTCATCACCGGATTCCCTCCAATCTTACAGGCCAACAGCAGCCGTGAGCGAAAACGCCCGGCGCTGTCCAAAAGTATAATCCCCACTTAGATGTACCACCAGCATATTCAAACCCAAGCCGACCGTCATCTGCAATCCGTCATCACCGGTCAGATCATAGTCCAATATGACCGGCTCATCCTCGCCACTGTACTCGTATTTCACCGCAGCGGCGCTTTTATCATAGCCCATGCCGCCATACGCGGTCAACATTCCGATGCGCTTGCTGGCCTGAAACCCATAATGCAGATTGGTAAAGACCAGCATATCCTCCTTGACCTTGATGTTTTGCCAGAACGCACCGACACTGACATCTACAGGAAAAAGCGGGATATACTGGGAAACGCTATGGCGAACACCCACGCCGACCAGCTGTAATTGACCCAAATCCGAATCTCCGAGATCGGTGGCGATATAGCGGGCGGTCAGCTCGGTCCCCATGATGGACCCTATGGTAAGCTGCGGCACCGCAACAGCGGTTACGTTCATATTCAGCCCGCCGGGAAAATAGTACACAGAGCCGCCGGAACCGACAGCCACCTCTGCTTTTTCTTTGCCGACCACGGTCGAAACCTTTGCTTCCTGCGGCGGATAAAACAATCCTTCCGTTGTGGCGGTGAATGTTTTATCCCTGTCCAGGACCGGCGCCGCCATGGCTACGACACCAAGGCGAAGCCGCAATCCCAGCGCCGGTATCCTGGCTGTGGAGTACCAGCCCCTGTTCATGGCAGCCCCAAGGCCGCTCACCAGCGGTTGGATGTAGCCTTTGCCATTGTCGTTGGCATATCGCTTCAGGTTTTCCTCAACCTGACTCCAGCCCGCCTGCACCATGATCAGCATAAAAACCATCAGAGCATATAGTCTGCTCATATCCACTCCTCCTGCTTTCTCCTCTGAAAGTAATCAGAAAAAGGCTGCACTATTGTGATCCAGATCAAAATAAAAGTGGCAGACAATCAAGACTTGAATGCTTTAGGGGGGTCAGCATTCAGAGGAGGGATTTGATTGCCTGCCACAATCATATAACGTTTTTTCCACTTTGTTTGTTCCTGGCCGGATTCGGACCAGGATCATTTATTATCAGCCATCAGGCTGTTATCAATAGAGATGGAACTGTCCTTGCTCCCTCCGAAAAGAACGCTCAAGCCCGCCTGCACAGAGACAAAACCGTCCCGCGGTGCTCCTGAGGCAACCTTAATCTCGCTGAGCAGCTGCCGGTATTGCACGCTCGTGTTAAGGCTAATCGTATCAGACAATTTATAGTCCATACCACCTCCTGCACAAACAGATCCCACTATTTGCGGCTTTGCAAAAGCGCCTGCCTGCAGTCGGTTGGTGCCAAAGCCCAGAGAGAGGGTTGGTTGCAACCGACGCGAATTTCGAAAATGTAATTGACCATATACATCCCCTGTCACCATAGAAAGCCTGCTCTTGTTCAAGACTAGAGGTGTGATGCCCAGATCAAGGTTTATGCTGATCCTGGCATTGTCCCTGAAGCTGTAGCCGATTTTTCCACCCGGGCCGCCATTCGCCGGATTTGTCAGTGAATAAAGTTGCGCAGCAGCCACCCTTATGCCATGACGTCTAAAGCCGGCTGCAGCCGGTTTGACGCCCAGCACCGGCATCATGTTGCTGCTTGAGGCCAGAACGACTTCGCCTGCGGCCGGCGGAATTCTGTCTGCCTCTTTTACCTGGGCTGCGGCCAGCTTTTGCCGCAGCATGATCAAAATATCATCATATATCTTTTCCTGATCCATAGAGAGGCGCAATTCGGGCGTCCGGCCCGGCGCAACCCCTGCAGCTGCGGCTTTGCCGATCGCTATTTCGCCGCTATCCGCCACACTCTGGATACTGCTGTCCTTTTCGGCCACAAACTTGTCGACCGCGGCTTGTGCCACCAAGGTCTTGACGCTGTCCTGGTCCAACTGGACCTCCGGCCGCAGAGTGGGATTGACCACGGCAACCGCTTCTCTCTTGCTGTGGCGCGGTGGCAGCGGTACAGGGGTTTCCTTTGCTACAGGGACTTCCGGCTGCGGAGCGGGCGTGACCACTGCAACAGTTTCTTGGCTGCGGCGGCGCGGTGCCGGCAGCAGGGACGATTTCCTTGCAGCAGGGACTTCCGGCACGAGGTATTCCGCTTTTGGCTGAAGGAGAATCAGCTCCTCTTCTGCCGTCTGCTGCTCTGGTTCCGGTGCCGAAAGGTTGCCCGTGTACCATACCATCAAGGCCACGCCAACGTATCCCAATATGAGGAACAGCAACGGTGACGCCAGTTTTTTCAGATGCGACTTCATGTTTTACGACCTTCCGCTTGCCCGCCAGTATCCAGTTGAAATACAGAATTGTTTCATGCAAGTAACAGAATTGAATTTCAAAAACTGCGTTCTTGTTGAAAACATTATAATTATAAATATCCACCTTACATGCTGTCTACCGGTATTGCAAAACACATACCAAAAAAAAAGACCGGTATTTCTACCGGCCTGTCATTTGGCGTCGTGCGCATCATCACATCTTTTTCTCGATCTTGGCCCAGGTGTCTCTGAGCGTGGCGGTGCGATTGACGACGAGCTGTTGTGCGGTGCTATCGCTATCCGCGTAAAAATAGCCCAGGCGCTCGAACTGAAATCGCTCTCCGCGTGGTACTGTTGCCAGGGAGGGCTCAACATAGCCGCTCACCACCTCTACAGAACCGGGATTGATATAGTCCAAAAAGTTCTCGCCCTCTCCCAGATCACTGAGGTTCTCTTTGCTGAAAAGGTTTTCATACAAGCGTGCTTCCACCGGTACCGCGTGACCTGCCGAGACCCAATGAATCGTGCCTTTGACCTTGCGGTCGCTTTGCGACGAACCGCTTTTGGTTTCCGGATCGTAGGTACAGTGCACTTCGGTGATGGCGCCTGTGGCTGGATCCTTGACTACCTTTTCACATTTAATGATATAGGCATAGCGCAAACGGACTTCGCCACCCGGTTGCAGACGAAAATACTTTTTCGGCGGATCCTCGCGAAAATCGTCCTGCTCAATGTATAACTCGCGGGAGAAAGGCACTTTACGTGTGCCCATCGACGGATCCTCTGGGTTATTGACCGCTTCCATCTCCTCCACCTCTCCTTCCGGATAGTTGGTCAGCACGATCTTGAGCGGCCGCAGTACAGCCATTACCCGCCTGGCTTTTTTATTCAGCTCTTCCCGGACACAGTGTTCCAGCAGGGCGAAATCAACCATGCTGTCCCGTTTGGCCACACCAATGATTTCGGCAAAGGTGCGGATCGCTTCCGGCGGATAGCCGCGGCGGCGCAATCCGGACAGGGTGGGCATACGCGGATCGTCCCAGCCGCTGACCTTTTTTTCCTGCACCAGCTGCAGCAACTTGCGTTTGCTCATCAGGGTGTAGGTCAAATTGAGACGGGCAAACTCGACCTGACGGGGGTGGTAGAGATTCAACACCTCCAGAAACCAGTCATACAGCGGCCGATGATCTTCAAATTCCAGGGTGCAGATGGAGTGGGTGATCCCTTCAATGGAATCGGAAATGCAATGGGCATAGTCGTACATGGGATAAATGCACCAGGCATCACCGCTGCGATGGTGGTGGGCGTGTTTGATGCGATACACCACCGGATCGCGCATATTGAAATTGCTGGAGGCCATGTCGATTTTGGCGCGCAGCACCCGGCTGCCGTCGTCAAACTCGCCGGCCCGCATGCGCCGGAAAAGATCGAGGTTTTCCTCTACCGAACGCTGGCGATAGGGGCTGTCCTTGCCGGCTTCGGTGAGCGTGCCTCTGTATTCCCTGATCTGATCGGCGGTTAGATCGCAGACATACGCCTTACCTGTTTTAATCAACTCCTCGCCATACTGGTAGAGCTGTTCGAAATAGTCAGAGGCATAATACAGCCGATCCTGCCAGTCAAAGCCCAACCAGCGGACGTCTTCCATAATAGACTCGACGTATTCAACATCTTCTTTAACCGGATTGGTGTCGTCAAAACGCAAATTAGTCAGACCGCCGTATTCGCCCGCAATTCCGAAGTTTAGACAGATGGACTTGGCGTGACCGATATGCAGATAGCCGTTAGGTTCGGGTGGAAACCGGGTGTGCACCTTCCGGCCCGCAAATCGGCCGGTTGCCATATCCTCTTCAATGATGTTGCGTATAAAATTGGCAGGCAGGTTCACTTTGGGATTGTTACTAGTCTCTTCCATGAGATCCTCTGTGCTACAAAGTGCTGCTAAAGCAAGCTTGAGTTCTGCGACAAGTCGTGAGTTAAAAATAAAAACCGGTCATCGTCTGCTGATGACCGGTCGATAAAGCTGGGGAGCAGGGATTCGAACCCCGGTACCATGATCCAGAGTCATGTGTCCTGCCACTGGACGACTCCCCAGGATGGCCTATATGAGTTTGGGTATCGCCTCAGCAGCGTGCTGCAAACGCCGTACGACGGTTTCTTTACCCAACACCTGCAACAGTTCAAACAAACCCGGCCCTACACTGACGCCTGTAACCGCTAACCTCACCGGGTGGATCAGCTTGCCGGCGCCGACCTTGTTGTTGTCGGCCACCGTGCGCAGGATTCGTTCGATTTCTGCCGCTTCAAACACATACAATTTAGCAATTTCAGCACAAAATTCAAGAATTATTTTTGCAGAATCCTTATCCCAGCGTTTTCTGACCGCAGCCATTTCATATTCTTCAGGATCCTGGAAAAAATAACGGCCGATGGTGACGACCTCTTTGCTGAAATAGAGGCGCTCTTTCAGCAAGGCTACGGTTTTGATCAGATACTCTTCATCCACGGCCGCGATTTCGGCCACGCAGGCGTGGTTTTCCTGCGCCAGATCCGCAACCGTCCGCTGCATAATGTGCTCTTTGTTCAGCCAGTTGAGCTTTTTGAGATCGAAAATGGCCGCGCTCTTGTTGACGCGCTCCAGAGAAAACTCGTTGACCAGTTCGTTCAAGGTAAAGACCTGGCGGTCGTCCCCTTCGCCGGGATTCCAGCCCAGCAGGGCGATATAGTTGAGAATGGCGGCTTTTTCATACCCTTTTTTAATGTACGAAGCCACGTCCGGATCCACTTTGCCGGTGGGAAGCTCGTCCAGAGTTTTTATGTCCCGTTTGCTCATCTTGCTGCCATCAGGATTAAAGATCAGCGGCAGATGGGCCATTACCGGCGGTTGCCAGCCAAAGTACTCGTATAGCAGCAGGTGTTTGGGCACGGAGCTCAGCCACTCTTCGCCACGAATAACATGGCTGATTTCCATCAGATGATCGTCAACGACATTGGCCAGATGGTAGGTGGGAAAGCCATCCGATTTCAGCAGAACCTGATCGTCCACCTCGCGGCTGTCGAAAACCACTTCCCCGCGCACCACATCGTTTACCTGGAATTTTCGTTCCTCCGGCACCAGCAGGCGAATGACATGGGGCTGGCCGGAGGCGAGCAACTCTTGCACCTGGGAGGCGGGCATGGTCAAGCTGTTGCGCATCTGCTGACGGTTGGCAGCGCTGTATTTGGCAAAATAGTCACCGGTCTGCTTGCCGGCCTGACGCATGGCCTCCAGTTCGGCCGCGGTATCAAACGCGTAATAAGCCAATCCCTTCTCAACCAGCTCTTTAACGTGCGTCTGATATAACGCCGTCCGTTCTGATTGGAAATAAGGGCCGACCGATCCCCCTTGCCCCGGGCCTTCATCCGGATGCAAACCGGCCCAGTCAAGGACCTTGAGCAGATTTTCCGTCGCCCCTTCGACGAAACGCTCGCGGTCCGTATCTTCGATACGGAGGATAAACGTGCCCTTATACTTTCTCGCAAACAAAAAATTGTACAGCGCTGTACGTAATCCGCCGATGTGGACAAAGCCGGTCGGACTGGGCGCAAATCGTACTCGAACTGTGTTCAATGTTCTTCCCTCTTGGCCTGTAGAAAAACACAGGGGCGAGGAGCATGTGCGCAAGCTCATGGTACCCGCACAAACTCGTCGCCCCTTTTCAGCGGAGAGGGAGGGATTCGAACCCTCGGTAGGGGTAACCCCCTACAACGGCTTAGCAGGCCGCCCCGTTCAGCCACTCCGGCACCTCTCCAGAATTACTCTTTCCCGCCAGCCAACTCCCTGGCGGAGGGAGGGGGATTCGAACCCCCATGGGTTTTCACCCGGCGGTTTTCAAGACCGCTGCCTTGCCTGTTAGGTCTATCCCTCCCTTAGATATAAAATGTAATAATAATTTCAACTAGAGTCAACGATTTTCCTGCATGATCTCGTCAGGGCACCAGCACGAACTGTTTACCCGCCAGTTGCAGAACCAGACCGCGCAATTCCAGGGTCAGCAGGACCGCGAGGGCCTCCTGCGTCGACACTCCGGCCTGCTGAGCAACCACATCGATGTACATCGGCTGATCGTTGAGCACCGCCAGCATGTTCTCTTCTTTATCCGAGAGCAACAGCGACGGCTTTTCTATTTTGGGTCTGGGGGCAAAGCCAGCCAGCTCCACCAGGATATCCTGCGTAGTCAAGATGCTTTTGGCGCCTTGTTGTATGAGCAGGTTGCAACCGTGACTTTTAGGATTGTTGATGTTGCCGGGCACGGCGAATACTTCGCGATTGTTCTGTACGGCGTTGTCGGCCGTGATCAGCGCGCCACTGCCTTGGCCGGCCTCGATCACCAGCGTGCCCAGCGATAGTCCGGCGATAATACGGTTGCGGCGGGGAAAATAGGAGGCCTCCGGCTTGCAGGTCATGGGGTACTCTGAAACCAACGCGCCGCGTTCACAGATGTCGTGCGCCAGCGATCTGTTTTCATCCGGATAGATAATGTCCACGCCGCTCGCCATCACCGCTATGGTCCAGCCGCCTGCGGACAGGGCCGCGCGATGGGCATAGGTGTCAATGCCGCGCGCCAATCCGCTGGTCACCACCAGACCTTCGCCCACCAATTCCCTGCTGAATTTTTCCGCCATCAGGCGGCCATAGCTGGAAGGATGGCGCGTACCTACCAGCGCCACCTGCGCCTGCTGCAGCACCCCTATAGATCCCTTGACAAAAAGCAGCGCCGGCGGATCGCTGCAGTTTTTCAGCAGCGTCGGATACTCTTCATCCCAATAGGTGAGCAAGCGGGCCTGATGGCGCTGCAGCGCGGCCAGTTGCTGTTCGGCGAAGGACATATCGGTGTTGCTTTTGATGTGGCCCGCCAGCACCTGATCGATCCCCTCCACCTGTGCGAGTTCTCGCAAAGAGGCTTTGTACACCGCCGGCGCTGAGGTAAAGCGCGCTAAAAGGTTTCGCAATCGGTAGGAACCAATCCCAGGAGTGTGCCAGAGTTGTATCAACGCGCACAGATCTGCATGTGACATACGATCCCCGCCTAATCTGTTTTCTGCAGCATCTCCCACAACGTTTGTACACATTCATCCAGGCCGATACCAGACACGGCGGAGATGACCAGATGCGGCATCTTTTTCGCCCAGGCCGGTATTTTGAACACCTTGGCCGACAGATCCTGCTTTGTAAAAACAAGGACCTTGGGCCGTTTTTTCAGTTCGCTGTTATAGCTGGCCAGTTCGTTCATCAGGGTGGTGTAATCCTGTTTAGGATCCTCTCCATTGAGATCGATCAGCAGAGCCAGGACCTGGGTTCGCTCAATATGCTTCAAAAAGCGAATGCCCAGCCCTTTGCCCTCATGAGCCCCCTCGATCAATCCCGGGATGTCGGCGACAACAAAGGTCTGACCGCTGCTGGCCTTGACGATGCCGAGATTGGGTTGCAGGGTGGTAAAGGGATAATCCGCGATTTTGGGGCGAGCGGCTGAAATTCGGGAGAGCAGCGTCGATTTGCCGGCATTGGGCAGACCCACGAGGCCGACATCCGCCAGCAGTTTCAGCTCCAGGGCCAAATGTTTTTCCTCTCCCTCCAGACCCGGCTCATATTCACGCGGTGCGCGGTTAGTTGGCGTCACAAAGCGCGCGTTGCCGCGGCCGCCGCGGCCGCCTTTGGCAACGATACAGCTCTCGCCGTGACGGGTCAAATCAGCCAGGACCTCGCCGCTGTCCTGATCCGACACAGTGGTCCCTATCGGTACGCGCACGGTGACGGATTCGCCGCTGCGTCCGGTTTTGTTGTCGCCCAGTCCATGGCGACCCCGTTGCGCCTGATACTTGGTCTTGTATTGAAAGTCCAGCAACGTGCGCACGTGCTTGTCGGCAATTAATATGACGTCGCCGCCATGGCCGCCGTCGCCGCCGGCCGGACCGCCTTTGGGGATGTACTTTTCCCGACGGAACGCCACACAGCCGGCGCCGCCGTCACCCGCTTTGACATGAATAATGGCACTATCGACGAACATAACCACCCACTGAATTAAATACCCGCAGGGTCGACATCAACCTCCCGCAGACCCGGCCCATAAAAAAAAGGTCATGGTTCTCGTGTGCTTCACCATGACCTTGGCATACAGGGCCGTTCGGCCTACTTTTTGACCGAATACTGCAGTCGTTTCTTTTTGGAATCGAGATCGAGTTGCTTCAACAATCGTCGCAAGGAAAACCACCCCACCTTGATATTGCCAAACCGGGGCGTATTCAACAGACGAACCATCTGTACGGTGCCGATCTCGGGATCTTCCTGAATGATCCGCTTGATCTTGTCTTCAACCGAATTGGTTGGACCGCTGATCACCGATGATTTCGCTTCCATCTCCAACACCGAGGCGGCTTGCGGACCTTTGCTTTCACTCTCGACACCGACGGGTTCATAGCCGCGGGCCGCCAGATTCTTTTCAAAATCCTTGATCGCCTCTTCGATGGTATCAAACGCCTTGAGAATAAAATGAAATTCAAGGAGTTCAAACACTTCGTATACTTCAGGAATCATGCGAACCAGTTTTAGATCGCCGCCCTTTTCACGAATGCCTTTGATCTCACTGATAAAGATGCCCCATCCGGCAGAACTGACATAGTCGACATTACCCAGGTCGATGATGATATTATAAGAGCCGGCTTTAAGCAAACCGTTGAGGGCATGCTCCAATTCCGAGGATGTGGTGGTATCGATATATCCGCCCACTTTGATAATCGAGATGCTGTTGCGAAACCCTGCCTTCTCAACTGAAAGTTGAATACCTTCCATAGTCTCTCCAAAAGATATCTAAACGATTTTTAATATAGCGGATAATCGGTAAAATGTCAATTAAAAATATTCTGTTTCGTGAGAGCCCGCACAGCCCTGGAACAGGTCCAGACAGACGCATGCGCAGGCTGGCCGCTTCAGCCGGTCTCCTGCAAAAATCGGCGGGCACGATCGATGCTATCACGAATATCCTGACGGCTCGGAGAGATGCGAAGCAGCCGTTCCCACACCTCAATGGCGGTGCGGAAGTTGCCCTGATTGGCGTACACCACACCCAGATTTTCAAAGGCATCGGCATTTTCCGGGTCCTGGGTTATCACCGCTTCATACACCTTGGCCGCTTCGCGATATTTTCGACATCGAAAATAGGCATTACCCAGCAGCAGGCGCACCTGACGATCTTGCGGATGGCGCAGCAGCACCCTTTCAAACTCGCGGATGGCTTCAGGAAACTGATCGCGCTCATACAGCCCTTTGGCCTCTGCCAGCGTCCTGCCTGCTTTTTCGCCGCTTTCGGACTGCGCGGAAACCGCCGGCATTACGTTCTGCCCCAAGGTTCTCAGCATGTTCCCCTGTTGATTTTCATCCTCCAACAGGACCAGCAGCTCTTCAAAATCCAGGTTTTTCAGCGCCGCTTCGCCGGCCGACGGCTCCGGTTCCCGGTTTTTACTGGTCTCCGCCCGGTCAGCGCTCTCGCGAATATCCCATGGGCTCATGGTTTCCAGAAAGGAAAAAAACTGATCCGCATCCAGCTGTTCATGGATCTCTTGCTTTATGATCTGTTCGGTGATTTCATGGGCCAGTTCCCCGTCTTCGTTGACGAGTTGATGTTCTTCCTCCATCTCCAGCAATTCATCAAACGGCTGCGACAGGTTGGTTTCCAGCGCCAACTCTTCTATTTGTGCATGGGTTTTTTCTTCGGTGATGGTGACATCTTCCACCTCTTCCGGCGAAAACGTCGCTCTCTTGGCCGGCTCTTGCTCGCGAATGCCGTCGCCGCTTGCCAGCAACTCGGCGAAATCCAGCTCTTCGCTGGAAGGCTTTTCATGCAGGCGATCATCACCGGCCAGATCCAGATCAGCCAGTTGAAGTCGTTCCTCTTCTTCCGGATCGCCAGGGACCGCTTCCGCAGGGAACTCCTCGCTGTCAGCGGGCACCGTTTCCGACTCGGCATCACCCTTCATCTCTGGCGCTGGCGTCGCCGCTGTCGTCTCTAAAACCTGATTGACAATGGCCGAACTCGCCCGTTTGTCAAAGAGATCTTCCAACGGCCGGGTAAAAAGTTCGATGGCACTGATGGACAGGATATCCCGGCCGGAATAGGCCAACACCTCATCAACCGGTATCTCTATAAGGGTCGCAATTTCGGAGGGTTGGCTGGCTTCTCCCTCGCCGCTTTCCACCGGCGTTTCTGCCGCCGCGGCCTGCTCTTTTTCTTTGCGGGACTGCTTGCGACGCAGTGCCGGCTTGATCTTGGCCTGGAGTTGCGGTTCCTCCTCGGGCAGGTCGGACAAGCCGCCGCGCTGAATGATGACGCGGCCGTCCAGTGTAAGCAGCGGAGTGCCGGGCGGTTTGATGCGCCGTTTGCGGCCGCCACGACTTATGAACGCCTCGCGCAGTTCGCGGGTGTTAAGATGGGCCCGCACCAATTCATCATAAATCCGCGAGACGTTGATGACAGAAAACCCATAGCGCTCGCTATTCACCTCTTCACTGATCTTTTTAGCGCCATATTCGGGAAAGCGCGTGATCACATCATACATTTTGGTTTTTTCCTCAATGCTGAGGTGCTTGGCTTCAAGCGCTTCTCCGTCGCTGACTATTTCAAATGTTGCGGTGCCCTCTTTTTCAAATTTATCGCGATATCTGTTGTAATAGGCATAGGTGGAAAGTCCAACCTGATCACAGGCCTCTTTGATGGTCTTTCCCTGGCCGACCAATTCGAACGCCTGCACGGCGCGGCTGAACTCTATTTTTTCAGCCGTGGTCTTTTCCTTGATGGCGACCAGAGTGATATCATCATTCTGCGGGTTGCCTTCGGTAAAAGAAAGAATCTCTTCGTGCAGGCGGTCGACAAAGGCGTTCGGCGGCAGGGTGCCGTGTTCGCGGATCACCTCCAGAAAGCGTTCTTCCCCGAACAGTGACCGTTTGCGATTCATCGCCTCGGTGATGCCGTCGGTATAGATAATAAGAATGTCGTCTTCAGCCAGAGAAATGGTGTCGGATTGAATGGTGTTGCGAAACAGATCTTTATCCGGCAGAGAAATGCCGATGGGAAATCCATGCGGGTTCAGGTAATAGGTTTTGCTTTTGGCGGCCCGGTAGAGAATCATGGGATTATGGCCGGCACTGGCATAATTGACTTTGCGGCGTTTGGAATCGATGATCACATAAAAGAGGGTAACAAACATACCCTTTTTCATATCGTTTACGACAAAGTCATTGACGCGCGACAGCACTTCCGCCGCATCTTTGACCCCTCTCGCCTCGGTGCGCAGCGCCGTTCGGATCATGGTCATGACCAGGGATCCAGGCACCCCTTTGCCGGATACGTCCGCCACCACAATGCCGATGGTGTCCTTATCCACCTCGACAAAATCATAATAATCGCCGCCCACCTCCTTGGCCGCCGCATAATAGGAGGAAATTTCGTACCCTTCGACCTGCGGAAAATCGGACGGCAGCAGGGTCTGCTGGATTTCCTGAGCCACCTGCATCTCTTTCTGCAGCCGCTCCTGTTCGGCCAGGTTGACCTGGGACTCGCGCAGTTTCATGGTGATGTCGCTGAACGCCTGCGCGATTTCGCCGATCTCGGTAGAGGCGTCGATATCCATCTCTTGCGCCGCCCCGGGCTGACCCAGCGCTTTTACCCAATCGGACAAGCGGCGGAACGGATTCATCACGATATAGATCAACAGGAAGAGCCCGGCGGCGCCGAGAATCCAGACCACACCAACCACACGAAGATCGTTAAGGCGCAACTGTTTCGTTTGCTCGGAGATGATCTTGTAGTTCATGATGAAATGAACGTCACACAGCCGTCGCCCCTTTTCATCCTGCACCAGCATGGCGATGTCCACCACCCGCTCCTCGGAGGGCAGCACATAGCTGAACACATCCTTTTCCAGTTCGCGGGCATTCCGGGGCCGCTGGTAGATTTGCAGGCGCTCGCCGGCATCGGTAGACGCGATGATGTTGTTGCTGCGATCGACGACGATGGCGTGATGCAAGATGCTTTTGTATTCGATAGACAGCAGCATTTTGTTGACGGTGCGGCCGAGCGTTTCCATAACGCCGAACAATTGTGAGGCGTCGTCCGTGTTTAAAAACTTGAGACGGTCGCCCTCCAGATCCGGATTCTGCAGCGCGATATAGACATCCGAGGCCAGACTGGAGCATGCCGCTTTGCCGCGCGTGAGGTACTCCTGCACGGACTGGTTGTCACGTTGAATATAAGTGAGCAGATAAACGGCGATGAGAATCACAGTAAAGGCCAGCATGGACACCGACCAATAGCGGACCTTGAGGGTCACGGGAATGGCCGGCACCGCCATTTTGGGGCGTCGCGGCACGTCGCGATGCTTGATCAGCCAGAGCTCGTTGCCCTCTTCCGTTTTTCGGTAATCGATCTCGTCGAGCAGCCGGCGCATGATGAAAATGCCCAAACCGCCTTTTTTGCCGATATCCACATAGCGCTTGAGGTCGGGATCGCTGACCTGGCGGGGATCGAAATACTTGCCCTGATCGATGAGAACAATGGTCAGACTGTTTTTCTTGACAATAGCACGGATAGTGATGTTGCCCGGCCAGTCGCGGTAAGCGTGCTTGATGATGTTGGTGGCGGCCTCATCGATGGAGAGCTTGAAGGCATTAATCACCCTTTCGGAAAAGCCGTGTCGCCTTCCTACCTTGGTGACAAAATCGCGGAGTTCACCCAGGTATTCGATCTTGGCAGGAACCTTGAGCTGCTCTTTTTGTACGTTGCGAAACAACGAAACTGATCCTCTACCTCTATTTGCCCGTGGACGCGCTCGTCCGTTTTAACTGTTCTGTAGTCCGGTCGATGGCGATATATATGTTAATGTTCTGCGGCTGCAATTTGCGGGCTTCTTCCAGATAGCGCAAGGCGTCGACATAGCGGCCGGCGATGGCTGCCTGCAGGCCCCGGTTATATAGAGCCTTGACGTCGTCCGGCATACCCATGTCCCGTGCGGTAGCGCGGGCGTTGGTGTCTTCGTATTTTTTGCGCAGCGCGGCATTGCCCGGCTCGGCATTGGCCAGCTGCTTGTACAGTTCCGCCGCCTTGATCCAGTTCTTGCTGTTCTCATAATCGATGGCCTGGCGGAGCATGCTGTCGCGGGAGAGGCCGGCGCTGATGTTATCACGCATGCCGATAATGAACGTCTTGTACTGATTGTTGTCGCGCGCCAGTCGCAGCGCTTCGTTGAGCGTTACGATGGCTTCATTGGACCGGCCAGCGGCCTGCATGGTTTTGGCCCTTTCCAGCAACTCGTCGATTTTACGCGCCAACGCGAGTTCGGCGTCCTTGCGCAACTTTTGAAACTGCTCGCTGTTGGGCATATAGTCCAGCGCCTTGTCGATCTCGCGAATGGCATCGTGGTATTCATCCGCGGTATAAAAGGCCAGGGCGTCGTTGTAATGATCCGTAGCCGCCTTGGTGTTGCGTCGCGTCTGCGCTTCCTCGTCCTGCAGACGGCGGAACTCTTCTTCCTCGCGGTTGCGCTTTTCCTGGCGCTCTTTATTGATTCGCGCAAACAGTTCGCGGGCCACTTCCAGATCCGGATCACTGCCGCTGATATCATACAGAACCAGTAACCGGTTCAAAATGACATAAGCCTGATCCCAGTCCCCTTTGGCAAAGAGCCGTTCACCGTTGCTCAAATCCGCGGAAATGCGGTCTCGCCGGTCAGACTCCCGGCGTTCGGCCTCGATCTTTTCGATGCGCTGCTGCTCCTGCAGCTGATAATCTTCCAGCCGTTGCTGTCGATTCTTACCCACATGCAGTACGACGGAGAGCCGGTGACTGGTGCCCAGAAGAGCGTCATTGCCGGTCCAGTATGAGTAATCGATCTGCACACCGGCCACGCGGGCGCCCATGCCATAGGTGAGCTTGTCGCGATCAAAACCGAGACGAAGCGCCGCATACTCCTGATACCGATATTCAGCACCCATATGGAGCTGCATCGGCGTCATCTCATTTTTGTCGAGCTCTACCGCCACAGCGATGCTGTTGCTTTCGCCGCCCAGGGAAAACTTTTTCGAAAGGCCGAGCCGCAGATTGCTCGGCGTGGTTTCTCTGGATTCGATCGCCCGTATGGATCGCTGCAGCAGGTTCTGAACCGACAGGCCGATGGAAATATCATTGAGGAATAATGTCTTTAAACCTGGCTTAAAAAGCAAGCCAAAATCTGCGCCATAGGAAGATTCGGTATAATTGCTGATCCGATCGGTTAAGGCTTCGGGGAATCCCACCAGGTTGGCCCGTTCCACCTTGAAATTCGCGCCCACGGAAAGAAAAGAGAGCGGCTTAAAACCATATCCAAAGAGCAGCAGGGTGCGGCCGTAGTTGGTGACGCCGATTTCGCTGGGGTCGTCGACGTCCCTCACCTTGATGTCGTTGGTAGCTATGTTGAGCATGCCGACCGAAAACGTGCCGACGAATAAGGTCGGATGGGTGTAGGCAACATAGTTATAGGAGGTCCCGGCCGCCAGGTTGGTATAGTAAAATCCCAGACCCATGTGGGGCACCTGCTCCAGCGCGGCCGGATTCCAGTACAGGGCAAAGGGATCGTCCGCCAGAGAGACATAGGCGCCACCCAGGGCCATGGCGCGCGCACCAACCGGGTGATCGAAAATATCGGTCACCCCGCCATAGGCGTTGGCTTGGTCGGCTTGCTGGGCCGCTCCCTGAACGCTGGCGGCCAACCAGACCACGATCGCTATTTTAATGCATTTGCTGATCACGTCTGTTTTAGACATCCTCTGTTGCCGCGCCAATCTGAACTCTGGTTCATCGGCGCTGGTTCCGCTACCTGATCACGGCGATTTTGGTCAACGCCACGCCACCCTCGTCGGTGGTGAGATACGCCAGGTACACACCGCTCATCACACGATGGCCGCGACCGTTGCGACCGTTCCAGGTCACGTCGCCGTCATGCAAACCCGCTGCGGTCTGCTTTGGATACGACGCCTGGTCATAATTAAACTCGTAAACCAGATCACCGGTCAATGTGAATATCTTGATTTTAACATCACTGGCATTTTTCAGAAAATAGACCAGTTTGGTTTCCGGCCGGCTGGAGGTACCAAACGGGTTTGGATAATTGAGGAACGATTTTTCCAGATCCTGATCGACCAGAACGACCGCACCGGACTGATAGCCCAGATAGCTCAATCGTCGACCCAGTGAATCGGCCAACACCAACCGGTTCGATGAAAACGCATCCTTGGCCACAATGGCGGCCGCCGAATCGATGGCGACGCCAAAATCCGGCACCACCGGATTGTCCAGCACATCCACCAGTATTTGGAAACGAAAATCGTCCGAATCCTTTATTGTATCCGCATGCAAGGACTTAAAGTCCAAACGGATGTCCGCCTTGCCGGGAATAGAACTCATCTCCGCTAAAATTTTCCCGTCATCTGTTTTCTGCGCGACAATTCTGGAAACCACATCGCCGGCTTTGATGTCGTTGCCTTTTCGGTCCCTGAAAGTCAAGCGGAGGGTGTCAATTACCGATCGACTGTTCAAACTGATATCCTTGTTGCGGAACGACAGCCCCAGCATGGCCAGATTCACCGCCCCTTTGATGTAGGTGCGTGCCGGCTTGGGCGTCTCTTCCCTGACCAGCAGCATACCCGACTCTCTCTTGACCACGATGAACGCTAGCGTATCCTTGGCGATCAGAACCGGCCTGAGCGAGAGTTTGTCCGTAGGCCATGGCCGAAACAGCTTCACTTTAAGCGTATCCGGTGTGTCGCTCGGCGAAGCCGGCGCGCGCAACTGCCAAAGAATCGTGTCTTTGCCGCTTTTTTTCAGCAAGGTGTAATTGGCCGGCAGACTGAAGCTCATGTTCGGCGATCCGCTGGTCCCGGCTTCGCCGATGTTACGCAAAAAACCGCGCACATTGAAAATGCTTCCGGTACGGATCGGTGCATAGGTCACCGTGGCCGTATCGCTGAGCGTCGCCACCAATTCCATTTCGGCCTGTTTCACCACCTGAATGGTAAATGAAATGGATTCGTTGCGCACCGCTGCTTTTTCACCGGAATAGCGGTCCAGCGGCACATTGCGAAACGTAAACAGAAAGGTGGAAAAACCGGTCGGCTTGGTCACCGGCGCCGATAGATGCCAGATGGGGTGAGTACGACCTCCCAGCAACGAACCTTCCCGGCTGCTAAAGCCGAGCGGCTTGTTAATCTCTACGGAAAACGTGTCTTTCGAACCATAGGTATAAGGCGCACCCTGATGACGAATGAACACCTGGATGTTAAACTCCTGGCCGGTCGACACCTGATCGGTCAAACCGAGAGGATAGGCTAACCTGGGCTCCAGCCAAAACGTGGTGCGCGGCCGGGTGCGGACCTTTTTATCGATCGAACGGGCGTTAATGGCATCGTCGGTGCGTTCGTCGGTGGCTGTGACAATCACGTAATACGAGTCGGGCAGCCCCACCGTGGAATCGGCCGGGGCCTTGACGGTCCAGATTATTTCCTTGTTCAGGCCGGTGGGCACGCGCACGTCCGGCTGCGATATCTTGTAATCCGAATTGGAAAACACCAGCTTGGCAGAGACATTGTCTTTGACCCGCTGCGTGGAAATGCTTGCTTTGATGTCAAATGTCTGCTCGGTGGAGAGGGTGTCGCTGCGCGCTCCGGCCGGACTGCTGATGGCCAGGCTGTTGATGGTAATGCTGCCCTGTTCCACGACGCTGACGAAAATATCGCTCTGTTTGTTGGAGACGTCGGCCGGTTTGCCGGTGTTGACGTCCACCGGTATGGTGACGATTTCTGCACGGATCGCCCGTTCGCTGCTGACATAATTGGGCGCACGCACTTTCCATTCCACATCCTTATCGATGGTGAACGCCTGTATGCTGTCACCGTTGACAATGGTAAAGCCGCTCTGTAACACCCGCAGCTTGAGGTAGCCTGACTGCACCGCCGCGCTCCCATAGTTGAGAACACGCGTGGTCAAGGTCGCCTCTTTGTTTTTGACAAAAACGGCACTGCCGGTTTGGGTGGTGCCGTTGGGCAATATCATCTTGAGATAGTCCAGATGCACCGAAGCCCGGCGCACCAGCCCTTTGATGGCAATCGAGTCCACATAGGTCTGCGATCCCAGCACACTCTGGCCCTGCGCCCGCACATAGATTTTATGGTTTAACTGCGGTAACGTCGGCGTGCGCAAATTCCATTGCACGGTGGTCGGCGTGGTCGTGACCGTTACTTCTCTGCTGGTGAGATATTCATAGGTCATACCCACCGGCACCTCCAGGGCGACTTTGATGCTCTGCAAATTGCGCGTGCCGCTGATATAGGTCTCAAACACCACATCTTGAGCGGTCGACAGCTCGCCGTCCAGGGCGCCGTTCGGACTTGTAATACGGGTGTTGGAGAGCCGCAGCTCGGAAAAGAGCGTTGACACCTTGACCGAATCTTTTCCGGCCGCCACCAGCGGTGTGGCGGCGCCGCTGTTCAAATCGTTGGGCGTCCTGGTTATTTCGGCGATCAAAAGATCGCGCAACGATTCGGATTCGGGCGCGCGAACGCGAAAACTGTCCACCGCGATCGGCTCGCTTTCGTTCAGATAAAAGCTGCGCGTGTTGCCGGTGATGCCGGCCGCTGCCAATAACGTAAAATTGGCGGGAATGCGCAATTGCAGTTGGCCGGTATCCACCGGCGCACTTCCGAGATTGAGCACCTTGACCTTGACGTAAAATTCCTGCTTGGCGGTAAGGATGCTGTCCTTGGCCGCCTGCAGGGACAGATCCACCTGCAACCTGGCCGGATTTTGAATACGCAGGCTCAATTGGGCATCGCTGTCTCTTCGCGGTGATCGAACCTGGGCATTGAGCAACGATCCCAACGCTTTGGCTGAAGCGATCCTGGCGCTCAGCAGCTCGCTCTTTTCCGGCAATTTTTGACTCCAGGAAGCGTCCGCCGTCACGGTAAACCTGGCAGTGTCCTTGCTGGCTCTGTTGATTCTGGGAATAACATATACATACGCGGGTACGATGAGTGAAGCACCGTTGCTTTTCAGCTCCACCTTGACGGAATCGGCACCGCCAAGTTCGCTGGCTTCCACCACCACCAAGGCGTCAAAGCTCTGGCCCCGATTAACCAGCCAGTTGCCACGGCCGTCGTTGATGCGCTTTCGCGCCAGTGTTTGGTCGATGCGCACCCACGAGACGCTATTGACGGAAATGGTGTCTTTGCCGACAGCGGTCTGGATGTTTTGCGGTGTCGGTGCGCCCAAATTGACATCGTAGCCTTGCAGCCGGACGGTAATTTCCGCCTGCCCGGCCAGGTCACCGTTTTTAGTCACGACATAATAGAGGGTATCGCTGCTGCTGCCGCCGGGAAGGGTAAAGCCGCCGGCTCGCACCAGACTCACCGGCGTAATCTTGTAATTGGCGTCGACAATGCCGTCGGTACGGATAACAATATTGCTGCTGTTCACTTCTGTTAACGCCAGCGCCGATTGCCCCGCGTTGAGCACTTCGACATTGATGCGCCAGTTGCTGGTATTGTCGCCGGCGTTGATATCTTCCACAGAGGTGAACACCCGCAGAATTTCCAGCCTGGCGTTGGTTTCAATGTCGGCGTACGTAGTATTCACCTGTCCGGCCGTTTGCACGGTCGCGGCTTGGCCTTCGTTCAGCCCTTTGGACCCGACCATTCCAGCGGTCAAATTCACCCGCCCCTCTCGCGGCAGGGCGGTCAACGAGAATACCACCTTGCCCGTATCGTCACCGGCGATAATGCCTGGAATAGCCAGCGTGGCTTTGTTTATGGTCACGCCATCGGCTACATCGGGCGTTAACAGCAACGACACGTTTTCAACCGGTTCCGACCCCAGGTTTTTCACCACCACTTCCACAGCAAACGGCTGGTTAAAGCTTACCTTCTGTGCCGTGCTGGCCGTCAGATTGCGCGTATTTAAAATCAGCAGCTGCGCCGGGTTGTAAATTTTTGCCATGGCCAGAGAATCCATGGCCGGCAGCACCCGCGCCTGCGATCCATCCTGACCGATCGCTTCTTTTATGAATGAAGAGAGCGTCTCGCCGGTCAGGTTTTGTACGCTGTCGGCTTTCATGTCGAAATAAACGGTGCTGGTCTCGCCGATGGGCAGGCTGCGGATCAATCTTTCATTGCCGTTGATAAAAGAAGAAATGGACGGGAGCATGCCTACCCGCACATCGCGCAGATTTTGGCCGCCGTCGTTTTTCACTTCGACCACAATCCGGAAGGACTGCCGGGTGTTGACGTGCACGATCCCCTGATCGTCGACTCGATTGACATCGGGGCTTATCACCGTTTTGGCAATGCGCACCCGCGACGTTGTCGCCACCAGCAGCTGTTTCTGGCCGGTGGCCTGCACAGGATCGCGCGAGGTGTCGTTGACATCCTGGCCTCGAATGACGGCGGTTAGGGTGAGTGAACCACTGTTCGGGCCTGTGGTCTGCACCGTGTACAACAGCTCCAGCGCTTCGCCGCCGTCAAGTCGCTGCTGCTCCAGAGTCAACAGCGGCGCTTCAATGGCGTACCCGGCCAGAGAGACCAGTATGTCGCCGGGCTGCGGCGCATTCAGCAAGAGTCGACCTTGTCCGTCGTTGCGCACCAGCACCCGAATATACCAGGGGATGTTGCTGCCTGAAGGGATGGTATCGGCGCTGGTGGAGACAGAAAGCAGCGATAGCACGCCAGGCTTTTGAATGTGAATGGTCTTGCTGGTGTCGGCCGCATGCACGGCCGGCATAATCGTTACGGGTCCGCGGGTATTGTCGCTGATCGCTTCAATAATTTTGCTGCGAAAATGCTCGCTCACAGAACCCTGTTCAAAATGAGCCGCTTCCACAAGGACACCGGGATGGGTCCATTTGGACTGTCCGGCGATCAGGGTGTCCACCCGTGCCAAGGCGCCCAGGGTACCTGGAAACGTGGAAAGCCCTTCCTGGGAAAAAATCTGCACCGCAGCCGCCTGAACCGTTTCACCGTTGCCGACGTTGGTGACCTTGGCCTTGATATAAAAACGCTGTCCGGTGTTAACGGTAGAGTCCTCCGGCAGCGTTACCAAAAGTGAGTCCAGACGAACGCGCGCCGAATCCTGCACGGTGATCGTAGCCGAAGAGGTGCTCTGCGCGGTGCGGGAGATATTGCTGTTCAGCTCCAGGGCCTCCAACTTTGCGCCGATCTGGCAGGGGCCCAGCACCGCCATGGCGCTGCTGATGCTCTGTACGGTATAGAGCAGGCTGTCTTCCTCGCCGCCTGCCAGCTGCAGATTGCTCCGTGAAAACAGCCGGGAGGGTGCGACAACCGTAAACAGGAGGTTGCCCTTGCTGAACTGCAGTTGCGAGTTTGCCCCGGAGGGGATCACCTCCAACTTGCTTTCACCGGTGTTTTTAACGCCGACGCCAATGGTCCAGGGGACATTCTGACCGCGGGTGACCTTGCTTTGGCTGGCACGAATGTGCGTCACCTGCAACACACCGGGAGCCTGAACCGTAACGTATGCCGAATTGCCCTGCTTGGTTTCGTCGCTGTAGGTTTGCGTCACCCTGGCGGAATCGGTCAATGTGACCTTGCCGGAAATCATAATGATGCCGGTGGGGGCGGCTGCATTCACGTTGTTGATCGCAAAGGTCAAAGTCTGTGACGTCTTGCCGCGCAGATAGACGCTGCCATTGGTGAAGGTGACCGGTTTAACAACCGTAAACCGGGTGGAGATATCCTCCTCGGTGCGATAAAAAGAGAGCTGATTGGCGTCCAAGCGCAGCGTATTGTTGCCGTTGTTGGCCACGACCATATTGACGTTCCACGCCCGCGTTTGTCCGGCGGTAACCAGATCCGTGCTGCTGCTCATGGTCTGAATGGTCATGGTCCGGGCAGAACCGATATTGGTGCTGTTGTTGCTGGTCTGGCTTTGGGTCTCGTAGGCGATGCCGTTCTCATCGCCCTTGAGGGTGAATTTGGGGAAATAATCGCCGGGCAGAAATCCGCTGGGGATGGGATTAAGTGTAAAAAAAAGATTGGTGCCGGCCAGGCCGGTCAGCGTTAACCCAAAGGCCGGATCCAGCCGGGCGGAATAGTTGTTGAGACCGTCGGTGAACTCGATTTTGGTCCCGACCGGATCGAGCACAACGCTGGAGCCGCCGGTATTGTTCACCAGCACCTGATAGCGCACCACGTCCCCGGGTGACACATATACCGGCTGCAAAGAACGCGGCTGCAGAGTGATCTGCGCTTTGCTTTGAATCGTGATCTCGTCACGTTGGCCCAGCGCTGTGGCCTGGACAGAGATCCCTTTGGCGCGATTGGATTCAGTGGCGGTGATCTGACTGATGACGTTGAAGGTTCCGGTCTTGACCCCGGCGGATTTCAACTTGAAAACAAGACTGTCCCTGGTGCCCGCTTTTAACACGCGGGTGCCGCTGCCACTCAAACCGCCGGGCAAGAGAAAATAGTAATCCGCCAGTTGTCCCAGCGTATCATATAATTTGACATAGCTTTTTAAAGAATCGGCGAGATCGATGACTACATCGGAACCGCCGGCCTGATTGCTGACGTGCACCGTCACCCACCAGTTGGTGCGCGTCTGCGTCACCGGTTTGCGCGAAACCCGCACGCGGTCGATAACGAAATTCGAAGCGCTCTGCAACAGCACGGAAGCCCGGACGGCTGCGGTAGAGGTATGCGTCGTATCTTTGGCGCTGTTATTGACCCGGTAGCCGATCTTGCTGTCCAGCGTCAGCGTGCCGGGCGTGCCGGCGCCGGTCTGTTTTACTTTATACAGCAACGTGTCGATCTGGCCGGCTTTGAGTTGATCCGTGGCTTTCTGCAAACGGGTAGGCCGTTCCAGCTTGAGGATTTTCGGCAACGGCACCAGGTCGGTTTTAAGCGAATCAAACTGGACAGTCACATCGCTGCCGCCGCTGTTTTCCACCACCACCGCCACTTTCCACTCATAGGTGTTGTCGTTGAGCGTCACCGAAGATTGTGAGGCTAGAATTTTGCTGACGCGCACATTTTGTGGCGTCTGAAGTTCAACGCTGCCGGATGCATCGTTGACGTATAGTCCCTCGGTCGACTCTACACGCGTCTGTATGGTGACCACGCCGGTGGCGGCGCCGGTCTTGGTGATGACAAAGGGAATGTGCTTGGTTTCGCCGCCGTTCAAACTATAGCCACCTTCTACAAAGGTAGTGGGCTGAGTGATGGTGAAACCGCCGGTATAGTCCGTTTGTCCCTGACGAAATTTTATGTAGGTTTTTGCCGCGTTGAAAGAGAGCGTAACAGCGGAAGAGCTGGTGTTCTTTACTTCAACGTGGACCGTCCAGGGTGCGGTCTGGCCTTGTGTGACTGTAGACCGCGATGGGGTTATCGCCGATACTTGCAATATGGCCGCTTCGCGGGTTGTGAAAGAATCAACTCCGCCGCGCAACGAGTAGCTCTTGCCGGAATTTTCATCCGTATAATTTATGATCTGGTAGACATAGACGATGCCGGGCGTGGCCTGATTGGCGGCCGAAATATAATAACTCAACCGCGTCGTCGAGCCGCCGATCAGTTGGCTGACATTGGTGGCATAGGGTACCACCGAGTATGAAGAAGAGACATCGGTGGTGTTGTTGAGCAAAAACTGCAAAGAGGTGGAGCTCCATTTCGCCGTTGCGGTATTGCTGTTCGCGCCATTGAGCAGATCGCACTCTACTGTTATGCCGCCCTGTCCCTGTTTGATTTCGTCGGCCAGGACCCGCAACGCCTGCGCCTGCAGACTGGCGCTGTTCTGCACCTGCCAGGCGTGGGTGTTACTGGTGCCGGCACCGTTGTCGGACATGGTCATGGTATCGATCTTGCCGGAGACAAATCCGTCGATGGTTAGGCTGGACAAGGTGGCGTCTTCGCCGACCTGCACGTTGAATTGCAGGGTAGCCACGCTGCCGGCAGGAACCGAGGTAAGCCCGTCGGTGCGGCTTACCGCATAATCGGAATTATAGGAGGTGCTGCCGATCAAAAAGTTCAAACCGGCTTGCAGTGCGGTCAGCGACTTGGTGGCGTTGTTCTGGACCTCCATCATAACCACAGCGTTCTGCTGGCCGCGGCTGACTTTGGTTTTTTCGCTGTAAATTCTCTTGATGATGATCGAACTGACTTCGATGGACTTTGAGCCCTGGATGGTCGGGCTATCCACATCACGCACCACCATGGTTTGCGTGCCGGGTGTGTTCAAACGAAAATTGGCGTTGCTGAAGGTATGGCTGCCGTTATCGGCCGGCAGGTATTGATAGGGATTGGCCTGGCCATTTAAAAAATAGGCGCTCGCATCGGTGGCGGAAAAATAGATCCGGCCGGTATAGTTGGTTTTAAGATTGCCGAACGGATCATACGCTTTCACCGTAACGGCAGCGGGGAAAAATTGGCCGGCAGCAATTTGTGTCGGTGCACCCGCGATGTCAAAATAGGCCAGGTCGCCGGCCAGCACGGTGATGGTGCTGGTGGTGCGCACGATGGACGAGTTGCTCTGTACTGTGCCGCGCAGCGTTGTCCCTTCGGCGCGTACCAGCACCTGCGCCGCCGAGCCGGCGCCGTTGACCACAGCTATGTTGGTCAATGTGGCTGAGCTGTTCTGGTTTGGTGCCGGATTAGCGCCGGAAGCGGCTGTCACCACGATAGTGCCGTTGGCCAGATTGTTATACGAGTCGCGGGCGCTGCTGACGTTCAGGCTAAATTGTTTGCCGGCAATTTGGGTAGAACCGACTTCCAAAGTAAAACCGGCAATGGCAGCGGCTTGCACCAGGATGACCGGGCTCGTCACCGTCGCCAGAGTGCCGCTGTGCGCCGTAACGGTCTGCTGGCCACTGGTTTTCAGCAAAAAGTCGCTGCCTGGAAATGTAAAACGGCCGTTGCTCAACAGCTTTTGATTTCCGCTATGATAGGTCAGTACCGCCTGAGCATCGGAGCTGGTAAAGTAGACGCTGCCGCTGTAATCGGTTTTCAGGTTTCCATAGGCATCCAGGATCGACACGCGTACGCTGTCAACGCCGAAATTTCCGCCGGCTGTCAATTGCGTCGGATAGGCCGGCACTCCCGCCATCTGCATGGCATTGGCCACTGCCGGCTGCACAAGCAGGGCGACGGTGTTTTTCGTCACCGCGCCGCAACTGGTCTGCAGCTGCAGATTGGATTCGGCTTTGAACAATTTGGCGATGGCGGAACCGGAGCCGTTAACAACCGTCACCGCACCGAGCACCGGTGCCACACCATTGGCCGACTTGTGATTGTTGGCGTCGTCGGTAAAAGCGACCGCCACGGTACCATTGGCCGGATTACCGGCATTGTCGACCGCGTTGGCGATGGCGATGGAAAATACCGTTCCTGCGGTAAGCACACTGCTGCCGCCGTTGACCGTGACGGTGTAATCTTTGATGGTTGCGGCCGTTACGGTGATGGGCTCGGTGGTGTCCGCCACCGCGCTGGTGGTCTCTTTCACCCAGATTCG
>CAZISM010000020.1:0-6666 GCA_964541895.1 uncultured Cytophagia bacterium
GGCCAGAGGCGAACGGCTGTCTGCAGCCAGTTGGTCACAAGCCCCGGATTGACGCCCAGCAGCAATACCATGACGACCGTAACGCTCAGCGCCAGCAATAACCCCGTACTGGCTTTGCCCGGCAGGGCGAGTGTCTCGCCTTCCCGCATATAGAGATTAATCACCAGGCGGAGATAATAATAAACGGATACCACGGAATTCAGCACCGCTACAATCACCAGGCCCAGATACCCTTCCTGGATGGCGGCGCTGAACAGGTAGAATTTGCCGACAAAACCGCCGGTGGGCGGGATGCCCGCGAGACCGAACATGAAAACGGCCAGGCAAAATCCGGCAAACGGCAAACGGTATCCCAATCCGCGATACTCTTCGATCTCTACCCGTTCATCCTTGTTGGAGAGGCCCATGTAGGAAATGACGCCGAAAGCGCCCATGTTCATCATCGTGTACACCACGATGTAATAGAGTATGGCCTGGCTGCCGACCTGGTTAAAGGCCACCAGACCCACCAGCAGGTAGCCGGCATGAGCGATGCTCGAATAGGCCAGCATCCGCTTGACGTTGTTCTGCGACAGAGCCAGCAGGTTGCCGACGGTCATGGTGAGGACGGCGGTCACAACGACTATTTTGTTCCAGGGGATGGAGGTGACAATGACCGAGATCCCGACCACCCGGATGAGCACGGCCAGCGCGGTCGCCTTGGTGGCGGTGGACATGAACGCCGTTATCGGCGTCGCTGAACCCTGATAGACGTCGGGCGTCCACATGTGGAAGGGAACAAAGGCCGCCTTGAAGGCCATGCCGATGAACAGCAGCACAAAGCCGGCATACAGCCACAGCGTGTTCGCTTCAGAGTCCAGTCCGCTGGTGATGGTAGCCAGCTCCAGCGTGCCGGTCACGCCATAGATCAGGGCAATGCCGTAGAGTATAAAGCCGGTAGCAAAGGCGCCGAGCAGAAAATATTTCAGTGCCGCTTCCACCGAATCCATGCGCATTTTGCGAATCCCGGCCAGCACGTAAAGCGATAGCGAAAACACCTCCAGGCCGAGAAACAGCACCAGCAGGTTCCAGGTCGACGTCATGATCATCATGCCGACCACGGCGAGCAGGACCAGGCCGAACAATTCACCGTATTGTACGTACTCGTCTTCCACCCGGTTGAGCGCTATGAGAATCGTCAGGGCAGCGGCCATAAGCAGCGCGAGGTGTATGGATACAGCCAGATAGTCCATCACCAGCATGTTGTTCATCGCCGTCTGCGGATCGCTCCACAGCCGGATGAGAAACCAGGCGCTGACGGCCAGGCCTGCCAGCGCCGCTGCGGCTAACCCGTTGCGGGAGGTGCGAGGAAAAAACAGAGGCCACAGCACCAGGATAATGGCTGTCACGACCAGGGCCAATAGGGGGTAGAGCGCGATGATGTTGAAATTGGGCAGTGTGAACTCCATCTCATTCCTCGTTGGCATCGTAAAGTTGGGACATGGGCGTGGTACCTTGTTGCTGCAGAGCAGTCTTGGCTTCTACTTGCCGTATCAGTTGTATGACTGTGGCTTCGCTCTTGTTCAAAAAGGTGGCCGGGTAGAGACCGATCCAGAGACAGAACAGCAGGATCGGCGCCAGGAGCAGAATTTCCCGCAGCTGCAGATCTTTGAGGGCGCTGTTTTCCTGCTTTTTAACCGGGCCAAAGAAAACCCGCTGATACATGGTGAGCATATAGACGGCGGAAAAAATCACCCCGGTGGCCGCCACGATGGCAAAAACGGTGTGCACCTTAAAGGCGCCCACCAGGACCAGAAATTCACCGACAAATCCGTTCAGTCCGGGCAAGCCGATGGAGGAGAGCGTGACCACCATAAAAAGCGCCGCATACACCGGCATGATGCGCGCCAGCCCGCCGAACTCGGCGATCTGACGGGTATGCCGCCGTTCATAAATCATACCCACCAGGAGAAAGAGGGCGCCGGTGGAGAGGCCGTGATTGACCATCTGGATCACGCCGCCCTGCAGCGCCTCCCCGTTGAGGCTAAAGATCCCCAGCATGACGAATCCCAGGTGGCTGACGGAAGAGTAGGCGACCAGTTTTTTTACATCCGGTTGCACCCAGGACACCAGCGCGCCATAGACGATACCGATCACCGCCAGCAGCAGAATATAGGGGGTGTACTGTAACGTGGCATTGGGAAACAGCGGCAGACAAAAGCGCAGAAAACCATAGGTGCCCATCTTCAGCAGAATGCCCGCCAGGATGACGCTGCCGCCGGTGGGCGCTTCCACGTGCGCATCCGGAAGCCAGGTGTGGAACGGAAACATGGGAACCTTGATGGCGAACGCCAGCGCAAAGGCCAGAAACAGCCACAGCTGGCTTTGTCCATCGATGAGCAGTTTGTTGAGGTCGAGATAATTGAAACTGGCCACACCGGTCTGATGGCTGTGCAGGAAATAGAGTACGAGGATACCGATCAGCATCATGACGCCGCCGAACATGGTAAAGAGGAAAAATTTAACCGCGGCATAGATGCGGCGTTCGCCGCCCCAGACGCCGATGATAAAGTACATGGGAATGAGCATGCCTTCCCAGAAGATATAAAACAGCAGCAGATCGAGGGCGCTAAAGACGCCGATCATGCTGGTTTCCAGCAGCAGAAAGACGATCATGTACTCTTTGACCCGTTGCGTGATGCTGGTCCAGGAAGACCAGATGACCAGCGGCGTCAACAGAGTGGTCAGCAGGACCATGAGGAGGCTGATGCCGTCCACGCCCAGATGGAAACTGCTTCCGATGGCCGGAATCCAGTCCCGTTTTTCGACAAACTGAAAATCGGCGGAACTGTTTTCAAAATGGGTGAACAGCGGAATGGAGAGCAGAAAAATCAGCGTCGTCAGCGCCAGTGTAAAGCCGCGGATGAAGCGGCTGTTCTGCCGCGGCACCACCAGCAAAAAGAGCGCACCCGCCAGAGGCAAAAATACCAGAATGGAGAGAATATGGCTTACATAAAATCCGGTCATGGAGACTCCTGGTGTCCGGGTATAGGGAAACGGATCGTTTCTTGAACAGGTCGTTGTTTAAAACCACAGGGCGGCGAGCAACGCGATCACGCCCAGGACAAAAATCAGAGCATAGTTCTGCACAAAGCCGGTCTGAATGACGCTTAGGGCTCGACCGCTGTTGGCGACAAAGCGGCCGATGCCGTTCACCAGGCCATCGATCCCTTTCACGTCCACCCGTTTCCACAGGAACGAGTTGGAAAGGGCCTGCAGCGGTTTGACGACCGCGCCGTCGTAAAGCTCGTCGACGAAATATTTGTTATAGACCAGAGTATAGAGAGCTTTCAGCTTGTGCGTCACACGGGCCGGCAGGTCCGTCCTGCGAACATAAAACAGGTGCGCCAGATACAGGCTGGCCAGCGTGATCAAAAAGAGGGCGGTCATGAGCCCCCATTCCATGCTGTGGCTGAACTGGCCGGCAACCTGGCCATGGCGGATTGTTTCGCTGGCTTGGAACACCGGCTGCAGAAAGTGTTCGAAATGGTTGGCGCCACCGAGAACGGCGGGGATGCCGACATAGCCGCCGATGAGGGAGAGCACGGCCAAAGCGATCAGCGGCCAGGTCATCACCTTCGGCGATTCATGGACGTGATGACTGATATCGTGCTCGGCGCGCAGAGTGCCGAAAAAGGTCATAAAGATGAGACGGAACATGTAGAACGTGGTGATGGCGGCGGCGATGGCACCGGTCAGCCACAGCAACGGATGGCCGTTGACGCCGGCGAACGCCTGCCAGAGAATTTCGTCCTTGCTGAAAAAACCGGAAAAGCCGGGCATGCCGGCAATAGCCAGAGTGCCGATCAGCATGGTCCAATAGGTCGCAGGCATCTGTTTGCGCAGGCCGCCCATGATGCGCATGTCGGTATGATTGCTCATGGCGTGCATGACGCTGCCGGCGCCGAGAAAGAGCAGCGCCTTGAAAAAGGCATGGGTCATGAGGTGGAACACGCCGGCCGTAAACGAGCCCACGCCAAGGGCGAGAAACATATAGCCCAGTTGACTGACCGTGGAATAGGCCAGCACCCGCTTGATGTCAAACTGGGTGAGACCAATGGTGGCGGCGAAAAAGGCGGTGGCCGCGCCGATCACGGCGACCACATCCAGCGCCACCGGCGCCAGCGTGAACAGGATGTTGGCCCGCGCCACCATATAGACGCCGGCGGTGACCATAGTGGCGGCATGGATCAGCGCGCTGACCGGCGTTGGACCGGCCATGGCATCCGGCAGCCAGATGTAGAGCGGAATTTGCGCCGATTTGCCGGTGGCGCCGACAAACAGCAGCAGGGCGATCAGCGTCATCATGGTCGAACCGGGTGCAAAATGGGCGTCCGCCTGCGCGAACACGTCGGTGAAATCCAGAGTGCCGAAATGGCCGAATATGAGAAAGATCGCCAGCAGAAAACCGAAATCGCCGATGCGATTGACCACAAACGCCTTGCGGCCGGCATAGGCGTTGTAATCGTCCTCGTACCAGAAGCCGATGAGCAGATAGGAACACAAACCCACTCCTTCCCAGCCGACGAACATCATGAGGAAATTGTTGGCCGTGACCAGAATGAGCATGGCTGAGACGAAGAGATTGAGATAGATGAAAAAGCGGGCAAAGCCGCGATCGCCGTGCATATAGCCGATGGCGTAAATATGAATGATGAAAGAGACGCCGGTCACCACCAGAATCATGACGATGGAGAGCGGGTCGATCTGCATGCCGAATTCTGTGGAGAGACCTGCGGCGGCGATCCATTTGAACAGCGAGATTTCGATCAGCCGCTGATCAGCCGGCAATTGCAGCAGGTCATAAAAGAGGAGCAGGCTGGCGGCGAACGCCAATCCCACGGCGGCCGAGGCGATGATACCGGGGCCGTTGCCTTTCAGGCGCAGGCCGAACACCGTGTTGATGATCACCCCCAGAACGGGGAATAACAGTATGAGCCAGCTGTATTCGAACATTTAGCCTCGCAACAGATTAAGGTCGTCCACATGTACCGATTTTTTCAGACGGAACACCGAGATGATGATGGCCAAGCCCACAGCGACTTCAGCGGCGGCCACCGTCATGATGAAAAACACAAAGATCTGCCCGTCCAGAGCGTGCCACTGCCGGGACAGCGCGACGAAGGTCAGGTTGACGGCGTTGAGCATTAATTCGATGCTCATAAAAATGACCAGCGCGTTGCGGCGGACCAGAACGCCGGTCACGCCGATGACGAACAGCACGGCCGCCAGAACGAGATAGCAGGTTGTGGGAATCATATCGTGAAAAACCTATGTTGGTATGCAGCGAACAACCCGGCCGCCACCGGGCTAGATTTCATTGGGTAATTTTTTTCTTCCCAGCAAAATGGCCCCGATGATGCCGACCAGCAGCAGCAGCGAGGCGATCTCAAAGGGATAGATGTAATCGGTGAACAGAGCCAGCCCAAGCGCTTCCACGTGGCCCAGCGCCGCTGTGCCGCCCTCTCCGGGGCCGGCGCCCGAGAGCAGCGGACCGGCCGCCAGCACGATCAGCAGCAGTTGTGCCAGCAGCATCGCGGCGAACAGGACGCTGAAGCCGATCTGTAAAGGCTTGTTGACGGGCAACCGCATCTCTTCCTTCAGCTGCAGCAGCATGATGACGAACAGAAACAGCACCATGATGGCACCGGCGTACACGATCACCTGCACGATGCTGAGGAACGGTGCTTCCAGCAGGTAGTAACAACCGGCCAGTGCGAAAAAAGTCAGGATCAGAAAAACCGCGCTGTAGACCGGATTTTTGTGCAGCACCATGATCAGCGCCGAGATCACAGCCAGCACGGCGAGAGCGATGAATAACACCCAGATCATTCGTTTCCTTTACAATGGTTTATCCGCACCGGGCGGATCACAGTCCTGTTTCGTTTTTGCTGCGTTCGAAATATTTGCCGTCTGCCGTGAGGTCATAATTTTTCAGCAGACGTTCCCTGTCCCAGATCAAATCCTTGCGCGTATAAGCGGAAAAATCGTAAATTTCCGTCAGCTCGATGGCGTCTTCCGGGCAGGCTTCCTGGCACATGCCGCAGAGGATGCAGCGCAGCATATCGATCTCAAACTCAACCGGGTATTTTTCCCGATCCGGCCAGGGCGCCACACCGGCTTTCATGGAGATGCATTTGGCCGGACAGGCGGTGGAGCACATTTCACAGGCGACACATTTGACGCGTCCCTGTTCGTCCCTGTTGAGCCGAATGGCGCCGCGATGCCCTTTGGGCACCGGCCATTTGACCTCGGGGTATTGCACCGTGTACTTTTTCTGGAACAGATGTTTGAGCGTGATCCAGAGCCCCTTTACGATGGCAATGAGATAGAACCGATCTGACCAGTGCGGCTGATAGCCGACCTTTTTGATAGCCATTAAAATGTCTCCAAATACATAAACACACCGGTCGCCAGAATATTGACAATGGCCAACGGCAGCAACACGCGCCAGCCGATGTCCATCAGCTGATCGAAACGAAAGCGCGGCAACGTCCAGCGCACCCACAGGTAGAGAAAGAGAAAGAAACCGGTTTTGGCGGCAAAGGCGACGACCGACATCGCCGTGCCCCAGAGGCCGAACTGCGCCTCATCCACCCAGGGCACATCCCAGCCGCCGAGGAACAG
>CAZISM010000020.1:6766-34517 GCA_964541895.1 uncultured Cytophagia bacterium
AGAGGCCGAACTGCGCCTCATCCACCCAGGGCACATCCCAGCCGCCGAGGAACAGGGTGGCCAGCACCGCCGAGGAGGTGATGAGGGCGATATATTCACCCATGAAAAACATGGCAAACTTCATCGAGCTGTATTCGGTATGATAGCCGCCCACCAGCTCCGGCTCGGTCTCGGGCAGATCGAACGGCAGGCGATTGGTCTCGGCATAGGAAGCGATGAGGAAGATCAGAAATCCCAGCGGCTGGGTGAAGATGTTCCACCTGGGCAGCACGCCGGCCAGAGTGCCGGTTTGGTAGGCCACGACATCGTTGAGGCGCAACGACCCCACCAGCATGAACACGCCGATGATGGACATGCCCAGTGATATCTCGTAGCTGATCATCTGCGCCGCCGCGCGCAGGCTGCCCAGCAGCGGATACTTGCTGTTGGCGGCCCAGCCGCCCAGCACCACGCCATAGATGCCGAGGGAGACCAGGGCAAAGATGTAGAGCAGGCCCACATTCAGGTCGGCGATCTGGAGATGAATCTCGCGGCCAAAGGCGTAAAAACTCTTGCCGAACGGGATCACGGCAAAGGTCATCAGCGCCGGCAGCAGAACCAGCGCCGGGGCCAGTACGTACATGACCTTTTCCACATGATGGGGGATGATATCCTCCTTGAAGAGAAATTTGATGCCGTCGGCGATGGGCTGGAGGATGCCGCCCGGGCCTACCCGGTTCGGACCGATCCGGTCCTGGATGAACGCGCTGACGCGGCGTTCGGCCAGTTCCATGATCATGAGGATCAAAAAATTTACCGCGATGACCAGAATGATTTTGGTCAAAATGAGAAAGAGGTCGATCGTGTCGATTCCAAACATGCGTTTACCTTGGTTCCAGGGGCAACCCGTGGTCGCCGAGTTTGAAAGAGCTGATGTGAGCAAGTTCTTTGTGTGTCTTGGCCAAATCGTTGAGAACCTCTGTAACGGAGCGCCGACCCTCCGTTGGGGCCAGCTGGGCCAGCAGCCGGCCGAGGATGTCAACACCGGTTTTCACGTCGGCCGCCGGACGAAAAGCGGCCTGAACGTGCTGCACATGGCCGGTGGCGTTGATGAACGTGCCTTCGTTCTCACCGAAACAGGCCACAGGCCAAAAAAGGTGCGCCACCCCGTTCCAGGCGGTTTGCTGAACATCCAGCACGACGATCAGATCCAGTTTTTTCAGCATCGCTATCTGTTGTTCGTTCCAGGTCAGCTCCACATCGCCGCCGAAAAAGAGGAGGGTTTTGCAGACTCCTTTTTCAATGGCCTGAAACAGATCGGCCGCCGGGTCGAACAGCAGCGCCGCGCCGCGACGGTTCGGGCTCTTGTCGGCCCGAATGGTAAAACCGCTTTTATAAACGATATCCTCACCCTGCGGGGCCGGTGCGTACATGGACATAGGGCCGGCTTTTAAGACAGCGCCGATTTTTTGCAAGAGATGGTTTTCTTCCAGCGTGGCGAACGCGGATCCCACCACAGCAACGGGCCCGCCCTGTTGCAGCCGGCCGGCGGTTTCCGCGATGGCGTCGGACCATGACTGCGGTTGCCAGCCCTGGGCTGTGCGTTTCTGCGGCGCAGCCGGTCGATCGAGCTGCTCATAGCGGTGATAACTGTAGCGGCCGTGATCGCAAATCCACTCCGGATTGACGGCCTGGTTCGCCCGTGAACGGATGCGGAATATTTTGTTGTCTTTGTGCTCGATATAAATATTGCAGCCGCTGCTGCAGCCGGTGCAGATGCTTTTGCTGCGCTGCAGATTCCATACGCGCGCGTTAAAAAGAAAATCCTTGTCGATCAGGCATCCCACCGGACAGATTTCGACAATATTACCGGTCATCGGGTGGGTCAGGCCTTTGCCCGGAAAGACGGAAATGTCGCTGTGATAGCCGCGATGCTCCACGAACAGATAGGGCTCGCCGACCACTTCTTCATAAAAACGGACGCAGCGCGTGCACATCACACAGCGGTTGCGATAGAGATAAATGTTGCCGCCCAGGTCTTTGGTCGGCCGCTCGCGCTTGTCTTCCACCATACGGCTGTGCGACGAGCCGTAGCGGTAGGTATAGTCCTGCAACAGGCATTCGCCCGCTTTATCGCAGATGGGACAATCAAGGGGGTGGTTGATGAGAAAGAACTCGAGCATGCTGCGGCGGGCATCCTTAACCTGTTCGGTCCGGGTGCGCACCACCATGCCGTCCCTGGCTTCGGTGGCGCACGACAACATGAGTTTGGGCGAGCCCTCGATCTCTACCAGGCACATACGGCAGCTGCCGGCGATGCTTAACGCCGGGTGGTAGCAATAGTGCGGGATTTCGATGCCGTTGGCCAGAGCCGCCTGCAGTACGGTCGTACCCGGCTCTACGGTGATTTCTTTTTCGTCGATTTTGAATGTGGGCATGACTCGAATCGGTTAAGGTGATCGCCTGGGTGCTACGAACGAAACGGGCATCTGCCCGATTCCGCATGGGCGATGAATTCCGCTTTGAATTTTTTCAAAAAACTGGCCGCCGGCATGGCAGCGGCATCGCCCAGCGGGCAGATGGTGCGAAAATTGATATGTTGCGCGACGTCTTCCAGCAGGGGGATGTCTTCCGGCCGGCCCTGGCCGCCCTCGAGCCGTTTGAGAATTTTAACCATCCAGGTGGTGCCTTCCCGGCAGGGTGTGCACTGGCCGCAGGATTCGTGGGCGTAGAATCGTTCCAGATTCAGCAGCGCGTTGACCATGCAGGTGTCTTCGTCCATGACGATGACGCCGGCCGAGCCGAACATGGAGCCCGCCGCGGCCAGGCTGTCGAAATCCATGGCGACATCAATTTCGTCCGGCCGCAGCACCGGTACCGACGAGCCGCCCGGTATAACGGCTTTCAGCTTTTTGCCGTTGCGGATGCCGCCGGCATCCTGATAGATCAGCTCGCGCAGGTTTTTTCCCATGGGGAATTCGTACAGGCCCGGTTTGTTGACATGACCCGAGACGCAGTACAGTTTGGGACCGCTGTTTTTTATATTCGAACCGATCATCGAAAAGGCATCCGCGCCTTTGGCCATGATCAGCGGCACACAGGCCAGGGTTTCCACGTTGTTGACCACAGTCGGGCTGGCAAAAGCACCCACCGTAGCCGGGAAAGGCGGTTTCAGTCGCGGCCAGCCGCGTTTGCCCTCCAGGGATTCCAGCAGGCCGGTCTCTTCACCGCAGATATAGGCGCCGGCACCGCGATGCACGGCGATGTCGAGATCGTACCCGCTGCCAAAGATATTTTTTCCCAGATACCCCTTGCTGACCGCTTCCTGAATCGCTTCGTCAAGCACGCGGGCGCCATAGGCGAATTCACCGCGGATATAAATATAGGCCTGATGGCTGCCGATGGCCAGGGAAGCGATGGCCATCCCCTCCAGCAGCAGGTGCGGCTCGCGTTCAATGATGTAACGATCCTTGAACGTGCCCGGCTCGGATTCGTCGGCGTTGCACACCAGGTATTTGGCTTTAGTCGATTCTTTGGGGACAAAGCTCCACTTTAAACCGGTCGGAAAACCGGCGCCACCGCGACCGCGCAATCCGGACTTTTTCACCTCATCGATGATCGCTTCCGGCTTTAAATTCTGAAGCACGTGACGCCAGGTCTGATAGCCGTTCTGTTTTTCGTAAAACGCTATCGTCCTGGATTCGGGATGGGCCTGATTTTTCAAAAAGTAAAGTTCATTCATGTTCAGGGCAGGCTGTTTAAAATGTGATCGATGCGTTCTGCTGTCAGGTTTTCATAATAATCATCATTGATTTGCATCACCGGTGCCGTGCCGCAGGAGCCGAGGCACTCGACTTTTTTCAGGGTGAATTTCCTGTCCGCGGTGGTTTCGCCGACACGGATGCCCAGTTTTTTCTGCAGGTGATCCACCAGGTGTTCGGCGCCCAGCAGCGCACAGGAGAGCGTGGCGCAGACCTGTATCACATAACGGCCCTCCGCTTCTCTGGGGAACATGGTGTAGAACGAGACCACATCCATCACCCGGGTGGGACTGACGTCCAACAACACCGCCAGGTACTCCATGACCTCGGGAGTGATGGTTTTGAATTCACGCTTGGCGAGGTGGAGAACCGGGATCAGAGCCGCGGATTTCTGCGGATAATGCCCCACCAGTTTTTCCACTTCCTGCAGAGCGGCAGGCGAAAAAGCCACCGACATGGATTACATCCTTATCTTTCGAGTTATATGTTGCAACACAGGGTCTTTGAACCTCTTGCCGGGCGCCCGGTCTGTGCGGCTCAGAGCATGGAAATCCGTGACTCTCAGAGACCGCACGTTGCTAGCGGTCCAGCTCGCCGGCAATGATGTTGAGACTGCTCAAGATCGAAACGACGTCCGAAAGCAAGCGGCCGCGCAGCAAAAGCGGTATAATCTGGAAATTGTAAAAAGAGGGCGGCCGCACCCGGAATCGGTAGGGGCCGTTGCCGCCGTTGCTGACGACGTAATAGCCCAGTTCGCCGTTGGGTGCTTCGGTCGGTACATAACATTCGCCCAGGGCCGTACGCGTGCCCCGATTGAGCATGATGATTTCGAACTGATGGATCAGCCCTTCGATGGAACCGTACACTTCGTCCTTGGTGGGGAGCATTACCTTGCTGTCCGAGTCCACGTTCAGTTCACCGTCGGGAAAATGGGCCACCGCCTGTTCGATGATGCGAATGGATTGGCGCATTTCTTCCATGCGTACGAGGTAGCGGTCGTAGACATCGCCGTTCTCACCCACCGGCACATCAAAATCAAAATCCTGATAGGAAGAGTAGGGGTGCTGCACGCGCAGATCCCAGGGGATGCCGCTGCCGCGCAGCGACGGGCCGGTGATGCCGTAACGGGCGGCGTCCGCTTTGCTGATGACGCCCACCTCTTTGGCGCGGCCGAGATATATTTTATTGTTGGACAGCAACCGGTCTACCTCGTCGATGGTTCCGGGCAGGCCGGCCAGCACGGTTTTGAGCATGGGGAAAAATTCGTCCGGAATACCGCGGTCGCGTGCAAAACCGCCGATGCGGACATAGCTGATGGTGAGCCGGGTGCCGGTCAGCAGTTCGAACAGGTTGTAGATGTTTTCGCGTTCGCGCATGAAATAGAGCAGCACGGTAAACGCGCCCAGATCCATGGCATGGGTGGCGATGCAGACGAGGTGATCCATGATCCGGCTCAGTTCGGCGAGGATGACGCGAAAATATTCCGCCCGCCGGGTGACCTGTATGTTAAAAAGTCGTTCGACGCTGAGGATGTAGGCCAGGTTGTTGTTCATGGGCGAAAGATAGTTCATCCGGTCCGTGATGGTGACCGTCTGGTTGTAGGTGCGGTATTCGCCCAGTTTTTCAAAGCCGTGGTGCAGGTAACCGATTTCCGGCTGGCAATCGATGATGCGTTCACCGTCCAGTTCCAGCAGCAGACGGAGCGTGCCGTGCGTGGCCGGGTGGGAGGGACCGAAATTCAATAACATGCGTTCGTCATCCGGCTGGTAGACGAACTCGTGACTGGTGATCTCTGGTTTGGTCATAATTCCGTTGACTGGCTATTGTGCATTATGGCGAACGATCTTTTCAAAGCTTTCGCGGTAACCGATGCCCTCGGTCGGGAAATCCTTGCGCAGAGGGTGGCCTTCGAATTCGTCCGGATTGATGATGCGGCGCAGGTCCGGGTGGCCGCTGAACGAGAGGCCGTACTGATCATACACTTCCCGTTCCGCCCAATCGGCCGCGGCATAGACCGGGGTCACGCTGGGCACCGTGGCGTCGTCTTCAGGTACAAAGACCTTGACGTACATACGATGGCCGTGCTTTAGCGAGTACAGAATATAAACCACGGCGAATCGCTCCGGACCGCCCATCTCCAGGTAATCGATGCCGAACAGATCCATCATAAAATCAAAGTGGAACTCGTCGCTGTCCCGCAACGTCTGCAGAGCGGTGACGATCCCCTGGCGCTGGACGATCAGGGTGAGCTGGCCGAACTGTTCGGAATGATCGAGCAGCAGGGATCCCAGCAGCACCTGGGCCCTTTGCAGCAAGGCCGTGTTGTCCATATTATTTGTAATCCTTTGAACGTTCCCTGGCGATTTTTTCCTGAATTTTCATCACCGCGTCGATCAGGGTCTCCGGACGCGGCGGGCAGCCGGGCACATAAATGTCCACCGGAATGAAACGGTCGATGCCCTGAACCGTCGAATAGGTGTCAAAGACGCCGCCGGAAGAGGCGCAGGCGCCCATGGAGATGACCCATTTCGGTTCCGGCATCTGCCGGTAAATTTTCTGCAGCACCGGCATCATCTTGATGCTGACGCGGCCGGCGACGATCATGAGGTCCGACTGGCGCGGGGAAAAACGGATGGCTTCGGCGCCGAAACGGGCCATATCATATTTGGGGCCGAGCACGGACATGAACTCTATGGCACAGCAGGCCGTACCAAACGGCATGGGCCAGAGGGAATTTTTTCTGCCCCAATTGATAAAGTCATCCAGCCTGGTCGTCAAAATATTATTGTTGAGTTTGCTTTCTAATCCCATTGCAACGCTCCTCGTTTCCATGCATATACATAGCCGACAACCAGCAGAGCGATAAACACGATCATCTCGATCAGAATAAAGGCACCGGCGGAAAGGAGTTTGCGATATACCACAGCCCAGGGGTAGAAAAATACCAGCTCAATATCAAAAAGGACGAACAACATCGCAATGATATAAAATCGAATGGGGAAACGCAGACGTGCATCACCGGACGGCTCCTTGCCCGATTCATACGGCGAGAGTTTGATGGCGCCGGGACGGGTTGGGCCGAACAGGTGAGACAACACCAGAATCGCCCCGACGATGACGCCGGCAACGATAAAAAGCAATAGTATCGGAATGAGGTCGGTGATCATGTTTCCCTCTGCTGAACGTGTTCACTAATTTAACCATCGACGTGCAGAAACGCAAGCGCTTTTCATTCAGGCGTGGCCTTTAACCCCGTTTTGCGTCAGAAATTTAAGTTCTTCGAGGATTGTCTGCGGACAGAGATGCTATCCCGGCGCGGCGGTATGGGGCCGCCGCGCCGGTGAACGATGTCAAGGGGAATGTTAAAAAGGTGGACGGGTGCGGGCCGGCTCTAGTTCCAGTTCCGCACCTGGCAATAATGACCGGGCGTTTGATAGGAACACGCCGTCCAGTAATGGCAGGCGCTGGAGCAGATAATGGCTTTGGAATTGACCGGAGCCGCCTTGACGGTTTTTAACGACAGCGGTTCCGGCGCCCGGTTGCGCGCCACCATCAGCTTTTGGGTAATTTCCAGAATATCCTGAAACGCACGGTTGCCGTAACTGGTCATCAGATTCATGTCCCGGGCCTGCAGCGATTCGTGCACCGCCGTATCCTGCCGGATGCAACCGGTGACGTGGAACGTCAAGCCCAGTTCATGACCGAGATATTTATTGAGCAGGTGAGCCTGCTTGGCATAGTCGGCCGATTCGACCATGTTGAAAATCAGGCGGATGTTAAAGCTGCCGAGAATACGGCGGAAAATTTCCTCCGCCGGCAGGTCCATGGCTTGCATGTGCGCGATCATGCCCTCGACAAAGGACTCGGCCCCGGATTCGATATCCGCGTCAAACGGCAGCGGCTTGTGGCTCAGACTGCTGAACGCCGTCTGCGTTTTGCGCAGAACCAGCGATTTGATGATGCGCGAGAGGTTCTCCATGGAGGTGGGTTCCGCGGTCGACAACAGCACCTGCAAATCGGCGGTCAGGAAAAAATCCAGATCCTTCTGGCCGGTGCGCGGGCCCAGATCCATGATCACATAATCGGCATCGAGATTGCGCAAGGCCTGCACCAGCTTTATTTTGCGCAACACGTGCATGCGCTGCGGATCGTACGCCTCTTCCGAACCGGGGATGATGCGCAGATTTTTAAAACCGGTGGGCTGCGCCAGCGCGTGCAGGTTTTTGCCCTCGTCCACATATTGCCAGTACGAACCCGGCTGCACCTTGATGCCAAAGATGTCGTGCTGATTGGGACCGCCGAAATCGGCGTCCACGATGACCACTTTTTTGTCCAGCCCGGCGATGGCGATACCCAGGAGCGCACAAAAAATGGATTTACCGACTCCCCCTTTGCCGCCGGCGACCGCCCAGAACTTGGCGCGCTTGAGATGACCGTTGTTGCGGATAAAAGGCGTCATGCCCGGCAGATACCCGGCCAGAAAACGGCGATGGCCGTCGCGCGTGATGACGTCGTTGGGATACAAAAGTCCCTGCAGCCCCCACAGCGCCAGCGCATAAGAGCTGATAGGGCCGATTTTGTGATCCCGATGTTCTATACACCAGTGTTTTATTTGATTCTCCATGACTTAACTGCCTTTTTGCATCAGGGTGATACATTGTTTTCTGATAAACCACAACAGGGCCCATCGTATGTATAAGGAGGTAATGGATAATCGAATCCGCCATCGTAACCAGAGTTGTCGCATTTGCATAATCATGAACTTAGACTCCTTGTGTTTTGCGATCTTGGCTCAAGTTTGGTCCGGGAAATGTGTGCATTCCGACCCGTTCGTGTTGTCTTTGCTCATGCAAAATATATACCAAAGGAGTCCGGGTATGGGCTGGGACCGATGCGGTTGCCGGGGCAGTGCTGAGAGCAGAGCGCTGTTATCGGGATGGTGATTCGACCTGAAGGATGTTTTCCCACTTGGCAATATTAATTAATTTCCAGACCAGACGCAAATCCTTCATCTCGTCAAACCGTTGCAGGTAGGAGGGCTTTAACAATTGCCGCAGCAGCTGCGAGGCGGCGATGTCGTTTTTAAAGAAGGCGCGATCCTGCAGCCAGAGGCTCATCGGCGCTTCAAAGCCGACTTTGGTTTTGCGCCACGCCAGTTCATGGGGCAACCTGTTTTCCATGGCCCGGCGCAAAATATATTTGGTCCATCCTTCACGGATTTTAAAGGCGTGCTGCAGCGACAGCGACAACTCCACCAGTTGATAATCGACAAACGGCAGGCGCGTTTCAATGCTGTGATGCATGCTGTTGCGGTCTTCGTATTTCAAGAGATGGGGCAGTTGTGTATGCCGAATCTCCAGCTCCTGCAGCTGGCTGATGTTCTTGTAGCTGTTGGCCAGGCGAAACGCGAAATCACGATTGACGGCCTGAAGCGAGGATTCCCGCAGAATGCGGTTGTTGCGCACGAAACGGTTCAAACGGATGCGGGCGTTGGGAAAATACAACAGGTACGCCAGCAGCCGCAGGTTGTTGAGCTTGCTGTGCCGGGTGGAGCGCAGAAACGCTGCAAACGCGGCGTGCCATTTCAACGATAACAGATAGGCGGGATAATATCGTTCGTAGCCCAGCAGGGTTTCGTCGCCGCCCTGGCCGTCCAGCAAAACGGGACAGCCCAGATCCGCGGCCGCTTTCATTACGTAATACTGCAGGATGATGGAGGGACTGCCGAACGGCTCTTCCTGGATGGCGATGACCTTGTCCAGCACCGAACGAAATTGCTCCGCACCCGGGGAAATGACGTGCCAGTCCAACTGCTCCTGCTTTGCCAGCAGACCGGCAAAGCTGGTTTCGTCGTTGCGGGGATCCAGCGATTGTGCCGTGATGGCGAGAAAGCGGCTGCCGTTCTGCTGCCGGTAAACGGGTGCCGCCAGCGCGGCCACCGACGAACTGTCCAGCCCGCCGCTGAGACAGGTCCCGACGCGGACATCCGAACGCAGTCGGATGGTCACCGCCCGTTCCAGTTCGGCGCGATAACGGTCGATGGCCTGATCCAGCGGCCATTCGGACCATTCTGAACGGATGTTCATTTCATAATAGGGCACGATGTGGCAGGTGTGGTGGATGAGATCGTAGATCAGATTGTGGCCGCCCGGCACCTGATGCACATCCTCGAAAAACGTACCGGCGTCGTACTCTTCCAGGCCGAGCACCAGGTAATCCACCAGCTTGCCGACGTTGGCGCGCCGGTGCGGCATTTCGGCCAACAGCTGTTTGATTTCTGAAGCCAGAAAAAAACGGTCGCTGCCGTCGTAATAGTAGAGCGGCTTGACGCCGAAACGGTCGCGGCTGCAAAACAGGAGCTGGCGATCGAGATCGAGAATAATGAACGACCACATGCCGTTGAAATGCTGCACGCACGATTGTCCCCAGCGCTGGTAGCTTGCCAGCACCACCTCGGTGTCCGTAGCGGTGTGAAAGAGGTGGCCGGCCGCTTCGAGTTCGCGGCGCAGTTCGAGATAGTTGTACACTTCGCCGTTGTAGACCATGACGTAACGGTCCCGCTGCATGGGCTGATGCCCGGCGCTGGAAAGGTCGAGAATCGACAGCCGGCGATGCCCCAGCGCCAGCGCCTGATGCACATAGTGACCTTCATCGTCCGGGCCGCGATGGCGGACCCGGTCCGACATGGCTTTGATCTCCGCAAGAGCGACGGGGTGGCCCCGTTTGTCGATAATGCCGCAGATCCCACACATGATTATAACCTGTTTTTAAGGATATCGCGCGCGTGTCGAATGTCTGTCCACGATGGCCATAATTGATGCCATCGATATGGCGTAATACGAATGAAAAAAACGATCAGGAACACGGCCGTGCACACATAAGAGAGACTGGCCGTCCACCCGGCGGCGATCAGGCCGGCCCGTGGCACCCAAAACCAGTTGCCGGCGATGGTGATCAGCAGGCCGATACAGGCTGCCAGCGTATTGATATAGTAACGGCCGGTGCCGGCAAAATAGTGGCTGACGACGGTGGAAAAGCCAAACATGACAATGCCGAGGCTGAGCAGACGGACGATGTCGCGCACCTGCGTAAACCCCTGCCCGAATAGTATACCATAAAGATCCGCAGGCAACAGGTTCAACAGCAGCACAGCCGCCAGCACCGTCATGATGCTGAGCTTGGCTAACAATACGGTCAATCGCTGACTGATTTCGTTGTCGCCGAGATTGGCGATGCGCGAGTACAGCACCGTCGAGATGCTGCTCGAGATCATCCACACCGCTTCCGCCAGCCGCACGCCGACGTCCAGCAGACCGATGTCGTTGAGATTATGGTGATGGTGCAACACATAGTAACTGGCGCGGTAGTTGACATATTGCACAATGTTGCCCAGCTGCGAGACAAAACCGTAGCGGCCGACCTGGCGCAGGATCTGCCGCCAGGGGGGTACAGCATCGCCGGCTGTCAGCCGGCGGCCGCTCTGCCGCACATGATACAGGCTAAAGAGGAACGAAACCAGATACCCTGTGTACAGGCTGTATAAAAAATGGTGCACAGACACTGCAGGGCGGGTAATGATAAAAAACCCAAAGACCGCGATGTGCACGGTGACCTGAAAGACGTTGCTCAGGTTAAAGGGCACGATCCGTTCGCTGGCGACCAGGATAAACCCGTGGGCTGTGACCAGGGACACGATCACCCCGAGAGCATAGATGTGCCACAACTGCTCCGTCGGCACCATACCGGCGCCATAAAAGAAGAGAGTGAGCAGGCCGCTGAACAGCAGGGTCCAGCCATAAGTGATTATCACCACCCGTTTGAAATAGGTGCGATTTTTATTTTGCGGCAACAGATAGACCAGCGCGGCGCCGCCGATAAATCCGTTGAACAGCACCACGTTGGCCACCGAGGTCAGCACCAGACCTATCCAGCCGCGGCCGTCGGGTCCGAGATAATGCGTGCTCAACAGCACCAGGCCGAACGAACACACGGCCGATAAAATGCGCGTAGCAAAGGTATGCAACAGATTCCGCAGCACCGGTTACTCCTGAATGCGGAAACGGATGTGCGATTGCCAGTGATGTTTTGTATAGGTGCCGGGCATGCGTTTCCAGACTTTTAGCAACAGGGCGCGCGACCACAGCACGACGGTGCTGGAGCTGCGCAGGGTGGCATGACCGTAGCGTTCTTCGTTGAGATAGAACCACTTGTAAAACAGATCGGAGAACGGCCGCGAACGACGCTTGCTGCGAAAGACCAGCTCGTCCCGGTCGCGCTCGAGTATCCAGAGGTGGTACGGTTCGGTCAGCAGCCATTCGCTTAACGGCCCGGGTGTTTCCAGATACCCTGCCCGGCCGACCCGCTGCATCTCCTGCAGAAACAGCGCCGGCTGCGGAATGTGCTCTGCGATATGGGAGGCAATAACAAAAGTGAACACGCCGTTCCTGAACGGCATCTGTTGCGCGTCGCCGATGACGAGCTGTTTGCCGGCAGGAATGGCGGCGCGGGCGCCGCTGCGATGTATCGAAGCCTCCAGTTCCCGCTCCAGCAACACATCGGCGCGGCGGTTGGGATTGTGGCCGCTGCCGACGTCGAGAACCAATCCTTTTTCGTCAACCCGGATCCGCTCGCCGGCAAATCCCACCGGCCAGGACCGCATCAGGGCGGCGTACACTCCGTGATACTCTGCGCTCACTACGGCAGCGGAAAAACGGGATTGGACGGTGTGCCTCATCGCCCGGCGATCATAGCCGGCATAGCTCCTGCTCATCTGCACGATGGCGTGGGTGAGGGCGTTGTCGTTTTCTGTTGCGATCACCAGCCCGCATGCGGCGGTGACAAACTCTTCCGGTCCGCCGCAGGCGGTGACAATGACCGGCAGACCATGCAGCAGCGCTTCCGCGGTGGCAACAGAAAAGGTTTCAAAGCGGCTGTTCAACACAAAGACATCCGCCTGCTGCCAGCACGCTGCCATGTTTTCGTTAGCGACAAAGCCGGCAAAGTTGACGCGATCCTCAAGGTGCAGCTCCCTGGCCAGCAGCTCCAGATCAGTGCGATCCGGACCATCACCGACTATTTTGAGGCAGAGCCCGGATTCCTGCTCGAGCGCCTGTGCAAACGCGCGCAGCAAGCCGGAAAGATTTTTCTGTCGGTCGCTCAACAGGCTGACGGTGATAAAGGTTACTGGCCGATGCGGGCGTTCCTGTTCCGCTGCCCCGGGAGCGTCATCCACCACATTAGCGATGACGCGGCCCGGCTGCTTCAGCAGATGGTGGCCGGCGAGCGCGCGCAGCAAAGGATGTGAAACCGCGGCCACGGCATCGGACTGCCGGCATACCAGTCTGGTGAGCAGACGATAAAGAGAATGGGCGCGTACATAACTGCCGTCGCGCTCCATATAGTCGGTCAAGTGTTCGGTGACAAGGTAGGGGATGGCCAGATTCCATTTCAACCACAAGGCCAGAAAGCCGCCCGGCAGGGCCATATGCACGTGGGCCAGATCCGGGATGCCGAAATCAGCCACGATGCGGCGAAAGCCGATGCGGCCGGCCTGAAGGTGGCGAAACAGCTTGATGAGCGGCGCGAACACATGGCCCGCCAGATCGTTCTTGCGGTAAAAGACGCGCACCACCCGGCAGCCGTTTTCCAGCGTGCTGGATAGGTCATACACCTGAGCCGAAAGATTCGGATCAGCTATGATGTGCAGCACCGCCATGTCGTCGCGGCTGAACTGCGCCTCCACCTGCTTGCGCACAAAAATGCCCTTCAGGGGATGCACTCTTCCCGGATAGGTGCGGGGCAACACGAGTATCTTGTAACGTAGCGTGGACATGAGCGAATACTTTTCAGATGTTTGCTTGTTGAAAAACAGCCCCCTGAATGTGTTCTGCGCCGGCGCAGCGCCTAGGGCGTGCAGACCTGGCCGTTGCGAATATAAACGCGGGGAATGCGTTTGCCGAAGCGGGCGATCACTTCATACGAAACCGAGCCGATCAGATCGGCGATGTCATGCGGGGTGATGACCTGGTCGCCGTCGCGCCCCATCAGGATGACGGCATCGCCGATGCGGGCTTGCGGGATGGCGCTGATGTGAATGAAACAGGCGTCCATACACAGGCCGCCGATGATCGGCGCCACCTGGCCGTGCAGCAGCACCTTGCCGACGTTGCGCAGCTTGCGATCATAGCCATCGGCATAGCCGATGGGTAACACCGCGATCCGCTCCGGACCTTGCGCGGTATAGCGACGGCCGTATCCCACGGTGTCGCCGCGCTGCAGCTCTTTGATCGCGACGATGCGCGTTTTCAGCGTCATCACCGGCCGCAGTGACAGAGGCTTTTGCACCGCTTTCGAGGGATAGATCCCATACAGCAAAATACCGCAGCGCACCATGTCCATGCGGGCCGCAGGCAGATCCAGCAGGCCGCCGCTGTTGCACATGTGCCAGAGCGGAATGTGGTAGCCGTGAGCCTGAAACGTCTGTGCGAGTTGCTGCATGCGCAGGATCTGCAGCAGGGCAAAGCTTTTATCCAGTTCGTCGGACATGGGAAAGTGGGTCATCACACCCTGCCACTGCAGATGCGGAAACCGGCGGCAGGCTTCATATACCGCCAGGGCCTGATCCCAACGCGCGCCATAACGGCTCATGCCGGTATCGATCTTGAAATGCACCTGTGCGGTTTTGCCCAACCGCTCCGCGGCGTTGGCGAGGGCCTGACATATTTCCGGACGAAACACCATCTGCTGCACGTCATAGGCTACAGCATACTCGGCCAGAGAAGGCAGAATTTCACCCATGTTCAGAATGGGAGTCCGGATGCCGGCCTGGCGCAGTTGCACAGCCTCATCCAGGGAGACGACGCCCAGGCCGTCCACGCCACAGGAGGCCAGGGCCTGCGCCACCGCCACACTGCCGTGGCCATAGGCATCGGCCTTGACAACCGCGAGAATTTTCTGCTGCGTCAGAAATTGCCGCACCTGCTGAAAATTATGCACGAGCGCGTCCAGATCGACTTCGATAACCGTCGGCCGCAGGCCTTGTACCGGTATGGCCGGATTTTTTTCGGTTGCTATGTTCAAGACAGGGACCCTTGCTGCAAACGCTGACTGCAAATGCTGTCCGGCAATCCGGTATAATACACATAGGTGGGAAAATCCACTTTGTGCACACAGAAATGCTGCTGCAGCCGCGGCATCAGGTCGGATTCCGCCGAATAGGCCTGGATACGAAAACCGCCGACTGCCAGAAAAACCTCGCGTTTGCCGAACAGCGTGCTGCCGATGACGCATTGAGAGAGATGAATTTTTTCACCCGTCCGAAAGGCGTCCTCCACAAAGTGACTTTCCACTGGGCCTTCCAGCACCACGCCGCCGTGCAACACATCGACCTCCGGGTGGGTTTGCAGATACTGCACGCGCTCCTGCAGATGCGAGGGGCGGTATTCATCGTCGGAATCGAGAAAGGTGGCATAGGTGCCCAACGCCGCCTGCAGTCCGATATTGCGCGTGGCCGAAAGTTTGCGGTTGCTGTGTTTGAGATAGCGCCATTGGGGATTCTGCATGATCTGCGGCAGAATCAGCTGTTCGAGGCCGTCGCCGCTGCCGTCGTCCACGATGAGCAGTTCCCAGTCTGTAAACGTCTGCCGGGTCACCGAACGCAGCGCGCGTTCGATCAGATGCCGGCGGTTATAGACCGGCAGGATGATGGTCACCAGCGGAGCCGGTTGGTTGATGAAAGCCATGAATCGGAATTCCGAATTTTATGAATACAGCGGCTTAAAAACCTGGATGTCATCCTGGAGGGCCGGGCCGCTGCAGATCAACAACTCTGCGCAACGACAACGATTTTATAATTTGCTTGTCATCCCGAGGCGCCGGCAAAACGTACACACCTCGCAATGGCCTGGCTCTGGCGCCGAAGGATCTGTCAGCGGCTGGTTGCCGGCCAAGCCGATGTTGATTCATCCAGGCACGAATTCTCAAACTGTTCGTTTGAACGCACTAGCCCATGGCAGCTATTTCATTTTGCCCTGGGGCACGTAATAATTTTCCCCCTTGTACAGCCGCTGCACTTGTCCCTTGCCATCGATGATGAATCGCACCGTTTCCCCGTTGCCGTTGCGGCCTGACATGCGAAACACATGTTCTGTTTCCGGGATCAGATCGATCACGCCCTCTTCCGGATCGTCGGCCGGCGGATAGCTGGCCTCGTAGAGCACCAGTTTTTCTCCCAGCATCATCACGCGGGCTTGCCAGCCGGACAGGTCCTGGTATCGCCCAACATACTTTTGCCAGGCCGCCGGATCAGCAGCTGCAGCGGCCGGTTTGGCCGGGCGATGTTTAACAATCAACGGCGCCAGCAGATCATAGGCGCGGTACGAAAAGGTGGTGGGATTGCCATCGGCGCAGTTCATCAGCACGATGATGCCGATTTTTTCCGTTGGACAAAAGGTGATATGGCTTTTGTAGCCGGCCACCCAGCCGCTGTGGCCGACCATGATCCGCTGCCCGCGCTTGCGCACGGCAAAGCCCAGGCCGTAGCCGCTGCTCCAATCATCGTGAAGCCAGTGAATGCGATGCATCTCTTTCAGGGTCGTGCCGCGCAGCACCGCATCGTCGCCCTGATCGGCATAACGCATCTGCAGCGCCAGATATTTCGCCAGGTCATTAACGCACGAGGTGATGTTAGCGGCCGGAATCAACCCCTTGCAATCCGGAAAGTCCAGGACCTGGCGCGTGCCGTCCGCCTGCAAGCGGTCGTAGGAGACCGCCAGTCTGCTGCGATGCGCTTCCGGCAATATCACGCTGGAAGCGGTCATGTGCAGCGGCTGCAAAATATGCGAGGTCACATAGGAGGCGTAGGATTCGCCGGCGGCCGCTGCCACGATTTCGCCGGCTATGGCCAGACCGAGATTGGAATAGCGATATCCGTCCCACGGCTGCCGCAAAACCTCCTGATTCGCCAGTCCGGCGATCAGCTCCTCTTTGCTCGGAAACACATGATCGGTCCAGTAGGGGAAAGCGGCCTCTCCCGGCAGGCCGGACGAATGGGTCAGCAGATTTTCAACCGTAATGGGCTGGCTGTCGGGGAATCGGCTTTTAATTGAAAACCACGGCAGATGTTTCTGCACCGGATCGTCCAGCGATAGTTTGCCCTGATCGCGCAATTGCATGATCGCTGTGGCGGTAAACGTTTTGGTGATCGAGGCGATGCGACAAAGTGTTTCGGCCGACATGGGAATTTTTTTCTCAGCATTGGCATAGCCGAACCCGTCGGCCCATAACAGCTTCTGATCGTCGACAACGCCGATCGCCAGTCCCGGAATGCGATAGTACTCGATCTGCTCGCCGATCCAGGCGGACAAGAGCTCCAGCTTTGTGGCGATATCCTGCGGCAGAGGGCCGGCGCTCCGGGCCCAGGCCGCGTTGATCAGTACAATCAGGCACAGCAACGTTCGTTTCATGCCAAAGGTCTCCCCGACGTTATAAGCGAATCAAGCCGTTCTTTTGCATGGACTCTTTTTCCGCCAAAGCGAGTTCTATGCTCTGCCGGGCACTCTCAGGCGTCATACGCTCGCCGCGCGCGTCATCGGCCAGGCAGCGGATAAAGTAATCGTATTCCCGGCCATAGCCGTCTCCGGACGCGATCTCTACCGCCGTCGCCTCCTGGTCGCCGGTGCGGAGCAATCGCAGCGTGGGCGTCTGGGTGCAATCGTATTCCAGCAAGCCCTTTTCGAACAGCGCGGTGTAGCTCATCTTAAAGCCGGCAGGATAGTTCCAGCTGCCTTCGGCCACGCACAGAAGCGAAGGCTCATACACGTACTGTGTCATCAGCGAGTGGTTCAAGCCGGACGGAGAATCCAATCCCTGCGAAAAGAGCGCTGCCGGCCGGCCCAGGGCGTACTGGATAAAATCGATATCGTGCACGTGCAGGTCGAACAGACAGCCGCCGGATTTCTGCGCGCTGGCAAACCAGCTGTCCTGACCGGACCAGAACGGCGGTGCACTGACCCGTCGCATCAGCAGCGACTGCAGCCGACCCAGTTCCGACGAGTCGATGCAGGATTTCAGCACCTCATATTCCGGCCAGAAGCGCAGGCACTGGGCAACGAACAGTTGCCGCTGGTTGCGTTCCGCCGCTTCGATCATGGCGTCGCAGTCGGCCAGAGTCAACGCCATGGGTTTCTCACAAATGACGTGCAGACCGGCATCCAGCGCCTGCACCGCCAGCTGACGATGCAAATGGGTGGGCAAACAGATGCTGACGCAATCGATGCTGACCGAATTGATCATGGCGGAAAAATCGTCAAATTGGGGAATTCCGGCCAGCAGATCTGCGTTGGAACTGGAGCCGATGTTGCCCTGCGTCGCCTGTTTGAATTTCTGCGCATCCTGGTCGGCGACCGCAACCAGCTCGGCATCGGGGTGATTGACAATCTGCGTGGCATGGGTGATGCCCATGAAACCATAACCGACTATGGCAAATCGAATCATATGTACTCCTGTGTAAAGTCTGCCGGCAGAATCGGCCGCAGTGTGCGACGGGCTGAACCTGCGTCCCTGTTTACCGGCTAATTTAAGAAATAGTTGATGAAAATCAAAGCGTTAACAATAGCATTGACAAAGGATCGGAATATTAGTACATTTCACTGTTTGCAGGAATGGAGAAAGCATGAAACCTAAAATAGTCATTGGCGTCCTTGTCATCGTCGCCGCCCTGGTTTACCTTATCGCCGGCAGTTTTGGCGACAATACGTTATATTATATGACCGTAAAGGAAATGCGCGCCAAAGGAAAAATCCCGCCCAACGAAGGATTGCGTGTTAACGGGTATGTGGTTCCCGCCACCATTAAATGGGATCCGGAAAAAATCGAATTGCGTTTTACCATCGCCGAAGGGCCTGACAGCGTGCGGGTCTATTATAAAGGCGTGGCGCCGGATCAACTGGCCGATGCCCAGCAAGCCGTGGTGGAAGGAAAAATGGGAGTGGACGGTGAAATAAAGGCGACGAAAATTCTGTTGAAATGCCCTTCCAAATACGAAGTACAAGACGAAAAAGCTCCGACAACATCTTGAGGCATGCTGAGGATCAACGGCCACCCAAACGTACTGTGCGGCTGTCTGAGTGGGTTGTTGTTGCTCAGCCTGGCGTGTGACGCCCCGCGCGATAATCCTCTGGATCCAAAGAATCCGGATTACAGGTTCGGGACCATACAAGGTTCCGTGCAGACCTTTGCTTTGCCGCATCGGCCCGTTGCCGCCGTCGATGTGACCTGGCGGCCGGATAATCGAACGGTCCGTAGCGACGCCCTGGGGAGGTTCGTCATTGACGATATACTTCCCCGCGACGGCGTGATATATATTTCAGCCGGCGGCTATCGCTCCGATTCCATGGCCGTGCAGTGGGATCACAACAAAACGGCCGAAATAGAATGCTATCTAAACCGAATCCCCACCCTGCAGCAGATCGCCGTCTACAGTGCGGTGCTCAATCGCTATCCCAACCTGCGCACCTATCAACTGACCATTCAGGCCTGGATCGAAGATCCGGACCTGGATGTTGAAACCGTGAGCATCGATGCCCCGGCTATCGGCCTGCAAAAATTTTTGACCTATAATCCCGGCGACAAGGTATTTCAGGAAATTTTTTCACCGTACGATCTGGGGCTGACCTCCCTGCAGATGATGGTAGGCCGGCCGCTCGCCCTGTCCGTCACTGATCTGTTTGGCTTCACCTGCCAAATCGGCGAGTGCAGCCTCAAACGCGTCATCCTGGATGAAGTCGGCTATATTGCTCCGGCCAGCTATCAGGTCACCGCCAGCCGTCCGATTCTGCAGTGGAAAAAATTTCAGCCCGGCTATGCCATAACCTACACCCTCGAAGTTTATACGGATGAAATCGTGCCGGAACGGGTGTGGGAAAAAAAGAACCTCTCCGGCGATCTCACGGAATCGGCCGTCGACAAAGATCTGCCGGCCGGGGACTATTTCTGGGTGATCTGGTGCGTGGACGAATTCGGCAACCGATCGCGCTCCAAACCGGCATCGTTTACCGTGCCCTGAGGCGGATAGCCGGAACACTGCCTTGACGACCGGCCTGGCGACCTCCGGTTCCTGGCCGTTCGCCAGGGCCGAAATATTTTTGGGTGCAATGACAACAGGTAACGCGGGAAAACCAATTGGACGCTCTGCCAGACATTTCCTTGAATACGGTTTCTCCGGATCAGTATGAAACGCTGCTGCGCATCAGTCGCCTGCTGAACGCTGCAGAGTATACGGAAAACCTGATCCATCAGGCCCTCGATCTGTTGCTGGAATCGATCGGCGCTGAACGCGGCATCTTTGTCCGCTATGACGCGCAGCAGGACCGGTTCGAGATGATCGCCGGCCGCAGCGTGCAGGGGATCACGCTCTCCGATCTTTCGCAATTTTCCGCCGGCCTGCTGCACCAGGTGGTCGAACGCAAAGCGCCGATGCTGTATCATGATGTTCAGAGCGAACCGGGTGTATCCCAATACGCCAGTGTGAAACTGTCCGGCATCCGCTCGGTGATCGCGGTGCCCATTTTCAATCGCGAAGCCCTTTGGGGTGTCATCCTGCTGGACAGCCGGCAACAGCGCTCCGGATTTCGCAACGAGAATCTCGGCTTTCTCGAATTCTACGCCAATCTGGTCTCGCTGGCCCTGGATCGCATCGCCGCCCTCGATCACCTGCGCGAGCAGAACAGAATGCTGCAGGCGCAGCAACCGCGCCTGCCCGATGTGATCGGCGACAGCAAGGCCATGCGCCAACTGGCCGCGCTGGTGCATAAAGTGGCGCCCACCGATGCCGGCGTGCTGCTGCTGGGAGAAAGCGGCACCGGCAAGGAGCTGATCGCCCGGGCGATACACCAGGCCAGCATGCGACACAGCAAAACCTTTCTGGCCCAATTCTGCGGCTCCATTCCGGACACGCTGCTGGAGAGCGAACTGTTCGGCCACAAAAAGGGCGCCTTTACCGGAGCGGTCAGCGATAAAAAAGGTTTGTTTGAAATCGCCAGCGAAGGCACCTTTTTTCTCGACGAGATCGCCGACATTTCCCTGGCCCTGCAGGCGAAACTGCTGCGCATTCTCCAGAATCAGGAATTGCTGCGCCTGGGCGAGACCGTGCCGCGCAAAGTCAACGTTCGCATTATCGCTGCTACACACCAGGATCTGGGACAGCTGTGCAAGGAAGGAAAATTCCGTCACGATCTCTATTATCGATTGAACGTATTTCCCATTCGTCTGCCGGCGTTGCGCGATCGCATGGAGGATGTGCCGGTGCTCACCCGGCATTTCATTCAACAGTACGGCCAACGGCCGTTGCGACCGTCCGCCGCCACCATGGAAAAACTGGCAGCGTACCAGTGGCCGGGCAATGTCCGGCAACTGGAAAATGTCATCCGCCGCGCCATCATTCTCTGTGAGGGCGATACGATTCTGCCCGAACATGTGATCCTGGAGCAGGAAGAGGCTGCTCCCGAGTTTAGCGGGACGCTGGATCAATACCAAGCCATGCTGCTGAAAAAAAGATTGCACGCCTTTAACGGCAACCGTACCCGCACCGCAAAATCCCTCGGAGTCTCGGTACGGTGGGTGCAAATGAAATTGCAGGATTTATAAAAATAAGTTAAACAACAAGATAACGCCATGCAAGGACCATCATCAACTTCGGCGCCGACACTGCTGTTTGACAAATTTCACGTCCTCGAGTGCTGGAAAAAGGATGCGGTTTCCGCTGTTTACCTGGCGCATCATATTTTTCTGGACATCGCGATCGTGCTGAAAACGCTGGATCTGCGCAATGCGGCGGATCCGGCCTTGCCGGAACGGTTCAAGCGGGAAGCCCGGCTGCTGGCCAGGCTGGATCACCCCAACATCATCAAGGTGCTGGATTTCGGCACCGCAGATCCGTTTCTCTATATTTCGTTCGAATATTTCCCCGCGCAATCGTTGCGATGGTGGTTGAGTCACCGTTCCATGAGCGAAGCGGAAAAGATCGGCGTGTTTGCGCAGACCGCCCAGGCGCTGGCGGTTGCTCACCAGCACGGCGTTTTGCATCGCGATATCAAGCCGGAAAATATTCTGGTCAATGAAACGATGTTGGTCAAGCTGGCCGATTTCGGCCTGGCGCAGATTTCTACCGAGAGCCGGGTGACGGAAAAAAGCGCAGTGGTCGGAACCCCCGGTTATCTGTCGCCGGAGCAGATCCACGGTCAAGCCCTCACGCCGGCCAGCGATCTCTTTGCGCTGGGCATTGTCGGTTACGAGCTGTTTCTCGGCGCCAATCCGTTCATCGGTCCGGATGTCGGCGCCACCATCAATAACATTCTCAACACGTCGGAAGACGAACTCTTTGCCGGCGTGGCGGCGGACGAACCGATTCGCGGGCTGCTCTCCGGGTTGCTTAAACGGCAGCCGGAGCTGCGCCTGTCTGCCATAGAAGCGGTCCGCCGGCTTGTACCGCCGGCTTCTGCTGCGGTCCAGGAACCAGTTGCGGCTGCGCCTGCTGTGCGCATCAAACCGCGTGTGCTGTGGCTGTGGGTCACCCTGGTCCTCACCCTGATCGTGGTGGTGATCATCAACACCCAGATACCGCAAACGGGTAAAAAGACGCAGAAGGAGAAAATCGGCAGCGACACATTAGCGGTTGCGGTTCCGGAGCAAACGCCGGAACGATCGGCGACAACCGGGCAGGCAACGCCGGCCCGAACAGATTCGACGCCGCGTCCGCTGCAACCGGCGACCAGCCCTGTGGGGTACGGCCTGCTTTACATCAACTGTCGACCCTGGGCTGAAGTTCATATTGACAATAAAAAAATCGACACCACGCCGCTGAAAGGTCCGTTGCGACTCTATGCCGGTTCGCACGAACTGGCGCTGGTGCATCCGGATTACCCGGCATGGCGGCATGAACTGAATCTGGAAGCAGGACAAACCGCAACGGTCAATATCAGCCTGGATAAACAATTCGGCTTTTTTCTGCCGATGATTCATCCGTGGGGAGAGGTATACGTTGACGAAGAACAGAAAGGTCTTACCCCTTTTGCCAAACCGGTTGCGCTGCAGCCGGGTGCACACAGGCTTAAAATCATCAACAGGGAGTACGGCCAATGGAACGAATCGGTTGATATCAAAGCGGGTGATACCTTGCGTTATTCTCTCGATCTCAACAAAGTGGTGGCCGAACCCTTGCCATGATCGATTTGGTATGAATTTTGTAGAGTAAATGGAATGATGAGGTCGATTCGACATATTGGCGCGAGCCTGTTGTTGCTGGCATGGACTCTGGCCGCGCAATCGTGGGAGCCCGTTCCCGACCTGCCTGTTGCAGTGGCGGCGGGCCAGGCTGTCGTACACGGCGACTGCATCTATGTCATCAGCGGCTACAGCGACTCGTTGGCCGCGCCGGCCCCACTGCTGCAGATCTATCATCCTGAGGAACACACCTGGCAGGTGCAGCCACTGGCCGAGGGCAGCCGCTACGGTTTTTACCTGCTGGCTAATCCGGATCGCTGCTACTGGGGAGGCGGCCTGGCCGAAACGCCGGCCGCGCTGCAACAGCTTCTGACCTGGGACTTTCTCTCTTCACCGGTGGTGTGGCAAAGCCACCCGCTCTTTGAACGCGCCTATGCGCCTGCGTTCCTGTTTGATAATACGCTTTATCTCATCGGCGGTTATGATCCGTCCGGACAAAACACCTTTCCGTATATCACCGGCTATGACCTCCTCAGCCGACAGGTGACGTTCCAGGATTCAACCACCTTCCCCGGCCAGGTGCCCTATCAGCAGCAGGCAGCGGTTGCCGATGGCAAGATCTGTATCTTTGGCGGTGTTTATAACAGCGTAATGAACCGCATCTATTGTTTTGATCCCGCAACCGCCACGCTCAAACGCCTGTTCCCCAATATGCTCTATCCTCGCGCCGCCGGTCAGGCTGTTGCCGTACCGGAGAGAGGGATCTATCTGCTCGGCGGCTATAACGAAACCCAGGCCGCTCTGTCGACCGTAGAGATCGCACACCTGCAGGCTGAAACCATTTTTACAGAACTGGGGCCCGCTCTGCGCAGCGCACGACGGGAGCCGATGACCGCGCTCTATAAAGAGTTTCTCTATGTCTTCGGTGGCAGAAATCAGCGCGGCGAAACCATCCGTGCCGCTGAAAGGCTCTTTGTCGGCAACGCCACCGCGGTAAAAGATTCAAAACAGCAGCCGCATACGGCCGATCTGGCCAACAACTATCCAAATCCTTTCAACAGCGAAACGTGCTTACCCGTTTCCCTGCAGCATCCGCAGACCGTTCGCGTTGATGTGGTCGCCGCGGATGGTCGACTGGTGCGCGTATTGGCCGATGGCCTGTGGCCGGCCGGCACGCACCGTTTGCTCTGGGACGGCAAAGCGCAGGACGGCCGCAGGGTCAGCGCCGGCGTCTATTTTTACCGACTCTACAGTGCGAACGGCGTTCAAGTAAAGAGGATGTTGTATTTGCCATGATACGAAAAAGATACATCATTCCCTTTCTCTTCCTGTTATCTGCCGGAACCCTCTGGGCCCAGCAGACGCTGGAATCGCTGCGTCTGCACTATGAGCGCTTTGAATACCAACAGGTGGTTGAACAGGCCCGCACCATGCTGTTGCAGCGCGACCGCATGGACCCGGCGCTGGTCAAAGAGGTGCTGTATCTTTCCGCGGTGGCCAATTATTCGCAGCAAAAGATCGATGCCGCCATGGTCGATTTTCTCGAGCTGCTGCGCATGGACCCAACTTACCAGTTGAATCCGTCGACCACGTCGCCGAAAATCGTCCAGTTTTTCCAGGAGATAAAAAGCCACTCCGATCAGGCAGCCCCTTCGGAGCGAATCGTAATTAAACATGATACGCTGCGCATTCCGGTGTATGATAAAACCTGGCGCCCGGCGGTGACGCGCTCCCTGCTCTGGCCCGGCTGGGGGCAGAGCTATCAGGGCGCAACGGCCAAAGGCGCCGTTCTGCGCAGCGCCAGTCTGCTCGCTTTCTCGGCGGCGGTGTATGGCGTCATGGATTGCCGGGATAAATCGAAAACCTATCACAACACGGTCGAAAAAGCGGCAATGGATGAAACCTACCAGGCGTTTAATCGGGCGTACAAATTTCGTAACACCGCGCTGACTTCGTTCGCCGCCATCTGGGTGTACAGTCAAATCGATCTGTTGCTGCTGCATAAAACCAAACCACCCAAAGTGAGCTGCGGCTGGATTATCCAGCCCGGCAACAGGGTTGTCCTCTCCTGTTCTCTCCCTCTGCCCTGACCCGGCAATTTTTGCTCAACTGCGCAAAATTTTCATAGTATGGCGCTGAGCCGGCGCCAGCCATCCTTCTGCTCTGGAGATGGCGACATCTGGTTTGCAAGGGTGGTTTGAACTCGTGTGGCTGGTTTTGCTGGGATTGTTGCGGTAATAATAATTAATATATAATCAACAAGATATCGTAGTAAAAAATGTCGGACATTTAAGATGTCCGACATTTAGGACCAGTTCATCCGCGTTATAAAATATTCATTGACGAAAACACCCCGACCGTACTGATTTTTGCAGCCTCTGGCACTCTCTTTGATAGATAAAGTAGTAAAAATGGAGGCTGCCATGAAAAAATCTTTACTATTCCTGTTGCTGTGCGTTTCCCTGGGCTATGGCAACTATTCGCTGCAGGTTTCCAGTCCGCTGCAGTGGAAAAGTGCGGCAGGGAGTATTACCGACGCCACCCTGTCCATTCGTCCCCTCGGTCTGTACATGGAATATGGTTTATATCTGACCCTGAGCGCTCCCACCGCCAATTTCTCGCCAACCGATCCTCTGGAGATCATCTTTTACTTTGACCTGGATCCGCAGGCAATCATGCACGATCTCTGGCTGTGGGTGGATAATCAAATCATGCGCGGCCTGATCATGGACCGCTGGCGCGCTTCCAATATCTATGAAGGCATTGTCAATCGTCGGCGCGATCCCGCCATTCTTTTTAAAGAGAGTCCCACCCAGTATCTGCTGCGCGTGTATCCGGTGCTGGCCGGCGCCAGCCGGCGGGTGAAATTGACCTGGCTGCAACCCGCCACGTGGACCAACCACGCCGTCAGTGCGGTGCTGCCGACCAAAGTGCTGCGCGTTTCACAACCGGCGTTGACACAGCTCAAGATACTGCAATGGCCGGAAAAAACCTGGTGGTCGCCGCAGATCCCCGAGTTGTCGACTGTGCGTTTCAAGACTGCGGTAGACAGCAGCGGCCGCAGCTATAACATGGCTGCGCTCAACGGCGCGGATCTGCAAAAAAATCTGAGCATCAAAGTGGATGCGCCGTTGCACCGCGGCGTTTTCTTCAGCCGGCTGGAAGGGCTGGGCGAAGGCTATTACCAACTGGCGTTTCTGCCCGATATGGCCCTGCCGTCGGTGCGCAACCGCAAACTGGCGTTTCTGCTGGATTACGACGCCGCGCGGGCGACCCAATCCGCTGACGAGTGGATCCGCGAGATTAAAAATCAGCTGAAAAATTATATGGTGGCCGGCGACTCGTTCAACGTGATCGTCTCGCAGCTGGCCATTCGTCGCGCCTCGCAGAAATGGCTGCCCGTGGATACCACCACCATCGAGCAGGCGTTTCGCAGTTTTGGTCCGGTTCCTCTGGCCGGTTACAGCAATCTGCCCAGCCTGCTGATGAACGGCGTGGATTTTGTTAAAACCAACGGCCACGTCGGCCAGATCGTATTGATCGGCAACGCCGATCAACACGGCGACTATCGCGTGGCCAATCCCCTGCTCAAAGATCTGCTGGCGATGATGAATCCCGTCATTCCGATTCACGTGGCTGACATCACCACCAGCAATGTCAACGTCTACAGTTTCAACGGCAGAACCTACCGCGGCAACGAATACCTCTATTTGAATCTCACCCAGCAGACGCAGGGGCAGTACCAGACCCTGGCCGGCAGCGGCTCTCTGGCGCAAACGCTGGCGCCGATCCTGGCCAATCCCGACGCCATCGATCAGCCGTTCGATTTTTACACCACCCTGGAAAACGGTTTCTGCTTTGACCGCTATACTCTTTCGCCGACCAGCGGCCGCTTTACCCTGAATCAGCCGATTCTGCAGATCGGCCGCTATCGCGGCCAACCTCCCTTTGTGTTGCAGTCTTCCGGCATGATGGGCAAAACAGCCTTTTCACACAAGATGCAGATTTCCGATCAGGATATGTTTGCTCCCGACACCCTTCTGGAGGAAATGTGGACCGGCCTGGAAATCAGCCGCATGGAGTCCGGCACCAGCAGCAACACCATCATAAATCAGATTATCGATCTGAGCATGGCGCAACGGGTGCTGTCGCGCTATACGGCTTTTCTGGCGCTGGAGCCCAGCATCACCGTGCCGGTGTGCACACAGTGCCAGGACGAATCGCAGGTCTTTACCGCTGTGGAGAAAGAGGAGGAGGAAAGCAGGAGTGACTCCCTGATCCAGGTATTTCCTAATCCGTTCAACGAGCGCACCATAATCCGGGTCTGCCTCAAGGCCGGCTTTGACAACGACAACACATCCGTACGCATTTTCAATCTGCTGGGACAGCTGGTGCGCGAGTTCACGCCGCCGCCGGGAGTGGTGAACACGAACTGGAACGTCTATTGGGACGGCCGTGACGAAACCGGCCGACCGGTTTCCAGCGGCACCTTTTTGGTGATGGCCACGCAGGGCCAGAATCGACAGACGGTCAAAGTGCAGTATTTGAAATAAATGTCAGCCCCGTCTCGCCGCGGATCGCCTGGGGAATGTTTCCCTGGCTGGAACCATGGTCCGGGCCCTGATCGCCCGGGGAACCTTTCCCCGGGCGGAACCATGGCTCGGGCTTTGGCCCGAGATACACCCGGTTCCTGGCCAATGACCGGCATGGATCCATACCGGTCGCGGAGCGACCCGGCGAATGTTTCCCCGGGCGGAACCATGGCTCGGGCTTTGGCCGAGATACTGCAGGCT
>CAZISM010000020.1:34617-49579 GCA_964541895.1 uncultured Cytophagia bacterium
GAATGTTTCCCCGGGCGGAACCATGGCTCGGGCTTTGGCCGAGATACTGCAGGCTATCCATTCAAAGCTCTGTTCCAGTACTTGATTACCACCATTACGGAGGATACCATGCGAGCATTTTTGCTACTCCTCATGACCTGCACCACCCTTTCCGCCACCAATCAATTGTCGGTGCAGAACCCCGGTCAATACGGCTCCAAACAGGGCTTTATCGACGAAGCCACGCTCGTCATCGAGCCACACGGCGCCTATGTGGAGCAGTCCCTGTATCTCAAATACTCTGACCATTATAATTTCCCCGGCCAATCCAGTCTGGAGATCGTCCACCGCTTTGAAATGCCGCAGGGCGCAGTGGTCAACGACATGTGGTTGTGGATCGGCGACAGCGTCATGCAGGCTATCTGTATGGATACCTGGTCGGCGCGAAAAATTTATGAAAACATTGTCCAGGTCAAGCGCGATCCGGCGTTTCTATCAAAAGCCGGCGACCAGTATGAGCTGCACGTCTATCCCCTGGCCAGCGGCTCATTTCGCAAAGTAAAAATAAATTTTATCACGCCGACCCGCTGGCTGGGCGAGGAAGCGCAGGCGGTGCTGCCGCTCCCCATGCTCCGCGTCAACCAGGGCATGCCGTTGCCGCTGACCATCCTCTTTCGCGAGCGCAATTATATCTGGTCCGATCCCGGCTTGCTGGAAACCGCGGTCACGTTCAAAACTCTCAAAGACACCCTGGGGTATCATTACCGCTGCGGCGTGGTGGACAATGTGCAGTTAAAGACGCAGTTAACGCTGAGATTCGGCGTGCAATTCCCCGAAGGATTCTATTATTCTTCCTGCCGCAGCCGCGACCAGATGGACTATTTCCAGTTCGGTTTCATCCCGCAGCGGTTTTTCACCATGACAGAGGACACGGCGCACCAGAATTATCTCGTCGGGCTGGACATGAATCCGCCCTTGAGTGAAAACCTGGACCTGATGTTCAGCAAGCTGGAGACCACACTCAGGAAAAAAATCACTCCGTCCGATCGTTATCGCATCCAGGTGACCGGCGCCGGGCAGTTTTACGAACCGGCCGCCTCATGGCGGCCGGGCACAGACCTCGCCGCCAGCCTGCAAAAGATAAAAACGAGTGCGCTTGTCCAGGCGCTGCAGAATCGCCGGCCGCCTCATGTCCTCTATGCCGACGGGTTCGCCATGCAGTGCTGGTCTTTTCCCGGCATGGAATATATGGCGACGCGGGAAATCGCCGGCCGCCTGACCGACGCGCGCTACCGCTTTAAATATGCGGACGTGATCGCCGCTTACGAACACGGACATGAACAGGTGCTTTCTTCCCAGCAGCTCACCATGGTGACCGTTTCGCTGGACAGCTTTTTTAATCGCGGCGGACGACTGCTCAGTTATTATGATTACAATCGCGTCGGCAAGGAAAAATTGGCCGCCCATTATATATCCGGCCTGGGGACGCATCTGAAATTGAGCGGCACCTTCTTTCGGGCCGCCACCGGCCATATCGGCGCAGCGTTCCCACCTTCGTTCTATCACCCGGTAGCCAATGTGCTCGACTATACCGATCCCCAGGTCAGGGTGGAGGTGACCGACGGACAGGGACACCCGGTTATCATTTCCAAAAAAATCGGCAACGGATTGCTGGTGGTCAGCGGTTTGTGGTCTTTTAAAGACGACGCCGCGCTCCGCGGCCAACTGGCGGTCGCGCTGTTGGGCCTGGCCGGCCGGCAACCGGATCAGCTCGATCAGCTGCTGCAGAACATGGCCCGGGTGCATCGCACCTGGCCCGCTCATCAGGCGCTGGTATTCAGCTATTCCGATTCCCTCCTGGAAGCAACAGCAGCGACAGATCAGGTTAATCGGACGCTGGCCGATTTCGGCAGCACACCGCCACGCATTCACACCATAGCCATGCTGGACGGTGCTGTCTATACGCCGCCCAAAGTGGTGGAACTGGGCGTAGCTTACTATGGCTGCGGCTACTGGCTCAAGCGGCTCTCTGAAGCCACAGGCGGCATGCATTTCGAGCGGCATGCGCATGACTGGGATTACATTGCGGCCATGCTGGCTAACAACAAAGTGTCCATCAACGGCAATGAAATCACCAGCACCATTCGTATCGATCAGGGTGCCGGCTCGCTCGTTGAAAAACGCACCATAGCCGCCGGCGGCTCCGCCGAACAACCCATATTTATCATCGGTTCCGCCAGCGGCCGGCAGAGCATCCAGTTTGATATCGGCCTGACGTCCTCTGTTCCAGGCCTGATGCAAAACCGCACCATTAATCTGGCGCTGCAGACTGACACCACCCACGCCGATGCGGTGCTGCCGTCCATGCTGGCCAACGAACAGCTGCTGGAAAAACTCGCTCTTGCGGCTCGGGACACGGTTGCGATTGTAAAGCTGGCGCAGCAATTCAACCTGCTCTGCGATTACACGGCCCTGATCGCCCTGGAACCGAACGATACCTTGCACTTTATGCAACATCCGTTTGATGAGAGCAAATACCCGGCAACGCCCGTGGAGCATAAAAGCACGGAAGCGGACAGCTTCTCGCTCCATGTTTTTCCGAATCCGTTCAATGAACAGACCAGCCTGGAGATTCATCTCGTGAATGCCGCTGAGGTCGGCATCGTGGTCTACAATGTGCGGGGACAAGCGGTTCGGCAATTGTTGCGGCCGACGCCGCTGCAGGGCAAACGAAGGTGTGTGTGGGACGGACGCGATGATCAGGGCCGACTGGCCGGCAGCGGACTCTATTTTATCAGGGTGACGCTTGCCAGCAAATCCGCTACCCGCCAGTTGGTCAAACGAGTCATGATGGTAAAGTAGCCAGGTGCGACTCAGGGCACAAATTGAAACGAATACAACCGGGCGCTGCGCATGCGAATGTGAAGGCGCACAGGCCTGGACGCCAGCGCAGAGAGATCCGCCTGGCCGCGCCATGTGGCTGTCATGCGCACGCTGTTGCCGTTCAATTCGTCCGCATCGTGATAGGTGAAACCGGGAATCGGCCTGCCCGCTTCGTCCACTATTTCGATGCGGGCAAAGCCGCCGCCGCCGGCATCCAGGTTGAGGACCAGCTGTTTTCCTGCAAAGTGGAGAGGAGGCGTCAACAGGGTTCCGCCGGTATAGTCAGCCACGGCCGCGATAAAACCATCCAGCCGCAGGATAGCTCGCGAAATGGCGGTTTCCGGGGCTGCTGCCTGGGGATCAAGTCGATGCGCGTGATCGCGGTTGGTGCCGAAATAATAGATCCACAATTCGTCAGCCATGCGCACCGGCCGCAGTACCGGATAAATCCATTTCGAGTCCCACGAGCCTTCCGGGCCGGGACGCAGAAACGGCTGCCGGTTGCCCGGCCGGGTAAAGTGCAGGCCGTCGCGGCTCACCGCCAGCTGGATGTCGGAGGTGTTGGGCCAGGCTTCGTTGGCACTGCCTTTCCAGTGATAAAAAACCGGGGTCAGGGCGATGTAAACGCCTTCATAGGGAAACACGCCCGGGCCGTAAAAATCCAGCGGGGACACAGGGGTCAGCACCTGATCCTCGCCGCCGGTGCCGGCGGCAGCGGCGTTCTGGAGCTGCGGCAGAATGTTTTCCCCCTGCACTTTGATCTGACTGACATCCACACGCATGGCCGGGGCCGCGGTGCGATCGCGCTCATCCGGTTCCAGCACCATGGCCATGCTGTCCCAGTTAAAGAGATCGTCGGATTCGTTGTAGCTGGCGGCGCGAAAACCGAAGCCGGATTTCTCCCTGACCCATTCCCGGCTGTAGCCGATATAGCGGTTGATGCGCGGTTCCCAGAACCAGGACGGCTGGGTGTCGGCCGCGCGCAAACCTTTGAATTCCCGTTCGTCCAGTTTCCAGTGAACCCCGTCGGGAGAGGTGAAAATACGATGCGGCCCGCGGATGCCGCTGCCCTGGCGCGGGTAGATTTTGGTCCATGATTTATAGCGCTGCTCAGGCGGACAGTTCGGATTGTCGTCCCGCCAGACCGAACCGCCGCCGATCGCCAACAATTCCGGATCCGGCGGCAGCACCCAGTTGTTTTTCCTGGAGCCGCTCTGTTTTACAAGGTTCAGCACGGGCTTTGTGAAATGCAAGCCGTCGCGAGATTCGGCATAAGCCATACCCATGTAGAGCGGATTTCGCTGGCCGGGCGGCGGCGCGCCGGCGCGGATGTCGTACCAGAGCCGGATGTTGTCACCTTCCTGCACGATGGTGTTATAGCTGCCCAGCGATGCCTCTTCCTCCCACGGCTGATCCGCCACGATGAGCTTTTCCCTCGTCTGATAGGGCTCTTGCATCATCAGCTGAATGCCGTCAGCGGATTCGATGAATTTATAATCTATGAACAGCTGCTTTTGCGAGCCGACCGGTATCGGCTCTTGAGCAAAGATGGAGCCGGCGATGAGAATCAGGATGAGAGCGAGGGGCATGATGATTTCCTTGTCTGCTAAAATCCGATGTGATAGGAGAGACCTGCGAGCAACACCACATGGGAGTTGAGTTGTGTGGCCGCATGGCTGGTGATGCTCATGTCGCAAAATAGATGGCTCATAATCAGAAAAGCAACGCCGAATCCCAATCCGGTATCGCTGCCGTTTTCTCTGCTGGTGGAGGTGTGTTCTGCCGCCAGGCCATAAAAAGGCGCGTTGTACGTGGTTGTATGATAATGGATGGTATCAAAATATTTGCCGACCATGAGGTGGAGGTACGGCTTGACCGCCGATTGGGTACTGAACCAGTAGCGCAAACCCAGCAACCAGGTCGATTCGTCATGAAAGAATTCATGGGCGTGCGACGGCGAGGTGCGTTCCACGCCGGTGCGCCACGAGTGGCTGGCGGCGTGCACGAACAGATCCATACGTCCGCTGATGGGAGTGGACACCAACACCGCATAGCCGTCGATATAGCGGTCATTGGCATCGTGTTTCAGAGACAGCTGCGGGCCGATGGCAACGCCTTTGGCCGAAGAGATCGCAACCGCTGCCAGCAGAACCAGAGTGATTCTTCTCATATCGTCTCCTCCCATCGATTGGTAAGAATTTCTGTTTCTTTTCAGAGTATGGGGTCAGGTTGTTCCGTTATTTATGAGCACATCAATTCAGTAATCCTGTTCTTCTCTTGATTCGCCGTGCGGCTTTTTGCAGAGGCGCAATGATGTCAATCCGCGACAGCAACCATTCCTTTGCGGTCGGTATCACAAACGCGGCGGCTGTCTTTTGTACTTTCTCACGGTCAACCAGCAGGTACTGTCCCCAACAGGGGCATCGCGTGATCGGACAAGGCTGTGGCATCTTGTACAGCTGCACTCCGGTGGCGACATGCCCCAGATTTTCTTTCAAGCGAATACAGCGATGGATTTCTCCGTTTTGTTCGATGGAGATAAATGCCATTCCGGCTCTGCAGAGGCTCCTTTCGACGGAATCCTGCGATCTATTCCCGCCGTTGGATAAAGGGCTAAAATCCTTCTTCGTTCCTCCCTCGTGCAGGCGCCCGGATACACCTTGTTTTCGAGATCAAGCATACCTGTTCCTTCCCGGGGAGCAGTATTCATTCAGATCCCGGCCTGCCGCTAAAGTATCCAATCGGAATTTAAAACACAAGCATAATCTCAAAGAGACGTTAGCGCAGCGGATCCGCCGCAGGCATCGCGGTTATGGCAACGTTTTGTCAGCCGTTTTTTGCCTCCTTGCCGGCCTCCGCTCCTGCCGATTACTTCCTCTCCTCGATCCCAGCCGGCCATGCTCCAGACCACGCCGGGATCGCGGACAGCAGAGTTTCTGATTCGCTCTTCAAAGGGCTGTCTAATATGCGGCGCACGACGAGGGTGAAGGTGGGCCGGCTATCTCGCCCGATGACAAAGCCGCGTTTTCGCAACGACATGGCCGGTATGCACCTGCTCTACCACCATTCTGCTTGCTTTTCAAGTCGCTAATAGCTAATTTGCCGCAGGAACAAAAGCTTTGACGATGGGGAACTGGTTGGAATGTTCGCCATTGTTATGAATTCCGGCAACATCGCATTTCCTGCGGCAGGTCATTTCAGAATTGAAACAAGAACATCGAGATTTTGCTGATCTGGATTCCGGAAAGAATTCTGCCTTGGATGGCACTAGTTCCAGGGGCCGGTCACCAACTGCTTTACGTGCATTATTTTCATGCAAAAGAAGTCCCTCCATGTTACTGATTTTTCAGTAGTCGCTATGATTGTATCGGATTCTGCTATGTAATTTTGATAAATAGATCGTACTAGACTATAGAAGGCATAATTTCTGTCACTGAGCGACAATAAAAAAATTGAGACGAACGTTCTCGAGTGGCTAAAGCGGTATCTGCAAACAGGAGAGCCTGAATTCTGGGGATTTGTATTCCAGGAGTACAAAAAGCCGATTTTTTTGCACTGCTTGAGCATGGTCAAATCAATCGAAGAAGCCAAGGATCTCACCAGCGACGTCTTTATTAAAGCCTTTGAAAATATTGGAAGGTTTGATACCACTCGTCCATTCAAGCCATGGATTTATCAGATCGCAACCAATTTATGCATCGATCATATCCGCAGGAAATATATCATCCGTTTCCAGCATCTGGGCGATGATGCCATATATCGCCGCGATGGCACCACCGATGGTATGGAAAATACAGAGCGGCTGGAAAAACTGAAAGTGGTCATTGGCAAACTCAACAAGCCTCAAAAGCGGTGTTTTATACTGTTCTATATTCAAAACAGATCATATCATGAAATTTCTCACATAACGGGCTATTCGGCCAATGAGGTCCGTTCGTATATCCAAAACGGAAAAAGAAATTTTATCAAATTCTGGCAAAAAGTTGAAGGAGAGTAACAAGCAGTGATCCATGTGCCTGACAAAAAAAGCGGCGAATCCCTGGAAGGACTCAAGCGTACTTTAGCTGAATTGCTGAGCAGGGATATCGACCAATGTCCTGCGCCGATGGAATTATGCAGCTATGTCAAAAACGAACTGGCATCGGCGGAAAGGGAGGCCCTGGAAGCCCATATCGATTTGTGCCCGGCCTGCACAACGGCTTTGCTGGCATGCATCGATGCGGAACGGGTGAATAGTGAAGCAGCAACCCTGCCGGCGCAATGGGATCAGATCGAATCCGAGATGGATAACCGGGTTCACCAATACATTGCATCCGTTTCAAGGCGAACGGCTGCAAACGCGGGTGTTTCAAACGGCCGGTCTATCGTCAAGGAAAAAGTCTTGCTGTTATTGGAATTTATGTTCAGATCCAGAACCGTGGCCTATTCCGGCGCTGTGATGGCTTTCTGTATTATCAGCATCTATTCCTATGCCTGGTTGAGTCGTCCCGGCTATTTTCAGCTAATCCGTTTGGAAAAAGAAAGAACGGCGCTCCTGCGCAATGAACCGGGGCCCTCTGGTCTCCTCCAGGAAGGGCTTGCCTGTTATCATAATGGCAAATATTCTGCTGCGATTGTAAAGTTTACAGCATTCATCCAGCGTGATACGGCTAATTACATCGCGCATTTCGATCTCGGGCGCTCCTATTTATTCAACGCCAGAACAGGATTGCCCGGATTTGCTTTCAAGTATGATAAAGGGCAGGTCAGGGAAGGGATTCGTCATCTGGAAAAAGCGCTGCGATTGAGCGATGGCAATCCATTCTATGAGGAAGATTGTTACTGGAACCTGGGCATGGGGTTTCTTATGCTGGAGGATTTTGGTACTTCCAGAGAGTACTTTGCGAGAATACAAAAATTAACTCACCCCAATCTGAGCAGGCAGAAAGATGCCCGACAGATGATGGAGCAGATCGAACGTCTTATTCGATGAGAGCATCAGGAGGGGCCAAAGCACTCTTTTCAGAACATGAACCGGGGTGTCTGTGCAGCAGGCCAGACACCCCGGTTTTATAGCTGATCAATCCTGCTTGCTTCTCTCACGGCCCGCTTTGCCGCTCCCGGCAAACCGCACGCTCCTTCTGCGCATTAGCCCGCCAGTGACTTTACACCAGAATATATTTTGCTCTGCTCATATGGCCTATTTTACCAGAATCATTTTTCGGCTGCAATGTACGTCACCGGCCGTCAGCCGATAAATATAAACACCACTTGGTGCCGGCTCGCCCAGGCTGTTGTGTCCGTTCCATTCGACATTATAATGTCCTGCCTGCATTTTACCGTAAACAATGGTTGAAATCCATCGTCCCTGAAGATCAAAAATCTTGAGCGATACGTCCGCATCCCGGGCAATATCAAAATCGATGTGAGTAGCGGGATTGAACGGATTGGGATAATTCTGTTCCAGCGTAAATGACGCGGGCGAGCTGACCATAGCTGGCTCTTCCACAGAGGTCGTGAATAGCGTAGAAAAAGGCGAGGTGCTTCCCTCGGCATTGATGGCAATGGCTGTGACGTTGGGCAAACTCCCTTTAATGAGGCCTGTCCAGCGAAAATGCCCATCAGGGCCGGATCGGGTTTCGCCCTGATATATTTCGCCCTCCTCCTCACTATCGGTATACACTTCGATGGTGGCTTGGGGAATCGCCGTGCCGGATACCGATGTTCTGCTGGCACTGCTGATGGTCGGCGCCGGAATCATATTCATGCCGGCGGATTCATACACTATGCCGCGGCCATTATTTTGCGTGATGCAGTTCTGGCTGATGCGATTCCGTATCGGCTGTTCTCCGGAAATGATTACTCCCGGCCCGATGTTCTGACAGATCATGTTGTTTGAAATCAGATTATCCCTGGATTTATCCGTTATAGAGATGCCGACATCCCTGTTGCCGGTGATCGGAATCAGCTCTCCGGGCTTTAGATCCAGATTCGCCGGCGAAATCCCGATCCAGTTATGCTGAACCGTACAATGAATGGAATTGCTGATTATCAGGCCGCCGGTATTGCCCCCGATCCGGTTATCAAGGACGACCACGCTGTCGCAATGTTCCTGAATGCACAAACCGCCAAAACCACTGTTTCCCGGCGCTGCTTTGGAGGTGCGATTTAGTCCGACGATATTTCGCAGGATTTGTATAGAGCGTGATGAATCGGAGACCAGAATTCCGCCGTTGCTATTGCCGGTAATTACATTGCGAAGGGTATCCAGCGGGGCGATGGTGACACGGCGGCTGCGGTTGCCGATGCAGATGCCCCAGCCATTGGGCGCTGCTTGCATTCCTCTGTAATCGATGCCGATATAGCAGCCGCCTATGCGGCCGATATCGACATGCTCCATCCAAATGCCGACATAACCGAAACGATTGACGATTAATCCAATGATAGTGACTTGTGCAGCTGTGACATGGAATCCGTTCGCGAACTGCCCCGCCTCTTGACCGTCCAGAACAATTTCCGGGCCATAGGGATTGGTATCTCTGCCGATGTACGCCGACTGTGAAAACCCGTCCATGAGCAGTTGCCCATCGCTGATGATCGGTAATTCTGTCTTCGGCTGGATGACCCAGATGCCGGCATCGGCCTGATAACCGGGCACCCCTTGCGGGATGGCGAACAAAATCGTATCAGGGCCGGAGTGCGCATTGGCGATAGTGATGGCTTCCCGCAGTGAACCTGGTCCTGCATCGCTGCAATTGGTGATCAAAATCGCACCATGTGGGGCTGGAGTCGGCGCGATCATGATGGCAAATATCGAGAGATGGTCGGTCTCACCGGAAATTTTGTTAATATCCGCGTACACGCGAGTTGTGATATCCTTCCACGTTTTTGAACGCAGGTCATAGCGCATGATTCTCAGCAGCGGCTCGCGTTCGCGTATATCCGCATCATCATAGGTGATATCGATATTGATTTTTCCTGAATAGGTCGCTGTCGTCGTGATATTATAATAAATGGAACTTGGGATAATCGCCCAACCATCTGGTGGATTTGGTCCTGTCCTCGCAACCGTCACTGTGCTATTTCCAGGATTGATCACCTGAGTAAACAAAAGCAGTATTGCCTCAGACAGCTTGACGAATACCAGTTCCCCGGATGGTGTATTTGCAGCCGCTGAAATCGTAAATGCAGCATTGCTGACGTCAGAAATGTCCGTTGTCTTCTTTACGGTTAAGCGAATCAGACAATTGGACGATGGAGTGTTTGGCACGGTCCACAGGTACGAACCGGAGGTGCCATGGTTGGTCTGATAAGCCACAAAGGTGTAACTTGTTCCGCCATCGGTGGAGTATTCAATTTTGACATCATAGTTATCGATATCTTGTCCGTTCCAGGTGATGGCATGCTGCGTATTGGCCTCCCAGGTCTCACCGCCGTTTGGACTGGTTACGGTGATACCGGCAGAGGGTGTCCCTCCTCCGCCAATAGCGGCAACATTGTCGATGACCCAGTCGCCGTGCAGCCAGCACTCGGGCGCCTGGTCGCCTTGTCCCATGATGCGCAAACGGATTTTCTTAACCACATAGCGAGGGTCGGCCAACAAGGAGGGGCTCCATGAAAAATGGTACAGTTGCCCGGTTTTATTCATATCATGGAATATAAAATTGGAACCGTACTCGGCATACTGTTTTTCTTTATTTCCATCAGCGGTGTCGATGACTTTGAGGTACAGCTGAACAAAAAATAAATTTGGTGCGTCACCCCAGCACCAGGATTGAAGGTTGCGTGTTATATCCAGGCTGTATCCGGTAATGCCTTGCCAGTCGGGATTGGATGATAGATCCGGTGATTCAAGATAGAATTCATTTTTATCCAAACTGCCGGTTTTTAACGCCCCCGTGGTTACTGATAATTTATTATTACTGTTCTGTAACGAAAAGCCAATGGCAGGTGTGATCTTTACCGGATTGTTCCAGTTGATGTATAACTGATCCAGCGTCCACCCCTGAGTGGTGCCATCGTTAAAATCAAAGAGGCCCGCCGCCATGACCTGAGAGCCGGAAACGTTCAGCCAGGCGGATGCGAAAACTAGCAGACACAGGAAGAATAATTTCATAATGGTTTACTCCTGTTGTTGATGATTACGTTAATCTCTTTCCGGGAGTTTAGTCAGATGTATTCTTTATGCGCTGAAACGAAAGCAGCACGTGTCGCTATATACCTCACTCCTTCAAGCCAGGCAGGATAATGCTGATTGGATTATTCGTACAGATGAGAACGAAACGTCAAATATTCTAAAGAGCTGAAACCCCCTGTTACATAACTCAAGCTTGTCTTTTCCTGTATTTACGATTGGAAGCGAGGAATTACATAAAATCTGAAAGAAATTTCAGGTATTTGAAAGCTTTAGATTGTTTCCTTATTTCACCAGAATCATCTTGCGGCTGAGGCAAATATTCCCGGCTATCAATCGATACACATATACCCCGCAGGGTACCGATTCGCCCTGGCTGTTTTGTCCGTTCCAGACAACGCTATAATGCCCTGCCTGCATGTTGCCGTGACAGACGGTGGAAATCCAGTGTCCCTGTACATCAAAAATCATCAATGACACTTCGGCGGTTTGCGGAATATCAAAAGCGATATGGGTATCCGGATTAAACGGATTGGGATAGTTTTGCTCCAGCACGAATACTTGAGGGTGGCTGATATTATCTTGCTGTGCCAACCCTGTTACCGATACATTGGAAAATTGTGATGTGCTTCCACCGGCATCGATGGCGATGGCGGTGACATTGGTATAGAGTCCTTCCATGACGCCTGTCCAGCTATAACGTCCGTCCGCGCCGGATTGAGTGGCGCCCTGGAAGATCTGGCCTTCATCTTCTGCATCGGTGAAAATTTCAATGATGGCATTGGGAATGGCGGTGCCGGATACCGATCTGCCGGTCGCTTTGGTGATGGCTGGTGCGGATATTCTATTGGCGCCGGCCGAGGGATAAAAAATGCCAGGACCCTTGTTTTTGAAAATGCAATTCCGGCTGATGCGATTGCGTAACGGCTGTTCGCCATAAATACAAACTCCTGCACCGTCATTTTCACTGATTACATTGTTGTAAATCAGGTTGTCGCTGGATTCACCCTGAATGGAGATGCCGTCATTTCTGTTCCCGGTTAACGGAATCAGATCTCCGGGCTTGAGATCCGGATTTTGCGGACAAATGCCGATCCAGTTTTTTTGAATGGTATTGTGGATCGAATTGAGTATTAAAGCACCATTGGTGTTGCCGCAAATCCAGTTATCGACGACCACCACGCTGTCACTGTGTTCTGCAATATAAAAGCCACCGTAACACCCATTTCCGGGCGCCGCACTGGATAGGCGATTCAGTCCGACAAGATTGCCATAGAGAAAAATAGCATGTGAGGAACGCACATGAATACCGCAGTTGATATTGCCGGTAATGATGTTGCGAAATGTATCCACCGGAGCGATATAGATATGATGACATTGCTCCCCGATGTTGATGCCTTCGCCATTTGGTGCTGCTTCCATCCCGGCATAATCCATACCGATATAACAACCGGCGACATAGCCGTGGTCGGCCTGGTCCATCCAAATGCCGACCAGACGAAAATGGTTAATGGTCAATCCCACAATTGTTACTTCTGAAGCCGCCACATGAATTCCGATCGCGCAACCCGCCAGGCGGCCTTCCAATACGATCTCAGGTCCAAAGGGATTGGTATCTCTGCCTATAAAGGCCGACTGAGTAAAACCGTTAATGAGCAAATTATCGTCGGAGATAGGCGGCAAATCGGACTTTGGCTGGATCACCCAGATGCCGGCATCCGCCCGGTAGCCTGGCACCCCTTCCGGAATCGCGAACAAAATGGTATCCGGTCCTGTGTGAAGATTGGCAATATTGATCGCTTCCCGTAATGAGCCAGGCCCGGCGTCGTTGCAATTTGTAACCAATATATCTGCAACGGAGCTATTTTCTTCAATCGTTACCGGCCTGGTTCCGGACCACCCGGACACTATTCCGGTATGCGTCTGGCAGCGGGCACGCGCCTTTACCGATACGGTTCCGGAGCTGCTGTAGCTGTGGCTCTGGGTTGATGGTCCCCAGGCAGATGGAGAGCCATCGCCCCAATCGAATTGATATTCAATTGAATGCCCAAGATTGCTGCTCGATCCGCCTGTGCTAAAAGACAAGCTCTGCCCGACATATCCGCTCGATGAGCCTGTGGGTGGATTTGGAACCGACACGGTTTCCTGAACTTGCGCAAAATATGCCGTCACACTCTTGTCCGTTTTCATGCTCAAATTCTGCGGATTGCCGCTTCCGTTCAGGTCTCCGCTCCAATGATCGAATTGATAACCAGCAGCAGCATTCGCTGTCAATTGCACAGTCTCATTATAGTCGTAACTCGATTTGTCCGGATTCTTGCTCACGCTCCCGGAGCTTGCCGGGTCCACGGCTATTGTCAAATAGTAATTCACCGTAATGGAGGGCGTAAAGGAACAGGTATTATCCGTTTCGTCGGATTCTCTGACCGCATTGGTTTCATCAATGATAAAGCCGGCATACCAGGTACCAGAAGAGGCATAATAACTGACGTCCCTGATAGAGATTCTCTCATCACTATAAGCGCCAACATGTAAAGATGGGACATCCACAGTGCCAAGCTTGCGATCACCGGATGTTATGTCTGTATCTGCCGATAAATAGAATCCCAACCTGCTGGAACCAGCTTCAGCATTGCCATTATTCATCACTCGAGCGCGGATATCCAGTTGCCGCGTGGTACTAGTATACTGAAAACTATTCGGCAGTCTCTGCATGGTAAGATTGGGATGAGGACATGGCAAATGAATCGGTAGAATATAACTGTTATCATTTTCATCTGTTTCAACGACAGCTCCGGTCTCGTCAAGCAGGATCGTCAATACCCACGTCTCAATATGACCATATTTCTTACAAAAATCGCTTATGGTGACCGATTTATCGCTATAAGAACCGGGGCTCAAAGAATAAACCGGAAGATCACCCAGCCTCTTTTCTCCAAAATAAAATGCCAATACACTGGAACCGGCTGTAACGGTTCCAGTGTTAATTACTCTTACAGTAATATGCAACTGATCTGTACTCTCGTCAAACATCTTGTTAGCATACCCAGCCTGCAAAGCCAGATTCGGCCCAGGTAAATCAATACTATTCGATGTGATAAAAACGTTATTCGCTTCATTATCTTCAGCAACAAGAAATGTATAATCAACCGCCCAGCAAACATACCAGGTACCCGGATGCAAGTTGAGATTGAATGTCTGCATATATTGCCGGCTCTCTCCGGCAATCAGGGGATCCACTCTCTCATGGCCCAGTTCAATGTGCATAGTGGGATTCAAGACGGGTTGCAGATAATACCCCACATAGCAGGCTCCGGAAGGGCTGGTTCCATTATTCATGATCCAGGTAGTCAAGGTCAGATTCGGAGCGCTATATGAGGCAGTGGGAGGAAAACGAAAGGTTAAATCCGGCCCGGGATTCAAAACCGCTGCTGTGGCATCACCGGTCTGCCCGGCCGAATCCGTTCTTGCCGCTGACAGGATCGAGCCTGTCGGGGCTGCAGGTTCATGAACAGTTAATGTCGATTTATCCATGTCATGGCGCTGCAGATCATAAACCTTCACAGAGCCATCATTACTTTGGACAATTTTCAACATCGCCTGACTTTGCTGGCCGCGTGCCGCGGTGAGCAGGATGGTAATAATAAGCAGAAAAGCCCCCAGGAAAATCAGTTTTCTCATACGGTGTATTCCTCTCCATTGCGGTTTCATACAGCTCGTTGCGTTGTTATGGGCACACTAAAAACCAAGTGCTTGTGCATCTTATTTGAGCAGGACGGCTTTGCGCAGTTCTTGCAGGGCTCCTGCTTTGCACAGAATGTAATACACGCCGCTCGGCAGAACCTTGCCGGCATCATCTGTACCTTGCCAGATGATCTGATGAGTTCCTGACTGCATTCTCTTCGAGATCAGCTCACTGACCCTTTGGCCCTGCAGGTTATATACGTGAACAGTCACCTGTTCTGCGCAAGGGAGCGCGATCTGCAA
>CAZISM010000020.1:49679-57809 GCA_964541895.1 uncultured Cytophagia bacterium
TCTGCGCCGGTCAGACCGGAAATGGCGGCTTGGCTGGCCGAAAGGATCTGCGGCGGAGGGATGTCATTGTTGCCGCCATAACGGGTGTCAATGCCTCCGGCATGGTTTGAAAAAATGGCATTTTTTGAGAGGGTGTTGGACGTATGGGACTCTCCCATGATCAGCACGCCATATCCATGATTAAAAGCAATGGTATTCCTAAAGCACATATCCATCGTCGCCCCGATGTATAGGCCGTCTTTTTCATTTCCCAGGTCTGTCCTGGCGGAGGTGTCTGTTCCGATAAAGTTGAAGACAAACGTATTATTAAATCCGGATTGATCGTAAATGCCATAGCCGTTGCCCCCTATCACATTATTTTCAATAACAGCTTTGGCGCAGGCCGACTGCAAGGCGATACCATGAACGCTATTCCCCAATTTTTTCGTCATGGATCGGTCAGTTCCAATCAAATTGCCGCTTATGTGCGCCTGGTAGCTGGAATCACGTATACTAATTCCGACTTGTTTGTTTCCTGAGATAATACACCCCGGCATCGTGCTGTCAATCTGTGCGACGGTAACATTGCTGGAGTGGATGATTCTGATTCCGGTTCCATTGCCGCGCGCGAGAGTACCGGTGGCATCCGTACCGATATAACAGTTGTAGACGAAGGCATTGTCCAAATAATAAAAAGTGAGGCCGGCAGACTCGAAATTATTTATGATCAGCCCGTTCACTCCGCAATTCCCTCCAAAGAAATAGAGGCCAAAACCATCCGGAGCAAAACTGCCGTCTATTTCAATTTTCGGAGGTGAGGTTGTCGGCAGATTCAGGTACCGTGCCTGCGAAGCTCCATCAATGCTTACCTGTTTGCGCCCGATACTATAGACCGTCGCCGGCCTGATCGTCCACACGTCATCGGCGCTGCGGTAACCGGGATCTGATTTCGGAATTTTAAACACAATCGGCAATGCATTCGGGCATCGGTCTGCGTTTGCCAGGGCCTGGCGCAAGCTTCCGGGGCCACTGTCATTGGTATTGGTGACTTCATAGGGATTTGAGTCGATCCCGGACATGCGAACGATATGCAACCCCATGTAATAATCGGCAATAAAGAGCATATTCTCTTTGAGGGCTATGTTTCGTGCCAGACTTCCGTTCAGAGAATACGGTTTTGCGGCCAATGTCGGCGACAGGGGAGTGCCCACATTAAACATGCCGATTTCCGAGCCTCCGATCACGAGAAAATGCCAGGCACTAATTATATCGCAGGGATTGCTGACCCGAGTATTAAATCCGGCGACGTGCTGGACAAAGGCCGGGTTTTCAACATTGAAAATTTTTGCCGGCGCCTCATTCGGAAAAACGTAGAGATGACTGCCGTTGGTAAAAAAAGGCAACGTAGGGCCCACATCCGTAAGAGAGACCTGCTTCGGATTGGCATACTCTTTGATATCAAAGATGACAAGCTTGCCGCTGCCGGTCAGTACATACGCATAAGGCAAAACAATGACCAATTGTCTGGCAGACTCGGAATCGCTCAGCGGCAGAGGTACTTTGCAAATGACCCGCGGTGCGGCAGGATTGCCGAGATCGGCGATGATCAGATGTTCATGCTGACAGAGAATAAATGCTGTTTGATCGTGAATATACATGTCCTGAATGTTGTACTGGGCATCGAAAACACCACGTAATACCGGTACAGAAGGCTCCTGAATGTCATAGATGCGCAGGGCTGACGCATCGTTCAGATATAAATAATGCCCAAAACACCGAACCATCGCACAGCTGTATTGGGTTTGAATATGCGACAGGAAAATTGGAGAATAAGGATCGCTGACGTCGATAATGGTTGCGCCGCCTTTGCCATTGGCTAAAATAGCGATCTTGTCCTGAACCTGAACATCCTCTGTTCTGGCCGTCTCCGGGCGCCATTGGCCGCGGAATCGCAGGTTATCCGGATCGCTGCAATCAATTATTTTCACTTCAAATGTGTTGGTTGCACAAAACACAAGGTTGCCATTCCATTTGACATTGATCACCGGCTCTCCCAGGGAGAAGGATGATTTTTTGACCGGGTTTGCCGGATTGCTGATATCGTAGAGATCGACGCCATCTGAGGTGCCGGCCATCAGGTGATCTCCGTTTATGGTGAATGTAATCAAATCGAGGGCTAATAGGCTGCTCTGTGTTATTTGCCCTGGATTGCTGACATCCAGGATTTCCAGGAAGCCTTTTTTTAACAGGTAGAGATAGGGTGATTTCAGTTTCATATCTTTTAACATATGCGCGTCGGTCGAAAAATCAGCAAAATGTTGCGGTTGGGCCGGATTTTGTATATTCACCACGGTCAGGTTCGTAGTAGCATCTGTAATGTAGGCATAGTCACCATCCAGTTGCATGGCAGTGGCGGAGCAGGCATACTCGGCGACGGATTTTACGTGATGTTTGTCCTGCACATCCAGAATTAATAGCCCATTGGATCTCAAGGCATACAGATACGATGCTTGCACATGAAGGCTCGTCACCTGGCCTGTATTCAGGTTGAACATGTTCTGCGGATGCGCCGGATCGGTGATGTTGAGAATGCTGATACCGGTTGTCTTGCCAAGATAGGCGAATGATTGATCAACAACAACCTGCAGTACCGTGCCGTTCGTCTGTAATATATTGATCAGCGCAGGCTGTGCCGGTGAAGACACATCGAGAATGGCCAGATCATCGCCGTATTGGGCGTAGACATATCGATTTCCTGCGGGAAAGGAAGCCTGGCAGCGACCTCCTGTCTTGCTGATCATTTCCAGGTTTACAGGATACTCCTGGGCTATCAAAGCCTTCGCACAGACAGCGAAAAGCAGAGAAACCAACATAACAATTTGAAATTTCATAATTTGAGCCTTTTGAAATTACGATCGTACCGGATCTATCATTGAACAGCCGCCACAATGGGGATTTTTTCTATAGTACGATCAGCGGGGAGAAATTACACAAGAGGTTTGGCAGTTTTTATTGCAGATGGATGGTGGGCTGGCCCTATGGGCGATCAATATGGGGGACTGCCTGCCGCACTTTCCTGCAGCCCAATGGACCGGGTTGGCAAAATCTATTTTTCATGGCCGATCAATATAAACGGCGCCCAGTAAAAGGGATCGCGCTGCCAGTCGGTTGACCTGATGAGTCCTGCTTTTGCTTTTTGCAGCGCACGCGTTTTGGACAGCCCTGTTTTTAAATGCACGTAAAATTGTTTCATGAGAAAAGCTGACGATTCATCCTCTACCGGCCACAGGCTCACGACAATGCTCGGCGCCCCGGCATAAAAAAAGGCCTGCGTCAAGCCGATCATACCCTCACCCCTGTGGAGTTTTCCCAATCCGGAGCTGCAGCCGCTCAGCACGACCATTTCCGCATTTAAACGAAGGTTATAGATCTCATACGTCTGAAGCAGCCCATCCTCAGCGGAAGTGTTGCCCCGGGCGAGAACGATTTTCGAGTACATGGGTTGTATATCATCGATGATATGATGCGTCGCCAGGTGGATAAAGCGATAGCTGTCGGCCCATTGTTTAAAATAAGATTCGGTCGCTTCCTTCCCGATATACACGGCCGAATTGGAAAAGGTGCCGGCAATTTCGCGCACTTCTGTTTCACTATTCGGAAGCGGTGCAAATTGGTCGTCCCGAAAAATCGATCGAATGGCAGCGATTTCATGGACCCACTTTGAGACCGCCGCTTCCCGGCCATTGGGAAAAGAAGGATTTGCAAACGCCAGCAACTCCCCCGCAGCTTTTGTTCCTTTGCGCAGGCCGGGATTCAACAGGCTGGCGGAAAGTCCATACGAAATTGGATGATCTTCTATTAAATAGCGATTCTGATCTGCGATCATTATTTCGAACGGAAAATAGCAGAGAATATCATCCGGGACGATGATCAATTCATCGTTCGGCTTCAGATAGCGGCCTGCCACATGGCCCAACACCTGTTCATAAAGCTCGTGCAAATACTTTGGCTCCAACCGGGCCCAGCGGTGGTCCAGCGCCCCGGCAGGAGGTTTTTTATCTTTGTCAAAAAGGGGACTCGCCTTGGCTAATACGGCGGCCAGATCTTTTTTGCCTAGCTTGACGGTGCTGAAATGTATTTCACTCCTGGAGAGAATCCAACAGTAGAGCTGTTCATTTCCGACAAAGTATTCGACCAATACCTGATTTTTCCCGAGAACTTGGGCCTGAACCCGGCGGGCGGATAAAACATCGGGATGTGTCAGCTGGTAATACCCTGGATGCTTTTTATGCAGTTCTTTCAATAATTCCGTTTTTTTTGATTCCAGGACGTGTATCTTTCTGCTTATAGAGTCCGCAGCAGGCTTGTGGCCTACTGTCTCTGTTTTGGCCATCTCATTTGCCAAAGTGGTATATAATTTTTCCAGATCGCTTTCATTCAGTAAAAGCTGCTGACGAAATTCGTCAGGGATCTCGGTCAGGTTATGGAATATTTTGCCCTGATAAACGATATCAAGCAAGGCCCTTGCTTTGGCCTTTTCAGCCACTGTAAAGGCGCGTTGATCATAGCCGTCGGCGGGATGTTTCTGGTGCAAGTCGGCCAGAATCTGTATCGTGCTCTCGTAGACCTGGAGCCAATTTTCCAGAAAGCCAACCTTGGTCTCATTCGTTGACAGATACTGTCTGATTTGATCGATTTTATCAATGGCTCGCAGATAGTGTCTTAACGCATCTTGGGGTTGATGCTTTTTTTCCGAAATGACCGCCAAGCCATAGTGCGCCTGAATTTCTCTGATAGGATCATCGGCGTTTTGGCCGTTCTCCAGAATTTTTGTGAATAAGGCCAAAGAGGCATCATACTTTTCCATCTTTAGGTTCAGATCGGCCAGTGTCATCTCAAGCATGGTTTCACAATTTGCACTATGGATCTCCCATGCTATTTTCAGACCTTGCCGGATCAGATGGTTTGCTGAATCATATTTGCCGGTTTGGGTGGATATTTTTCCCAGGCAACCCAGAAACCAGGCTTCATGATACTTTTCTCCGATTTCGCGAACAATCTGCAGCGCCTGCTGATACAATCGAGTGGCATTGTTCAAGTCTTTTAACGAGATATAGAGATCACCCATATTGCCCAGCTGCCGTGCCTCTTCTGATTTATGGCCGATGGCGCGGGTAAGGCTGAGGGCTTGATTATAATATTCCAGGCTCTTTTCATAATCGCAAATTTCTGCAAAAACAGTTGCCATATTGCCGTATTGCCGGGCTTGTTCATCCCGGTCTCCGATTTCACTGGCGATAGCCAGTGATTTTTCATAAAGTTCCAAAGCCTTGGCATAATTTCCCTGGCGCGAGGTGATCAGTCCGGTGGATCCTAGATACCGTGCCTGGCCCCATTTATCTCCCGTCTCTGCTGCAATGTTCAGAGCTTGCTGATAGTATTCAAATGCTCTGGCATAGTCATTAAAGGCCAGGTACACCCAGCCGATACTCCAAAGGGTCAGGGACTGGAGATTTTTGTCGCCGGTTTTGGTGAGAATGGGGAGCGCTTTATGATAGTACGCGAGTGCCAATTCATACTGGCCTAAAGAACCGTGAACAGCCCCCATATTTCGAAAAAATAATCCGATTCGTTTGGTATCGTTGATCTGTTGAGCAATTTTCAGCGCATCGGTAAAATAAGTCAATGCCTCTTTATAGCGAGCAGTGTCCTTGCATATCGCTCCCAAGTTACCCAGATTGCGCGCCTGTTCGCTCCTGCTGCCGATTTCTTTGGCGATGCCGAGCGCCTGGTTAACATATTCGGCGGCCTGTGCATAATTTGCCAGATTATAATGCCCTAATCCAATATTCCCAAGAAAAAGACATTTGTACTCCAGGTCGTTTTGTTTTTGGGCAGACTCTAAGCCGGCCTGACTGGTTTGTATCAGTTCCTGGTACTTGCCTGTGTTGAACAAAACGACGCATTTGGCTTTGCAGGCATCGAGCAGATCCGGCTTTATGTCAAGGGCCTGGTTAAAAAACTCCAGTGCTTTGTCCCTGTTGTTTTGCAGCTGATACAAATATCCCAAACCATAATACGCTGCATGATTTGCAGTGTTCGCGCCGATGGCAGTTTTGCAAGCATCGATGGCACGGGCCTGTTTTGGCGAATCATCCATGACATCGGCATATTCTTTATAGGCACCGGGAAATAAAGGTGCGAGCTGCAAGACACGTTCAAAGCAACGTCCTGCTTTTAAAAAATTCATTTTAAATTTATAGCACAAGCCAATGCCATAATAGGCATAAGGATTCTGCGGATCCTGTTTCTGCAGGGATTCCAAAGAGGCAAGGCAGGTATCAAGATTGTTATGTTCATGATACATTACCACCAATGTTTGCCAGGCGCGGACATGAAGCGGGTCAGCCATAAGGATTTCATGCAGTATCCTGATGGCCTGCTCATCCTGATGTTGGCCATGGAGTATCAGCGCCTGGTTGTATCGGGAGTTCGAATTCTGGAGGGAAGGAACGCTCTGCGCAAAATGCGGAGTGGATAAAAGGCACAAGAGCAATACCGAACAATGCCAGCCGCTGGAAGCCATAACAGTTCCTGTCTGATTTCGATCTTTACGCTGCATCTTTAAATATGTTATTTAAAACGGATGTGTACGCAAGGCCTGAAAGCAGGGGAATAGAAGCGGGCGCTGCTCCGCGCCAAAGTTGAACCGGAACAGCACCATTCCCCGAAACAGTGGATCAGGAGCCACGAACGCTCTCCGCCCTGGGCCGATTATTTCCTCTCCTCGATCCATGACGGCCAGATATGACGTTCGCCGAGTTCCCGCCGCGCCCATGTGACATAGCCCGCCATGCGCCGGTTCTGGACCGTGTTATAGGCGTCGGCGAGTGTCGGGTCCCCGGCGATGAGGCGGCCGCGCAGCTCCGGACGAGCGACGAGGCTGCTGTCCACGCAGGCGATCAGATCCCATTTGAACCATTTCATGAGCTCGTGGAATCGCCTTCTGTTGTAATAAATGTCGCCATAGGAGGGATCGCTCTCGATATGGGCGTGGTATGTGGCCATGGCGTCGTCGAATCCTCCGATCGCTGCCCGGATTTCTGCCTCTGTGCTCTGCGGCGACAGCGCATGCGCCGCATCGAACGCGCGTCCGAGAAGGAGCGCAAACCGGTAGCCGTGCCGGATGTAATCAATGCGACGCCGGACGATCTCGTCGCGGGCGCCGTTATAGGCCGCCGTGAGCTCTTGCCACGCGCGCTCGCGCGTCGCCGGATCGATGGCCGCAAGCTGCTCCCAGATCTTGGCCCGTCCAGCCATCCAGCCGCCGCGCCGGTCCGTCTCGTTCCACGAACGGTCGAGGGTTTCGTAGAAACGCTCCATATCGCGCGCTGAGCCCTGGAACATCGCGCCATACCACGCGCCGAGCGTCGTCTTCGGATCAAGTCCGGGCTCCCAGAGCAGGCGCGCGGTCAGCCAGACCTTGGGCGCCATGAGCGGCCAATGGGGCAGTTCCTCCGCGTAATAGGTATCGATGCCCATTACGGCGAGCGTCTTGATCCGTTTGGCAGCGAGCGACGCATAGTTCCTCGGCATGACCCAGCCGAGGTTGCCGTATTCGTACATGCAGACATGATCGGCCTTGGCGCGCCATTCCTTGAGGATGCGATAATCCTCCTCCGCGATCCTGGGGTCAAAGTGCTGACTGGCGTCCTGAGTCAGGTGAATGGCAACGTTCGGCGGCAGATGGGCGATGCTTTTTGGTGGAACGAGCGTCGTCCAGTAGGCATACGCCGTAATATACCGGTTCGGGTGCGACCGCAGGAGCGCGCGGGCAACCGTATCGATAAGCGTGAAATAGCTTTCGCTATACTGCCGGTCGGTTCCATAGCGGCGGCTCAGCGTATCCAGCGCTGCGCATCGTTCGCACTCGCACCAGGCGTCATCGTCCGAGCCGCAGAGAGAAAAGCCGGTTACATCCGGATGCGCGTCAAAATACCCGCGCACCTTCTCGATCGTAATGCGGACCACGTCAGGGTGCGTTGGGCAGATCATGGTCCTCGTATGCGGTTCGGATACTGGAATCTGTCGTTTGCCGTCATGAAAGGCATAGTACTCGGGATGATCGCGGTACTGGCTCACCGGAAAGAG
>CAZISM010000021.1:0-57722 GCA_964541895.1 uncultured Cytophagia bacterium
TGGCAGGTGCAGGAAAAGGATATTTGCGATCGCCTGCCGAAACGTGCACGGGATAGCTATAAAAACCGGATCGGTACGGTGGCGGTCTGGGCCGGATCCACGGGATTTATCGGCGCCGCCACCCTTACTGCCCACGCCTGTCTGTGCAGTGGCGCCGGCCTGAGCTATCTGGCGATTCCGAAAAGTCTGCATACCATTTTTGCCAGCAAATTGACCGAAGTGGTGCTGTGGCTGTGCGAGGACGACGGCGCCGGTTATCTGGGCAGAGGAAATCTAGATGAGCTATTGCCCCGCTTTGAAACGCAGAACAGCGTCGCCATCGGGCCGGGTTTGGGCCAGGCGGAACCTGCCAGGGAACTGCTGCTCGAACTGCTGTCACGATTGACAAAGCCGCTGGTGCTGGATGCGGATGGGCTCAATATGGTCGGCCGTGATTTGCAGGTGATCCGGAATTACCAGGCCGACATGGTTCTAACCCCTCATCACGGCGAACTTGCCCGTCTGATCGGCCTATCCACGCAGGAGATTGCCAGCGATCGTATCGGCGTTGCCAGGCAGACCGCCATGGATCTGGGCAAGGTGCTGGTGCTCAAGGGCAGCCCAACCGTGATCGCCGATGGCCGCGGCCACGTCTTTCTCAACTGCACCGGCAATGCCGGCATGGCAACCGCCGGATCCGGAGATGTGTTGACCGGAGCCATTGCGGCTCTGCTGGCCCAGGGGTTGACGGCGCTGGATGCGGCGTTGGTCGGTGTGTATATCCATGGGTTGGCGGGCGACCATGCCAGGCACTCCAAGGGGGAAATGGGCATGATCGCGCGCGATATTCTCGCCAATCTGCCCTCTGCTTTCATTTCGACACGTTATATGAGAGGAAATTGTGATGATACGTTCTAGGTTTGCAGTCTGGTATCTGCCCGCGCTTCTGTGGGGATTGGTGATTATAACTTTGACCTCCCTGCCCAAGCTGATGCCGCCGCCGCTGGGCTTTAAGGCTCAGGATAAAGTGTATCATCTCCTGGTCTATGCCATTTTTGGTTTCCTCTGGATGCGCGCTTGTGTGCAGAACCGGCTTGAATTTCGCAGCCGTTTCACCTGGCGGTGTGGCTCCTATATCGCCCTGTTTGCGGCCCTGGATGAGCTGCACCAGCTCTTTATTCCAGGTCGCTATGCTGACATCATCGATGCCTTGGCCGATATTCTAGGCGCTTTGTTGGGTATATTTGCTTATAATATACTGTTAAAAATAAGTTTAAATAAAAACAAATCGGATGGGGCTAAACAAACAAAAAAGAGAGAATTGTCAAAAAAGGCCAACTTTTAATTGACAAATGCTTTAATAAATTGTAAATTATATATATAACTAATCGGAATTACGATTCCGAAAATAGTCGTAATTAAGGGAGGGTTTGGCTGTGGCAGACCAGGCTTACTGCGTAAAATGCAAAGCAAGCACCGAGATCAAAGACGCGCAAAAAGTGACCATGAAAAATGGCCGCGAAGCGCTCAAGGGTGTTTGCTCTAAATGTGGCACAGGAGTGTATAAAATACTGGGTAAGGCAAAATAGATCTGCGAATGTACACTTGACATGATAAGGCGGAAGAATATTCCGCCTTTTTTTTATCCGTACCATGACATCCGAATCATCAATCAAGCGAGGTGGCTATGAACGGTTCGATCCCGACTCTGTTTGTCACCGCTCCTACCCTGCCTGAGGCATGGGAAAAGGCGGTACTGGCGTGCTGGCAGCACGGTGTAGAAATCAAGACCGAATACGACCGGCCTGGTGATCCGCCCAGCAAGGATTGCACCATGATGTGGGTTTGTGAAGATCCCTTTGCCGAGCCACGGATTCACCGTGCTTTCCCTGGCGGACTGGAGGACCTGGAGGTATATCGTCAGGAGGTCGTCGATGGCGTGCACGATCACTGGATCGCGCCGGAAGAGGGCAAATGGACCTATACCTATCACAAGCGGCTGTTCGCCTACGAGATCGAGGGAGTGGTGGTGAACCAGATGGATTATATGGTCGACAAGCTGGTGGAAGCCGGCCATAGTCGGCGCGCCCAGGCCATCACCTGGAATCCAAAGCTGGATCCGCCGACCTATGATCCGCCCTGTCTGCAGCGGGTGTGGTGCCGGATGTTGGCGGATGATCAGGGCGGTTTGGTGCTCAACATGAACACCCACTGGCGCTCCCGAGACGCGTACAAGGCCGCTTATATGAATGCGTTTGCCTTTACCGACCTGCAGCGCATTTTGGCGGAAAAAATCAGCCAACGTCTGGGCCGGCCTGTCGGGGTGGGCCGTTATGCCGACCTGGTGGACAGTTTTCATATCTACGGTTCTTATTTCGCCCAGTTCGAGGGCTTTCTCAAGTCGGTGCAGACCAGGAGTTTTGCTGAACGCACCTGGCCCTCCAGTTTTGCGGAGGCGATGTTCAGCGAAGCGCGGGAGCGGCTGGCCAATGAGAAAAAAGGCTCCTGATCATCAGCCGTGACACCTTGGTCATTGATTCTTCAACGAGGCTGAGTACATCCATGGTTTTCTTCCATCCTTTGCGCATGCGCATGCCGGTGTTTAGCGGTGAAAAAGGGCCTTCCATAGCCTTGATGGCGGGCCTTTTGCGCTATGATGACCGGCTGGTGCTGGTGGATAGCGGATTCGGCGGCGAGCCGGATCTTTTGCTGGCTCTGAAGCGGCTGAATGTTCAGCCGCACGATATTCACCTGCTCATCAATACGCATGTACATCCTGATCATGTCGGCAACAACCGCCTCTTTCCCCAGGCCCGAATTTTAGTCAGCCGGGTCGACTATGAGTTCAGCCGGCGATACAGCCACGCCATGATCGAAACTACAGATCCGCTGCAGGTGCTGCTGGCGTTTTATCCGGAAGCGCGTGGCCACCGCCTGATGCGCCACGCCATGCAGGCGCAGCTGCTGGCGCAACGCTACTGGCACGACGACGTAATCGGGCCGGCTGAGCAGATCGCCTGGATCGAGGACCAGCCCGAGTTACCGCCTTTCATTGAACTCCGGCCGACGCCTGGCCATACACCCGGCCATTATGCGGTGGTGCTGCGCACAGCAACGCCGCTGTTATTCAGCGGCGACGCCATGGCCGGCCGTTTGTTCTGGCGCTCCCGCCTGCAGGAGCTGGTGCCCCGCTGCAACGGTCAGCAGTTTCAGGAGAGTAAAGCGTGGGTGGAGCAGTTTGATGGGCTGGTGATGGGAGCGCATGATCGGCCGTTCTGGAGCGCCACCGGCCAATATTGTGAATCTGACGGGCTGCGATTGCAATGAACCCTTTCAGGAGTGCTTATGAAAACCGTATTCACTGTGGTTCTGGTCCTCGCCGTTCTGCTGGCATCGCTGCAGTCGGGCGAGAAACAAAAGGTGCTTCTCGACTTTGATCTGGGCAGCGATATCGATGACGCCTTTGCCCTGGCTCTGGTGCTGGCCAGTCCGGAGCTTGAGCTGGTGGGTATCACCCTGGATCACGGCCTGACCGACAAGCGGGCGCAGATCGCCTGTAAAATGCTGTACGACACCGGGCATGGGGATATCCCGGTGGCCGTCGGACGGCCTACAGCCAATGTGGTTGGTAGTGATACGGAACCCGGGCCTTACCAGCCCCAGTATTACTGGGCCGAGGGATTCGACAAAGTCAAGCCGATCAAGACGCCGGCGGTTGATTTTATCCTGCAGTGTTTGAACAAGTATTCCGGCGACCTCGTGCTGTTCACGACCGGTCCGGTGCCCAATATGGCTGATCTTTTGCAAAAGGATCCTGCCGCCTTGACGAAAGCCAAAGCCATTTACTCCATGTTGGGCTCGTTTTACATGGGATATGGCCGCGATCCGGTGCCTGCGCCGGAGTGGAATGTGTTGGCGGATGTGAATTCAGCGCGGATTTTTGTCCAAGCCAATGCTCCCATTATCTATGCCGGTCTGGATGTTACCACGTTTGTGACCCTGGAGGAGAACCGTCGTCGGCAGCTGCTCATGCGACAGAGCCCCTTGACCGACGCCCTGTGCGGATTGTATGCGTTATGGGGCGCAGAGACGCCGGTGCTGTACGATGCGGTGGCTGTTGGCATGTTTCTCTGGCCTGACCTGTTTACCACCAGGCCGGCGCACGTTCGCGTGATCGAAGGCGGCTATACGATAATCGATGAAAGCAAGCCCCATAACGGTCGAGTGGGCATGTCCATTAAAAAAGAAGAGTTTATCAAGCGAATGATGACCAGGTTGTTGCAGCAGAATTTTGCTCCGCAATGAGCATGCAGTTCCACAGCCGTGCCCGCCTCCATTAACGAGGCTGGAGCAGGTTGCTGTGCATGAGGATATAACCTTGCCAGGGAGGTCGGATGAAACGAGCAGGATTGTACCCAGTTTATTTTATTCTCAGCGCCGTTTTGTTCACGGCGGCCGGCGCCGCTTTGTCTTCTGCCCCCGGAGCTGTGGCGGCTGCAGGCCGTCTGTTTGATGAAACACTGTTGACTAAAATAGTGATCGTCGCCGGAGCGCAGGTCGGCCCCATAGGCCGGCCGGTTAGCCGGCAGAGAGCCGGCGATACCCTGGTCTGGCTGTTCCGGCCGCTGCAGCCGCCGGATCTGGAGGTATGCTGCAAGGTGGTGCCTGTAGTCAAAGCCGGCGGCAAAGGCGAGCAGCTGCTGATCAGGCTTGACCGTGATCGGCCGCTGCAACAGGATCTGACCATCAGGGTGCCGCTGACCCGGCCCCGATCCGCCCTGATCTCTTTACCGCAAAAGAACGGGGTGCTGGCGACCATGCCGGGAACAGAAACAGCCACCTATCGTTTTGCCGGCATGGACAGTGCGGTCGGCCGCCTGCTGTCGGTGCCGCTGCTTTGGCTGCCGCAGCAGGATGGCACACAGTTGCTCCATTTCACCGATCCTTATTACAGTGCTGTGTTTACACCTTCCGGGATCGAGTGGACCTATCCTGCGGCGGTCGGTCTGGAACACGGTGTCGAGTCGCGTATGCTGGCCAGCGTGTCCGTAGCCGGCGATGCCGATGCGGTGCTGTCCAGCTTTTTTGCTCTGGCGTTGCCTGACGTGCCGGCCGGACCCTCCTGGTTGCATGATATTGCCATGGTGGACTATGACTATCTCAGCGACGCCGGGCAAGGCTGGTTTCGCGACATCGACGCGTTGACCGCGGTCATCCACCGGAGCGATCGCCACAGGGTGATCTTGTGTCTGCACGGCTGGTATGACTGGGTGGGCAGGTACTGCTATGAGGCGGATCAGGATCGTCTGGCCGAAACCTGGACCGCGTTCGCCAATTATCCCCATGTGTCGGTAAAATTCGCCAACAGCAAGCCATTGGCCATGAATCTCGCTGATATGCATCGTCGCATTCGCTATGCCCGGGATCGGGGGTTTCGCGTTGCCCTCTATTTCGCCGATGGCATGCTCAGCGGCGATCAGCTGGTAGACATAAATGCAGAGCCGCAGCGCGTTCTGTTCATGGGAGGATGGCAGGGGCCGGATACGAAAGGCAAGAGCTTTTGTCAGAATCCCTTATACGCACCTGTGCGCCAATTTTACAACGGCTATCTGGCCGCCCTGCTGAGAGAATACGGGCAGGAGATCGACGCCCTGGTCTGGGACGAGACCTTTTATGTGGAGAACGGCAGTCTTGGCACCGCGGCCCTGCGCGGATATGCCGACCGGGCCATGATGAGGCTGGTGAAAGAGTTGACGCAGAGGGTGCACCGCTACAACGACCGCAGCGGCACCGGGATCGCTTTTCTGACCGCCGATTGTATCGGCTTGCACAATTACCCTGATAAAGCGCTCTATTCGCTGGTAGCGGACGGCACCTATCACGACACCAGCTGCCAGCCGCCTTCCTGGTCGTTCGGTATTTTTCCCAACTATCGCAACACCTTGTGGTCGTGCAATTGGTATCCGGTCAGCCGCTATGAGTATACGGAATTCGGTGTTCGCACCTATCAGGCTCCGGTAGCCATCTCGAACGGCTACGGCGATGATATCGGCTTTGCGGAGATGAAGCCTGAGATGCAGAAACAGATTATCGATCTGTTCCAGTGGCGACAGACGTTCAAAACGCGACTGCGGGGTTTGGACAAGCTGATCGAATACACGCCGGGGCCGGCCGGCCAGTGAGGGGCAAAATAAAACCCCATGGACAAGATGGGCAGTCTGCCATGGGGTTCGAGGATGAATCGGCACTAAACGGAACCTAGGGGCTTCTGTTAACAGGTGGTTTCAGTGCGCGGTTCAGCAATATGGAGAGACGGGCGACGCCCGTCTTTTTTATTACATAATGAACAGCATTTCCGAATATTTGGGTAACGGCCACAGATCGTCTGCGATCGTTCCTTCCAGTTCATCAGAGGGTTTGCGCACCTTGAGCATCAGCGGCACGACATGGTCGGCGATGAACTTGGCGTGCCGGGAGACGTCTTCGATCACTTCGGCTTTTTCCACAGCCACTGCCAGTTCGTCTTCCGCCGTTTTCAGGCGGCTGACGGTTTCGGTCAGCTTTTTCAGCATATCCTGCTGCACTTTGTAGCTAGATTCGGGGATGACGCTGCCCAGCGATTTCAGGCCCAGCAGATTATCTACCAGCTGCTGTTGATACTCGAGGGCTGCCGGCAGCACGATGGTATTAATCATGCTGGTCAGCGTGCTGCATTCGATCTCGAGGTTTTTAATATACTGTTCCAGTTTGGTATGGTAACGGGCTTCGAGTTCGGCTTTGGTAAAGACCTTTTGCCGCAGCAGCAGATCGACGTTTTTCGGCGCCACCAGCGCATCCAGGGCGTAAGCGGTGTTTTTGACGTTGGGCAGATTGCGGCGTGCGGCTTCCTGTTCCCACTCTTTGCTATAGTTGTTGCCGTTGAAGCGGATCGGTTCTGTGTCCTTGATGTGTTTTTTAAGCACGGTCAGCACGGCGGCTTTCAGATCACTGGTTTTGGTGTTCTCTTTTTCGATTTCTGTGGCCAGCACATCGAGCGAGTCCGCCACCGCAGCGCACAGTACGGTGTTGGCCAGCGAGACGGAGGCCGAAGAGCCGATAGCGCGGAATTCGAATTTATTGCCGGTAAACGCGAACGGCGAGGTTCGGTTGCGGTCGGTGTTGTCGCGCATGATGGCCGGCATGTTGGCAATGCCCAGGTCGATGATGTTTTGCACCGTCACCTTGGCTGATTTACCCGCCTTGATGGCATCGAGAATCTTGGTCAGGTGATCGCCCAAAAAGACCGACATGATGGCCGGCGGCGCTTCGTTGGCGCCGAGGCGATGATCGTTGCCGGAGGAGGCGATGGAAGCGCGCAGCAGATCGCCGTAATAGTACACGGCGCGCAGCACGGCGACCAGAACCACGAGGAACTGCAGATTCTCTTCCGGGGTCTGGCCCGGTTCCAGCAGGTTGTTGCCTTCAGAATCGGCCATGGACCAGTTGTTGTGCTTGCCGGAGCCGTTGACGCCGGCGAAGGGTTTCTCGTGCAGCAGCAAAGCCAGGCCATGACGGTTGGCGACCTTTTTCAGCACCTCCATGATCAGGTGGTTGCGGTCGGCGCCGACGTTGGCTTCGGCAAAAATGGGCGCGATTTCAAACTGGTGCGGCGCCACTTCGTTGTGGCGCGTTTTGGCCGGCACGGACACTTTGTACAGTTCGGTTTCCGAATCCTGCATAAAGGCCAGCACCCGTTCCTTGATGGAGCCGAAATAGTGATCTTCCAGCTGCTGACCTTTGGGCGGTTCGGCGCCGATCAGGGTGCGGCCGGTGATCCGGAGGTCCGGGCGCAGATTGAAAAAGGCTTTATCGATCAGGAAATACTCCTGCTCCGTACCGATGGTGGTGATGACGCGTGTGGCTTTGGCGTTGCCGAACAGTTTCAGAACGCGCAAGGCGGATTTGGACAGCGATTCCATGGAGCGCAGCAACGGCGTTTTTTTGTCCAGCGCTTCGCCGGTATAGCTAATAAACACCGAGGGGATGCAGAGGATGCCGCCCTTGGGGCCTTCCATGATGAACGCCGGGCTGGAGGGATCCCACATGGTGTAACCGCGCGCTTCGAAGGTGGTGCGCATGCCGCCGCTGGGGAACGACGAGGCATCCGGCTCGCCCTGTACCAGCTGCTCGCCGCGGAACCGTTCCAGCACCTGTCCTTCGTCATCCAGTTCCACAAAGGCGTCGTGCTTTTCAGCGGTCAGGCCGGTCTGGGGCTGGAACCAATGGGTGAAATGGGAAACGCCTTTGCTGAGCGCCCACTCTTTCATGGCGTGGGCCACGACTTCGGCGATGGCCAGATCCAGTTTTGCGCCCTTGCGGATGGTGTTGCGCAGTTTTTTATATACTTCCTTGGGTAGCTTTTCGCGCATTACTTTTTCATTAAAGCTGTTCATGCCGAACACAGCGGTCGCCGACAAAGCGGCCGGGCTGTTTTCGATTTTGTGATCAGCTGCGATTTTAAGCAGGGTTTCCTGACGTAGCGAGGCCCCGCCGCTTGATTTAGCCATGGGTAATCTCCTTGCGTTGTTAATTCATCCTCGTGTGTACACTGTGCCCGCCGCCTTTTTGGCCTGCGCAGGCTTTTGGGCTGATCCAGGATCAACCCGTACTTGCTTGCCCTGGTATGGCCGCATTCTAGATGGCGATGCCGCCCTTTTCGCCGGTGCGAATACGGATGCATTCTTCCAGATTGGTGATAAAAATTTTACCGTCACCGATTTTGCCGGCCTCATGGCGGGCCGCCTTTAAAATGGCATTGATCGTGATATCGACAAAGGCGTCGTTGCAGGCGATGTCCAGGCGGACCTTGGGCATCAGGTTCGGCACCACCTCCTGGCCGCGATACAGATCCTCTTCGAACGATTGGCCGTGGCCGGTGACGCGGCTTATGGTGATGCGGGTGATTTCCGCTGCGATGAGCGCTTCCCGTACTTCGTCCAGCTTGTCCGGTTGTATGATGGCAGTGATCAGTTTCATGGGGACTCTCCTCTAGTCTTAGCTCAGGTTCAACAGTCCATAGCCGTGCTCGCCATGGAGTGTGTTGTCCAGACCGGCGTTTTCCTGCTTGTTCTCCAGACGAAACCCGACGGTTTTTTGTACGAACCAGACCAGCAGCAGAGACATGACGCCGGCATAAACGATGGTGATCGTCACTCCGGCCGCCTGCACGCCGAACTGCTGCCAGGCGGTCCAGGAGCCGCCGACCTTTGCTGCGGCATTTGCCATCCAGGAAGGACGTATAAAAAAGCTCAGCATCAGGGCGCCAAGCATGCCGGCGATGCCGTGTATTCCGAATACATCCAGACTATCATCATAGCCCAGTTTGTTTTTCAGCATAATGGCGCTGTAGCAGACCAGCGAAGAGACCACGCCGAGCACCATGGCGCCGATGGGCTGTACCACTCCGGCCGCCGGCGTGATGGCGACGAGTCCGGCGAGAATGCCGCTGACGATGCCGAGGCTGGTGGCTTTGCCGTGATGCAGCGCTTCGATGATGATCCAGGCTGCGGCCGCCGTGGCAGCTGCCACCTGGGTGACGGTGAGGGCGCGCGCCGTATCCAGGCCGGAGGAGATGGAACTGCCGGCATTAAAACCGAACCAGCCCACCCAGAGAAGTCCGGCGCCCATGAGCGTCATCACCAGGTTGTTGGGATTCATGGCGGTGGAGGGGCAACCGCGGCGGGCTCCCAGATAGAGCGCCGCGACCAGTCCGGAAACACCTGCGGCGATATGAACCACCGTGCCGCCGGCAAAATCGATGGCGCCGTTGGCACCCATGTTGAAAAGAAAGCCGTCGCTGGCCCACACCCAATGGCAGAGCGGATTATAGACCAGGATAGACCAGAGGGCGATAAACAGGACGTAACCGCGGAAGCTGACGCGCTCGGCAAAGGCGCCGGCGATCAGAGCGGGCGTGATCATGGCAAATTTGCCCTGGAACATGGCAAAGACATATTCCGGCACATGGGCCTCCAGGATCGAGTCATCCAGCCCGGCCATAAACAGATACTCCTTTTTCCAGCCGAACCAGCCGCCCAGGGTGCTGGGGCCAAAGGCCATGGCGTACCCGCAGACCACCCAAAGAACGCCGACCACGGCCATGGAGGTAAAGCTGTGCATCATGGTGCCGAGAACGTTCTTGGTGCGCACCAGACCGCCGTAAAACATGGCCAATCCGGGGATCATCAACAGCACCAGCGCCGTGGAGGTGAGCATCCACGCGGTGGCACCGGTATCAATGCTGGGTTGGGCCTGTACCAGCCCGGGCAGCGCCACCAGAGCAAAAAGAGTGACCGGAGCGATTCGTGACAGGGAACGCATCTTTTATCCTGTTATTAAGGTCCGTGTTTTTCCGCTCCATATGCAAAACCGGTGCCAGCAATCGCTGCCGGACGGCAATAATATTTATTGTTGTAATTATAGTTTAATCAATGTCTAATGACCTCTGTATTTCCGGGGACGTTGGTCGCCGTGAATTTTTTATTTGCATTATTTCTACAAAAATGTAATAGATAACTTCTTTTATACAAAAATGTGGCTTATTTTTATAAATTTGGCAAACTGTCGGCTTTTGAATGTTTTGAGGCATGGTTCAATCGATGTTGTGACCGACATGGACCGATTTGCTTAATACAAATTTGTAATGATAATAATTTATAATACAAAAATGTATATTATTGTTCCAGCGCATTGCCTCTTAGTTGGCTGAAAGCAGTTGCGGCGGATGCTTTTCAGCAGCGGCAAAGGGGGCCGTGCGGCCACCCTGGCCAAACCGCTCTGCTCCCCGGTTCCGTTTTCATTTAGCTGTTGCATCCGGCGGCAGATTTATTTACATTATGATATTCATACTTGTCTGTTGCATCCGCTACAGTGGAAGGCTCCCGTGATGAAACGTTCGATCTGCTGTTTTGCCCTCTCGGTTTGGCTCCAGAGTTCATCCGTTACCTTCGCTTCGATCGGTTTTGGAGCAGGTACTCAATATCTGGTGCCGGCCTATACAGCGCCGCGCGGCAGTCTGTTCCTGGGTACGCACACCCGCACCTATTTTATCGATCAGGTCCACGAGGAGGCGGCCGGTATCAGCACCGGCCGAACCTACTGGGACATCCAGGGAGGACTCGGGTTGACCTACGGTCTGGCACAACGATTCGAGCTGGGCCTGTCACAGATCTATTATCAGGATAACCACAAGGCGGCGCCGGGTTACAATCTGCCGGACGATCTGTTTTTGCATTTCAAACTGGGTTCTCTGGGCCCGGCCACGGGCAACCTGCGTTACGGCCTGCAAGCCCAGGTACGACTGCCCACCGCACAATATCACAACATCCCCTGGGAATACTACTCCGCCGGGCGCATCGGTATCGGCGTCACCGCCCTGGCTTCCATCATTTCCGAGCCGGCTTTTCCGGAATCGGGCATGAACGTGCATTTCAACCTCGGCCTTTTTCGCCATAACGATCTCGCGGCCCGCCTGATTGACGATGTCCGTGACACGTTGCTGGTGGAGCGCAACACCGAAGAGCTGGTCTTTGGCGCCGCCTATACGTTGAGCAGGGAAGAGTTCGGTTTTCTCGCCGAGCTGTATGGCCGCACCTTTTTGCACAAACCGCCCTACAACGCCTATACCCGTGAAACCACCATCTATTTTGTTCCCGGCATCACCTACACCCCCTATGCCTGGGTGAAATTCCGCGTCGCTCTGGATATCCGCGTCGTCGGCGGCAACGATGAAACGCGTTATGACGGCCACTCCGGCAGTTATGCGCACATCAGCTGGAAACGCGATCTGAACATGCCCTTCTGGCGTATCGGTATCGGCGCCCTGTTCTCTTTGAATCCGAAAAAAGTCGCGCTGGTGCGGCGCAAAGATAAAGTCCTGCAGCAGGCGAAATCGCCGGCCGCAGCGGACGGCAAGAGCTTTGAAGATCTGGCCAGCGAGCGCAAGAAAACGGAAAATGCGGAATCGGAGCTGGAGCGGATTCGGACGGAACGGCAGCGCATGCAGGATCTGTTGGAGCGATTGCGCAAAATCCTGGAAACGCCGCCGTCATCCGGCAAAGCGGAGCAGGAAAAAAACAGCAAGGAACAAAAATAGAACAGAGCAGCGGTTCGGGACGAGCCGCTGCTGTTATCGGATCACCTCTACACCCATATACGGCCGCAGCGCTGACGGCACCATGACGGTGCCCTCATCGGTTTGATAGTTTTCCAGGATGGCGATCACCGTACGCGGCAGGGCCAACCCGGAGCCGTTGAGCGTGTGCACGTATTCCGGCTTGGCGCCTTTGAATTCGCGGTAGCGGATGTTGGCGCGGCGGGCCTGAAAATCCTCAAAATTGCTGCACGAAGAGACCTCCAGCCATTTGTCCATGCCCTGCGCATACACCTCGATGTCATAGCACTTGGCCGCCGAGAAACTCAGATCGCCGGCCGCCAGCGTCAACACCCGATAGGGCAGCTCCAGCCGTTGCAGCACCTCTTCGGCGTTGTTCAACAGGATTTCCAGTTCCTCATACGACGTTTCCGGTTTGACGAATTTGACCATTTCGACCTTGTCGAACTGGTGAATGCGCACCAGACCGCGCGTCTCCTTGCCATAGGTGCCGGCCTCGCGGCGAAAGCAGGGGGTATAGGCGGTATAGAGCAACGGCAGCTGCTCGCCGTCCAGCACCTCATCGCGATGGAGGTTGGTCACCGGTACTTCGGCCGTGGGGATCAGGAACATATCGTCGGCGGGAATGTGGTACATGTCCTCTTCCAGTTTGGGCAGCTGGCCGGTGCCGAACAGCACCTCCCGTTTGACGATAAAGGGCGGAAAAATTTCCGTATAGCCGTGTTTCTCCACGTGCAGGTCGATCATAAAGTTGATCAAAGCCCGTTCCAGGCGGGCGCCCAGGCCTCTGTAGCTGACGAACGAGCTGCCGGAAATGTTGGCGCCGCGGGCGAAATCCACCAGATTCAGTTTTTCCGCAATTTCATAATGGGGCAGCGGTTTGAAATCGCACACCGGCGCCTGGCCCCAGCGTTTGACCTCCTGGTTGTGACTGGCATCGCCCAGGGGCACGCTCTGATGCGGGATGTTGGGGATGCGGATCTGGATCTCAAAAATCTGCCCTTCGATCCGGCCCAGCTCCTCATTGAGGTTTTTAATCTTGTCCGACAGCGCCCGCATTTCGGTAATGATGGCCGTGGCATCCTGTTTGGCTTTTTTCATCTCCGCCACCTGTTGCGACACCCGGTTCTGCTCGGCGCGGCTGGTCTCCACGGCGCTGATGATGCTGCGGCGCTTGACATCCAGTTGCAGCAGCGCGTCGAGATCGGCGTGATCGCCCTTGTTGAGAATGGCCTGACGAACCGTTTCGGGATTTTCCCTGATAAATTTCAAATCCAGCATATGTCCCTCTTGATTAAATAGTATATGGCTGACCCGCCCCGCACGAGGCCGCTATTGCCCCTTGAGACGCAGCATGACAAATATCGTATAAAAAATGATGCGCAGGTCCATGCGCAGCGACATGTTCTCGATATAATAGAGATCGTAGCGCAGTTTTTCTCTGACGTTTTCGATGGTGGTATCGTATTCGCCCTTGACCTGGGCCCAGCCGGTGATGCCCGGCTGCACCTTGAGTCGACGGGTATAATAGGGATACTCCTCCTTCAGTCTCTCGACGAAAAAGGCGCGCTCCGGCCGTGGCCCGACCAGGCTCATATCGCCCTTGAGTACGTTGATGAACTGCGGAAATTCATCGAGCCGGACCTTGCGCATGAACCGGCCCATGGCGGTGATGCGCGGGTCCGCCTTGCCGGCCCACACCGGTCCGGTATATTTTTCCGCATCCCTGATCATGGTGCGGAATTTGATCATGGTGAACGGTTTGCCGTTCCGGCCCACCCGTTCCTGCTTGAAAAAGACCGGGCCTCTGGAATCCAGTTTGATGAGGATGGCGGTGATGATGAATATGGGCAGAGTCACGATCAGAAAAAAAACGGCAAAGCCCAGGTCCATCATCCGTTTCACCCTTCGCTCCCAGGGCGGCATGATCTGCGGATTGATCTCTATCAGGGGAAAGCCATAGATCTGCTGGGTGCGCGCCTGGCCCATGACCACATCGTAGAGGTCCGGTTCGATCTTGATGCGCAGAGGCAGTTCGTCGCACAGGCCGATGACGTTCATGACCTTCTTGTGCGGCAGTTGGCCCAGAGCCAGAATGACCTCTTCCACCTGGTACTGTTTGACCATGTGCTTGAGCTGGGACAGATCGCCCAGCACCTGCAGAGCCCCGTGCTGTCGACCGATGTCTTCCTGCTTTAAGCCGAGGAATCCGACGACCCGATAGCCCAGGGCCGGATAGTGCAGGATTTTGTCCATCAGCTTGCGCGATTTGCCGTTCCAGCCGATGATCAGCGTGTTACGCTGGCCGATGCCGGCTTGCAGCAGTTGCCGCTGCACCGTGTGCAGAAACAGCCGGCCGCTCGCCACCCACACCAGCATGAGCGCAAAATAGCTCAGGATCAAAAGTCGACCGGTCGTGGGCGGTTGTGACAGATCCCGTTGCGGTTCAGCGGTGATGAGGAAAATGACCAGGGTGCCGAACAGCACCGCCTTGAACACAGAGATGATTTCGTCAAAGCGGGACTGGATATACCACGATTGGTAGAGGCCGAGAAAGAGGAACAGCATCAGCCAATAGAGGTAGACCAGCAGATGAATCTGCAGCTGCACCGACGGACTCTGAGCCACGAACAGATGCATGCTGCTGCGCAGTTCCACCAGGCACCAGAAAGCGAGGTTGATGGTGATAAAGTCGACCGCAAGCAGGAGTATTTTCTCTATAGGCTTGGGCATGGCGGCTGCTATTTATAGGTTTTAAAAATACCGGCCAGAAAGCCGACCGCCCAGCTGAGCTGCATGACGAGAAAAACGGCCGGCAGCACGATGAGGTGGCGGTAACAACGCTGCTGCTGCGCGGTGCTAAAGCTGGCCAGCAGGACATAGAGCAGGTAGATGGCCCAGACGGCGAGCAGCGCATGGCGTGCCGGCGTAATGACGGGAGCGAGCATGGCCAGCAGGGCCGAGGCGACAAGAAACATCGGCGGCAGCAGATGCAGCAGCTTGACGGCATCCCAGTGCTTTTTGACGACGTTGATGCGCAATATGCCATAATTGAAAAACTGTTTTGCCAGCAGGCGCAGGTTTTTGCGCGGATAATAAAAGGAGATGATGTCGGGAGAAAAATAAATGCGATGACCGGCCTGACGGATTCGCCAGTTGAATTCCGCGTCTTCGGAAATATGCAGCTCTTCGTCGAAATAGCCGACCTGTTCGAACAGCTCCCGCTTGTAGGCGGCATAGACCACAGTGTCCACAAAACGGGGTTTGCGGTAAAAGCGATAGGGGGCGCTGGGAATGCCGAGGCGGGAACCCATGGCAAAGCCGATGGCCTGCTGCAGATAGCTCTCGCCGGTGTTGATCTGGGTGCCGCCGGTGCAGGGCACCTTCATGGTGTGCATGCAGCTGATGTTTTGCCGGATGAAATCGCTTTTGATGCGGGTGTGGGCGCCGAGAATGATCACCACATCGCCGCGGCTGCCGCGGGCGCCGATGTTGAGCGATACCGGTGTGCGTGCCGCCGGATTGTCGAGCAGAACCACGTTGCTGCGGATCTGCATCAGCTCCTTGACCCGCTCACGGGAACCATCCGTAGAGAGACCGTCCACGATCACGATCTCGATGCGATCCTGTGGATAATCCTGCTCCCAGATGGAACGGATGCATCGTTCAATGGCATCGATCTCATTGAGCATGGGAATGACGATGGAAACAAAAGGGTATGTGGCCGGATGCTCGCTCATTACAGTTTACGTCGTACTTGCCTTCCTGAAAAAATGGTCTGCCTGTCGGGATGCCCTTGCGGCACAGCTGAGCGCGGTTCCGCGTTCGCCCCTGTGTAACTAGATTCAATAAATATAATAAAGTGGCCACATAAATCAAAGCCTTTTATCTGCAGGGTTGCCGCCGCAGCGACAAGCCTCGGCTGTTATTGATTCCGAACATAAAACGTCTTGCTGGCCCAGCTTTTGTTTCCTTTTTGGTCAACAGCCACGACATAGACGGTATGGCGGCCGGCGGTCAGCTGCTGTGCCTGCTGCCGCCATAAAAAGGGAGCATTGACATCGGTCGCCGATGGTTGAGCACGTTGCGGCTGGTCGAGATAAAAACGCATTTCTTTGATGGAATGGTCGCCGCCGGTTTGAGCCACCTCGAAGACGACGCTCTTGTCCGTGCTGACGGTGTCTGCCGGCGAGACGAATGTGATCTGGGCCGGCCGGCCGGCGCCGATGACGGGCAGCTCGACGACTCTGAAATCAGAAGCTTTCAGCAGCGCCAGGGATTGACGGTCGTTTTCGTTCCACAAGCCGGCCCACAAGGTTTGCCCGGTGTCAGCGGCTTTGTCCCCGTTCACCTCGCCTACGGTCTGCATATAGATGCTCAGGGAGCGGCCATCACCTTCGTCGCCCAGGTACATGCCATAGGTTTGCAGTGCCCGGGCAATGATCCGCGCCGCCGGGGTGAGGCGGGTAAGCTCCTTGTCCGGTTTCAGCTGCAACCGGCTGCCCATGGGAATCGTCGACTGGCCGGCCGGCCCAAAGGCGTCGTCACAGCCGGTGATGGCCGGATAGACGAATTGGTCCCAGCCGTTGCGGCCGTCAAAGCCAAAGACCAGGGCGTGGCGAATTTCGCCGGCCGCCAGTTCTTCAGGCCGGATCAATCCGGCGCTGAGAGGAAAGCCGGATTCGCGGCAGCCGTGGCCGCTGGTAATGGCACCGGCGCCAAAGGTGTTCACCAGGACGCTGCTGCCGCAGCTGTATTGCGGCCAGCGGCCTTTGATATTCCAGAAATCCCACTCCAGCCCTTCCCTGCGATCGACGATGCAGAGGTGCGCATCTTCGGATGGATCCGGGACCGCCCAGGCCGGCAGCGGCGCGGCCGCCGGAAAGCCCCAATCGGTGTGACAGCTGACAAAGAGATGTTTGGGATAGGGTTTGATGCCGTCGATAAAAAACAGGGCAATGCCCCAATTGTGGCGTGTCGTCGAAACAAAGCATTCGTCGGCTTTGCCGGTCATGGTTCGGTAGAGCGAATTGATCTGGCCGATGTACACGGTCGAATTCCTGTCGATCAGCGGCTGTTCGCCGATGACGGTGTTCCACGGGCTTTCGGCGTTAAAGGGTCTCCAGATCAACTGGGCCTGGGCAGCGGTTACACCGGGCAGTGCGGCCACCAGGGCGCACAACAGGAAACGAACATAACGGCTGTTCCGGATCATGGCAAGCTCTCTTTTAAAGGTACAGTGCATTTATAAAGCATGGCAACGCCTCGGCTAGCCAAGCAGCTCCTCATACATCCTGACCAACTTTAAACCTTCCGATTCCCAGTTCTGTTCCGCTTCTGCTTTGGCTCGTCCTCTGCGACCCATGTCGCGGCGAAGGGCGGGATCGCGCAACAGCGTCGCCAGGGCGGCGGCCGCGGCTTCGGCATCGCCGCAGGGCACGATAACGCCGCAGCGTGTCTCTTCGACCACGGCGCGCACTTCACCGACATCCGAGGCCACCACAGCCACCCCCATAGCCATGGATTCAAACAGCTTCATCGGACTCACAAAAGGTGAGATGCCTCTTTTGCCATACAGCACCATGGAGATGTCCATGCGACGATAATAGTCCGGCACCTGAAAATAGGGGATGTCGTCGATGTGATGTACCAGATCGCGCACCGGCTCGATCAGCTGCCGGTAGCGCTCGGCCAGACGGTCGGCCAGCCGGCCGACAAACAACAGGCGGACATCAAATTCTTTCGCCACCTCAACAAAAGCGGTGATGGTCTCTTCGATGCCCAGCTCTTCGGCCATGGTGCCGATACGACCGATGACGACCGGGCCGTCGTTGGGCCGGGATTCGGCTTTAAAAAATTCCAGCTCGGGATAGTTATAAACGATGTATATCGGTTTGTCGGTGATGCGACGAAACCGTTCCATCATAAGCCGGTTCACCGTCAGCACGGCATCGACGCGCCGGCAGAAAAAGCGTTCGATAAACCGGGCGACGGCCACCACCGGGGCCGGCTGGGTCAGGGAGAGCATTTCCGGATAGGGATCGTGCGAGTCGAACACAATCGCTTTGCGCAGCAGTCGTGCCGCCAACCAGGCCGGCAGGATGGTGTTTAGATCTTGACAGTGAATGATGGAGTAGCCGGCGCGTTTTTTCAGCAAACGGCTGAACGCGATGGCCCAGAAGAGCAGCGTCTTGAAAATCAGGTCGATGCCGCCGGTGCCATAGCTGCCGCGGATGAGAATGTTCTCCACCGGGATGCCGTCGACCGTATCAGTGGCTGGAAAAAGATTGCGGCGGTCCCAGGCGATGATCTGGACCTGCCAGCCGAACCTGGCCAGCGTGCGCGCCTCCTTGCGCAACACCGGCTGCTGGCGAAACGGACAACTGGCCAGCGAGATGATGGATTTGGATTTGTGCATGATTATTCGAGTCTTGTCAGTAATGGTTGATAGATCTGTTCGTGAATGAGATCAGCTACGGCCTGCCAGCTGTGGCGGCCGGCATAGGCGACCAATGCCTCTGTTTGCCAGGTGGCAGCCAGGGCTGTGCGCAGGGCCTGGGCCAGCTGTTGCGGCTGGTTGGGATCGACCAGGATCCCGTAGCGCGCGTCGTTGATGGCTTCGGGAATGCCGCCGACGTTGGTGGCCACCACCGGTTTGCCGCACGCCAGCGCTTCGAACAGCACCGTGGGCCAGCCTTCGTTGAGACTGGGCAGACAAAACAGATCGGCGCAGTTCATCCAGAGCGGGATGCGGTCGTGGGGCTGTTCGCCGGCGAAATGGACCCGTTCCTGCAAGCCTTCGCGGCGGACCTGCTGTTCCAGCTCCGGCCGTAAAAACCCGTCGCCCACCAACACCAGATGGAGATCGTCGCCTGCGAGGTGCGACAGGGCGGTCAACAGGGTGGATACGCCTTTGACCGGGTAGAGGTAACCGACGAACACGATGATCCGTTTGTCCAGCGGCAGTCCCAATTGGCGGCGAACGGTCGCAGGGGGCTGCGGATGGAATTTCAGCGTATCGACGCCGTTGCAGATAACCTGGAGTTTGTGGTGCAGGTCGCCATGCTGTTGCATCATGCGCGCGTCGGCGTGTGATACGGCGATGAGGCGGTCGGCGTGCGCCAGGCCGGCGCGCACCAGCGGTCGGGTAGTGATGTTGCGCAGGAAGCGGTAGGTATCGGCGCCGTGGGAGGTGATGACCACCGGCTTGTGAAAACTCTTGCCGATGCGCGTTGATACATACCCATCCGGCCACACCCCATGGCTGTGGATCAGGTCAAAGTCCAGAGTGCGGCAGAGCCGGTGAACGACATGATGATAGTGGCAGGCCATGAGCAACTGGCCGTACCCTTTCGGGAAGGTCAGTCGTCGCGGATAGGTTACCGGTATACCCTGATATTCGGCGTGTCGCTCCAGGCGGCGGTGGTGCTGCCAGCGCGGCAGGCCGGGCAGGGGCGGGAACCACGGCACCGGCGCGATGACCCGGATGCGATAATTTTTTTTTAACGCCTGCAGTTGATCGTGCACAAAAATCCCCAGTCTGGGGTCATGGCGGTTGGGAAACATGTGTGACAGGATCAATAGATTTTTCATGAGCGGAATTTGCCTTTCACAGCGTTGAGCAGCAGCTGCAGTTCCCCGCCTTTTATGGCGTGGGTGCTCCAGTAGGCCATGAGCATCACACAGAGCAGAATGTGGCCGGGGGCCAGACGGAACAGCGTGGTCATGTAGATGATGATGGCCATGGACAGAGCCAGCAGCATGCGGTTGGAGGGCCACAGCGAATAGTTGATGGATCGCCGCGCATAGAAATAGTTGGCCAGCACATGGAAAATAAATCCGCAACTGTAAGCCACGAGAGCGCCCAAGAGTCCCCATCGCGGCACCGTGATCGCGGAAATCGTCACAAACAGAGCGGACCAGGTCACATCGATCAGTGCAAAGGCTTTGAGTCGTTTCATGGGCAAGAGGGAAACGCCGATGGACCAACCCACCGCCTTGAAGGCATCGCCGAGCAACTGGTAGCCGATCAGCGGCGACGCCAGCAGAAACTGGCGCGAGAGCGACAAAATGATGATCAGATCCTTGAACAGCATAAAAAGCACGATCATGGGGGTGATCAGGATAAGGGTCAGTCGCATGGTTTGGTTGAGTTCGGCCACCATCTCTTTGGGGTTCTGGATGCCGCTGAGGCGCGGATAGCAATAGGTGCTGATGGAATCCAGCACCAGCATGATGCAGAGGCTGGACATCTGCAGCATGGCCGAATAGATGCCGGCCTGTTCCTGGCCGAAATGATTAAAGATTATAGTGCGCACCCAGAGATTGGCACCATAGAGAGCGGTGGCAGCGGTCAGGCTGGCGGCGCCGAAGGTAATGATCGGTCTGGTGATGGCCCGATCCAGGTGACCGAGGGATGGCTTGGCCAGCTGGTGTTTTATGATGATGCGTTGCAGGAACAGCGCAGCGGTGGCGAAGCCGACCACGCCCAAAATGGTGATATGCCAGACAGCGCCGTTCAATCCCGCAAAATAGACCAGAGGCAGCAGCACCAGCAAGCCGATGGCGGCGCTGAGCACGCCGGCCAGGACGAAATAGCGGATCTCCAACAGGCCGGTGAAAAAGGAGCGGTAAAAGTTGTACAGCACGGTAAACGGCAAGCCGGCCAGGATGATAATGATATACACCGAATAGGAAGAGTCGTTCAACAACCATTGCGCGAGGGTACGGGAAAAGATCATGCCGACGACGGCGCAGAGGATGACAAAGCCGCCCACGAGCAAGCGCACACTGCTCAGCAGGCGGGTGATGCTGACTTTGTCGCCGTCAGCGGCATAGCTGGCGACATAGCGGGTGACGCCGACGTTGTTGCCCAGGGAGGTAAAATTGGACAGGAGCAGAAAAAAACCGTTTAGCTGTCCCAGTACGCCGACGCCGGCGGTACCGAGGATCAGCGCCAGGGCTTTGGCTTTAATAAAGCCGATCAGCGTGTTGAGGATGGTTGATGCACCGGACAATGCCGTAGCTTTCACAAGTCGCTTGATAGGACGCTCTCTCGTTTTAGTTTCCTGTGCCGGTTCTACAGGAGCATGACGGGGCTGTGTTGCCGGCCGGCGCCGAGGCACTTGCAGCCGCTGAGCACCATGAACAGGGTGTTTTTCCAGTGCAGCGGATTCAGAGTCCACGCTTGCCGGGCCGACGCATGCGCGGCTGAATAGTTGTGTGTTTGCAGATAGTGTCGACTCAAGCGATAATAGAGATCGCTGAAACGGCGGCTGACTGTGACGCCCAGCTCTTTTTTCAAATGCGGATGCCGCTCCAGCACGTTTTGCAGTGCTGCCATGGTATCCAGGTACGCCCGTTCCCCGTCGGCGCTGAGGTTCTCTTCGTGCCAGCGGCAGCGGGCGAGCGGCTTGTCGACAAAGGTGATGGCATAGTGGGCGGCCACTCGCAGCCACATGTTATAGTCATCGGTGATCATCATGGAGCCGCTTTCATCCATCAGGCCCAGGCGATCAAAGCAGGTTTTGCGCACCAGCACGGTCACATTCCGAATAAAATTGTTGCAAAAGAGCTCCTGAAAAACATGACCGCGATAAGGTTTGTCGATGCTGAAACTGTTCTGTTCCTTTTGGGCCATGGTGGTTTCGAACACCGCATCGCTGAACACCAGGCCCAGTTGGGCATCCTGCTGCAGAATCGGCACCTGTTCGGCGAGGCGGTTCGGCAGCCAGAGGTCGTCCTGATCGAGGAAGGCGATGAATTCGCCGGTCGCGTGTGCGATGCCGGCGTTGCGGGCGCTGCCCGGGCCGCCGTTTTTTTTGTGCCGATAGCGCACAGCCGGGCCAAAGCTCCTGACGATGGCGGCGGTGTCGTCTGTGGAACCGTCATCCACGACCAAGAGTTCGAAATCGCTATACGATTGCTGCAGCACGCTTGATATGGCGTCGGCGATGTGCGCCTGACCGTTGCAGGCTGGGATGATGACACTGACTTGAGGCACGTCCGGTTTCCGTCCGAGTTATAAATGTGCAGGCCTCCGGAACATACGGAGGCCTGCAGCTGATTAGACCCATCGGCCTGTACGCCCCGGCCAGGCCGAATCGTTATTTCTTAAAAAACGCCTTGACCTGGTCCGCGGTATAGGCGACCTCTTCTTTTTTCAACATCTCAGACATGGGCAGAGAAAGAATTTCGTCGGCAAAGGTTTCACTCAGGGGATAGCTGCCTTTGCCGTATCCCAGATGCGCATAGGCCTTTTGCAGATGACAGGGGATCGGGTAATGGATGCCGGTGTAGACCTCTTTGTCCTGCAGATATTTTTGCAGCTCATCGCGCCGGGTGGTGCGGATGATAAAGAGATGATAAACGTGTTTGGCGCCGGCCATCTCTTTGGGCAGCACGATGTCGCTGCACTCTGCCAGCAACGTGCGGTACAGCTCGGCGTTTTGACGGCGTGTATCGGTCCATGCGTCCAGATAGCGGAGTTTGACGTCGAGGATGGCGCCCTGGAATCCTTCCATGCGATAGTTGTGGCCGATGATATCGTGATAGTATTTTTTGGCGCTGCCGTGGTCACGGATCATCATCAGCGTCTGGTAGAGCCTCTCATCGTTGGTGATGACGGCGCCGCCTTCGCCATAGGCGCCGAGGTTTTTGCCCGGATAGAAACTGAAGCAACCGCAGACGCCGAAGGTGCCGGTGGGTTGGCCGTCCAGTTCGGCGAGATGCGACTGGGCGCAATCTTCGATCAGAAGCAGGCCGAGCCGATCGGTGACCGCTTTGATGGCTTTTAATTGCGCCGGTTGTCCGTACAAGTTGACGGCGATGACCGCTTTGGTTTTCGCTGTCACTCTGGCTTCGATCCCGGCCGGATCGATGTTGAAATAGTCGGCTTCACAATCGACAAAAACCGGGACTGCGCCGGCCAGGGAGACCGCTTCCGGTGTGGCGAAAAAGGTGTTGGCCGGGACGATGACTTCATCGCCCGGGCCGATATTGAGGGCCATCAGGGCGGCGTGCAGGGCGGAGGTGCCGTTGTTCACGCCGACGCAGTATTGGGCGCCCTGGCGCTTGGCAAAGTTGGCTTCGAACGATTTCACAAACGGTCCGGCGGCAAAAGCGGATTTGTCGAGAACGTTTTGTATGGCTGCATCGATTTCAGGTTTGATCGAGAGATACTGTGCTTTCAAATCAAGGAAATTGACTTTCATATGAGCTCCGGGACTGGTTGGTTACGTGAATATCCTACCTCTGATCTTTACAGGTTTAGCAAGAGTCTAGGCCGTTCCTTTCGCTACGGGTGATTGGCTGACGTGGCGCATGGCCACGCTAAAGCCAAAGATGGTCCAGATCACAAAGGCTTCCTGCACCGATAGAAACATGGCGCCGATAAAGACGCCGACCAGGCCGATGAAAAAGCCGTGGCTCAGCAGGGCGAGTTTGATGTCGCCTTGTCGGGCGAACGCGTATCTGGCTGTGTTAAAGTTAGTAAAAGTTCGGATAAAAATCAGCAAGAAAAAAACGATGCCAAAGACGCCCATTTCGGCGGCGACGTGCAGGTAGGTGTTATGCACCGCCAGCGGTCGCAGGGACATGTATTTGCTGGCGATCTGCATCCAGTTGCCGATGCCGATGCCGAGGAGCGGGTGCTGAATGAACTGTTCGATGGCGCCGATGGAGAGCCGGCCGCGCCAGCGCAAAGAGGGGTCGGCGAGAAATTTTCCCAGATCAAAGAGCGTCAGCAGATGTTCCCAAAAGCTGACCGGAATGACAAAAATCACCAGCAGGACCGCCGCGCCGAGCATGGTCAGGAACAACGGCCAGCTTCGTTTCTGGTAGAGCACCATAGCCAGCACGATGCCCAGCGAAACCGTGCCGCCGCGGGAGAACGAGGCGATCAGGCCGGCGAGGAGAATAAAGACGCCGGAGAGATAGAGCACGGAGCGCCATTTCCAGCCTTCGTGAAAAATGATCAGCAGGATCGGGGGGATGATGAACACCACCTCCATGGCCAGGATGTTGGGATCGTCGGTAAGCCCGCGCATACGGGCCTTGACCATCATTTCGCCGGCCGAATGGGGGGCGAAGAACAGGTTGTAAAAGCCGTACAGCACCGAGCCGATATTGGAGAGAATAAAAACCCAGGCGCTGGCCCAGATGTGCCAGCGGGTTTTGATGGCATTGATGATAAGAAAATAAAAGATAAAGAGTTTGCCATACACCACCAGGGACTTGAAGGCTTCTATGGGATAGAGGGCGCCGAGGATGGAGAGCACCATAACGGCAAAGAAGGCCATGATATAGGTAACCTGGCGATCGTGGGCAAAGGAAAAATCCAGCGTGTAGATATTGCGCGTCATGACGGCGGCGGCGGAAAATATGGCCACGGGCAGAAAACCCTGCTTGATGCCCAGGCCCCAGACGAATCCGGAAAAGATGATGAGCAGGCAAAATAAAAGCCCGTAAATGGGCTGTTGAAAAATAAACACCACCGCAGCGAGGCCGGCAAACAGAGCCAGTCCCGCGTACGGCCCCCAGTAGTAGGTGGCGACGAGATATACCAGCAAAAACGGAATGCCGGCCAGCAGGGCCGGCAAGAGTTGTTGGTTGCGGATATTCAGAGTCGGTTCGTTCATCATGCGATCTGGAGCTGGGTCCACGCTATCGGGTTCGAACTATTTTTTTGCGCGCTGAAATCGCTGCCAGTCCGTTTGCAGCGTTTGCCAGGCCGACTCGAGTTGCCGGTAGGTGGCGGGATCGGTGTGGCGCAATCGTTCCAGGTATTCAAACATAAAAAGGAGGAACAGGCTGACGAACACGCTCAGCAGGGCCGAGGCGATGACGATGATAGCGCGTTTGGGCTTGCTGCGTTTGGCCGGCTCCACCGGTTTGTCCAGGATCTGGATGGTGGGCGTGTCCTTGGCCTCTTTGATTTTAGCCTGTTCGTACTGCTGCATGAGCAGTTTATAGATGGCCTTTTGCACTTCCAGATCGCGCAGCAGAAAGGTATATTCCAGGCCGTAATCGGGCAGCTTGGCGAACGGCACCACATAGCTGCTGGTGTCGAGGCGGGCGCCGGTTTCCAGTTTGTCGGCCTGTTTTTTCAGTTCGTCGCGTCTGTCGGCCAGCTGCATCACATCCGGGTGGCTGACGTCCATCTGGCGCCGGGCCATGTTGTAGTTGACCTCGGTGAGGGCGATCTGTGCTTCCAGTTCCGCCAGGGCGGTGATGGCGGCCTTGGCCTGTTCTTCGATCATGATGACGCGATGGCTCTGTTGAAAGCGGCGCATGGCGTCCGCGGCCTGGTGCAGATCGGCTTCGTTCTCGTGCAGCCGTTTTTCGATAAACTCGCGCGTGTAGCGGGCAGAGGTGTTTCGTTTGGTTTTATTGACGCGGTCGAGATGGTGGACATAGGATTCGGCCATTTGCACAGCCAGCTTTTTTGTGCGGGCGCTGGTGCGCACGACGATCATCTCTTCTTCGGTCTTGTCCAGTTTGGTGACATCATCGAGCATCTCCAGGCACTCGTCCATGTTGTCCGCTTCGAACACCTGCATCAGATTCAGATCCTGAATAACGCCTTCGCGGACGTTGCGACTTTTGAGAATGGCGACATAGATGTCGGTGGGCGTCGCCATGCCGGGCAAGCCGGGAATGCTTTTCGGCAGATCGCCGAGAAGCGACATCAGATCAAACCCGCCGGACTCTTGCTGATCCGGCGGCAGCATGGTGCAGCTGGCCGTATACCATTTGGGCAGAACCAGGCTCACCACCACGGCCACCAGGCTGAAGAGGAGAAAGTTGATGACGATGAGTTTACGCCATTTGACCAGCAGACTGAAAAATTCGACGGCGTTGATTTTGTTTTTTGTCATGTCCATGGATGTTGTACCACGTTTGTGTGACGTTTTCCGGCATTTTCAAGAGTTGAAAGTTACGGTATTCCTTACAGAAATTCAATATAATTATTATGTGCGCCGGGCGGTGTCCGCGCCGGGCGATGCCGCGAGGCGCGCTCTTGCTGCGCCGGGCGAATCTCTTTACGATTATTTTAATTGCATTTTTTATACAAATTGAGTAAATTTATCATCTAACTTTAACAGTTTCATGGGCCTAGTAAAAGACAACGTCAATGATGTACGCCAGAGAGTAGCTGCCGCCTGTTTGCGCAGCGGTCGGGATGTGAATGAGGTTCACATGGTCGCCGTCACCAAGACCGTCGCACCGGAAAAAATTCTGGCTGCGCTGGCCGCGGGCATTACTATTATCGGAGAAAACCGGATTCAGGAAGCTGAAGACAAGTTCCCGATCATCGGCCGCGCCGCCAGCTGGCATCTTGTGGGGCACCTGCAATCCAACAAAATCAATCGTTGTCTGGAAATGTTCGATGTGGTACAATCGCTGGACTCGATCTCCCTGGCCAAGGGGCTGAACGATCGGGCGGCACGAATGGATCGCGTCGTTGAAGTCTATCTCGAAGTGAACACCTCCGGGGAAGCGAGCAAGTACGGTGTCGAGCCGGATGGAGCGCTGGCGCTGGCCAAAGAGATGGCGCAGCTGCCCCACATCCGCTTGACCGGGTTGATGACGGTGGGTGCCTTTTTGCCGGATCCGGAGCACGTACGGCCCTGTTTCGTTCAGCTGCGGGAGTTACGGACCTGGATGCTGCAAAACGGCTTGCATGTCCCGCATCTGTCGATGGGCATGACCAACGATTTTGAGGTGGCCGTTGAAGAAGGTGCCACGGTCATACGCATTGGCCGGGCGTTGTTTGGTGAAAGAACCCAAACGGGAGAGCAACCGTGAAACTCACACCCCTGGACGTTCGCAAGCAAGAGTTCAAGAAGGTGATGCGCGGATTTGATCCTGAAGAGGTCGAAGCCTTTTTGGGAATGGTTGCCGATGAACTGGAATCCCTCATTCACGAACGCAACAAGATCAGTGACGAGCTGATCAAGCTGCGTACGCAGTTGCGCGACTATCAGCAGGTCGAGCACACGCTGCGAGACACGTTGATGAAAGCCACCAGCACGGTGGAAGAGTCGCGCGTCAATTCGTTGCGGGAAGCTGAATTGCGGATTCAGGAAGCGGAACTGCAGGCGGAAAAAATCGTCGTGAACGCCAAAGACGAGTTGCAGGAGTTGCGCCACGAGATCAATCTGCTGCGCACGCAGAAAGAATCTTTTTCACGTCGTTTGCGTCATCTGCTGGAATCGCAGATCGAACTCATCGATGTGCTGGGCATGGACGATGTCACCACTTTGGACGCGGCGGAGGAGCCGCGTACGCGATTCACGCCGCGCGGTCGATTACCGCGCCCTGTGGTCCCGGAGCAGACCGCGTTGGCAGCGGAGCCGGCTATGGAGATGCCCGAGCTCCGGCGGGAACCGATCGCGGAGGAACCACGCGTCGTCCGCAGCGAAAAACGATTTGAAGAACCGATGGTGATGCGACGGCCCGGTCCGTTTGATCCGCCGTCGGCAAGCAAAAACAACGAGGACAACCGCGGCAAGGGCGGCAGCCGGCTGTCTGATCAATTTGCCGTTTAACGAAACAGGGAGTGGGTGGATGCGGATGATGAAATGGGTAGCGCTGCTAGCCGTGGTCTTGAGCGGGTGCAGTTCGCGCATCGCACTGAGACCGGAACAGCTGACGCCTCAACAGACGGTCCATGTCAAGCTGCAATCCGGACAATCGGTCAGCGGTGACGTAGAGTCGGTGGACAGCGAGAATCTGGTGATTCGGGATCAGAAAGGCCAGGCGTGGCAGGCACGGCGATCGCAGATCACCGAGTTGTCCGGGCCGGAGCCGGTCCGGGATAGCGACGGACGGATCATATCCGAAAAAGAGATACGCCAATACAAAACCAGTTATAACGCCAGGCTGTTTACGATCAGCGGCGGCCTGCTCTCACTGGGCTCTGGTTTTTTTCTCAGCAGCATGTTGTCGCGGGCCGCGGGCGAAGAGAATCGAGATGCCATCATCCTGGGCGGCACGGCGCTGGGAACGACCGCCGGCACCTGGCTGTTTTATCGGATGGGCGCCCGCAAGGATCGCGCCGTGGCCATCCGGGAGATAAAATACAACCGTTCATTGGAAAAGGGCGCGGGGGATGTCACGAACCAGGAAAAGGACAAGTCCAAAATCGATGCCGAGTTGGAGAGAATCCGCCGGGAGCGGGCGCAACAGGATGCAGAGATAGAGCAGCTGAAGAGCAGGATTAAAGAGAACCAGAAAAAGTGATGGATGAACGGGTCAGTTCATATTTGCAAGAGATAGATTCCGCAGCCGAATTCATCCGCTCACGCGATCCGCGCGCCATCCAGGCAGGCCTGGTGTTGGGCACGGGATTGGGTCCGTTGGCGGACGAGATCAAGCAAGCCACCATCTTGCCGTATACCGAGATACCCCATTTCCCGGAATCCACTGTCAAGTTTCATGCCGGCCGCCTGGTGATCGGCGAACTGGCCGGCAAAACCGTTATGGCCATGCAGGGCCGATTTCATTACTATGAGGGGCATAGCATGCGGGCGATTTCGTTGCCCATACGGGTGATGCATCGCCTGGGCGTCCGTACGCTGGTGATCACCAACGCGGCCGGCGGCATGCGACCGCATCTGCCGCCCGGAAGCATGGCGATCATCGCCGATCATATCAATCTGATGGGCGCCAATCCGCTGCTGGGGCCTTACGATGAGCGTCTCGGCGAACGGTTCGTCGACATGAGTGAGCCGTACTCAGGTCGCTTGCGCAAGCTGGCGTCCGCTATCGGACAGCGTTTCGGCATCGATTTGCCGTCGACGGTCTATGCCGCGGTCAGCGGCCCCTCTTTTGAAACGCAGGCTGAGCTGCGCATGCTGACCCTGTGTGGCGCCGATACCGTGGGTATGTCGGTGGTGCCGGAGGTGCTGACGGCGCGGCAACTGGATATGGAAGTGCTGGGTTTGACGGTGATCACCGATCAGGCGTTGCCCGATCAGATGATATCCGTCAGCCATGAACTGGTGAACGACGTCGCCCGCAAGGTCGGGCCCCATTTCAAACGTCTGGTCACCGAGATCATTAAAGAGATGTAACGCCGGCGGGCAGCCGGACGATGGGATTGTTGAGGGTAGAGGAGGCGACACCGTAATGGCGCGCATCGGTATAATAGGTGGTTCGGGATTGTATCAGATGGAAGGATTGACCGGTATCCAATCGGTCAAAATGGCCACGCCGTTCGGCGATCCTTCCGACGAATATATGATCGGCTCGCTGTCGGGCCGTGAGGTGGTGTTTCTGCCCCGCCATGGCCGCGGCCATCGCATTCTGCCGACCGAGGTGAACAACCGCGCCAACATCTATGGCATGAAAAAGCTGGGCGTGGAACGGATCATTTCCGTTTCCGCTGTCGGCTCTTTAAAAAAGGAATTAAAGCCGACCGATATCGTGTTGATCGATCAGTTTGTTGACCGCACCAATCAGGCGCGGCCCAATACGTTTTTCGGTAATGGCATTGTGGCCCATATCCAGTTTGCGCATCCGCTCTGCCCGCATCTGCGTCAGGTTTTGTACCAAAGCGGCCAGGCCATGGCCGCGCCGGTGCACTGGGGCGGGACCTATGTGAACATGGAGGGGCCGGCCTTCTCCACTCTGGCCGAGTCGCAGGTCTATCGTTCCTGGGGCATGGATGTGGTCGGCATGACTCAGATGAACGAAGCGCGGCTGGCCCGGGAGGCGGAAATCTGCTACGCCACCATGGCCATGGTCACGGATTACGATTGCTGGTATGAGGCTGAAACCGGGCATACCGTATCGGTCGAGGTGGTGGTGCAGACCCTGCAGCAAAATGTCGCCCGAGCACGCGAGATGGTGCGGCAGACGATCCTGAATATGCCGGCGGAACGGGCCTGTTCCTGCGGCCGGGCGCTTGCCGGTTCGGTGCTCTCAGATCGGTCGGTGTGGCCGCAAGAGACCATTGAGCGCTTGGGTCCGATCATCGAAAAATATCTGTAACCGATCGTGGCGGAGTGCTGAACCTGCAGAAGGACGAAGAGGTTTGCTGACTGACCGCGTTTGAACTGATTTTAGTTAAGGACATCCATACGTTATGTACAAGGAACTGCCGGAAAAGCTGCAATTTCCAGAGATCGAAAAAAACATCCTGGCGTTCTGGGACCGGGAAAAGATCTTTCAGCGTTCTGTCGAGGAACGGGACGCCGACAAACCGTTCGTGTTTTTTGAAGGACCGCCGACGGCCAACGGCAAGCCCGGTATTCATCACGTCATCTCCCGAACCGTAAAGGATGCCGTGTGCCGCCTGAAGACCATGCAGGGCTTCCGCGTCGAACGCAAGGCCGGCTGGGACACCCACGGCCTGCCGGTGGAGATCGAGGTGGAGAAAAAACTCGGTCTGGACGGCAAGGATCAGGTGCTGGAATACGGCGTGGATAAATTCTGCAGCCAGTGCCGAGAGAGCGTGTGGTCTTATAAACAGGATTGGGACGACTTGACGCGTCGCATCGCGTTCTGGGTCGATCTGGATCATCCCTATATCACCTACACCAACGACTATATCGAGTCGGTGTGGTGGATTCTCAGCGAGTTCTGGAAAAAAGGTCTGATCTATCAGGGCCACAAGATTCTGCCCTATTGCCCGCACTGTCAGACGCCGCTCTCCAGCCATGAAGTATCGCTGGGCTATGAAGAGGTCAAAGATCCTTCGATTTTTGTCAAAGCCAAGGTGGTGGGTCAGGAAAACACCTATTTTCTCGTCTGGACCACTACGCCCTGGACGTTGATTTCCAACGTGGCCCTGGCTTTTCATCCCGAAGTCACCTATGTCAAGGTCAGCCACAAGGATGAAAATCTGATTCTGGCACAAGCCCGGCTGGGCGTGCTGGACGGCCCCTATGAGGTGCTTGGCACCTTTACCGGGGAAAATCTGGCCGGTATGGATTATGAGCCGTTCTTCAATTACGCCAAGCCGGATAAAAAGGCGCATTACACGGTGCTGGGTGATTTCGTCACCACCACCGACGGTTCCGGCATCGTCCATATGGCGCCGGCGTTTGGCGAGGATGACTATCAACTGGGATTAAAATACAATCTGCCGGTGTTGCAGCCGGTGGACAAGGCCGGTGCGTTCACGGCGGAAGTGACACCCTGGGCCGGTCAGTTTGTCAAGGACGCCGACAAGTCCATCATCATCGATCTCAAGAAACGGGGAATACTTTACCGCAGCGAGCCGTTTACACATAGTTACCCTCACTGTTGGCGCTGCAAATCGCCGCTGTTGTACTATGCGCGAAAATCGTGGTACATCAAAACGACCGCCATCAAGGATCGCCTGATCGCCAACAACAAAAAGATCAACTGGTTCCCGCGCGAAGTCGGCGAGGGCCGTTTCGGCGAATGGCTGGAAAACAATATTGATTGGTCGCTGTCACGTGACCGCTTTTGGGGCACACCGCTGCCGGTGTGGCGATGTCCCAGCTGCGACCATCAGGAGTGCATCGGCAGCGTGGCCGAGTTGCAGGAAAAATCCGGCCTGGCGCTGGCGGATCTGGATCTGCATAAACCCTACATCGACAACGTGCGCCTGCGCTGCAGCCGGTGCGGCGGATCGATGGAGCGGGTGCCGGAAGTGATCGACTGCTGGTTCGATTCCGGCAGCATGCCCTATGCGCAGTGGCACTATCCGTTCGAGAACAAGGAAAAGTTCAATAAAAATTTTCCGGCGGACTTTATTTCCGAAGGCGTGGATCAAACGCGCGGCTGGTTCTATTCGCTGCTGGTCATCGGCGCCTTTCTGTTCGATCAGCCGGCGTATAAAACCTGCGTTTCTCTGGAATTGATTCTGGACAAAGACGGCCAGAAGATGAGCAAGAGCAGGGGCAATGCGGTAAACCCCATCAGTTTTCTCGACCAGCAGGGGGCCGATGCCCTGCGCTGGTATCTGCTCACGGTCAGTCCGCCCTGGTTGCCGACACGGTTCGATCCGGAAGGCGTGGTGGAGGTGGTGCGCAAGTTTCTCGGCACGCTGATGAACACCTATTCGTTTTTTGCGCTCTATGCCAACATCGACCGGTTTACCTATAACGCCGAACAGCGCATTGCGGTGGCGCAACGCGCCGAGCTGGACCGCTGGCTCTGCTCAACTCTGGCCGGTCTGGTGGAAAAAGTAAACGAAAACCTGCAGCGCTATGACTTGACCAAAGCGGCGCGCCTGATCAACACCTTTGTGCTGGACGATCTCTCCAACTGGTATGTACGCCGTTCACGCCGCCGTTTCTGGAAATCAGAGATGGGCCAGGATAAACAGGCGGCGTACCAGACGCTGTGGGAGTGTCTGGTCACGGTCAGCAAATTGATGGCGCCGATGGCGCCGTTCACCGCGGAAGAGGTGTATCGCAATCTTTCTGTCGGATTGGCAGGCTATGAAGAGAGCGTGCATCTGGCGATGTATCCCCAGGCCGGTACAGGTCTGCTGGACTATCGCGACGAGATGCTGGAGGCCCGTATGGACCTGGTTCGGCGCATTGTCTTCCTCGGTCGTTCCATGCGCAATGAAGCCCTGATCAAGACGCGACAGCCTCTGGCCGGTATTCTGGTTGTGGCGCCCAATAGCAAACGGCGTGAGTTGTTGCATGGCATGGAGGCCCTGGTCCTGGAAGAGCTGAACGTCAAGGCACTCAAATTCGTCCATCACGAAGGCGAGTTGGTGACGAAAAAAGCGGAACCCATTTTCAAGAATCTGGGACCCAAGTTCGGTAAAGTCGTGAATCGGGCGGCCGAAGCCATTCGCGCCATGTCCGATCAGGAAGTGCAACATTTGCTCGACAACGGTCACGGTTCCATCGTCATCGACGGTCACGAATATCGCGTCGATGCCGCGGACATCCACATACAAACGGTAAACCGGGAAGGCATCCTCGCCGCCACCGAAGGCGATCTGACGGTGGCGATCGAGACGACGCTGACGGACGAGTTGCGCTATGAAGGGCTGGCGCGCGAATTTGTCAACCGGGTACAGAATATGCGCAAGGAGGCCAAATTCGAAGTGACCGATCGCATCCACATCTGGCTGACCGGTTCTGACGCCTTTGTGCAGGCCGTTGAAAAGATGTCAGAGTATGTTAAAAATGAAACGTTGTGTGCGTCCCTTTATGCTAATCAAACGGGTGGTGAGTTCAAGAAAGAGTGGACCATCGACGAAGAGTCCATTTTGGTGGGGATTGCAAAAATTTAACTCGGCACTACAAGAAGCATCCGGAGGTTGGAATGACCAAAGAGCAACTGGAACACTTTCGCCAGATTATCATGGACAAGCGGAATGCCCTGCTGCAAGAACTGGAGCGGCTAAAAAGTTCCGGTTTGAACACGTCCATGAAAGATACATCGGGGGATCACTCGTCCTATGCCTTTCACATGGCGGACCAGGGCACCGATACCATGGATCGTGAACAGCAGTACTTTTTCGCTTCTCGCGAGGGCAATTTGCTGTATCATCTCAATCTTGCGCTGGAGCGGATCGATCGCGAAGAGTACGGACAATGTGTGGGGTGTGGCAAAGAGATCAACCACGAACGCCTTGACGCCGTACCGCATGCCCGGCTCTGTATCGAATGCAAGTCAAAAGAGGAACGACTGAAAAGATAGCCTATGAGCCGATATCGGATACTATGGATCTCACTGGCTGTCTTTATCGCGGATCAGGTCAGCAAATGGATCGTGCAGGCTAATATGGAGCTGCATGCTTCTGTGATGGTCCTGGGCGATTTTTTCCGCCTGACCTATGTTGAAAATCCCGGTATGGCGTTCGGGATCCAGCTGGGCAATAACCTGTTCTTTACGATTTTTGCCCTGTTTGCCAGTTTTGCCATCGTCTATTATCTGCTGCAGCTGCGTCCGGAGCAAAAGCTGGCCCGCCTGGCGCTGGCGTTGATCCTGGGCGGTGCCCTGGGCAATTTGCTCGATCGCATGCTGCGCGGCAAGGTGGTGGACTTTTTTGATGTTGAATTTTTTGACGTTCATATTCCGGCTTTCAATCTGGCCCTGGTGCGCTTCCCCGGCTATGAGCTGGAGCGTTGGCCGGTGTTCAATATTGCGGATATGGCCGTAACCGTGGGTATGGTTTTTCTGCTGGTCGTCATTCTGTTCGAGAAGGAAGAGGATGCCAGGCCGGCTGCGGACGGCGAGATGATCCGGTAGTTTTTTCGTTCGGAGGTCCAATGCGTTGGACAGGCAGAAGAGAAAGCGGCAATGTTGAAGACCAGCGCGGCCGGGCGCCGCGGCGGATGGTGGGCGGCGGGATCGGCATGCTGGTCATCCTCCTCATTGTCTGGTTGCTGGGCGGCGATCCCATGCAGATGCTGCAGCAGATGCCGGCGGGCGATGAGAACACTGTATCCACGCCGGCGATCAATCCCGCAGAGGATAAACTGGCGCGATTTGTTTCCGTCGTCCTCGCCGATACCGAGGACGCCTGGAATCTGCTGTTTCAGCAGAGCGGTCGCCATTATCGCGAACCCAAGCTGGTTTTGTTCAGCGAGGCCGTACAGTCGGCCTGCGGCTACTCGGGAGCGGCGACCGGGCCGTTTTACTGCCCGGCCGATGAAAAAGTCTACCTGGACCTAACTTTCTTTGACGAGCTCCGGCAACGTTTCCAGGCGCCCGGCGATTTTGCCATGGCCTATGTCATCGCGCACGAGGTAGGGCACCACGTGCAAAAGCTCCTCGGCATCACCGACCAGGTCATGGCGCTGCAGGATCGCCTGTCGCAGCAGGAATTCAACACGTATCTGGTTCGCCTGGAACTGCAGGCGGACTTTTTTGCCGGCGTCTGGGCACATCATGCCCAACGCTTGAACAATGTGCTCGAGCCGGGCGATATCGAAGAAGCGCTGAACGCGGCCAGTGCGGTCGGTGACGATCGTATCCAGAAAAAAAGCCGCGGCTATGTGGTGCCGGATGCGTTTACCCACGGCACCTCTGCGCAACGCATGCGCTGGTTTAAAAAGGGGTTCGAATCCGGCGATATCAGCCAGGGCGATACCTTTTCCGCACAAGTGCTCTAGGAGCCTGCAGGACTCGTTTGTTCCCGGGTCCATCAAGGTCTTGTCGATTAGAAATGGCTTTGCCATTAAAAAATATTTCTCAAGCGATTGTATGTGTATTGTATTCTTTGCGTCTTGTCTGTGTATTTAGCCTATGATATCAATTGGTTAGACATTGGATTGGCTGATAAAAGCCAAATTTACAGATGTTGATCGGGTGATCCATGTGGCATACGACTTGATAATGGAGCAATGGCCAAATTAAAAAGCTAATAAAAGCGACAGCCCTTTCAGGCACTTCGAGCGTGCTTAACACTCTGGTCAATATCGGAAAGATCAAAGTCCTGGCGATAACTTTGGGCCCTCAGGGAGTTGGCCTCCTCTCTCAATTGAACAATTTTTTTCAGGTATTATCCATAGCAACTTCTCTGGGTCTCAATGTTGGCGTTACAAGAAATATAGCGGAGTACAGTGCCGCATCCCGGAAAAAGAGCATTTTGGATCTCATAAGCACCGTGACGCTCGTCTTGTCGGGCGTACTGGCCGTTTCGGTTGTAATCGGAACCATTTTTTCTTCCCGCATAGCCCACCTGATCCTCGATAACAGCGGTTACTATTATTTCATCATAATAACGTTGACAGCATTGCCGTTCATCGTATTCTACAATTTTATTCGATCCATCTTTACCGGTCTCCTGGAAATAAAACCCTATGTTCTGGTTGGAGTGCTGAGCGCGGTTCTGGGATTGGTTGCTTTGGTGCCCTTTGTGCTCCTATATAACCTGCAGGGTGCCGTATGGCATCTGCTTTTTTATTCGGCAGGCAGTTTTGGACTGGCCGTTTATTTTTTCAGTAAACTCAGAACAAAGCATTTCGCGGAGTATGAGCGGATTTTGCATATAGATCGGCAAATCATAAAGGGGCTTCTGAAAATCGGCGCTACCAGCCTCATCGCAGGAACGTTTACCTCCCTCTCCCTTCTTTTGTTGAGGTCGCTGATAATAGGCAGCTTGGGTCTTAAATCTGCCGGCGTGTTCGCGGCCGTTCTGGCGATGTCAGGCCAATCCATCATCGTCATTACTGATTCAATTGGAACCTATGCACTTCCTAATTTGAGCTCTCTGAAATCGAATAAGGACATCCATGATGAGCTCAACCAAATATTGAGGTTGGCCGTTGTCCTCTCTACTCCCGTTATATTAGCCTTTTTCATGCTAAAAGAGCTGGTGATTACCCTCTTTTATTCGTCCGAATTTTTGGAGGCAACAAAGTTAATTGGCATCCAGCTCTTTGGAGAATTTTTTAAGGCGGTGGGTTGGTCGATGGGTATCGCTTTGCTTCCCCTCAAGCGCCTAAAAGCCATTGTGGCGATTGATGTGGCTTGGAGCATTTTGTATATTGGCATATCCTATTTTACCCTTAGTCGGTTTGGACTCTTGGGAGCCGTCGTTGCTTACTTGATCTGCTATGTGCTCCATGTGGCGGCGAATTACCTGTATCTGAAAAGAATAATACATTTTTCGATATGGGCACAAAACCAAAAGCTGTTGGCGGTTTCTGTTTCATTGTTGGGTTTCGTTGTATTTTTCCTGCGGCCTGCGGTTGAGTGCTATTTGTTTACGGCTGTATTAGCAGGCCTTTGGGTAAAGATAGCGATTAGAAATGCGGAAATGATGATGGTATGGGAAAAAGCCAAAAACTTTTTAAACAAAAGCTTGAAATCAGCAAAGGATTAATGGCTTTAACAACAAACAGGCGAGTCGCATGACAGCACCAAAGATATCAATCATCACTCCTTCATATAATCAGGTGGATTATATCGAAAAAGCTATCGCAAGTGTTCTCAGCCAAAGTTATGCCAATAAGGAACAGATCATCGTCGATGGCGGATCAACAGATGGCACGTTGAACATATTGAAAAAATATAATGGCATAAAGTGGCTATCCGAAAAGGACAATGGTCAATCGCATGCTTTTAACAAGGGATTTGCTTTAGCGGATGGTGAAATAATCGGCTGGCTAAATTCCGACGACATCTATGATAAAGAAGTATTTACCATGGTCGCCGACGCTTTTATCAATAACACAAACGTGATTGCTGTGTATGGGGGATGTACCATAATTGATAAACATGACAATATCGTGGAAGAGATTCCTGTTCCGGATTGCAGTTTTAAATCGATGTTACGCAAAGGATATTCAGTCATCGCCCAACCCTCCGTATTTATAAAACGGAAGTACCTGGCGGAAGAGAGGGTGGTCCTTAATGAAAAGCTGAATTATTCAATGGATTATGATCTCTTTTTAAGATTACTCAGGAAGGGGCCGTTTTTAAGAATCAATAGAAACATTTCCTTTTTTCGGATCCATGATGCCAGCAAAACTCAAGTTTCAGCTGTTAAAATGCGGGAGGAAAGCTATCGCGTCAGCAAAACGTATGGTGGCAATGCGTTTGTTTTGGATGTCAAGTTGTTGATAGATAAGGTGCGTCACAGTCCGCAAGGCAGATTTATTATGAACCGGTTGAAATAATGCAGTCCTCCAATTTTGCATGGGCTAACGTGTTTCTCGAAACCATGCTGCGGAAATCCATATGCTAAAGCAGACGTTTCTGCGACCGGAGACAAACAGCAATATTCCGTAAACTTTTACGATACGCCAGTTGAGCGAATGCGATACAATAACACTGATCAACGCAGGAAAATGTTTTGACTTTATGCGCTCCCTTATACTTTTCAACACAGCGACGAAATGCCTTGATCGGGAAAAAACTAAAAGCTGCAAATAACGCTGGTTCCTTAATTCATTTTACCATTCCTGCTTGGTAAAATATCGATTCCGACGGAATGGCTGAATGCACAAATGTTATTTCAAATCGATCCCCGTTGATTTGTGTGGCTAGCATTTTGATATATAAAGCGTTAAGGCGTTAAATAAAAGCAACGTTGGGACAGCACCGTTTGAGACATTATCTTCGCCAGAGATCACTGATTGGCCGTTGCTATCCTGCACCTTTTTCAATATCTGGAGCCGCACAGATCCTTCAGCCGCCAAAGTGCGGCGGCTTCAGGAAGACACGGTTTTGGTTATAGGGGAAATTTTAGCAAGATCTCGGAACCTGTGTCATGCTGAAGCGCGCAGTTCACTGATCCTGCCACGATTGGGGTGATTGGCCGCGCTGAAGCATCTGCCCGCTGACTGACTTTCCCGGATAGATGGTCTGGCAGCGAGGCGCTGGGGATTATTCAGGCTGTTTTGCAATCGGTTTCATTTCAGGATCTGTTCCCGCCCGCAGACGCGCTCAAGCGCGAACAATGAACACGATAGTTCCCGCCAGTCGACGCCCGGATTCTGCCAAACAGATGTTTAATAGCTTGGCAGCCCAGGCGATAAATAATAATGACCTTATTACCATATATTGAAAGATAAGGTAATAAGGTCATGCCTCGTTTGGATTGTTGTCAAGTTTTCGCTTTAGCGGCTAGCCTGATCTATTTATTAACCTCAGAGATGCACCCCGAGTTGCCGCAAGAACGCGGCAACTCCGGGGTCGCTGGTTTCGCGCTTTGTTATCGCACTTCCAGGTAATCCTTGTCCGGCAGTTTGGGGAATTTGGCGTGGGGTTCAGTCTGGTACCAGAATGCCGTTGAGGCGATATCGTCCTGCAGGGGCAGGTAGCGGCCGCCGCTGCGCCAGCCCAGGGCCTGGATGGTCACCTTGAGATCCTTATCAAACCGGATCGGGTCCATGATGTGCCAGCGGTACAAGCCAAAGCGCTGGTTAGAGTTGTAGACGCCATCCGGTTTGATGACCTGGGAGAGGCCGGCATAGGGGGTGGTGAACACCTGATACTGTTTGGTTTCGCGGTTTTCAAAATTGTACGAGCCGCAGAAATAGTCTTCGGTGCCGGTGCCGCAGATGGTGGGAAATTTTGTATCACCGTCCATGAAGAATTTGATCTCGCCTTCGCCCCACCAACCGTTGTTGTTCACACCCCAGGCCATGTAGGTGCCGACATAGTGGCCCCAGCCTTTAACGCCGTCGAGAATGACATAGTCGGTCTTGTAGGGCAGGGGATTGCTGCGGCGGAATTGCGCATGCAGATAGGCGGCATCTTCCTGCACATCGGTCAGGGTGTAGTCGATCTGGAAAAACAGGGTCATCGGTTCTTCGTCGATGTTTTCAAAGGTGATCCTGCACGATTTTCTGAACGGCATCTCCCAGTAGCAGTTAAAGGCGCTGCCGGGATTGACGCAGATGGGCAGCGAGCTGAGCTGGCTGTACTGGCCCCAGCCGCAGGCAAAAAAATCGCCCACCGGCACTTCGATGGAGGGTTCGGTTTCGCCGTCCCAATAGACACGGATGATGGAGTACCGCCAATTGCCCGTCGGGGTCATCCAGATATGCTGAATGGCGCCCGGCCCCTGGATGGTGGCCAGGGTAAAGGTCTGTTTGGATTCGATGCGGATGCACGGTGAAATCTTCCAGCCCTGGCCCAGGTCGCGGGCGGCTTTGGCGCCGGTGCCTTCTACGGCCATGCCGGCCTTGCCTTTTTCACCGGTAAAATTTTCCGCACTGATGGAGCGGGTTTGAGCATGGGACAGGCGTGACAGATTGCCCAGATTCATGTTCAAGCCGTTGAACCCCTTTTGCGCTGCAGCGTCCATAGTCCATAAACCTCCTGCCAGTACAAGACAATACAACACGGTTTTGTGTTTCATGGTCGAACCTCCTTTGCGCTGTTGAATGGATTGCGGGAAATTACAGAAAATGAGGCTCAAGTCAAAGCAAAAACAGAAGAAAGCTGTTTTACGGGAATAATATTTTTCTTATTTTAAAGCCACTGTGTATGGTTCATATCGAATTTGGTGAGGTGGTGGTGTATGAGTGGAAGCGTTCGCGTACTGATCGTCGACAAGGATCCGCAACGGGCGGACCACATTCGCCAGGAGCTGCGTAAAGGCGGGCTCGTCACTGAGCTGGCCATTGCGGATTCTGCCAAGACCCTGGCCGATGCGTTGCAGGAACGGACCGATGTCATCATATCCGCTTTTTTTCAGCCCGGCCTGGGCAGTCTGGATATTTTACGGTTGATCCGGGAGAAAGAGCTGGATGTGCAGCTTATCGTCGTGGCCACCAATGGCGACGAAGAGATGGCGGTAGAGTGTCTCAAGCAGGGAGCCTGCGATTACATCCCCATCGCCCACCTGTTTCGCCTTAACGATGCCATCCGCGCCGCTCTGGAAAAGGCGGAAGCGGCCCGCAGGAAAAAATATCTGGAGCGCGGCGTTCAATTCGCCCAAACCGCCTATGACCGCGCCAGCGTCGGCATTTACTGGCTGAACGAACAGGGGCGGTTTCTCCTGGTCAATGCTTCCGGATACGTCACCCTGGGCTATACCGAAAAAGAGATGTACGGGCTTACCTTGCCGGATATTGACGTGCAATTGGACGCGGAAAAATGGCAGCAAGCGGTAACGTTCCTGCGCAAAGATCCAACCTGGAGGTTTGAGAGCCAGTTCAGAAAAAAGCATGGGGCCACCCTGCCGGTGGAGGTAACCGTTCATTATTTGAAAATGCAGGGCCAGGACTATTTTCTCGCCTATGCCCTGGACATCACCCGGCGCAAAAAGGCCGAGGAAGAGTTTCAGCGCCTGGAGAAGGAGGTCATTCAGGCCAAAAAGATGGAGGCGGTCGGCAACCTCGCCGGCGGTGTGGCGCACGAGTTCAACAACATGCTCACCATCATTCTCTCCAGCGCCGAGCTGTTGCAGCAAAAAGCCGACCCAAAGAGCGAACAGTATCTGTTCGCCGATCAGATCGTGCGGGCCGGCCATCGCGCGGCCGCGCAGACGACGCAGCTGCTCGCGTTCAGCAAAAAACAGACCTTTGAACGCAAAGTGCTCGACCTGAACGCCATTTTGGCCGACATGATGAAGTGGGTAAAACGTCTCATCCGCGAGAACATTACCCTCACGGCCGAGCTGAAAAAGAATATCGGTAATGTGTTGATGGATCCGGGTGAGCTGGGACAAATTATCATCAACCTGGTCATCAACGCCAGTGATGCCATGCCGGTCGGCGGGGATCTGGCCATCGCCACCCAAAAGGTGACCTTGAACCAGAAATACTGCCAATCCCACGTCGGCGCGCGGCCGGGCGATTTCCTGGTGATCACCGTGCAGGACAGCGGCCAGGGCATGGATGAAGCGACCCGGTTGCAGATTTTTGAGCCCTATTTTACCACCAAGTTGAGCGGCACCGGCCTGGGCTTGTCCATCGTCTATGGCATCGTGCAACAGAACGGCGGCCATATCGAGTGTGAATCGAGCAAGGGCAAGGGGACCATGTTTCGTGTCTTTTTACCGCTGGTGAAAGAACAGCAAACCAGGGCTGACAGTCCGACGGCGTTTGATCGCCTGCCGCGCGGCCGCGAAACCATCCTGCTGGTGGAAGACGAGCCCGACGTGCGCGCCATCACCCTGCGGCTTTTGGAAAATCAGGGCTACCGCGTCATCTCGGCGCAGAACGGCGTCGAAGCCCTGGCCATGCTCGATGCTCATAGGGAAGCGGTCGACCTGTTGCTGACCGATGTGATCATGCCCTATATGAACGGCGCCGAACTGGCGAAAAAAATGATGCAACACAACAAGGCGCTGAAGGTATTATACATGTCCGCCTATCCGGACGGTGAGGTCTTTGCCAGACACAACGTCAATGTCGAGGATGCTTTTTTTATCGGCAAGCCGTTCGCCGTAGAGGCCTTTATCATCAAAGTGCGTCAGGTGTTGGACAGCCGCTGAGCCTGGTTGCGGAGTGCCTGCCGGCGCGGATTTGAATATATTGATTATTGTATATTTGTAAAATTAATTGTATTTTTTGTGCTGCAGGTGATACGAAAATGGCTCTCAACAAATCACAGGCTGTGGTCTTGCACAGCAGGCCGCAAGGGGAGACCAGCAAGATCATCAATCTGTTTGCCCTCGATTTCGGCAAAATGAGTGTGATTGCCAAGGGGGCCCGGGGCATAAAATCGCGATTCGGCGGCGCTCTGGAACCATTCACCCATATCGACATGGTGTATTATCGCAAGGAAACCCGGGAGCTGCAGTTCCTCAGCCAGGCCGATATCGTCGAACCGTTCTCCGGTATTCACAAACAGCTGGGCAAGATCGCTCTGGCCAGCATCGTCTGTGAAATGATCGACCGGCACGAGGTCCCCGGGCATACCAGTCCGAGGCTGTTTCACATGTTGCTGGAAACCCTGACCGGTCTGAACGAACATGAGAGATCGCTGCGCAATTTTGTTCGCGCCTTTGCACTCCATTTCGCCGAATTGTCCGGGTTCCGGCCGGAGCTGCAGCGCTGCAGTCACTGCGGTGGTGGCAGCAGAGGGGAGGCGGTCTGGTTCAATTATGAATCGGGAAGTTTTACCTGCAGCGGTTGCCCGGTGAACGCGGCCGGGGCGATCCGGATGCCGGAGCCGGTATGGCAATGTCTGCGATTCTGGCAGGCCCGCGGGATCAGCCAGGCTGCTCAGGTGGGATTGACGCCGGAACAGGGCGCGCTCGCCGACGAGGCGGTGTTCACGTTCCTCAGATTTCATATGGAAAGCGTCCGTTATCTTGCTTCACTCAAATATATTCAGCAATTGGAAGAACATCTGAAAAGCAAGTCCTGATGCGGTCGAGCTGCACTAAAAGATAATAAACCGCGAATGGACGCTGATGAACGCCAATAGCCCATTCGCGCTTATTAGCGTTCATTCGCGGTTTCAATTCTTTACCAAGTGTACATAATAACTTTTACTACAATAGATGAGGTGCTGGTTATGGCAGGTCAATCCAATCCGGTGATGGATCGCATTATTTCTCTGTGTCGACGTCGCGGTTTTATTTTTCAGTCGAGCGAAATCTATGGCGGTCTGAACGCGTGTTACGATTACGGTCCGCTCGGCGTCGAGTTGAAACGCAATATCAAAAATTTCTGGTGGAAGTGGATGATCGAACGGCGCAGCGACATCGTTGGACTGGACGCCGCCATTCTGATGGCGTCGCGGGTCTGGGAAGCCTCCGGCCACGTCGCCGGTTTTACCGATCCGCTGGTGGACTGCAAAGTATGCAAACACCGTTTTCGCACCGACATGATCAATGACGCCGGCAAGTGCCCGGACTGCGGCGGCGAACTGACGGACGTGCGCCAGTTCAACCTGATGTTCAAGACCTTCATGGGGCCGCTGGAAGACAGCGCCAGCGTGGTCTATTTGCGGCCGGAAACCGCGCAGGGCATCTATGTAAACTATCAGAACGTGCTCGACTCCTCCCGGCAGAAAGTGCCGTTCGGCATCGGCCAGATCGGCAAGGCGTTCCGCAACGAAATCACGCCGGAGAACTTTATCTTCCGCACCCGCGAGTTCGAGCAGATGGAGATGCAGTTCTTTGTCAAGCCCGGCAGCGACAAAGAGTGGTTCGAGTACTGGAAAGCGGACCGGCAGGAGTATTACAAGAAACTCGGCATCCGCATGGACAAACTGCGTTTCCACGAGCATGGCCCGGACGAGCTGGCCCATTATGCGGCGGCGGCGTTTGATATTCAATATGAATTTCCGTTCGGCTGGAAAGAGCTGGAAGGTATTCACAACCGCACCGATTTCGACCTGAAACGTCACCAGGAATATTCGGGCAAGGATCTCTCCTATTTTGATGAAGTCAGCCGGGAGCGGTTTGTGCCCTATATCATCGAGGCGTCGGCCGGCGCGGATCGTACGGTGCTCTGTGTGCTCAGCGACGCGTTTGAAGAACAGAAGCTGGAAAAAGACGATCGCACGGTTATGCATTTTCATCCGGCGATTGCGCCGATCAAGGCCGGTATTTTCCCGCTGGTGAAAAAAGACGGCATGCCGGAACTGGCGCACAAGATCGAAGAGAATCTGCGCAAGCACTTTCCGGTCTTTTACGATGAAAGCGGTGCGGTGGGCCGACGCTATCGCCGTCAGGATGAGATCGGCACGCCCTATTGCATCACGGTGGATACCGAGAGTCTGCAGGCCGGGACGGTCACGGTGCGCGATCGCGATACCATGACCCAGGAGCGAATCCGCATCGACGATCTGTTCACCTTCATATATAGCAAGATCAACGAAGCGTTCTAGTCAGCCGGATGGACGCACAAAGGAGATAATGGAGACCGTCGCTTCAGGAACCTATAGCTGGCTTTCGATACTGCCGCCGCTTCTGGCCATTGTCCTGGCCATTCGCACCAAGCAGGTGTTTCTTTCCCTGTTTGCCGGCATCTATCTGGGTTATGTGATCATGGCCGGCGGCCATCTGTTAAAGGGACTGGTCGACAGCCTCGACGCCTGTGTGCAGGTGTTTGCCGATGCCGGCAACACCAAAGTGATCCTTTTCAGCTGCATGATCGGCGCCCTGATCACCTTTACGCAATATTCTGGCGGCATGGAGGGCTTTGTGCAACTGGTGACCCGCAAAGGCTGGGTGCAAAGCCGCCGTCAGGCCGGTCTTTTAGCTTTTTTTGCCGGTATGGTGGTTTTTGTTGAATCCAGCATCTGCGTTCTGGTGGCCGGCAGCGTCTCCCGACCCCTGTTCGACAAGCTGCGTGTGTCCCGCGAAAAACTGGCCTATATCTGCGATTCCACCTCGGCGCCCAAATGTATCCTGATTCCGCTCAACGCTTGGGGCGCGTTTGTGATCGGCCTGCTCCTGCAACAGGGGGTGTCCAACCCGGTGGACATGTTCATCGCCTCCATGCCGTTTAATTTTTATGCTATTTCCGCCATTGCCCTGGTGCTCTGGACTATCCTGAGCCAGAAAGATATCGGCCCCATGGCGAGGGCAGAGGCGCGCGTGCTGCACGAAGGGAAGCTTTTGCGCGATGGCGCAGAGCCGCTGGTCTCTGAAGAGGTCATTGCGGTCAGCGCCAAGCCCGGCGTGCCGCTGCGCAGCATAAATATGCTCGTGCCCATCGGCGTCATGGTGGTGATGATGCCGGTCGGTTTGCTGATCACCGGCCACGGCCAACTCATGCAGGGCTCGGGTTCTACGGCTGTGTTCTGGGCGGTGCTGGCCGGCCTGATGGCCGGCGCGGTGCTCTATCTGGTTCAGGGCATCATGACCGTCAAAGAGATCATGGATCAGTTCATGAAAGGGGTCGGCGGCCTGGTGTCGCTGGCCGGCCTGATGATGCTGGCGTTTGCCATCGGCCAGATGTGCCGCATGCTCGGCACCGGCCCTTATGTGGCTGGTCTGGCGAAAGCGTTTATCACTCCCAAGCTGGTGCCGGCGCTTTTGTTTCTGGTCTCCTGCGGGATTGCCTTTGCCACCGGCACCTCCTGGGGCACCTTTGCCATCATGATTCCCATCGGTGTGCCCATGATCGCGCCGCTGGATCTGAATGCCGGTTTGACGCTGGCTGCCATTCTCGGCGGCGGCGTGTTCGGCGACCACTGTTCCCCCATTTCCGACACCACCATCATCTCTTCCATGGCTTCCGCCTGCGATCATATTGATCATGTCACCACCCAACTGCCGTATGCTTTTCTGGCAGCCGGTTTTACGCTGATCCTGTATATACTGCTTGGATTTATACTCTAGATGCGTAGGAATGCGTTATGACATTTAATGAAAAATTGAATCATGCGATCGCTGCCAAGCGGTCTCTGCTGTGCATCGGTCTGGATACGGTGGTCGAGCTCATGCCGGCGTCGATCCGCAACAGCGATCGGCCGCTGTTTAATTTCAACAGGGCGATCATCGAGGCCACACACGAATACGCCGCCGCCTACAAGGTAAACACCGCTTTTTACGAGGCGTACGGCCTGGAGGGATGGCGGGCGCTGCAGGATACTTTTGCCTATCTGCCGGCGGACGTCATCAAAATCGCCGATGCCAAACGCGGGGATATCGGCAACACCTCGCAGATGTACAGCCGCGCCCTGTTCGGCGGTCTTGGCGCCGATGCCATTACAGTGAACCCGCTTATGGGTACGGACTCGGTGATGCCGTTCATCAGCGATGCGGAGAAGGGGGTCTTTTTTCTCTGTCTGACCTCCAACGCCGGCTCGCAGGATTTTCAGCACATTTTTGACGGCCGGCAAAAACTGTACGAAAAGATCGCTACTACCGTGGAACGGTGGAATAGCAGGGACAATTGCGGCCTGGTGGTGGGTGCCACGCATCCGGCCGAGTTGAAATCGATCCGGTCGCTCGTACCCGAACTGCCGTTTCTGATTCCCGGCATCGGGGCGCAGGGGGGAGATCTGGAACAGTCGGTCCGCTTTGGCGTGACAGCCAACGACACCGGCGCGCTTTTTAATTCGAGCCGGGCCGTCATTTACGCCTCCAGCGGCGATGATTTTGCCGAAGCGGCGGCGCGAACGGCGGCGCAGACTCGGGACGCGCTCAATCAGGCCCGCAAGGGGCACTGAGGAAAGAAAGTCACCTCGCTTCATCTTAGTATAAACCGCCGCAGAGGCCGCCGAGTTGCTATTTGTCATAAAATATCGGACCTTTGCGGTGTCCGGCTGTTGGTTCCGTTAATGCAACGGCGTAAGGCAAGTCAAACGAGAATAAACCGCCGGGTGCTGGTGTTTTATATCCTGTAACAGTTGACCGGTAACATTGCTAAAGGATGTCTTATGGAAAAAGAGAGGGCGCTGAACATTTTCAAAGAAAGCGGGGCGCTGCTGGAAGGCCATTTCCGGCTGACCTCCGGTTTACATAGTCCGAACTATTTTCAGTGTGCGCGGGTGCTGCAATACCCGTCTTATGCCGAGGCGCTGTGTCAGGAGATTGCCGATCGCTTTCGCGACGATCGCATCGACGTGGTCATTTCTCCTGCCATAGGCGGCATTGTGGTGGGACAGGAGGTGGCGCGGCTGCTACAGTGTCGGGCCATATTTGCCGAGCGCGAGACCGATGTCATGACGCTTCGCCGCGGCTTTGAGATCAAGCCGGGTGAGAACGTGCTGGCGGTAGAGGACGTGGTCACCACCGGCGGCTCGGTAAAAGAGGTGATCAAGCTGGCCCAGGAAGCCGGCGGCCGGGTGTGCGGTGCGGCGTTTCTGGTGGATCGCAGCGCCGGCAGAGCCCAGTTCGATGTGCCGTTTTTCGCCGCTTTGCAGATGGAGGTGATCACCTACCAGCCCGATGACTGTCCGTTGTGCAAACAGGGCATTCCCGTGATCAAACCGGGCAGCAGAAAAGCGTAAGCCGCGGCGTGCCGGCCGAATCGGCCGATATTTTGTGAATCCTTTGCGCCCGACGGCCATCTAATTCTAAACGCAAAACAGTCGTGCAAGCGGCAAGGCGGGCGGTACGAGAGGGAACGAGTCAGCGGCCCGCCTGAACATAGTACCGCAACGTTTTATTTTACATATCTTAACGAAAGGATCTTCAATGGCTACCAGCGACATGACTATCACCAATCTGCAGGATACTCTTGACAAGAATAATATCGTTTTTATAGATTTCTGGGCTTCGTGGTGCGGACCCTGCAAAACGTTCGGCCCGATTTTTGAAGCCGCTTCGGAGAAACATCCTGATATCGCTTTTGTGAAAGTGGACACGGAGAAGGAGCAGGAGCTGGCGGGCATGTTCGGGATTCAGGCGATTCCGACGCTGGCGGTGTTTCGCGAGAACATCATGCTCTATCGTGAAGCCGGCATGGTGCCCGAAGCCGGACTGGAGAGCCTGATCGAGCAGGTTCGTAAACTGGATATGGATCAGGTGCGCAAAGAGGTCGAGGAACATGAAAAAGAGCACCCTCATGATCACGATCACGACTGCGCCAACTGCAATCATGACCATGGCCATGATCACCACCACCATCATCATCACTAGACCGTTTCAGGCCTGGTAACAAAATCCCCTCCGGACTGGCCTCCGGGAGGGGATTTTTTTTTGGGATGTTTTGGCTCAATACCTGAACAGGTACTGCATTTTCACAAAATAGTGACGATCCGTTGTGCGGGTGCCGAACGGATCGCCAAAATTGTAAAAGTTGTTGGTCACGCCGGCATAGAACGTGGTGAAGGCATGCAGTTTGTAGCTGAACAGCGGATAAACGTTGTAGGTTTGGTCAAAGGAGTTGTACTGCAGAATGGTTCTGAACATGGATCGCGATGAAAACTGGTAGAGCAGAACAGCTCTCAAAATATGACCCTGGTAAAACAGTGCGTCAGAATCCATGTCCGCCAAATACGCCGTAGAATAGGAGAATGAGCCGTTTAGTTTAGTTGTTGGTTTCAGGCTTATGGTTGCGTCGACCAGGTATCCATTCCCCATCTCGGGCGAAGTGGAGCGGTAGACAAAATTTCCGGCTTTGCCCTCTATGGAAACCGAGACGCTATTGGACGGCCGGCTGATCACAGAAAACAGGACTTTATCAATATCCTTGAACATGAGGCCTGCAAAGCGTTCGTCATAAAACATGAGATAGGACAGATCGATGGTGGTTTGCCCTTTCAGGATCAACGAGAAGCCGGGCTGAATAAACTGCTCCTTGTGGACGTTGCGATGATTGAACTGCAGATTGGCGGCGGCATACAGTTGGGTGCGATCTATAAAGGAATTTTTGTGGTATATTTTGTAGATGTGCTCCATATAGCACTGACGATAGTCTACTGAAGGAAACATTCCGTTATAGGTCTGATAGGTCGGTGAAAAATCATTGTACACCACCCCAAAATTATAAGAGCGCGAGTTGTAAGAGAGCACGGCATGCAGCCCGTTGCCATAGTATGTTTCACCGTTCAGTCCGGCATCAAAACCTGATCGGCCAAACGGACGGCTGGATTGGAACAGCGTGGTGTCGTTGAGCTCTTTGGTGTGAGTGAGAAAGGTCTCGCCGCTAAAGTACCACTTGCGGATTTTGTAATTCCAGTCCACGCCCAAAAGAAGATTATGTGCATTTGAGAAATTTCTGCTGAAGAGCATGGCTCCCAGGTAATTTTCGTTGCCGAAATCGTATCGCAGCCGGCCGATCTGGGCGATCGAAACCACATCGGACGGCACCGTGTCGCTGGACTCTTCCCCGGGGATGATGAAGGAGGTGTTGCGGTCTTGTGCGCCCATGTAAAGATAGGAAAGGGAACCGCTCTTGCCGATGACGCGCCCGGCGAAAAGCGGATTATTGATCGAGCGTGAATAATACATCGGCGTTTGCAGGAGCTCCTGTCCGATCAGAAAAAACGGCCGTTTTTCCGGGTAATCGAGAGCAAAGGTGGTATTGACGCTGATCTGGTCCGCATCTGATTCGATCTGGCTAAAGTCCGGATTGTAGACGGCGTCGACGGCAAGATTGGGTCTGGGGGCGTATTGCAGGCCAAAGCCGAACCTGCTTTGCATCTGCTCGCGCCTCCATCCTGACGGCGCGCGGCCGGCGTCTCGTAAGGCTTCAGATTGTTGTCCCATGGCATAGGGCAAAAACTCGTACGACCGGGAGGTAGCGATGCTGGTTAATCCCTGCATATGTCCGGCCTGGATGAGAAAGCTGGGATTGGCGCGGTCTATAGGCATCCAGGACATTTTGGTTTGGCTGGCGCGCGGATAATTTCGTACCAGATGGATGCGCCACACCTGTTCGTCGCGGTTGGGAAAGCGAAGGCTTTTGAAGGGGATGGCCATTTCGGCGGTCCAGCCCGAATCGTTTTTGGCAGCGGCTGAATACCAAATCATGTCGAAATCCGGGTCCTCATTGTTCAGGGTAATCATCTGATCGGCCTGGATTCCGTACGGATTAAGGGCAAATTCATAGGCACGCTGAAAGTCGCCATAGGTGTCGATGGTGACCATGATATAGTCGTCCTGGAATATTTTGTCTCTTTCGCTGAGATTAGCTCGAATCTCACCAGGCCGCGAATCATAACACTGAAAACCCAAATAGACCAGCTCCTGATTGTAGAGCGCGCGAACGCTGGTTTTTTGTGGCGCGGGGGTGTTGTCGCCCGGTTCGAATTCATAGTCCAGAGAGACCGGCTTGCCTTTTTGCCACATGGGATCATCAAGCCTTCCCGTCAATGGTATGGAACGATCTATTGGGACGGCCTGGATAACCGCGTCTGGTGTATCAGCAGCCCACAAAAGGGACCATGGGATGAGCAGAAGGATGGTTGTAGCCCGAGTCAGCATGGAGGTTCCACAGAAATCTGATAAATGGTCACGTCGTTGATTATTTTTCAGGTCAGGCGGATGCCTGCTATTGTACGGATAAGGCGCAATGCAAGTTTCAATCGTGCAGACCTAAACATATAGCCTGTCTGGAGCAAAAAAAAGCCCTTGTCGCAGGACAAGGGCTTTAGGTCTAACCCAGATATTTTCGTAACGGCTCGAGTCGGGAGCGGTGGCGGAGTCGGCGCAACGCCTTTTCCTTGATCTGGCGCACACGTTCCCGGGTCAGCGCGAAATACTCGCCAATCTCTTCCAGGGTCAACGGCCGATCGCCGTCCAGACCAAAATAGAGTTTGACGATCTCGGCTTCGCGAGATTTCAGGGTGCCCAGAACTTTTTCGATCTCTTCGCGCAGCGAACTGCGCATCAGCTGTCCATCCGGTGGATCGTAGCGATCGCTCTCCAGAACGTCCAGCAGGCTGTTGCCTTCATCCTCCTTAAACGGTTCGTCCAGTGAAAGATGGCGTGCTGATGTTTTGAGCACGTCGGCGACTTCGAAGGAGCTCATCTCCATGCGGTCGGCGATCTCTTCCATGCTGGGCTCTCGTCCGTATTCCTTCTCCAAAGCTTCCAGAGCACGTCCCACTTTGTTGATGGCGCCGACGCGGTTCAACGGCAATCGCACCACGCGCGACTGCTCGGCCAGTGCCTGCAGGATGGACTGACGAATCCACCATACGGCATAGGAAATGAATTTGAACCCGCGCGTCTCATCGAACCGTTGGGCGGCTTTGATCAAACCGAGATTGCCTTCGCTGATCAGATCCTGGAGCGGAAGTCCCTGACCCTGGTATTCTTTGGCCACGCTTATGACAAAGCGCAAATTGGCCTTTACGAGTTTATCGAGGGCTTCTTCGTCTCCCTTGCGGATTCTGCGTGCCAGGGCAATCTCTTCTTCCGGAGGCAGCGGTGAAAAGCCGCCGATCTCCTCGAGATACTTTTCGATGGATTCTTTAGTTCTGGTTTCGGACTGTTTTCTCTTCTTCTTTTTGGTCATTCCGCCTTCTTTAATCAGACCATGGTCATTGGGAAAAAAGAGTCAGCAATTAATTTACAAAAAAATAATATTAAAGTCAAATACTTATAAAAATCATCCCGCATATCGCGGAAATATAGCCACTTATCTCGGCCAAGGCGCACAGAGTCGATTAGTAATCTATAAAATTAATAGAAACAAATCATAAAGTCCTGCGATTTACAAACTGATAAACTCATGGGCCTGGATTGAGCTTGTATTTGCCCTCCGGATAACCCAGGATATATACATATACGCATGAATATGAAAAAGTTCTCCATTATTTATTTTTCCTGCCATTCAGGGCCGTCTGGAGTATCATGATCGCCTGGTCGATTTGACTGCTGCTGATATCCAGATGCGTTACAAAGCGCAGCCGGGTCGGGGACATGGCGATGGTTAAAAGCCCTTGCGCCGCCAGCGCTTCCATGGCTGCAAACGCGCCTGTACCGCTTGCACTCATATCGGCGATGACGATGTTGGTCCGGGTAGCCTCCATATCCACCGAAATGCCGGCGAGCTGATTCAGCGCCTCGGCCAACCGTTTGGCGTGTTCATGGTCCTTTGCTAGCCGTTGCACATGGTGTTCGATGGCATAGAGGCCGGCAGCGGCGAGTATGCCGACCTGGCGCATACCGCCGCCCCACATCTTACGATAACGATGAGCATTATCAATAAATTCCCTGCTCCCGGCCAGCACCGATCCCACCGGCGCACCCAGGCCTTTGGAGAGGCAGACGGTGACCGAATCACAGACCTGGCCGTATTCATACAGCGGTATGCCGGTGGCTACATGGGCGTTCCACAGCCGGGCGCCGTCGAGATGGAGCCGCAGGCCGTTGTCCTGAGTAAACGCATAGATGTTTTTCATCTCTGCTAAAGGAAATATAGCGCCACCAGCCCGATTATGCGTATTTTCCAGCAACACTAATCGGCTTTGCGGATAATGGTGGTCGTTGGGGCGAAGGCATTGGGCCAGCTGGTCTTTGCTGATCACGCCCTGCGTTCCGGACACAGGCCGCATTTGCACGCCGGACAAGAACGCCGGTCCGGCGGCTTCATAATTGAAGGGGTGGCTGTCGGCTTCACACAGCACTTCATCGCCGGGCGCGGTATGGCATTTGATGGCCAGTTGATTGCCCATGGTGCCGCTGCTGACAAACAGGGCCGCTTCTTTGCCCAGCAGTCGGGCTACGGCCTCCTGCAGCCTATTGACCGTGGGGTCCTCGCCAAAAACATCATCGCCCACCTCGGCTTCGGCCATGGCCTGGCGCATGGCTGCTGTGGGTTTGGTGAGGGTGTCGCTGCGCAGATCAATGATGGGAGACATCATGCTTATCTCTCCTGAAATGGATTTTTGCAATGAATAATAGAACGAGATCGCTGATAGGATAGGTTGGAGAATTCATCGCCGCAATTATACTCTGGACAAGAAGGTTCATGGCGCAGAAGGTCGCCGCTGGGAAGCGGCTCCTGCGAACGGCTCCTGCGAACGGCTCTGGCAAGGCCTGTCAGCTAACAGATGCTTCAGCGCGGAAAATCATCCGCGACCATTTCAGAGTCAAGGCGTCGCGCGCTTCAGCATGACACAGGTTATGCTTTGCTGTTTGAAAATCAAATACAAGTCCGACACCTGGTCCCGGCTTGTCCGGGTTGGGTCGTTTAAACGGCATCACCACGTACGCATGCATGAAAAAATGTTGTTGGCAGATTGAATAAATTTTTAGACTCAATGATTCACCGCCGAGGCCGCAGAGAAGAGACTAAAACACTTTTATCCGAGAATTGATCATTAACCTTTAACAGATAGCTCGGCGACCTCTGCGTACTCGTATGTTTGCGAATTATCCAGGCTAGAACAATTTCAACTGGCCGCGGTCTTTATTGCGATCCGGTTTTTGCTGTTCTTTTTTCAGCAGCGCGTCGGCAATGGCGGCCAGAAAGCGGCTGGGCGATTGATCCTGCCGCTGTCCCTGGACCATGCGGCTGCGGCTGTGGCAAAGATAGAGGCGGCGTTGCGCGCGCGTCATGCCGACATAGAGCAGCCGACGCTCTTCGTCCGGATCGGATATCAACGTGCCCATGCTAAAGGGCAAAATATTTTCTTCGCATCCGGGAATGAACACAACCGGAAATTCCAGTCCTTTGGCGGCATGCAGGGTCAGAATGTGCACGCGGTCTGCCCGTTCATCCCAATCATCCACGGATTTGCACAACAACAGATGATCCAGAAAAGCCTGATAGCGGTCGGCAAAGGGAGCAGCCGAGCGCAACAGGTTTTTACATATCGCAGCCGATTCGTCATCGTGAAACGGCTGCTGCTCGCGGAGAAACGCCAGCAACTGTGTGCAGCTGGTTTCCGTCGGCAACGCGCGCAACTGCTCGTAGAACGCAAGGAACCGCACAACCGCCGGGTCGCTGGCAAGTTCAGTCCGGCCGGCGCCCGGTGTGAGCAGGCGAGCCAGGCGGTCTGGTGCTATCTCGGCCGAAAAGTGAGGCGCCAGGTTGTGCAGGCTGTGCAGAGTGCGGTCGTTGAAAAGAGCAAAGCCGGCGCTGATGTATTGGACGACGGCGGCATCGCTCAGCCGCTGTTCGTGGACCGAGTCGTAGGGAATGCCGGCGCGGCTCAACGCTTCCGCCAAGGGCGGCAGCAGCAGTTTGCTGCGCACGAGAATGGCGATATCGGCAAAGGCATAATCCGCTGCCCGGCTCTGGCGTTCGACGCGGTCGCTGTCCATGCTGAAATGGCTGGTGCCGCCCAGGAGGGTTTCGATCTCTTTGACGATAAACTCCGCTTCCGCCCGGTCGGTCAGAGCCTGATGCTGGACGATTTTGACCTCGGCGGCCAGACCGGAGAAAAGCCCGGTATCGTCCGGCGACTTGTCGCGGTACAGCATTTGCCGGGACGCGTCAAGTATGTTCTGGCTGGAGCGGTAGTTGCGCGAAAGTTTCAGCCAGGTCGAGGAGGGCAAATCCGCCTGCATCTGCTGAAAGAAGCGCGACGAGCTGCCGCGGAACCCATAGATGGCTTGATCCGGATCGCCGATGGCGCAGACCCATTTGGCGGACAGGGCAAATAGCATAAACAGCTCGTATTGCGCCTGGTTGATATCCTGGAATTCATCCACTGCGATGACATCGTACCGGCTCAGCAGCGTGCGACGGCTATCGGGGTCAAAACGCAGCAGCCGGACAGGTAGGCTGATGAGATCGTCCATATCGACGCTGTTGAGCTGCGCCAGCGTGTTTTCATATTCGCGGAACTGGTCGATAAAGGCCGTTCCTGACTGTTGCAGAATGTCTTGGCTTAAATTGTCAGGATAGTATAATTGGCCTTTGCACAGCGAGATGCGATCCAGGACCGCCCGGGTGGGCCGTGTCCGGCAGTTGCTGTGCCAGCGGGAGAGGAAAGCGTCGTCCCTGGCCGGATCCACGATGGTGAAGCCGGCGCTGCGGTCGAAAAACGCAGTGCAGGAACGCAGGATATTCAATCCGAATGCGTGGAAGGTAGAGACCGTGATCTGATCTGAGCCGTCCTCCAGCAGAGTGCGCAGGCGCTCCTGCAACTCGTGCGCCGCCTTGTTGGTGAAGGTGATGGCCAGGACGCGGTGGGGCGGCACCTGACGGTTAATGCGTTCCGCCAGCCAGTGGGTCAGGGTACGGGTCTTGCCCGTGCCCGGGCCGGCTTGAATGATCAGGGGGCTGCTTTGCAGCGTCACCGCCAGCTGCTGTTCGGGATTCAGGCCGTAGCCGCTGACCGGCTCTTTAATGTTTTTCGCTGCGTCTTTTTTGGGCTGACCGGATTGCTTTTTTTTTTCAGGCTGAGGAAGCGGTGCTTGCTGCGGCGCCGGTGCCGCGAACAGCGCCGCCTGCTGCAAAATAGCTTCGCGCTCGTTTTCCTTGAACAGGCGGATTATGCCATATTCGCCGTCATAGCCCGGCTGGGCGTCGACCTCGGCGTTGCGCATGCGTCGAATCGCTTCCGCCACCAGCGGACCGCCGGCTTTTTCAATGTCTGCCATGTCATAATCGAGAAGAATGGCCAGCTCTGGACCCAATGCCTGCAGCAGGGTTTCGTACAGCGCTTTGACCTTTTTGGAGGTCGGGCCCACATTGAACACCTCACCAAGCACTTCGGGCAACGGCACCAGGCTGGCGAAGGATTTGGCATTAGCAGGATGAAAACCTTCTGCCCGATCGGCCAGCTCCTCGACGCGATAGCTGACGCCGAGAACAGCCGGTTTGCCGCATACCGGGCAGAGGCCGTTGTTGCGGATGGTCTCGGCCGGCTTGGTCATGCGGTTGCATTTGCGGTGGCCATCCATGTGGTATTTGCCCTCTTCGGGAAAGAACTCGAGCGTACCCCAAAAGCCGTCGTTCTCTTTGTGCTTCAGGCTGCCGAACAGCGCGTCATAGCTCAAGTCGGTGTTGAACACATTGGCTTCGCGGGCCAGGTTTTCCGCCGAATGGGCATCCGAATTGGAGACCAGGTTATAGCGATCCAGTTGCGAGAGGCGCCAGTTCATGGGTGGATCGGAGGAAAGTCCCGTTTCCAGGGCAAAGATGTGGGGGGTAAGATCGGCATAGCAGGCCTCAACGCTGTCAAAGCCCGATTGCGAGCCCAGCATGGAGAACCAGGGTGTCCAGATGTGCGCCGGGATGAGGGCGCCGGCCGGATCGGTTTCGAGAACGATTTCCAGGAGATTGCGCGAATCCAGGCCGAGGATGGGACGGCCGTCGGAACGGATGTTGCCGATGCGGTCCAGCCGGGATTGAAAATGGGCCACAGACTCCAGGGAGGGAAAAAAGACCACATTGTGCACTTTGCGCACCGCGCCGTCGCGTTTATAAATGCTGCTGATTTCTCCGGAGAGAATAAAGTACACGTTGGACTGGCAGGCGTGCGGGATCTCTTTTTGCAACGCGGGTCGCAGCGCGGATTTCAGCACATAAAGTCCGGGCGCGTCATCAGTGGGTTCGAGCTTGTCCTGCATTTCCGCCAGCCATTGCGGATGGCTGATATCGCCGGTCGCTATGACGTGCAAGCCTTTACGCTGGGCCCAGATATAGAGCTGCTCCGGAATCAGGTTTTTGCTGGTAGCGCGGGAAAAATGGGAGTGAATATGCAAATCCGCAATATATTTCATCTGCCGGTCCGGATTAAAGTCTGCACACAGCCGCCCGTCTGCCGAGGCGGCGCAAAAAGGTACGGAAAAAAATGGTGAGACACAAGTCTGCAATTTATGACTTGATTAATACTCAAAATTTTTATATACTGCTGGCCTATAGAACAGCACGAGTTGGGTCTGCAATATATTTCAGGAGGTTCTTATGAGCAAAGAGATCAATGTGGGTATCGTCGGCACCCAGTTTATGGGCCGCAGTCACAGCAACGCCTATGTCGATGTGGCCAAATTTTTCGAGTTGCCGATGAAGCCGGTTATGCAGGTGGCCTGCGACATCAACACCGAATCTCTGGCAGCGTTTCAGGGGCGATTCGGCTGGAAGAATGGTGAGACCTCCTGGAAAAAAATGGTGCAGCGTGACGACGTCGACCTGGTGGATATCTGCACCTCCAACGCCACTCATATGCCGATAGCCGTGGCGGCTGCAAAAAACGGCAAACATGTCATCTGTGAAAAACCGGCCGCTCTCAATGTGCGGGAAGCGCGTCAGATGTGGGATGCGGCGGCGGAAGCCGGTGTGGTCAATCTTATCGCCTTTAATTATCGTCGCGTGCCGGCGCTGGTGCTGGCGCAGAAACTGATACAGGAAGGCAAACTCGGGCAAATTTACCATTTTAACGCCTTTTATCTCCAGGACTGGCTGGTGGATCCGCAATTTCCCATGGTGTGGCGGCATGATAAAAAGGTGGCCGGCTCGGGCGCGCACGGCGACCTGAACGCCCACATCATCGATCAGGCCCGTTTTCTTATCGGCGAGATCGAGGCGGTGACCGGTGCCGAAGAGACCTTTATCAAAGAGCGGCCTATCGCCGGCGCTAGCGGCAAAGGCCAGGTGACGGTGGACGATGCTACGCAATTCCTCGCCCGCTTCAGCAACGGCGCCATGGGCGTGTTCAGTTCGACGCGCATGGCCAGCGGCTGCAAAAACCTGCTGCGGCTGGAAATCTATGGCAGTGAAGGCGGCATCATGTTCAACCTGGAACGGTTGAACGAGCTGCAATATTATTCGCGCAAGGACCACGCTAGCGTGCAGGGTTATCGTACCATCATGGTCACGGAAGGCGTGCATCCCTATATCAACGCCTGGTGGCCTGCCGGTCACATCATCGGCTGGGAACACACCTTTATACACGAAGTGCGCGACACCCTGGTGGCGATCGCCAAAAA